>SVGJ01000042.1 GCA_015056415.1 Clostridiales bacterium
ACCATGGCGATGTCGCGATCCTTGGGAGCGACGTCGTTCACCAGCTTGTCGCCGATGTACAGCTCGCCGTCGGAGATTTCTTCCAGGCCGGCAACCATGCGCAGGGTGGTGGACTTACCGCAACCGGAAGGACCAACCAGAACGATGAACTCCTTGTCTTCGATGTCCAGGCAGAAGTCGCTAACGGCCGTAACGCCGCCCTGATAAACCTTGTAAATGTGCTGCAGAGATACGCTTGCCATAACTAATATTCCTCCTCTGAATGTCAGACGGGACGCACAGAATGCGCCCACGCCCTTCGGCTGCAATTATTATATCTATTTTCGCCCAAAAAGTGAATTGGCCAAATTGACAAGTCTTTTGGGATTTCTTTGTTCACAATGTTAGATACGGCTGCCCTTCGACCGATTATGACATTGCTTTCATTCCGTTTTCAGGGCGTCCACAGGAAGCATCCCTGCGGCCCGCAGCGCAGGGGCAACGCCGAATACAACGCCCAGTCCGCCGGCGGTCAGCACCGCCGGAACAGCCAGGCCAAGCGTCATCCTCGCCTCCAGTCCGATCAGCAGCCCGAAGAGTCTGATCATCGCCATGCCCATCACAACGCCCAGCAGGCCGCCCAGCAGCGCATAGCAAACCGCCTCCAGCAGGAAAAGCGTTCCCACTTGCCTGGCTGTGCCTCCGATGGCCTTGATCAGCCCGATCTCACGGCGGCGCTCACGAACGCTGACCAGCAGGATATTCATCACGCCAATGCCGCCCGTCACCATGCATACCGCCGCCACACAGCCCAGCACCATCACAAAGATCCGCACCACCGAGCGTGCCGCGTCGATCTCCTCCTGCAGGGAGCTGGCCTGAAACCCTTCGCCAAGAGCAGCCACGGCTTCGCTGCCCACCTCATTCGCCTGCCGGTCACGGGGAACGCTCACCGTGACTTCGCTGACGCCGGCAGAGGCGTACGTATCCAGAAATGTCCGCAGCGGCACGATCACCACCCCCTGCGTCGCCGAGGCGGCCTGTACATTCACCCCACTGACGATCCCAACGATCCTGACCTTCCTGCTGCCCACATCGATGCGCATCCCCAGCACATTGCCGCCCAGCTCCTCCGCCAGCGCTTCGTCCACCAGCGCAACCGGACTCCCCGCGTACTCCCCCGCGGAGAACAAACGTCCCTCCGTCAGCTGCGGCGAATGCACGGCCTCCATGCCTGCGTCGTAGCCGTTCACCTGGGCCAGCGCGGCATGATCCGCCAGCCGTACCGCCGACATCGTATACGCGCCCGCGCAGGCCGGAGCTCCGATGGAAGCCGTGATGGTTTTCCCCGCGCCCTCCTCCAGCTCGTTCTCTTCCAACGGCGTGACCCACACCTTGTCCACGCCCAGCCGTGCGATCTGGAACTCCACCTGCTCCTCTCCCGCGCTGCCCAGCGTCAGGACCGTCAGCACAGCGGCGATCCCCACGCCCAGTCCCAGGATCGTCAGCAGTGTGCGCACAGGATTTTTGCGCAGATTGGAGGCCGACATTCCCGCAGCGTCACGCAGCTTCACCGGCTCATCTCCTTTACCCGCCGGCCCTGCTCCGGCGTTTCGCCGCCGCAGATCACCTCGGCGCCCTCCGGCAGGTTCACCCAGCAGCAGACCTCGTCCGCCATGACTACCCCCGCCGCGATCTCATAGCTTCTCCCGTCCGCCACCCACCACACGGTACCATTGTTCGTCACCGCCTGCACCGGCAGCACCGTTACATTCTCCTGGCCGAAGCTGATGATCTCCACATCCAGCGTAGCGCCCAGCGGCAGTCTTATCTCCTGCTGCGGAGTCAAACACACCTGACATACCGTCTGCCCCGTCGTGCCCGAGATCTCTACCGGGCCGATACGGTCGATCCATGCCTCGGTCAGCACCTCGCCATCCTTGATGATCCTGGCTTTCATGCCCTCCCGCAGCTTTTCGGCGTCCCGCAGCACCACACTGCATTGAACAGACTGCTTTTCCCCGCTCAGCGCCACCGCCGCCGTGCCCGCCATTACTCCGCCGTGCGCCGTCACATTCACCTGCTGCACCAGGCCGTCCGCCGGGGCGCGCACAGTAAGGCATTCCAGCTGCGCGGCCGCCTCCAGCAGCTGCGCGGAGGCAAGTTCCGCCGGCACAACCTCCGGAAGGCCGGATCGCCCCGCCAGCGCCGCCGTGACCGCCACGGCCTGCGCCTCGCCGTTCAGCCGGAAAAGCGGCTGGCCCGTCCTCACCGGATCGCCCTGGCGCACATAGACCTGCGCCACCACGCCCGTTGCCGGGGCGATGGCCACGTGTTCCATCTCATAGCGCAGCACGCCCGTCGCCGCCAGCAGCTGCTCCACGCTGCCCAGCTCCACCCTGCAGGTTTCCACTTTGGCAGCGGGCATCATGCTCCGCGCCTCCATGCCCAGCATGGCGCATACCGCACAGGCGGTCATGCCCAGCATCAGCAGCGATGCCATCGTCTTTTTCATGCACTTCACTCCCGCATCATCGTTCAAGCGTACTATTTCCTGCACGGCGCAAATCATCCGCGGGAATCCATGGCATCACAAAGGCCGCCGGAGCGCGAACACCGGCGGCCTTTGCTTGTATGGAGGATAGGGAGGTTGACATTCATTGGTGAATGTCAGGGAAAAAGGAGATCGCGCTCAGTCAGGTGGTGGCGTCCTTCCTGAGCGCATGATCAATTTATCTTACTTATGTGAAGGCAGTATGAACGATCGATGAATATTTCGCATAAAGTTCAATTTGTTACAAACATCAGCGATGGTTGTTCAGTTCGCCCCGCTCCATGCGGATATCATTGGAAAGGCTGTTCAGGCAGCGATCCACCTCGCCCATCACGTTGTCGAGATAATCAAAGGTACTCTGCCGGATCTGCATCAGCTCCTTGCGGGTGCTCTCGCGCAGCTCCTCGGCTTCCACGGTGGCCACACGGTACACATTCTCGTGGGAGACCATTTCATCCCGGTCCTGCTCGGCCTTGGCGCGGATGGCGGCGGCCTCCTGATTGGCCTGCTGGATCAGGCGGTTGGCGTCATCCTGGGCGCGCTGCTGCGCCTCCTGAACGATGCGTTGCGCGTTCTCGCCGGCCTTGCGCACTTCCGCCTGGGCCTGAGAGACCTGATCCTGCGCCTCTGCGATCATCTGCTTGGCGCGGTTCTGGGCGCCGGTCAGGGCCTCGCTGCAATCCTGGGCGGTCTGAGCGCGCAGGGCGGCGTCCTCACGGATGATGCCTTCGGCCTGAAGCAACGCTTCCGGCAGGAAGTTCTCCAGCTGAGCCAGACGGTCCTGCATCAGGCTGCGGCTGACGACACAGGCATCGGAATTGATCAGCGTCTTCCGGGCGGAATCCACCGTATCGCTCAATTCGCGGATGATCGCCAGGCATTGCTCCACACTGCTGCCATTGATAGCCATATTCATTTCCTCCCTTATGGTCGATTATTGATTGAATCTGCTCCTGATGGTCTCCACATTGCATTGCGGCACATAGGCGCTGAAATCAGCCCCAAGGCTTGCAAGCTCCTTCACCGTGGAGGAGGAGATATGCGCCTGCTCCGGCCTGGTCATGAGGAATACCGTTTCCGTACCGGGCCGCAATTCGCTGTTGAACTGCGCCATGGCTCGCTCGGACTCGTAATCCGCAACGCTGCGGAGCCCCCGAACCACAGCCACGGCGCCGGTGGCCTCCACGGCGTCCACCAACATACCGGCAAACGCCCGGGCCTCCACCTGGGGCAAGCCGGCGCAGGCGCGACGGATCATGTCCAGGCGTTCCTCCACACTGAAGCAGCCTGTCTTGGCCGGATTGTGCAGCACCGCCACGATCACCCTGTCAAACAGGGCGCTGGCGCGGCGAATGATATCCACATGGCCTGCCGTCACCGGGTCAAAGCTGCCGGAAAAAATGCAGGTTCTTTCCATATTTATCATGCCTTTCTCGGGGTGGGTTATGCCTCCGCCCTGCGGAAGAAGCTCACGCCCACATAGCCATACTTGCGGCTGTCATACATTTCATACCCGTCAGCGGTGGCAGGCATGACCTTCGCCTCGTGCTCCACGATGATGACCGCCTCCTCAGCCAGGAGGGGCTTGAGCGAGGCCATTACGCCTGTAAGGTCACGCATGGCATAAGGAGGGTCCAGAAACACCAGGTCGAATTTCTCCCCCGCCGCCAGCTGACACACCGCCTGCTGCCAGTCCATCAGCAGGATCCGCGTCTGCCCGGCAAAGCCAAGCTTTTCCGCATTCTGCCTTTGGCAGGCATGGGCCGCACGGTGGCAATCCACCAGCACGGCCTCAGCCGCGCCGCGGCTGAGCGCCTCCAGCGAGAGGGCGCCCGTACCCGCAAACAGATCCAGCACCCTGGCGTCCCAGGTTTTGCGCTGCAGGATATTGAACAGGTTCTCCCTCACCCGGTCCAGGGTGGGCCGGGTATCCAGACCCTTGGGCGCCTCGATGGACCTGCCCCGGGCCGTGCCCGCGATGATCCGCATGAGCGCCTCCTCAGTTCAGCTGCTCGGGGCCCTTGGATACGCGGGCCCGCTGCTGCTTGCGTTCCTTCCGGGCACGCTTGCGCTTGCCCATGGCGATGTCCGTATGCACACGGGTACGGATACCCACGCCCCTCGTATAGCCCAGCCCGTAGCTGACAGCGGGCAGTGCCATCACCAGCACGCTCAGGCGCTCCAGCCACAGCAGACCCACTCGGTTGCCGGTGTCAACGATGTTCACCCAGGGCATGATGTACATACGGACGATCATCCGCAGCACGTCCTCGGTGTTCAGGGCGGCGGCATCATCATAAATGGCCAGAGCCGCGCCCATCTCAGGCTGACGCTGCAGCGAGGCGATCCACGAGGGCAGGTTGCCCAGGCCCGTATACTGCAGCTGCGCCATAAACCCAAGAACCACCGCGCAGATCAGCAGCGGCAGCGTGCCCAGCAGGCCGATGAACAGGCCCTTCAGCGGATGGTAGCAGGTCGCCCTGTCCTTGGGATCCACGTTGTGGCCTGCTTCCTCCCGCTGGAGCATGATCTCGCCCTGATTCACCGCCACGGCGCCCTTGACGCTGCCATTCTGGTAAAACACCGAATAGATCACCAGCAGCAGCGCCAGGTTGAACGCGATATTGAGCCAGGCGGCATCCCACATGGACGCGCTGCCAAGCAGCAGGTTGGCCACCAGCATCAGCAGGAGCGCGAAAAAGAACTTCACCGCTTCCTTTGCCGTGGTGCCATCCACCGCGCTGCCGCGCATAAAGGGCTTCTTCACCGGGGCGATCGTCTTTTGCTTTTTCTTCTGTTGCATCAGTCACACGATCCTTTCAAGGGTATCTTTTATCTATACATTCTATCAGAACAGGATGATCCCGTCTGTCCCCGCGGCGGCCCGCAGCGGTCGATCCCAGCTCTCCGCAGGCAGCGTCTGTGCCCATTGGTGATCCAGCGCCATGCCGAGGGTAAATATGCTCCGCTCCGCCAGCAGACAGTCATAGTATCCGCCGCCTTTGCCCAGCCGCATTCCCCGGCGGTCAATGGCCTCCAGGGGCGTGATAAGAAGATCGATCTCCTCAGGAGGAACATTCTCCGCTTCCCGCGGAGGCTCCAGCAGGCCGTACGCCCCGCAGGTCAGTTCGGCCAGGTCACTCACCCGGTGGAAGGACATCTCCGGTGGTCTTCCGCAGCGGGGCAGCACCAGCTTCTTTCCCGCGGCCAGCGCGTCCAGCAGGATGGGCGTCACGTCTGCCTCATGCGCCATGGGCATATAGCCGCCGATCACCCTTGCCTGACGGTACCGCTCCCAGGCCAGCACCTGAGCGCACAGCGCAGCGCTCTGCCTGTCGCGTTCCTCCCGGCCCGGAAAGGCCTGCCTAACAGCTTTGCGGATGCTCTTCTTGTCATTCACAGGCATGGATCCACTCCCTGGGCACGCGCCCCGTGGCGGCCAGCAGCACTTCATAGCTGATGGTCCCCGCCCAGGCCGCGATGTCCTCCGCCGTGATACGCTCATTGCCGTCCCGGCCCATGAGCGTTACCACATCACCGGGCGCGACCCCGGGAACTTCGGTAACATCCGCCATCATCTGATCCATGCAGATGCGGCCCAGCACCTTCACCCGCTTACCACGGATGATGACCTCCGCCTTGCCCGATGCGGCGCGGTGGTAGCCATCGCCGTAGCCGCAGGCCATGGTAGCCACCCGCATGGGCTTGTCTGCCGTGAAGGTACGGCCATAGCTCACCGTATCGCCGGGCGTGATCTCCTTGACATAGGTCACCCGGGTGCGCCAGTCCATAAAAGGCTCAAGGGGCATATCCGTCTCCACGGGCGGATAGCCGTACATGGAGATCCCCGCCCGCACCATGTCCATGGCGGCCTCGGGCAGGCGATGGATCGCCGCCGAATTGGCACAGTGCCGCAGCACGTTCTCCGGCAGCAGTGCGCTCAGCCGGCGGAAGCGTTCCAGCTGCCGGCGGGTAAAGGTCATATCGTCGCCATCGGCGTGGGCAAAATGTGTGAACACGCCGGTCAGCCTCACACGAGGACACTCCGCCAGCGCCGCCAGCACGTCACGGACGTCTTCCTCCGTCCGCGCTCCGATGCGGCTCATTCCCGTATCCAGCTTCAGGTGGACCTGGGCTTCACCGCCTGCGGCGCAGGCGGCTTTTTCCACCTCGCGCACCATGGCGGCGCTGCACAGGGTCAGCGTGAGGCCATGCTTCACGCCCAGCAGCGCCTCCTCAAAGGAAGTGGCGCCCAGCACCAGCACAGGAGCCTCCACCCCGGCCTGACGCAGAGCGGCGCCTTCCTCCACCAGCGCCACCGCAAGTTGGGACGCGCCGGCAGCCAGCGCCTCACGGGCCACCTGGATCATTCCGTGACCATAGGCGTCGGCCTTCACGACGGCCATCAGCCGTGTGCCCTCGGGCAGGCTTTGCCCCAGAAGCCGCACGTTCCTGCGCAGTACCTCCAGGTCCACCGTGCGCTGCTGATGCCGCACATTCATGCCATTCGCCTTCTTTTCATACAGGATGATTAGCTATTATACCATACTCTGCCCCAAAAAGGAAAGAGCGAAGCGTGGAAATCACATTTTTGTTCTATTTTGGCGCCGGGCGGCCATCAGCAGCAGAAAACATCCGCCGCCCAGGACAGGATACACCACATCGACCAGTTCATCCAGGCCGCTCAGCGAGAGCGCCGCCACAGCCACAACAGCCAACGGGAAGCCTCTGTTCACCATGGTCCTCAGCCCGCGCAGGCATGCGGTGAGCGTGGTGAGCGCGGCAAGATACAGCGCAGTCCCGGCCAGAGCGTATCCCCAGCGCCCACAAGGCGCCAGCAGCATCACGAAAGGCAGCTGCTCATCCATCAGCGCCGTATGCCTGAGCAGCACCGCATGGCCGCAGGCCAGCAGCGCCGTGAGTACCGCCACGACTCCCACCGCGCAGCGCCGCCGCTCCCCCTCCGTCAGCCGTCCGCCCCAGTGCGCCATCACCGGCGCCGCCAGCGCCACATTGAAGCCGCCGTAGCACAAGCCCATCAGTATACCCTCCGGCCCACCGGACTGCCCCATGCACGCCGCCGTCCTCGCCGGCATGAACAACCCCGCCAGCGCCACGCCCACCAGGCACAGGAGCAATCCCCGGCTCACCACCGGGAGCAGCCGTCCCTCGCCTTCTGACATCACCCATGCCGCCGCCAGCGTCATGCCCATGCCCATTGCCCTGGCAAAACGCACCGGCAACAGCAGCGCGGCGATCTCGCCGCCGCCGGCCAGCATAGCGCCTCCGGTGGCGGCCATCAGAGATGTGAACATCCCCCGCCACAGCCATTCCTGCCACCGGCCTTTCCAGGCTCCGGGCATTCCAGCCTCGCCCCTGCTCCGCATCAGGCTCAGGCACATGGCCCCGATCACCGCTCCGGCTACGATCACGCCCAGCCAGCCCCATCGGCCATATTCCGCAAAAAACGCGGCGATCTCCCGGCCGGAGGCGAATCCGGCGCCGATCACCGCCCCGCACAGCTCCGCCGTTGCTCTTCCCACACGTCTGTCCATGCGTTCCCCTCCCGGCAGAGCATATGCCGGCAAGTTTTCCCCCATAACCGCTACCGAAACGGATGACAACCGCCGCCTTTTGTGCTATACTGAACCATGTTTGATCATCCGCCACATACAAAAAGAGGAAAACGCTTATGTTCAATTATCTCCTGCACTATTTTGACACCCGCCGCATGCTTCCCCGTTCGCTGCAGTCCTCACCCGATCTGCTCCCGCCCTCGGGCGATATGTACAGGGAGTACATCCGCATCGCCGTTCCCTCTGTATGCGAGATGGTACTGATCTCCCTCATCAGCATGATCGACACGGTGATGGTCAGCTCCATCGGCACCGACGCCGTGGCGGCTGTGGGCCTGGTGGGCCAACCCCGCATGATCATGCTGAGCCTGTTCTTCGCGCTGAACACGGGCATCACAGCCGTTATCGCCCGGCGCAAGGGCGAGAACCGTCGTGTCGAGGCCAACGCCACCATGCGCACCTCCCTGATGATGATCGTCATCCTCTCGGCCCTGCTGATGGCCGTGCTGATGCCCCTCAGCCGTCAGCTGATGCGCTTTGCCGGCGCCGAGGAAGGCCGCACGCTGGACACCTCCACCGAATACTTCCTCATTCTGGGCTGGGCGCTGCCCTTCCAGGCGCTTTCGATGGGCCTGTGCGCCGCCCAGCGAGGCGTGGGCAACACCAAGCTGACCATGCAGGTCAACATCGCCTCCAATGTAGTCAACGTTATCTTCAACTATCTGCTTATCAACGGTATCGGCCCCTTTCCCCAGATGGGCGTGCGGGGCGCGGCTATCGCCACCGCCATCGGTATGTTTGTGGGCTTCTGCCTGAGCCTGCGGGCCATGTTCCACAACCACGGCGATTTCCTCTCCCTGAGCCGGCACGACAACTGGAAGCCCGATATCCCCAGCGCCAAATCGCTCCTGCAGGTGGGCTCCTCCGCCATGGTGGAGCAGCTGGCCATGCGCATCGGCTTCTTTGCCTACGCCCGTATCGTGGCGGATCTGGGCACCGACGCCTTTGCCGCCCACCAGATCTGCTGCCAGTTCCTGAATCTCTCCTTCTCCTTCGCGGATGGTCTGGGCATCGCGGGTACCTCGCTGGTAGGACAGATGCTGGGGCAGAAACGCCGCGATCTTGCCCATGTTTACGGCACACTGGCGCAGCGCTTTTCGCTGGCCATCGGTCTTGGTCTGGCAGCGATCTGCATCCTGCTGCGCGATCCGCTGGTCGGCATGTTTATCAGTGGCGACGAAACAGGCGCTGTGCGTTCCATGGCTGTGATGGCCATGGTGGTGCTGGGCCTGATCCAGCCTGTGCAGATGGTCTCGGTGGTCACCGCTGGCGCGCTCCGGGGCGCCGGCGACGTGAAGTACACCGCCCGCACCATGCTGATCACCGTCACCTGCATCCGCCCTGTGCTGGCCCTGCTGGGCGTATACATCTGCCAGTCGGTCCTGCACCGCAGCGACATCGCCCTGGTGGCCGCCTGGAGCGCCACGCTGGTAGACATCAGCGTCCGTGTCACACTGATGCTCCTGCGCTACCGCAGCGAAAAATGGCACACCATCAAGGTTTGATCCGCACACAAAAGCACCGGCCTGAATTATCAGGCCGGTGCCATTTTTTATGCTTTCTTTTCCAACTCATGCCGGTGGATCTGGTCGTTCAGCAGGTTGATGTCGCCGCAGCCCATGGTGATAGCCAGATCTCCCGGCTGCCAGTGCGCGCGAAGATACGCCTCCGTATCGTCAAAGGTGGGCGTCCACACGGCGTTTACGCCATGGGCCTTCATGCCCTCCACCAGCATACCGGAGTTGATATCCCCCGGATCCACCTCGCGTGCGGCGCAGATGTCGGTGACCACGGTCACGTCCGCCAGCTCCGTGCAGGTGAGGTATTCGTTGAAGAGGCTCTTCACGCGGCTGAAGGTGTGGGGCTGCATCACCGCGAACAGGCGGCCCTTGCAGCGCTTGCGTGCCACAGCAACGGCATTGCGCATTTCGGTGGGGTTGTGGCCATAATCGTGGAACACCTCCACACCATCGATGTTATCGGTCATCTCAAAGCGGCGGTGCGCGCCCTGGAACCGGGAAAGACTCTCGCAGGCACGCTGCATATCGGCGCCCAGCGCATGGGCCGCCGCCAGCGCCGCAAGACCGTTCTCCACATTGAAATCTCCCGGCACAGCCATGGTCACGCGACCCAGGATCTGCCCCTTGTGGCACAGGTCATAGGAGGCGTAGCCGCGGTCGTCCTCCGCCATGTTGACGGGATGCCAGTCGCAATCCATGCCCATGCCGAAGGTCTCCACGGCGCAGTCCAGCTTGGCCATCTGGCGCATGATGCGCTCGTCCGTACCCTTGCCGATGACCATCCCCTCGCTGGGAACGAGCCGCATGAACCGGCCGAAGGTCTCCTCGATCTCTTCGATATCCTTGTAGCAATCCAGGTGATCGGCGTCGATGTTCAGCACAACGGCCATGGTGGGGCACATCTGCAGGAAGCTGCGGCGGAATTCGCAGGCCTCCGCCAGAAATGCCTCGCCCTTGCCGATGCGGGTGCTGCCACCGATGGCGTCCAGCTTGCCGCCGATGTGCACACTGGGGTCAAGGCCGCACTCCACCAGCATCTGCGAAAGCATGGAGGTCACCGTCGTCTTGCCGTGAGCGCCGCAGATGCCTACCGCCTGGGGGAAGCCCTCCATCAGCTGGCCCAGCAGGTAGGAGCGTTCCATACTGGGGATGCCCAGCCGCTCCGCCTCCATCCGTTCGGGATTGTCCGCCGCTGCGGCGCCGGTATACACCACCAGGTCGGCTCCGTGTACGTTCTCCGGGCTGTGACCAATGAACACCTGCGCGCCCTTGGCACGCACGTCACCGATGAGATATCCCTCCGTGCGGTCGGAGCCGGAGACCTGATAACCCTTTTCGATCAGCATCGCCGCCAGACCGGACATACTGGAGCCGCCGATGCCGATCATGTGGATGCGTTTGCCCTGATAATCCCTGATATGCGGAATCTGCATGGATTTCACTCTTTCCTGTAAGGATTCACATGTATTATACTCCATGAACCGTATATTTAGCAAGCACAGGATCACAAATATACGCGAACAAATTTTCGCATTTATCTTGACATACTATGCGTCATCCAATAAAATAGCATACAGGGAGGTGAAACCTATGGAATACGCGCAGGCCCAACAGCTGCTCACGCCGGTCCACGCCGACACGGAGGATTTCTTCTATGCCGACTGGAACATGAACCTTTACCGGGGCTGCAGCCACGGCTGCATCTACTGTGATTCCCGCTCCCTGTGCTATCGCCTCGACCGGTTCGACACCATCCGTCCCAAGGCGAACGCCCTGCCCCTGCTGGAAGATGAGCTGCGCTCCAGGCGCAAGCCCGGAGTGATCACCATGGGGGCCATGAGCGATCCCTATAATCCGCTGGAGGAGCAGCTTTGCCTCACCCGCGGAGCCCTTGAGCTGATCCGCCGGCACGGCTTCGGCGCCGCCTTCACCACCAAGTCCGCCCTCTGCGCCCGTGACGCCGGTCTGCTTGCCGATATCGCCCGCCGCGCTCCCGTTTGCGCCCGGCTCACCATCACCTGCGGCGACGATGCGCTGTGCCGCCAGATCGAGCCCAACGTCTCCCCTTTCTCCGAGCGCTTCGCCGCCCTGCGCCAATTGGCCGACGCCGGCGTATATGCCGGCGTATGGCTGAATCCGGTGCTGCCCTTCATCACCGATACGGAGGAAAACATCCTGAGCGTGGTACGGCAGGCAGCAGCGGCAGGCGCGAGGTTTGTGGTGTGCTTCTTCGGCATGACGCTGCGCTCCGGCAACCGGGAATACTACTTCGACGCCCTGGAGAGGGAGTTCCCCGGCGTCCGTGCCGGATACTTGAAGGTTTTCGGCAACGCCTACGAGTGCGGCTCGCCCCACGCCCAGCGCCTGTACGAGGCCTTCACGGCCGAATGCGCCCGCCTGGGGCTTGCCTGGCGCTTCCGTGACGTCAACGCCGGCATGCTACGGCTCCAGCCGCGGCAAATGAGCTTGTTTGACGCTTGATATATCTCTATTTCCGCAGGTTGACAGCCTGCGGATTTTTATTTTATAATGTAGGTTGCTTATGCAACGAATCAGATACAGACAAGGGATGATCCTATGCACGCATTCATGCGACAGATCAGCGTTACCTACCGCTGTGCCATGCTCTACCGCGAAAAGGAACTGGCCGATACCGGCCTGGCGGGCTGCCAGACGCCCTATCTGGTAGCTTTGTACCGTATGCCCGGCATCTCGCAGGAGGAGCTGGCCCGGCATCTCAACGTGAACAAGAGCAGCGTCGCCCGGCAGCTGGCCAATCTGGAAAAAAAGGGTTACATCCGCCGTGAGCCCTCGCCGGATGACCGGCGCATCCTGCTGGTCTATCCTACCCAGAAGGCCTATGATCTGCAGAGCCACCTTTTTGAGGTGCTTTTCGGCTGGAGCGATTATCTCACCGCCGATTTCACGCCTGAGGAAAAGGCTCAGCTCCTGTGCATGATGCGCCGCGTGGCCGACCGGGCCGAGGCTTACGTGAAAGGAGGCTGCTGCCCTTGCGAACCATCGGACGCTACCTGAGGCCCTATTTTTCCCGCATGGGGCTGCAGCTGATGGTGAAGCTGGGCGGTACGGTGGTAGAGCTTTTTCTGCCCAGTATGCTCTCCATCATTCTGGATGAATACGCTCCCGCAGGCAATATGCGGGGCGTGTGGCTCACCGGCGCGCTGATGCTCCTGTGCGCTGCGCTGGCCTGGCTGGGCAATATATGCGCCAACCGCATGTCCACCAATATCTCCCGTCGCTTCACCCTGAACCTGCGTCGTGATCTTTTCCGCAAGATCACCGACCTTTCCGCCGCCCAGCGCGATGAAGTGACCGACGCCTCTCTCGTCTCCCGCATCACCAGCGATACGTACAATGTGCATAACATGGTGGACCGTATGCAACGGCTGGGCGTTCGCGCGCCCATTTTGCTTTTGGGCGGCATCATGGTCTCCCTCTCCCTGGAGCCCATGCTGACGCTGGTGCTGATCTGCACCCTGCCGCTGCTGGCCATCACCATCATCATCTCCAGCAAAAAGGGCGTACCGCTGTTCACCCGCGTGCAGCAGGGCCAGGACAGCATGGTACGCAAGATCCAGGAAAACATGGCCGGCGCCCGCGTGATCCGCGCCCTTTCCCGCACGGAGTGGGAACAAAACGCCTTCGCCGATGTGAATGAGGACCTGGCCCAGCGCCAGCGCACCGCTGACCTGACCATGGCCGCCGTGAGCCCCATCGTCAACTTCGTGCTGAACACCGGCCTGGCCGTGGTGGTGCTGGTGGGTGCGTGGCGCGTCCACACCGGCGCGGCGCAGCCGGGTACCATCATCGCATTTCTGAGCTATTTTACCATCATTCTCAATTCCCTGCTGATGATCTCCCGCCTGTTCGTCATGTACTCCAAGGGCAGCGCCAGCGCCAACCGCATCGCGGATATCCTGGCCATGCCGGAGGATCTCCCCCGGCGCGATACTCCGGCTCAGCCCTCCGGCAACCACGTGGAATTCCGCGGCGTCCGCTTCTCCTACAACAAGACCACCGACAATGTGCAGAACATCACCTTCTCCCTGCGCCATGGCGAAACGCTGGGCATCATCGGCCCCACAGGCAGCGGCAAGAGCACCCTGCTCAAGCTGCTCCTGCGCCAGTACGACCCGGATAAAGGCGACATCCTGCTGGACGGCCGTCCGCTTTCCTCCCTCACGGCGGAGGAGCTGTACTGCCGTGTGGGCGTGGTCTTCCAGAATGATTTCCTCATGGCGGATTCCATCCGCGAGAACATCCGCTTCGGCCGTGAAGTGAGTGAAGATGTGATGCTCTCCGCCGTGGAGTGCGCTCAGGCTGGGTTCATCCACCAAAAAGAGGGCGGTCTGGACTTCCAGCTGAACGTGAAGGGCCGCAACCTTTCCGGAGGCCAGCAGCAGCGCGTGCTGATCGCCCGTTCCCTGGCGGCTGATCCCCGCCTGCTCCTGCTGGACGACTGCTCCTCCGCCCTGGATTTCCGCACCGACCGTGAATTGCGCCACGCCCTGCGCGACCGCCACGGCGAGGCCACTACCATCCTGGTGGCACAGCGTGTTTCCGCCGTGATGGCCGCCGACCAGATCCTGGTGATGGACAAAGGGCGCATCATCGGTCAGGGCAGGCACGAGGAGCTTCTCGCCAACTGCCCAACCTACAGGCAGCTGTGCCTGCTGCAGCTGGGAGGAGACGCCGTATGATGAACAACCGTGGCCGTCACTCCACCGCTACCGCCCGCCCCAAGGCCAAGGCCTCGCAGGTGCTGCGCCGCCTGTGGCAGTATCTGCGCCATGAGCGCTGGATCATCATCACCGCCTCGCTGCTCAGCGTGCTGGGCAACCTGCTTGGTCTGCTCTCGCCCAAGCTCTCCGGCGCGGCCATCGACGCCATCGTCCCCGGCGCGGTGGATTTCCCCGTGGTGCTCCGCTATGTGATCTGGATGATCCTCGTCGCACTGGCTTCTTCGCTGCTGAGCTGGGTGCTTTCCGCCATGATGATCCGCATGAGCCGCAACGTGGTCAAGCGGATGCGCGGCGACCTGTTCAATCACCTGACCCGCCTGCCCGTCAGCTTCTTTGATACCCATCAGACCGGTGATGTGATCTCCGTCCTCTCCTACGATGTGGATACCGTGGGCGCGTCCCTCTCCACCGACCTGACGCAGATCCTCGCCAGCCTGATCACCGTGGTGGGCAGCTTTGCCATGATGTGCACCATCTCCCCGGTGCTGCTGATCATCTTCGCCTTCACCATCCCCATGTCCATCCTCTTCACCCGCTACCGCAGCAAGGTGGTCCGCCCCCTGTTCCGTGAACGCTCCAAGCAGCTGGGTATGCTCAATGGCTTTGCCGAGGAAGCCGTCTCCGGTATGAAGACCATCGCCGCCTATCACCAGGAGGAGGAATTCAACCGCCGCTTCGCTCACCGCAACGAGAGCGCCATCCACGCCAACTGGCACGCCGACCACACCGCCTGCGTCACCGGCCCCACGGTGAATTTTATCAATAATCTTTCCATGGCGGCCGTGAGCATTCTGGGCGCGCTGGTCTACATGGCCGGCGGCATCAGCCTGGGCGGCGTGAGCAGCTTTGTGCTCTACTCCCGCAAGTTCTCCGGCCCCATCAACGAGTTTGCCAACATCATCAGCGAGCTGCAGTCCTCCCTGGCCGCCGCCGAGCGTGTGCTGACCCTGCTGGACCTGGAGCCCGAGCCCGCCGACGCCCCCGACGCCACGGCGCTGACCGGCTGCACCGGCCATGTGGCCTTCCGTGACGTGTCCTTCGGCTACACCGAGGATACCACCGTGCTCCACCACATCGATTTCGAGGCCCGTCCCGGCGAGGTCATCGCCATCGTGGGCGAAACCGGCTGCGGCAAGACCACGCTGATCAACCTGCTCATGCGCTTCTATGACGTGAGCTCCGGCGCGATCCTCATCGACGGCCACGACGTGCGCTCCCTCCGGCGCGACAGCCTGCGCAGCCAGTTCACCATGGTGCTGCAGGATACCTGGCTCTTCGACGGCAGCGTGTACGATAACATCGCCTACGCCCGGCCCACCGCCTCCCGCGAGGAGGTCATCGCCGCCGCCAAGGCCGCCCACATCCACCATATGATCGAATCCCTGCCCAACGGCTACGATACCATCGTCACCGACAGCGGCAACAGCATCTCCAAGGGCCAGAAGCAGCTGATGACCATCGCCCGGGCTATGCTGATGGATTCCTCCATGCTCATCCTGGACGAAGCCACCTCCAACGTGGATACCCAGACCGAGCAGCTCATCCAGGACGCCATGCTCTCGCTGATGCAGGGGCGCACCTGCTTTGTCATCGCGCACAGGCTGTCCACCATCACCGGCGCCGACCGCATCATGGTGATGGACAAGGGCCGCCTGGTGGAAAGCGGTACCCACCAAGAGCTGCTGGACAAACGCGGTATGTATTTCGAGCTTTATCAGGCTCAGTTCGATCACGCCGACCAAAGGAGCGAATAAGCAGTATGAAGCTGATCCTTGTCCGCCATGCCGAGCCGGATTATTCCATCGATTCCCTCACCGAAAAAGGTCGCTGGGAGGCCGAGCTGCTCTCCCGCCGCCTGTGCAGGCTGGAAAGCGTCACCGCCTTCTACGTCTCGCCCCTTGGCCGTGCCCGTGACACCGCCGCCTACACGCTTCATAAGCTTGGCCGTACCGCCGAGACCCTGCCCTGGCTGGCGGAGTTCCGCGGCCGCTGCGCCGACAAAGAGACCGGCGAATCCCGCATCCCGTGGGATTTCAGGCCCCGGCTGTGGCAGGCCCAGCCCCTTCTGCGGGATTACGACCGCTGGACAGAGGCCGAGCTGGTGCAGGGTGGCGATACCGCGCAGATCTGGCAGGAGACCACCCAGGGCCTCGACGCGCTGCTGGCCCGCCACGGCTACCACCGGGATGGCGGCGTTTACCGCTGCGAGAACAATCAGAACGATACCATCGTGATCTTCTGCCATTTCGCCATCATGGCCGCCATGGTGGCGCACCTCACCAGCATCTCTCCCCTGAACCTTTGGCAGGGCTTCTGCGCCCAGCCCTCCTCCGTCACCACCATGATCACCGAGGAGCGCGTCAAGGGCGAGGTAGTCTTCCGCTGTATGCAATTCGGCGACCTCAGCCACCTCTACGCCGGCGGCGAGCGCCACTCCACCGCGGGGCTCTATCCCGAATGCTACACCGGCCGGGACAGCACCAATCCCCCTGAGTGGGACGCCTAAAGGGACTCTGTCCCCTTAGGAATCCCCTGCCGGAGGGGCTTTCAGCCCCTCCGGACTCTCCGACCAAAGGGCCGTTCGGCCCTCTGGACTCCCTTTTCCCGTGGCGGCGCTTTGTAGTCCTTTGGCAGGGGTCACGCCGCGCGGAGGGCGCGTCGCGACGCGTAGACGGTGCTTTTCCCTTGTGAAAATTTAATGGCGATACTCGCATGGTGAGTATCGCCGCTTTTTTATTTGGTCGCGTATAATGGATTGGCGTGTCTGACGCTGCCGCCGCAGTGTATTTGCAAAAGATGAAAGGCCTCCTCCACGGTTTGCGGGATATCCACATGAGCGATGAAGCCCTGACCGTTGGGGCCGTAGCCGCTCTTGTCGTCCCGAAGGCGCGGGATCTCACCCATGAGCAGGGTGATGTAGCGCTCCATGTCCCACATACCCCAGGCGTCACTGAGCAGCGTCAGATGGCCGTCCTGTTCGGCAAAGTGAGCTGTGTAGGCGGCGTAATTGATGATCCGGCACGCCGGCGCGTGGAGGCGCAGCCCTGCGTCCATCCGCCGCTGCATGGAGGCGTCCTGCACAAGGATCATGGTGTCGTGGGGTATGGCGTTCGCCCGCAGAAGGGCCAGCAGGTTGGTGATGTTATTGCCGCAGTTGGTGGAGGCAGTCTCCAGCAGGTCGGCCTGCAAGCCCTGCCTGCGCAGCCATGTCGCGAAGACCTCCGCCTCCGGCAGGCCGTTGGTGTGGATATCCGGGAAGGCCTGATGCATCCTGTCCCGCAGGGACTGGGTGGTGTGTCCCTCGCCGCCCACGATCACGTATTTCTTCGCCACGCCCGCTCGCATGGCCTGTGCCAGCACACGTCCGCCCTCCAGGATGCTGCCGCCGAAGAGCACCATCACATCAGCCTGCTCCCGGCCCAGATAGGGCAGAAGCGTCTCCCGTGTCAGTTCCGGCACATCCCGCACGCCGCAGAAATCCGCCAGCGTGTTCAGCCACGAGGCCTGCAGCTGCACATAGCCCTTCAGCGCTGCCATATCCCGGGCCTGCAGGAACCTGCGCTGAAACACCTCGTGCACGGGATCACCAATAAGGCGGAGAATTTCCTCCAGCGTGTGCCACCGGAGCGTGATGCCGTTGCTGATCTCCTCGGGGGTGAGACGGTTCCCTGTGCGAGCGCCGGCCGTGCTGACAGCGTAGTAACAGGAGATCTGCGTATAATCGGCATGGGCACGGTTTTCCTTCACCAGCCCCAGCGGTACGATCTCCCGGCATTCGCAGCCGGTTTCCTCGGCGATCTCCCGGCGCAGCGCATCCTCGATGCATTCGTCTTCGTCCACACCGCCGCCCGGAAGCATATAGATATCATACTTTCCCGTATACATCACGGCATACAACCCATCGTCCCGGCGCACAACCGCCCGGGCTGTCAGGCGCGGCCTGGCCGTGGACGTTCCCGGCAGCCCCAACACATTCTGATCCGTCAGTTCCGCAAGCGTCCTCATGCCAGCCCCAGCTCCCTCACAAGGCCGGGAATAGCCTGCTCAAAGGCCACGCCGTAATTCAGCGGCAGCCCGTTTTCAATGGTGCGCAGCATGGCCTGATGGGTGAAATCCACGGCAATCTGCGCTGCCTCGCCCGTTGCCTTGCCCAGCAGCATGGCGGCAAACATCGCCGAAGCGAACACATCCCCCGTACCATAGAAAACCTGCGGCAAGCGCGGCGCGCCCGCAAAGGTGAAGCTGCCGTCCTGCGCCCGGAAGCCCGCCGCGCCCAGCTCGTCACCCTGATGCACACCAGTGATGATCACCTGACCGCAGTCGTACCTGGCGGCCAGCGCCTCCAGGATGTTCTTCACTTCCGCTTCGCCCGGATGCTCCACATAGGGCTTATCCAGCAGGATGCAGGCTTCCGTCATGTTGGGAACAATCACGTCCGCCAGGGCGCACAATTCACCCATGCCGCCGGCCATCTCATTGGTATAGGTCGCATAGAGCCGGCCATGATCGGCCATAACGGGATCCACCAGCGTCAGACCGCCCTTGCGGCGATAGGTATGCAGCACATCGCCCACCAGCCGGATCTGCTCAAAGCTGCCCAGAAAACCGCTGTACAGGCCGTCAAAGGCCAGGGGCAGCGTGCTCCAGTGCCCCAGGATGCGCCGCATCTCCTCCGTCAGGTCCAGGCAGGAGTAGCCCGTGAATTCACCCGTGTGCGTGGAAAGCAGCGCCGTGGGCAGCGCGGCGGTGTGGATCCCGCACGCCGAAAGTACCGGCAGCGCAACGGTGAGCGAGCAGCGGCCTTCGCAGCTCACATCATGAATAGCCAGGGCGCGTTTCTGCATGATGCATCCTCCTTTGATTACGCAAGCATCATACCGCACCTTGCGTAATTTGTCCAGTATCCCACCGCTGTGCACCTTGACAAATCACTGACATTTCATTATAGTGGATACTGGTTTTTTATGATAAGATGGAGGCGATTTTTCATGACGAAAGCCCTGATTTCAGTAACCGGCCTGGACGCTACCGGCATCATCGCCAAGGTGGCCACCAAGCTGAGCGAGATGAACATTAATATCCTGGACATCACCCAGACGATCCTGGGCGGTTACTTCACCATGATGATGGTTGTTGACCTGGACGGCGCGCACATGGAATTCGCCGCCATTGACGAGGCACTGCAGCCCATCCGCGAGGAAATGAAGATGACCATCCACATGCAGCGCATGGATCTTTTCGACGCGATGCACCGCATCTGACAGAGGAGGGATATTCCATGATCGAAACCGGCGAGATCCTCCAAACGATGCGAATGATCCAGGAGGAGAACTTTGACATCCGCACCATTACCCTGGGCATCAATCTGCTGGATTGCTCCGATCCCGATGGCGAAAAGTGCGGCCAGCGCGTTTACGACAAGATCTGCCGTGTGGCCAAGGATCTGGTCAGGACCGGCGAAAACATCGAGCGCGAGCTCGGTATCCCGATCGTGAACAAGCGCATTTCCGTGACCCCTGTGAGCCTGATCTGCCAGGCCGATCCCCGCCCCATCGCCCGCTGGCTGGACAAGGCCGCCGCCGAAATGGGCGTGAACTTCCTGGGCGGCTATTCCGCGCTGATGCACAAGGGCGCCACTCTGGCCGACGAGCGTCTTCTGGCCTCCATCCCCGAGGTCATGGCCACCACCGAGCGGCTCTGCTCCTCGGTGAACGTGGGTTCCACCCGCGCCGGCATCAACATGAACGCTGTGCGGGAAATGGGCGAGATCATCAAAAAAACCGCCGAGCTTACCGCCGACCGGGATTCCCTGGGCTGCGCCAAGCTGGTGGTGTTCGCCAATGCCGTGGAGGACAACCCCTTCATGGCCGGCGCCTTCTGCGGCGTGGGCGAGCCTGAATGCGTCATCAACGTGGGCGTTTCCGGCCCCGGCGTGGTGAAGAAAGCCCTCGAGCAGGTCAAGGGTCAGCCCTTCGACGTGGTGGCCGAGACCATCAAGCGCACCGCCTTCAAGATCACCCGCGTAGGTCAGCTGGTGGCCCGCGAGGCCTCCCAGCGGCTGAATATCCCCTTCGGCATCGTTGACCTTTCCCTGGCGCCCACCCCTGCCCGCGGCGACTCCGTGGCCCACATTCTCACCGAAATGGGCCTGGAAATGGCCGGCGCTCCCGGTACTACCGCTGCCCTGGCCCTGCTGAATGACGCCGTGAAGAAGGGCGGTGTGATGGCCTCCAACCACGTGGGCGGCCTGAGCGGCGCCTTCATCCCCGTCAGCGAGGACATCGGCATGATCGAGGC
>SVGJ01000043.1 GCA_015056415.1 Clostridiales bacterium
TTCGCCGCAAGGGCAAGGTCATGGTTATCTGCGAGAATCCCAAGCACAAGCAGAAGCAGGGCTAATTACCCCATGCATGGAAGAGACTCTGGCACAGGCCGGGGTCTCTTTTCATTTTCCAGAGTAGGGGATATAGGCAAGAATGCAAGGGAAAGAGGAGACAGGCATGACATCACTATTGAAATCGACCCGAAACACCCGCCTGCTGCCTGCGGGAGACGGACGTTTTCTGCGCAGCGATGTGCCGCTGAAACTTGAGCAGCAGGAGGTGCGGTGGCTGCGGGAGCGGAATTTCTGTACGCTGGTGGATCTGCGCTCCGAGGAGGAGGCGCTGCGAAATCCCTGCGCTCTGCGCGATGAAGATGGATTTACTTATCTGCATCTGCCTGTAACGGGTGGTGGGGATACGCCGAGATCCAGGGAGCACCTGCACCAGGTGTACCGGCAGATGCTGGACAGCCAGATGGAGACGATTATCCAAACGATCCTGAAGGCGCCGACCAGCGTGATGTATTTCTGCACCGCCGGTAAGGACAGAACAGGCGTGGTATCGGCCGTGCTGCTCAGACGGCTGGGAATTGACGATGAAACCATCGTAAAGGACTACATGCAGTCGAAGGATAACCTCATGGATATGCTGATCAGCTATGTACAGGCGCATCCGCAGGTGGATCTGTCCATCATCGTGCCGCAGGAAGAGAATATCCGGAGGGTGCTGGACGCGCTGTAAGATCAGATGAGCATGAAGGAGGCGATACGGTCATGCACGAACGGATTATCCTGCGGATCCTGGACGAAAGTCAGGAGGAAGCCGTACGCGCCATCCGCCGGGAGGACGTCATTGAGGATTTTGTTGACACGGCAGAGACCATCCTGGAGCTGCATCATTATGGGAAGGAGCATGGCTGTCTGGGCCATACCTTCGCCATCTATGCTGATGGTATCTGCATAGGTGTGCTTCTGTTGGGGGAGGCCATCCCCTGGGAGACCGATCCGCCGGAAATGCAGGGCATGCCTTTTTATCGCTTGATGGGCTTTGTGCTGGATAAGACATACCGGGGCAAGGGGATCGGCGCCTACGCCCTGGAGGAAGCCATTCAATGGTGCTATCGTGACTTCGGTGTGAGGCCCATCGCACTGGGGGTGCACAGGGATAACCACAGGGCAGAGGCGTTTTATCTGCGCCACGGCTTCAGAAAAACAGAAGCTATGGAGGGGAATGACTATTATTTTCTACGGTATCCCCAAAAAGAAAAATGATCCGGAAAGAGCGACTTCCCGGATCATTTTTTTATTTGCCGCCCAACAGTTTGTTCAGCGGGCTGCGATAGACCTCGATGGCCTTGGCGGGGCACATCTCCTGGCAGCAGTAGCAGCGGATGCACTTCCTGTAGTCATATTTCGCCTTCTTGCCATTGCCGGCGCGGACGGCCTTTTCAGCCACAGGGCAGGATTCCTCGCATACGCCGCAGGCGATGCACTTCTTCATATCAGCCTTGGGGCGGTGCTGCAGGAACGGCAGCAGAGGCATCACCTTGGCCAGCAGGCTTTTCTTCATCTCGCCGCGGAAGACATCGAAATCAGCCTTGCCATACCTGGCGCGGGCTTCCTCCATGGAGATGGAGCCCTCGGGGGTAATGATATCGATCTGCGCGTGATCCATGGTACCAACGCCCTCGCGGGCGGCGCTGACGCAGGTCGGTACAGCAGCGGGATCCAGGTGGATCAGCCCGGCAAAGACGCTGTCCAGCGCCACAGGGTCAGAGGAGAAGAGCAGCACGTTCATGCTGACAGGCGTGCCGGAGCTGGGGCCGTTGCCCTCCATGGCCACGATGCCGTCCATGATGTGCAGGCGGGGCTTCACGCACAGGTTCAGGTCGGCCAGCATATCAGCGAAGACCTCGCTGTTGGGGTAATGGGCGTGGCCGGTGGCCTTGTTTACGCCGGTGATGCAGCCGTAAAGGTTCTTCACAGCTCCGGTGATGCGCTCCAGGGCGTGGGTCTTCATCTTGCAGAGGTTGATCATGGCGTCCATTTCCTGCACGGCGTTGCACAGGTAGAAGCTCCTGGCCGTCTTGCCCTGGGGGAAGTGCACCACGGAGCCGCCGGTAAAATCGGCCAGGGGCACGTTGTATCGGGCTGCTTCGGCTGCCAGACCGCCGGTTTCGGTGGCCTTTTCCGGGCTGGTGGTGGGGCTGCCGGGGCTGTCGCCGTAGGAAACGTGCCGGTAGCCTTCCTCGCGCAGGAGGCGACATACGGCGGAAAACACCGCGGGGTGGGTGGTGATGGCCTTCTGCGGCAGCGCACGGGCCAGCAGGTTGGGCTTGAGGAGCACCTTTTCCTCCTTGTCGATGAACTGCTCCATGCCGCCAAGAAGCTCCAGGCCCTGGCGGACAGCTTCGTCCACCCGGGCCTGATCATATGTATCAATGGGGATCAGCACGACGGGCTTCTTCATGCGATCAGATCCTTTCCAATAAGCTGTACCTATTATAGCATGAATCCACCGGAAAGCAACTGCCGCAAAGAATATTGCATACTCGACAGGATATGACAAAAGAAGTCAGTTTTCGCTGTTGAAGGAATGAGAAATGCAGCGTATGATGTATATACAGGCACAAAGGAGGGTTTTGATGATGAAAAGCAAGAAGAATGGCGATGTGTGTTATCTGATGCTGCAGCGCCTGGCGGAACAGGCCTGGGACCAGGACGACCAGGAGCGGCTGGCCCTTTTGAGCGAAGCGGTGGACCGGTACGCTGTGGCGTGCATCATGGAAAAGAAGACGGAGCGGAAGGCCGTGTAAAGGCGACGTTTTTTACATTTGTGCGGCGAAGTTTTTACATCAAACCCGGAATTGGGGTTGTAGACGAAGAGAAATTACGGTATAATATATTTCGTGAACTTCTGTCGCAAAGGAGTAAGAACGTTGAACGATAATATGAAAGAACAGAATATGCAGCAGGAAGGCGAGCAACAGACCCGCGTGATCCCGCCGGTAGAGGAAGGCGCGGCTCCCGTGCAGCCCACGGTGCGTCATCGTCGGTCGGATCGGTATCATGCTGCCCAGCCTGCGGAGGGCGGAGCTCAGCCGGAAGTGAAGAACGATGAGCCCACCACCCGTGTGCAGACGACCCGTTTCAGCGTGCAGGCCCCCCAGCAGCCCAGCGAGGCACCCTCCCAGGGCGTGCCGCGTCCGGCGGTGCTGAACCGTGCGCCGGAGCAGTCTGCTGCCTCTGTGCAGGCCGGCAATGTGCGCCGTCCTGTCAGCGCGCCGGGCTACAGCCAGCGTCAGCCCCTGGGCCAGGAGCCCCGTGTGCCTGTGCAGACGGGCGAACAGCCCCGGGTACGCCGTCCCGTAAGCAACGAGGACATCAATGCCGATTATGCCGAGGAGCCCCGCAAGAAGGGCAAGGGCTGGCTGGTGGCGATCATCGCCATCGTGCTGGTGCTGGGCCTGGTGGCGCTGGGTTTCCATCTCATCCCCGCGGACGACAGCACCCTTGGCCAGCTGAAGACCAATGTGGTGGGCATGCTGGGCGGCGGCGAAGAGAAGCAGCCCGTTTCCACCGCCCAGGTACTTGATTTCTCCGCCGCGCCCACCCAGGGCATCGCTCCGCTGGAGGTCGCCTTCACGCTGACGACGACCAAGTCTGTTTCCGGCGTGCGCGTGGTGGACGAGCTGGGCAATCCGCTGCCCACGGCCACCTCTGTTTCCATGGATAATGCGGATTCCCGTATCTGGATGCTGAACCTCTCCCTGACGGAGGCTTATTCCGGCCTGGTGCAGGCCCAGATCCAGGATAACGGGGAGTGGCTGGATACCGGCAAGACCCAGCTGATGGAGATCGCCGCGCCCCAGCAGACGGCTGACATCGGCGCCTTTGCCGCGATGGAGCCCACCGCTACGCCCATACCTACGGAAGCCCCTGCCGTCGAGCCTACCGAGGTTCCCACGGAAGTCCCCACTGAGATGCCCACGGAAGTCCCCACGGAGGTTCCCACCGAGGAGCCTACGGAGGCTCCCACTGAGATCCCCACTGCCGAGCCTACGGCCGAACCCACCGAGGAGCCTGTGTCCACGCCCACCATGGAAGTGACGGCTACGCCTACCATGGCGCCTACGGAGGAGCCCACGCCCGAACCCACGGCCGAGCCCACCGAGGAACCCACCCCTGAACCCGTAGCCGAGGCGACGGAGGTTCCCACGGCCACGCCCGCGCTGGTGGCCGAGGCAGCGGAGAATGCTGATCCCTCGCTGGTGGCGTACTCCGTTGTGTATAACGGCACCTCCAAGGTGGAGAATTACGACCGTCCCATGGAGGACGTGCTCGCCATGCCTGTGGCAGGCTCCTACATCACTCAGCCCTATGGCGTGGTGACCTACCGCGGCGACGCTTTCCGCCAGAACGCGGCCATCGGCAACGTGGGGGATATTTCCTCCATGAGCCTGAAGTGGACTGCCCAGGCAGGCAGCGTCAAGGGCGCCTCCCAGACCTATTACGGCATTTCCTGGACGGGCCAGCCTGCTATCATCAAGTGGAGCAAGGAGGTTCGCGAGGCCGCCAACATCGTGGAGGAAAAGCGCGCCACCAAGGCCCTGAAGGAAGTCATCATCGCCGGTCTTGACGGCAAGATCTACTTCCTCGACCTGGCTGACGGCCTGCCTACCCGCGACGCCATCAACGTGGGCTATCCCATGAAGGGCACGCCCAGCATCCATCCCCTGGGCTATCCCGTTATGACGGTAGGCCAGTACGCCCGTAAGATGGCCAAGGGTACCGGCGATATCGGTCTGCGCTTCTATGACCTGCTGACCCAGAAGGAAGTCCACATGATCAACGGCCTGGACGGCAAGATGAATCGCCCCTATTATGAGGTGGGCGCCTTCGATACCTCCGCGCTGATCGATCCCGCCAGCGATACGCTGGTCACTGCCGGCACCAACGGCATGGTGTACCTCACCAAGCTGAACACCACCTTCGATTACAACGCCGGTACCATCGAGATCGAGCCCGAATCCATTGTGATGAAGTCCAAGAAGAAGAACCAGCAGGACAAGACCGTGGCGGTGGAAGCCTCTATCGCGGCCTATGACAAGTATATCTTCTATGCCGACCTCAGCGGCCTGCTGCGCTGCGTGAACACCTCCAACCTGGAAACGGTCTGGGCGGTGAACACCGAGGATCAGGTGCAGGCAGCCATCGCGCTGGATCTGGACGCTGATGGCGATCTGTGGCTGTACACCGCCAACACCCTGCAGAACCGCAAGAAGGGCGACGTCACCATCCGCCGCTTCAACGCCCTGACCGGCGAGGAAAGCTGGGCGCTGGCCGTCGGCAGCCAGAAGAATACCAAGACCAACAAGACCACCGGCGCCATGGCCTCTCCCGTGATCGGCCAGAATGACCTGAGCGACCTGGTCGTCTTCACGCTGAGCAATGTGTCCAAGGCCGGCGCGCAGGCCATCTTTGGCGAGGACGCCGCTGCCAAGGCCGGCGTGACCATCGCCCTGAACAAGGAAGACGGCGAGGTCGTCTGGGCACAGCAGCTGGACAGCTACAGCTACTCCTCTCCCGTGGCAGTCTACAGCGAGTCCGGCGAGGGCTGGATCATCCAGGCCAGCGGCAACGGTACGCTGTATCTGATGGACGGCCTGACGGGCGAAGTGATCAACACCCTGGAGGTGGAGGGCACCATCGAGGGCTCTCCCGCCGTGTACGGCGATACGCTGGTTATCGGCACCACCGGCAAAAACACTTCGTTCATCTACGGCATTACGCTGGAATAATTCAAACGAGCCAGAGGGCGCAGGCCCGCTGCTGCCCGCTGGCCTGCTGGCTGGCGGGCATTTCTCTTTCAACAAAGGAGGACGCGTTATGGCAAAGGTACTGGTAGCGCTGGATCAGGGTACGACCAGCTCCCGCGCGGTGGTGTTCGATACCATGGGGCATATGCTGGCGGCCCACGGCGTGGAGTTTCCGCAGATCTATCCCAAGCCTGGCTGGGTGGAGCATGATCCCCGGGATATTCTCTCCAGCCAGATCACCGCGCTGAAAGAGGCTGTGAACAAGTCCGGCGTGGATGCGGCGGATATCGCGGCCATCGGCATCACCAACCAGCGGGAAACCACGCTTCTGTGGGACAGGGAAACAGGGGAGTGCGTGCACAACGCCATCGTGTGGCAATGCCGCCGCACCGCCCATGATGTCGACAGGCTGGTGGAGCAGGGCTGGAGCCCGGTGATCCGGGAAAAAACCGGCCTGGTGCCGGATGCGTACTTCTCCGGTACGAAGCTGGCATGGCTGCTGAAGCGGCTGAACCTGCACGACCGGGCGGAGAAGGGCGAATTGTGCTTCGGCACGGTGGACAGCTTTCTGGCCTGGCATCTGGTGCAGGGGCATCCCCATGTGACGGACGCCACCAACGCGGGCCGCACCATGCTTTTCAACCTGACCACGCAGGATTGGGACGATGAGCTCCTGCGCCTGATGGATATTCCCCGCGCCTGTCTGCCCACGGTGGTGGACTCCAGCCATGTGATCGGTATGCTGGACGAGAGCATCCTGGGCCGGGCGATCCCCGTGGCGGCCATGGCCGGCGATCAGCACGCCGCGCTGTTCGGCCAGGCCTGCCTGCAGCCCGGCATGGTCAAGAATACCTACGGTACCGGCTGCTTCATGCTGATGAATACCGGCGATAAGCTGATCAGGAGCGGCAACGGCCTTCTGTCCACCATGGCGTGGCGCATCGGCGGCAAGCCCACCTACGCGCTGGAGGGAAGCGTGTTCGTGGCCGGCGCTGCCATCCAGTGGCTGCGGGACGAGATGAAGATGCTCTCCACCGCCGCCGAAAGCGAAGAGGTGGCCCGATCGGTGAAGGACACCGGTGGGGTGTATCTGGTGCCGGCCTTCACGGGCCTGGGAGCGCCCTGGTGGGATCAGTACAGCCGCGGTACGCTGATCGGCATGACCCGCGGCACCGGACGGGCTCATGTGGTACGTGCCGCGCTGGAGGCGATCGCCTACCAGTCTGCCGACCTGATGCAGGCCATGGCACAGGATTGTGGTTTTGTTCCCACCCAGCTGCAGGTGGATGGCGGTGCCAGCGCCAATGCCTTCCTGATGCAGTTCCAGGCGGATATCATGGAGGTGCCTGTGGTACGTCCTGTGGTGATGGAGACCACCGCCCTGGGCGCCGCGCTGCTGGCCGGATTGGCGGTGGGCGTGTACGCCGCCGTGGAGGAGACCGCCAGCGCATGGCAGCAGGAGGCTTCCTTTGCGCCGGATATGGATCGCTACGTCCGGAAGAACCTGCTGAATGGCTGGCACAAGGCCGTGGAGCGGGCAAGAGATTGGGCGGATCATTAAGAAAAGGGACGGCATGCGCCGTCCCTTTTGACATATGCGGTTTGATAGGTTGAATCAGGCAGCCTTCTGGGCCTTCAGCTTTTTCACGGCCGCGACGGTGTAATCCGCCAGAGCCAGGAGGGTGAGGATCACGGCAATGATCAGGATGATGGTATCCACCTGAACGCCCAGCGCCGCGAACTCGGCGTGGAAGAAGCTCAGCACCAACGCCGCCACAAAGGCGCACATGGCGACCTTGCCCAGCATATTGCTGTAGACCACCACGCCGTTTTTCAGCATGATCATGCCGCCGATGACCATCAGCAGCTCCTTGAGCATCACGATGATGATGGCCCACCAGGGGATGATCCCGCTTACACCCTGGCAGATCAGCGCCGTGCAGACCATCAGTTTATCGGCCAGGGGATCCATCAGCTTGCCAAAGTTGGTGATCAGGTTGTACTTACGGGCGATGTAGCCATCCAGCAGGTCCGTCAGACTGGCGAGGATAAAGGTGATAAGGGCCAGCTTATCATGCCCGGTGGCATACAGCGCAACGAATACCGGGATCAGCAGGATGCGCAGCATCGTCAGTACATTGGGGACGTTCCAGACATCGGAAAAGTATTTTTCAAAAAGCTTTTTCACGGGGAAAAGATCCTTTCTCTTGAGACAGTTGGAGAATGAACAATATAGAGCATTCGCCACATTCAACGCGAAACCCTTCTTATCATGACGCATTTTGAAGCGCGTACGCTGTGGTATTTGAACATAATTTGACGGGCGTGGAGCAGGAAACCGCTGCTTGTGGGGAGAAAGTTATACAGAATGTTTATGGATATGGAGGTTCCACCTTATGCGATATGACGGACGCAGCGCGGAGCAGCCGCGTGAAGTAACGATCCAGACTGATTTCGTGCGCACGGCGGCGGGCTCCTGCCTGATCGCCACGGGAAACACCAGGGTGATCTGCACGGCCTCGGTGGAGGAGGGCGTGCCGCCCTTCCTGCGGGGCAAGGGCCAGGGCTGGGTCACGGCGGAATACGCCATGCTGCCTGCTTCCACCAGCCAGCGCAAAAAGCGCGACGGCATCAAGAAGGATGGCCGGAGCGTGGAGATCCAGCGTCTCATCGGCCGCAGCCTGCGCCAGGCCGTGGACATGAAGGCCCTGGGCGAGCGCACCATCACCCTGGACTGCGACGTGCTGGAGGCCGATGGCGGCACCCGTACCGCTTCCATCACCGGCGCCATGGTGGCGCTGACCTGCGCTATTGACAAGCTGGTGCAGGAGGGCAAGCTGCTGGTTTCGCCCATCGTGCATCAGATCGCCGCTATTTCCTGCGGCGTGGTGGAGGGCACCCCCTGCTGCGACCTGTGCTACCAGGAGGACAGCAGCGCCGATGTGGACATGAATTTCGTGATGAATGAGAAGGGCGAGTTCATTGAGCTGCAGGGCACCGGCGAGGGCCGCGCCTTCACCCCCGATGAGCTGGCCACGCTGATGGCCTACGGCAAGCAGGGCATCGAGAACCTGATGCAGGCCCAGCGGGACGCCCTGGGCGACCGTGCGCGGCACATCGCGCCCAAGCCGGCGCTGGTGGTGGCCAGCGGCAACGCCCACAAGATCCGCGAGCTGCAGCATATCTTCGGCGATTACTACACCGTGGTGTCCATGAACGCTGCCGGCTTCCATGGGGATATCGAGGAGAATGCCTCTACCTTTGCCGGCAATGCCATCATCAAGGCGGAGGCAGTATGCGAGGCCACCGGCCTGCCCACCCTGGCGGACGACAGCGGCCTGACCGTGGATGCCCTGGATGGCGAGCCCGGCGTGCTCTCGGCCCGATATGCCGGTATGCACGGCGATGACGCTGCCAACAATGCCCTGCTCCTGCGCCGCATGAATGGCAAGACAGCCCGTTCATGCGCCTTCCAGTGTGCCATTGCCCTGAAGCTCCCCGGACGCGAGGCGCTGGTGGCCGAGGGCTCCTGCCCCGGCGTACTGCTGGAAAAGGAACGCGGCAACGGCGGCTTTGGCTACGATCCGTTGTTCCTCTATGAGCCCCTGAACCAGACCTTCGCGGAGATCTCCCAGGAGGACAAGAACCGTGTCAGCCATCGCGCCCGTGCCTGCGAGAAGATGCTGGCCATCATGAAGGAGCTGCACGACTGATGCGCTGTATCGTCATGAGCGACACCCATGGCCACGATGACGACGTCCGCTGGCTGCTGGAGCAGGCGTGGAAGGAGATCGGCCCGGTGGATTACTACCTCCACTGCGGCGATGGCGCCTACGATTTCATGCGGCTGGAGAATTTCATCCGCAGGCGGGATGAATTCGCCGTCATGGCCGGTGTGAGCGGCAACTGCGATGTGGGCGTACCGGGGCTGGAATATCATCAGGTGCTGCCTATCGGCGGGGCGAAGGTATTCCTGACCCACGGGCATATCTACCATGTAAAGTCCACCTATACCTACCTGGACGAGGCGGCAAAGGAGCGGGGCTGCTCCATTGCGCTGTTTGGTCATACGCACAAGCCCTTCTGGGAGCAGCGGCAGACGCTGCTTATCAACCCCGGCAGCGCGGCGGACGGACGCCTGGCCCTGCTGGAGGTCAGCCAGGGCAAACCACGCTTCCAATTGCTTGCTTATTGAGGTACAGCATGGGGCCGCAGCTTTTGTCTGCGGCTCTTTTTGTGCATAATGTTCCCCGAAAATCCCTGTTTTCCCCGTTCCATTTCTATGCAAAGTGTGGTATGATAAGAGATGGTGCAAACCAAATAACCATCGAATAATAGGAGTCATTCATGATTACAGTCAGCAACGTTTCCCTGACCTTCGGCGGTCAGAAGCTCTTCGCGGGTGCGGACCTGAAGTTCATGCCCGGCAACTGCTACGGCATCATCGGCGCCAACGGCGCGGGTAAGTCCACGTTCCTGCGTATCCTGTCCGGCGAGCTGGAGCCCACCACCGGCTCCGTGACCTATCCTGCCGACCAGCGTATGTCCACCCTGAAGCAGGATCAGTTCAAATACGACGCCTATCCCGTGCTGGATACCGTCATCATGGGCAACCAGCGGCTGTATGACATCATGAAGGAGAAGGACGAGCTCTATGCCAAGCCCGATTTCTCCGAGGCCGACGGCGAGCGCGCCGCCGAGCTGGAGGGCGAATTCGCCGAAATGGATGGCTGGAATGCCGAGTCCGACGCCGCCACCCTGCTCACCGGCCTGGGCATCGGCGCGGATATGCACTACACCCTCATGGGAGACCTGAAGGGCGGCGAAAAGGTAAAGGTGCTGCTGGCGCAGGCCCTGTTCGGCAATCCGGACATCCTGCTCCTGGACGAGCCCACCAACAACCTGGACAACCGCTCCGTGGCCTGGCTGGAGGACTTCCTGATGGATTTCCCCGGCACGCTGATCGTGGTTTCTCATGACCGCTGGTTCCTGAACAATATCTGCACCCACATCGTGGATATCGACTTCAGCCAGGTCAAGATGTACGTGGGTAACTACGACTTCTGGTACGAATCCTCCAAGCTGATGCAGGCCATCATGAAGGATCAGAAGAAGCGCCGCGACGATAAGATCCGCGAACTGCAGAACTTCATCCAGCGCTTCTCTGCCAACAAATCCAAGGCCAAGCAGGCTACCAGCCGCCGCAAGCTGCTGGATCAGCTGACCATCGAGCAGATGCCCGCGTCCTCCCGCCGCTATCCCTGGGTGAATTTCTCCCCCGACCGCGAGGCGGGCAAGGACATCCTCAACGTCAGCAACATCAACTACAGCCAGGATGGCGTGCAGCTGCTCAAGGACGTTTCCTTCCTGGTGACCAAGGGCCAGAAGATCGCCCTGGTGGGCCCCAACGAGCAGGCGCAGACCGCCCTGTTCCGCATCCTGGCCGAGGAGCTGGAGCCCGATTCCGGCACCGCCAAGTGGGGCGTGACCATCTCCACCAGCTACTTCCCCAAGGACAACGGCCCCTACTTTGACGGCTGCGACAAGAACATGCTGGACTGGTTCGCCCAGTACTGCCCCAGCAATATGCTGGAAAGCGATATGCGAGACCTGCTGGGCCGTATGCTCTTCCGTGGCGACGACGTTTACAAGCAGGTCAACGTCCTCTCCGGCGGCGAGAAGGTGCGCTGCATGCTCTCCCGTATGATGCTCTCCGGCGCCAACTTCATCATGCTGGATCAGCCCACCAACCACCTGGACCTGGAGTCCATCACCGCCGTCAACAACGCGCTGATCAACTTCCCCGGCAACGTGATCTTCACCAGCCAGGACCATCAGTTCGTTACTACCATCGCCGATCGCATCATCGAGATCAAGGAGGACGGCACCATCGCCGATTACCTCTGCAACTACGAAGAATATCTGGAGAAGACCAAGTAATCAGCGGAAAATACCATCAGGGGTCAGGCTTTATCGCCTGGCCCTTTTTGCTGCAAAAATGTCCGGAGAGAGCAGTGCTCTCTCCGGACTGGGGAAGGAGGACGGATAAAGGATTAGGCTTCGGGCTCCAGGAGGCCGAGATCACCGTCTTTGCGGCGATAAAGGATGTTGGTGCGCTCGGTCTCGATATTGACAAAGGCAAAGAAGTCATGGCCGAGAAGCTCCATCTGGATCGCCGCGTCCTCCACGGACATGGGACGGACGGGGAAGGTCTTGTGGCGGACGACCTTGGGGGCATTCTCTTCGGCGGGCTCTTCGTCGATATATTCGGGTACTTCAGGCGCGAAGGCGTCCTCGCGCAGGCGCTTGCTCAGCTTGGTACGGTGGCGGTGGATCTGGCGTTCGATCTTCGCCAGGGCCTGGTCGATGGCCAGGAAGAGGTTGTTATCGTCGGCGGCAGCCTCGCTGCGGAGGATCACATTATTGCCCATGGGTACGGTGATCTCAACGATGCGCTGATCCTTCTTGCCCTTTTGCATCTTGATCTGCACTTCGGTATCGGGCAGGAGGTAACGTTCCATCTTGAAGGTTTTCTTTTCGATGCGCTTGGTCACAGCGGGGGAGATGGTCATGTTGCGGGCGTTGATGGTCATCTTCATAAATCATAAGCTCCTTTCCGGGATGGGATGACAAAAAGCGGACGCAGGCCGGTCACTGTCTCGGCTGCCTCCGCTGGAAGATATGTGCCACTGGCACCACGTCCTCTCTTTCAGATGATCTGGTGTCTGTATTATACCCATTCGACGTGACCAGTGAAACCTCCTTCTTGAAAATTGTCCTTTTTGAGAAAATTTTTTCCGTTTGTTACATCTTTGTCAGCCGATAGCCGAAAATGCGGTAAAGTTTTTTTCCTGCCATGCCCATGAAGCGGAATCGAAGCCGGTCGATCCCTCTGAGCCGGCCCAGCATATCCGGCGTGATGATGTCGCTGTTGAGGATGCACTCGCTCCCTTCGCCCTCCAGCAGCGCAGGCTCATCCATGGCAAAGTCGATCTTCGCGTCAACGGCATTGATGGGGTTCTTCCACCTGGAAAGCCTTGCAGCCATGGGTGAATAGGCATCGAAGATGAACTCCGCCTCTCCAAAGTGGCTGCGCAGGGCCGATGTCAGTGCGCGCATGTCATTCTCGGAAAGGTACATGCTCAGTCCTTCGGCAAGGATCAACGCATGGCCGTGATACGGGATGTCTCCCAGCCAGTCTGTTGGCAGTGCGGGCGCGGCGATCAGGTGGTAACGCTCTGTTTCCGGATAGTAGTCCCGGCGTAGGTCGATGACCTCAGGGAAGTCCAGGTCATACCAGGGTAACGAAACCTGCACACGGTTCACCCGGCTGTCCAGACCAGCACCCAGCTGAATGATGACGCCCTCGGGATGCCGGGCGGCATAGTCCTCCACCATGCGGTCATAATGCGCGGCGCGCATAGCCATGTAAATGGCCAGCTTGCGGCTCTGATCCACCTTGCTGAAGTCGTAATCCACGGTGGATACGATGCGCTCGGCCGTCTCGTCGGGAAAGAGCCCTTCGCGACTCATCAGCGCCTTGCCGTAAAGGGGAATGAACAGCGTGAGGGATTCATTCTTCATACTTGCTCCTACGGAAAAGGCGGAGAGGAAATCCTCTCCGCCGTATTGTGTTACTTAACCAAGAACGACCTTGACCTCATGCACCTTGCCATCGCTGAAGACGGGCAGCACATTGCCTTCGATGGCCTTGCCATCCACGGTCACGGCCTTCACGCCGCGGCACACATGGGCGCTGTTGTCGATGGTAATGTCGTAGGTGGCATTGCGGAAACGGCGGCTGATCTTGTAGCCATCCCAGGTGTGGGGGATGCAGGGATCGACCTTCAGACCGTCCCAATCGGGCTTGATGCCCAGGATGTAGTTGCTGATGACGTAGAAGTTCCAGGCAGCGGTGCCGGTAAGCCAGCTGTTCTTGGCCTGGCCGAAGTTCTTGGCTTCCTTGCCGGCGATCATCTGGCTGTAGACGTAGGGCTCCATCTTGTGCTTATCGCTGATGTCCTCGCGGTAGGCGGGAGCGATCTTGCTGTAGAGCTTGAAGGCACGGTCGCCGTGGCCCACAACGGTTTCGGCAGCCATGATCCAGGGGTTGTTGTGGCAGAAGATGCCGGCGTTCTCCTTGTATCCCGGAGGATAGGAGGACACTTCGCCCAGCTCCAGGTGATACTCCTTGTAGCCGGGCTTCATCAGCACGATGCCGTGCTCGGTTTCCAGCCATTCCTCAACGGACTTCAGGGCTGTTTCAGCCTTGCCGTCCTCCAGGCCGATGCCGGCCATGACGCAATAGCCCTGACTCTCGATGAAGATCTTGCCGTCCTCGCACTCCTTGGAGCCGACCTTGTTGCCCATGGCGTCATAGGCGCGGATGAACCATTCGCCGTCCCAGCCGTGGGTCAGGATGGCCTGCTTCATGGCGTCGATCTCGGCCTGGCAGGCGTCGGCCTTTTCGTTCTCGCCGCGGCGGCGCAGGATGGCCACCAGTTCGGGACCGATGGACACGAACATGCCGCCGATCAGCACGGACTCGGCCACGCGGTCGTCAGGAGCGTTGGGGTTGGAGAAGGTCTGGAAGCTTTCGCCGGGAGCGTCGGAGAAGCAGTTCAGGTTCAGGCAGTCGTTCCAGTCGGCGCGGCCGATCAGGGGCAGGCCGTGGGGGCCCTTGTTGTTCACGACGTGATAGAAGCTGTTTTCCAGGTGCTCCAGCAGGCTGCCGCAGTCGTTGGGGTTGCAATCGTAGGGAGTGGCTTCATCCAGGATGCTGAAGTCGCCGGTCTCCTTGATGTAGGCTGCGGTACCGGCGATGAGCCACAGGGGATCGTCGTTGAAGCCGCCGCCGATGTCGTTGTTGCCCTTCTTGGTCAGGGGCTGATACTGGTGATAGCAGCCGCCGTCGTGGAACTGGGTGGCAGCGATGTCCAGGATACGCTCGCGGGCGCGCTCGGGGATCTGGTGCACGAAGCCCAGCAGGTCCTGGGAGGAATCGCGGAAGCCCATGCCACGGCCAACGCCGCTTTCGAACATGGAGGTGGAACGGCTCATGTTGAAGGTGACCATGCACTGGTAGGGATTCCAGATGTTCACCATGCGGCCCAGCTTCTCATCATCGGTGGTGAGGGTGTAGGCGGAAAGCAGGTTGTCCCAGTGCGCCTTCAGGGCGTCGAACTTGGCCTGGATCTGCTCATCGGTGGTCAGCTCGGCGATCATGGCCTTGGCGGGCGTCTTGTTGATGATGCCGGGGGCGGCCCACTTCTCTTCCACGGGCACTTCCACATAGCCCAGCACGAAGTTGAACTTCTTGCTCTCGCCGGCCTCCAGGTGCACCTTGATCTGGTGGGAGGCCATGGGCTGCCAGCCGGAAGCCACGGAGTTGCCCATCTTGCCGGTCAGGACGGACTGGGGAGCGTCGAAGCCGTTATACATGCCCAGGAAGGTTTCCATGTCGGTATCGAAACCATCGATGGGGGTGTTCACGGTGTAGAAGGAGTAGTGGTTGCGGCGCTCACGGTACTCGGTCTTGTGGTAGATCACGCCGTCTTCCACTTCGACTTCGCCGGTGGAGAAGTTGCGCTGGAAGTTCAGCATATCGTCGGAAGCGTCCCACAGGCAGAACTCCACAAAGGAGGTGAGGATCACGTCCTTGGCGGTGTCGGTATCGTTGGTGAGGGTGATCTGATGCACCTCGGCATTCACGCCCATGGGCACAAAGCTCAGCTGGCTGGCGGTCAGGCCGTTCTTCTTGCCGGTGATGATGGTGTAGCCCATGCCGTGGCGGCAGGTGTACTCATCCAGCTCGGTCTTCACGGGCTTCCAGCCGGGATTCCACACGGTGCCGTTATCATTGATGTAGAAATAACGGCCGCCGTTATCAACAGGCATGTTGTTGTAACGGTAGCGGGTCACGCGGCGCAGACGGGCGTCACGGTAGAAGCAATAGCCACCAGCTGTGTTGCTGATGATGCCGAAGAAGTTCTCACATCCCAGGTAGTTGATCCAGGGATAGGGCGTCCGCGGCGTTTCAATGACATACTCACGGGCTTTGTCGTCGAAATGACCGTACTTCATTCTATTTTCCCCTCCATCCGCCTGCAAGTTGCACGGCGGTTATTCTAATCTGTTATTCAGTATAACACAACCCGTCCCTCAACGCAAACGGTTTCGTAACTTTCGTGAAAATTTGCTTCCTATTGCCCGTTTTTTGCTTTCGCATTCCGGCAAATGCCCGATTTATCTTTGTTTCTTCTTTTGGTCCGGAAGCTTGTCTTATCTGGTAAGCGAAATCGGATTTTCGGTACAGGCGCACTTTCTCCTTGCATCTATGGGAGATTCGTGGCATAATGACCCCAGCGGCCTGCCGCAATCTGATGATAAGACGAGGTACAAACCGTGGCTACTGCCCTTTGGGTGCGCACCATCCGCCGCCAGCGCATGGATAAGCAGGTCACCGAGCCCTGCCTGCGGGATGATCCCCAGGAGGCCCTTGCCGAGGCCTGCCACAAACTGGACATCTCCCGCCCCCTGTGGCTGGACAAAAACCAGCGCGAGTGGGACGAGTTCGGCCAGACCCGTTTCTTCCCCGACGATTTTATGGATTCCGTTGATTTCGACCGCCTGGAGATCGAGTTCATTGATCCTGACGCCAAGAAGAAAAAATCCAACGACCCGCGTAATGCTTTTTAAGGAGGCTTTGTCATGGATCAAATGATTCACACCCTGATCGATTCCTACCGCGATGAGCTTGTCGCCACCCTGGCCCGCTGGATCGGGGTGCCCTCTGTGAAGGAAGCCCCGGCTCCGGGCGCGCCCTTTGGCGTGGAAGTCCGCCGTATGCTGGATATGGCCATGGCCGATGCCGCCGCCATGGGCTTCCCTGCCCGTGACTTTGACGGCTATGCCTGCGATATGACCCTGGGCGACGCGGCCGAGGCTGTGGCCGTGCTGGGTCATCTGGACGTGGTGCCCGCCGGTGACGGCTGGCAGACTCCGCCCTTCACCGCCGTGATCGAGGGCGACAGGATCATCGGCCGCGGCTCCATTGACGATAAAGGCCCCGCCCTGGCTGCGTTGTATGCCATGCGCGCCATCAAAGAGGCAGGTGTGCCGCTGAAGAAGTCCATCCGCATGATCCTGGGCTGCGATGAGGAAAGCGGCTGGGAGGACATGGCGTACTATGCCGCCCATGCGGAGATGCCCGATGTGGGCTTCTCGCCTGACGCGTCCTTCCCCATCATCAATACGGAGAAGGCCATGCTGCACGCCTTCATCACCGCGCCGGTGGCCGGGGAAGGCCTGCGGGTGAAGCAGCTGTGGACCGGCGAGCGCGTGAATGTGATCCCCGGCGAGTGCAAGGCCCTGCTGGAGGGCGGCGCTGAGCTGGCGGAGCGGATCGCCGCTTATGCCGGTAAGGTCAACCTGCCCTATACCGCCGAGGTGACGGCGGAGGGTGTGTGGGTCACCGCTGAGGGCATCCCCGGACATTCCGCCTATCCGGAAGGCCGGCGCAACGCCATTGGCATGATGCTGCTGCTTCTCAAGGAACTGGGCGTGCAGGGCGCTCTGCTGACCCTGGCCAACGCTTACGGCATGGAAAGCGACGGCGCGTCTCTCGGCTGCGCCTGCGAGGATGAGGTCTCCGGCCCCCTGACCTGCAACATGGGCATCCTGCATCTGGAAAACGGTGCGATCACTGCCTCGCTGGATATGCGCGTACCTGTAACCGCTGATCTGGATCAGCTGGAAATGAACGCCCGCGCCGCGCTGGAGGGCTTTACCTTCCTGCACGTGGAGAAAAAGGAGCCCCACCACGTGCCTGCCGAAAGTGAGCTGGTGAGCCAGCTGCTGGCCGCCTACCACGAGGAGAGCGGGCTGGAGGCGTACCCCACTTCCACCGGCGGCGGTACCTATGCCAAGGTGCTCAAGCAGGGTGTGGCCTTTGGCGCGGCCTTCCCGGATGATGAGGATCTGGCCCACCAGGCAGGGGAGTACGCCAGCATCAGCGGGCTGATGAAGGCCGCGAAGATATATGCCAACGCGCTGGTGCGGCTGTGCGCGGAATAACACAATGAATACAGTGAGCGCTCCGATGCCGGAGTGCTCACTTTTTGATTGTATGAATTATGTTCTGCCCTTGCGCATCGGGGCAAATGATAATATAATGGTATGGAATATTGTTCGGATGGAGGGTTCATCAATGGAAATGGAAACCATCCGCCTTGCCGACCCGGAGGTCGCACAGGCGATTGAAGCAGAGCTGGAGCGTCAGCGCAGCCACATTGAACTGATTGCCTCGGAGAACTTCGTTTCTCCTGCGGTGATGGCGGCCATGGGGACCTGCCTCACCAATAAGTATGCCGAGGGTTATCCCGGCAAGCGCTATTACGGCGGCTGCGAGTGCGTGGACGTGGTGGAAAATCTTGCCCGCGACCGTGCCTGCCAGCTCTTTGGCGCGGAGCACGCCAATGTGCAGCCCCACTCCGGCGCGCAGGCCAACATGGCGGTGTATTTCGCCATGCTGGAGCCCGGCGATACTGTGATGGGCATGAACCTCTCCCACGGCGGCCATCTGACCCACGGCAGCCCTGTGAACATGAGCGGCAAGTACTTCAACTTCGTGGCTTATGGCGTGGATCCCGAGACGGAGACCATCAACTACGATACCGTCCGCGCTACTGCCCTGGAGTGCAAGCCCAAGCTGATCGTGGCCGGCGCCTCCGCCTATCCCCGCGTGATCGATTTTGCCAAGCTGCGCGAGATCGCCGATGAGGTCGGCGCGCTGCTGATGGTGGACATGGCCCACATTGCCGGTCTGGTGGCCGCGGGCGAGCATCCCAATCCCGTGCCCTATGCCGATTTTGTCACCACCACCACCCACAAGACCCTGCGCGGCCCCCGCGGCGGCATGATCCTGTGCAAGGAGCAGTACGCCAAGGCCATCGACAAGGCCATCTTTCCCGGCACCCAGGGCGGCCCGCTGGAGCATATCATCGCGGCCAAGGCTGTTTGCTTCGGCGAGGCGCTGAAGCCCGAGTTCAAGGCGTATCAGCATCAGATCGTCCTGAATGCCAAGGCGCTGGAGAACGCCTTCCGCAAGGAGGGCATCCGCATGGTGTCTGACGGCACCGATAATCACCTGCTCCTGCTGGACTTCACCGGCACCGAGATGACCGGAAAGCTGCTGGAGGGCCTCCTGGAGGAAGCCAACATCACCGTGAACAAGAACACCGTGCCCAATGAGACCCGCTCTCCCTTTGTGACCAGCGGCGTGCGCGTGGGTACGCCGGCCATCACCTCCCGCGGCCTGAAGGAAGCCGATATGGAGAAGGTGGCTGCCTGGATCGCCCGCATTGTGAAGGAAGGCGAAGCTGCTGTGCCCGCCGTGAAGGCCGAAGTCGAAGCCTTTATGAAGAATTTCCCGCTTTATGCATAAAATCGTCCCGGGGAGGCAGCTGCTTCCCCGGGTTTTCTTTCAAGCAGAGTTCACGAAAAAATAAATTCATCTTCAGCGAAATTTTTTCGGATTTTTTCTGGTACTTTTCAAACTATTGTGATATAATAACAGAACGAAAGGGCTTTTTGCATGATTGGGAGCAAAAGCCTCTGACAGGGATCAACTGCAACTGAATGACATACGTCGATACGGCTGGCAGGAGCGCAGCATTCCGTGCCCTGTGCCGCGTTTATTGCAGTTTCAAAAAACGGAAGTATAGCGACAGGCAAGGCCTGCTGCTTCGTTTGATTTATTATGCTTATCGTGGACCGAAAGGAGGTTTCTTGTGAATTCAAGAATGACCAATGCGAATGCGCCGAGCAAGCTACGCATCGTTTCTCTGGGCGGTGTGGACGAGATCGGTAAGAATATGACCGTCTTCGAGTATGAGGACGATATCGTGGTGATCGATTGCGGCAGCATCTTCCCCAAGGAGGATCTGCTGGGCGTCGACCTGGTGATCCCCGATGTGACCTATCTGGTTGAAAAGAAAAAGAATGTTCGTGGGTATCTGTTCACCCATGGACATGAGGATCATATCGGTGCTACGCCTTATATCCTGCGGCAGGTGCCAGCGCCCCTCTATGGCACCAAGCTGACCCTGGCGCTGGTGGATATCAAGCTCAAGGAGCACCGCCTGGGTAACATTCCCATGCGTGTGGTGCAGCCCCGTGACGAGATCCAGCTGGGCAAGTTCACCGCCAAGTTCATCCATGTGAGCCACTCCATCGCCGGGGCCTGCGCCATCGCGCTGACCTGTCCCGCCGGTACGGTGGTGATCACCGGTGACTTCAAGGTGGACTACACCCCCATCGACGGCCACGTCACCGACCTGGCCACCTTTGCCGAGCTGGGCGAGAAGGGCGTGCTGGCTATGCTGTGCGAATCCACCAATGTGGAGCGCCCCGGCCACACCATGAGCGAGATGAAGATCGGCTCCACCTTCGAGAAGATGTTCCG
>SVGJ01000074.1 GCA_015056415.1 Clostridiales bacterium
ACGGTGAAATCCTGCGCGAACAGGTACACCGGGCGATCCTGCACCGTGCCGTAGCCGGTGATCACGCCTGCGTAATCGTCGTTCTTGGAAACCAGCGCATCCAGCTCCACAAAGCTGCCTGCATCCAGCAGCTTGCCAACCCGCTCGCGGGCGGTGAGCTTGCCGGCCGCACGCTGCTTGGCGATGCGCTCGGCATCTCCCTGCAGGATAGCCTGCTTCTTGGCAAGCACCTGCTTGAGGTCCTGTGTGCTAACCATGTCCAATCTCCCTCCATGTTTACGTAACCCACCCTTTCGGGCAGGAAAAAGTAAAGTGGTTCAAATTTATCCCGTTTCTGTTATTCTACATAACCCTCCTATTTCCTGCCGGTTTTAGAAATTTTGTCATATGCTTAACAAATGGTAACAAATAAACGGAATGACCCTCACAAGGAGGGCCATTCCCGATCAAAAAGTCATTCAGTTCATCAAAGCATCAGAACCGGCGGAACATCACATCCACCGAATCCCGCTCCATGCCGCACTTATTGTAGAAGGGCTGATTATCCCTGATGGAGATCAGCTGCGTCACATGGACGCCGCGCCGCTTCAGCTCTTCCTCCAGCCGGCGCAGCAGTTCCCTGCCGACGCCCTTGTGCTTCCATTCCGGCCGGACAAACAGCTCCGATACGAAGAAGAAATCCTCGTCCGCGTAGGGATCAACAAAGCCCAGCGCGCCGCCGATGATGCACCCCTCGCACACCGCCGCCACGCCCATGGCCTGCCAGCCGGAGAGGATCGCCTCCACCCGCAGCCGGGCGCGCTCCTCGCTCCAGCTTTCATTCCAGGGCGCTTCCGAGTACGCGGCCATCATGGCCTGCGCCAGCTCCGGTGCCTCCGCCCGGGTAATACTCCTGTATTCCATTTTCTTCTCCTTTGCTATGGCCGCCACCTGATAGGGGCCAGCCTCCCGGTAGCCCAGCTTCGCCGCGATATGGGCCGAGACCGGGTTGGCCGCATCCCAGGTGGCGATGAGGCCGCGCTCGTGGGCCATCAGGATCAGCCTGGCAGCAGCCAGCGTAGCGTATCCCCTGCCCTGCTGGTCATCACGGGTCTGCAGCTGGATCTCGATACCGCCGGGGTAGCTCACATAGGAGCTGGCCCCCGCCACCGCCTGGCCGTCCACCATCAGCAGCACGCCAAGGCCCCGCGCCTCATAGTCCTCGCGGGTGAAGAGCGAAACGAAATCCCGGCTCCATTTCTCCCCATGGCAGCGTTCGATCCAGTCGCCCTCAATGGGCTGGAACGAGGCGCCCTCCGGCAAGCCCTGCAAAAACCGGCGCAGATGTTCATCCTCCGGCTGGGCATGGTAGTCATAGGCGATCCTTGTCTCCATCTCTACCGGCGCGATGCTTTTCAGAACATCCAGCCATTCTCCCCGGGCATAGATCAGCCAGTCCTCATGGGTGCCCATGGCCTGTCGCAGCATATGCTTTGCCTCAACCCCCGGCACGCCGCCGCAATACAGGAAATCCCCGGCCGCAGCCACCGCACAGCGTGGGCGCACCGGGGAATCCACCAGCACGCGGCCCTGTCCCGCCAACGCCGCCAGCACCATGCTGCGCGCGCCGGGCATTCCATCAAACAGCGCGGCGATGCGCTGATCATGGGTCGGTATTCCCGCCTGCATTACTTTATATCCTCCTGGATCATGAAATTCTCTCTGCCGAAGGTTTCGCCCAGACTTTGCAGCAGGCTCTGCTCCGCCGAATCGGCAGATTGCGTCTCCTGCCCGGGCAGCACGGCCTCAAAGCGGCTCTCCACGCCGGCTGCCGTGGTCAATGCCTCGGCAATGACGCTCCGCTTGTCCTCCTTGTTCAGCGCCATCACGAAGAAATCCTGGCCCATGGGGGCTTCCCAGCGGTACAGCGTACCGTCGCAGCCCACATAGCGGCCCATACCCAGCATACCATGCACGCCGGGCGCTGTTTTCTTCAGGGTATTCATGGCTTCCTTCCAGGTATCGTCACTGCTGCGCCCGGTGGGCGTCAGTACGACCTGACGGGGCGCTTCAGTCTTGGTTTCTGCCTTTGGCGCAGTCTTCGCCGCCCTGGCAGGAGCCGCCGCCACCACGCCGTTTTTGAGTTTCTCCGTCAGGTCGCTGACCTGCTTCTCCAGCTGGGCGATGCGATCGTTCAGCGCGGCGGTATCCGCCTCGGCAGTGCGCAGGCAAGCCTTCAGTGCAGCGTTCTCCAGCGCGATCCGGGGCGAGGAGGCCCAGCGCAGCTCGGTCTCCACCGCCATGAACAGCTCCATCATTTTCATCAGGCGGCCCTCGGTAAAGGCTTCCGCCTGCTCGACATACTCCGCCGCATCCTCGGCGGTCAGATCCAGCAGCGCCGCCAGGTCATTGCCGCAGCACTTGGCCATCAGCAGGGCGCGAAGGTGCTGTGAGACGTCCTTGGCAAACACCATGGGCTCCCGGCCGCCCCTCATCAATTCGTCGATCATGCCCATGAGCATGGCGGCGTCCTCGGCCTCCAGGGCGTCGGCGAAGCGGAACAGGAATCCCTTATCGCTGGTGCCCAGGACATTGCGCACCAGCTCCTCATCCACATCGCTGCGGTAACCCAGGCACATATCCAGGATGGACAGCGCGTCGCGCATACCTCCCTCGGCAGCGCGGGCGATCATGTTCAGGGCGCTATCGGTAGCGGTGGCGCCTGCGCCCTCCACCGCCTGACGAAGCCGCCCGGCGATCTGCCCGGCGGGGATGCGACCGAAATCGAACCGCTGGCACCGGCTGAGGATGGTGGCGGGAAGCTTCTGGGGCTCGGTGGTGGCCAGAATGAACACCACGTGGGCCGGTGGCTCCTCCAGGGTCTTGAGCAGCGCGTTGAAGGCCGAGGCGCTGAGCATATGCACCTCGTCGATGATATAGACCTTGTATTTCCCCTGCTGGGGCGGATACTTCACCGTTTCCCGCAGGTCGCGGATCTCATCCACGCCATTGTTGGAGGCGGCGTCGATCTCCATCACGTCCAGGCTTTCGTCGGCCAGGAGACGGCGGCAGCTTTCACACTCGCCGCAGGGATCGCCGTTGCGGGGATTCTCGCAGTTGATGGCCCGGGACATGATCTTCGCCGTGGAGGTCTTGCCTGTGCCACGGCTGCCGCAGAACAGATACGCATGGGCAATACGCCCCGTGGTGATCTGATTACGCAGTGTTGCCACAACGGCCTCCTGCGCCACCATGGAAGAGAAATCCACCGGCCGCCATTGGCGGTAAAGGGCCTGATAAGCCATGTTATTCCTCCGTTGATGTATGCTTACGCTTGCCCCGGCGCAGCCAGCAGGCCACGCCAACAGGCAGCATGATCGCCGCCAGGGCGATCACGCCCGGCACGATCCATCCGCCGGGGGGTGTGGAAACGAAAATGGCCGTCGGGCCGTCCGCGCCGCCAATGATCCCCATGCTATTCCTCCGTCAAGTCCAGCATATCCCTCATGTCTTCGAGCTTCTTTTTGCCGATTCCGTTCACGTGCAGCAGATCCTCCGGATAGTAGAACGGGCCGTTGAGCTCCCGTTCTGTGAGGATGTTCTCCGCCGTGGCCGGGCCTACGCCGGGCAGCTTGTCAAGCATGGCCGCATCGGCGGAATTCACCGGTATTTCCCCTGTCTGCACAGGGATGGGCTGCGCATCGGTCGTTCTTCCTGTGGCGGCATAGCTTCTCCGAGCCGGCGGAGCATAGCCCTCCAGCGCGGCCCATGCCGCAAGGACGACGCACGCCGCCAGGAGCAGCCAGCCCAGCAGGCTCCTGACGGCGGAAGTCTTGTGTTTCATCACACGCTCTTGCGGACCTTCTGCCCCTCGCGGGAGTCCTCAAGGATGTAGCCTGCCGCCTTGATGGCGTCGCGCAGCTCATCGGAGCGCTTCCAATCTTTGTTCTTGCGGGCCTCGGCGCGCTCATCCACCATGCGCTGGATATCCTCAGGCAGGGTATCGTCTTCCTTCTGCAGGATGCCCAGCACGTCGCACAGAGCCTTGAGGCTCTTCAGGGCAGACTCCACCGCCGCCTTGCTGCTTTCCGCGTTCAGGGTGACGTTGGCTTCCTTTACCAATTCAAAGATGGCGCCCAGGGCGTCGGCGGTATTCAGGTCGTCGTCCATGGCGGCATCGAAGCGCTGCTCGGCTTCCTTCACATGGGCCAGGAAGGTCTGCTCGGCCTCGGACAGCTCCTTCTCCTGCACGCTGCCCAGCAGATGCTTCATGTTGTCGCGGGCGGTGTACAGGCGGGTCAGAGAGGCGTGGGCAGCGGCGATCTGCTCGCGGCTGAAGTTGATGGGGCTGCGGTAGTGGGCGCTGAGCATGAACAGGCGCACAGCCTCCAGGTCGTACTCCTTGGCGATGTCGCGCACAGTGAAGAAGTTGCCCAGGGACTTGGACATCTTCTGGTTATCCACGTTGATGAAGCCGTTGTGCATCCAGTAGCGCACATAGGGCTTGCCGGT
>SVGJ01000044.1 GCA_015056415.1 Clostridiales bacterium
GCGTGTTCTTCCGCTGCCACAAGAGCTACATCATCAACCTGAATTACATCAGCAACATCACGCCCTATGGCCGCTGGACGTACGTTGTGCAGCTGAGCGGCACGGATCACGACGCGCTGATCACCCATGAGAAGTACGAAGAACTGGAGAAGATGTTTTCGTGAAGGATAAGCTGAAATACCTGGTGCTGGTAAACGGCATCCTGACCATCATTGGCAGCGTGATGATGATCCTGTATGGGCTTGACCTGATCCAGCTGGGCAAGCCTGTGCGCATCGCCATTGCGGTGGTGCTGGGCATCAACGCGGTGTTGAGCTGCATGAATTATGCCAGGGTGAGGAAACAGCAGGGGAAATAAGGGACAAACAAGACAAACGGCCTCTCGGGATGGGAGGCCGTTTGCTGTTTCCAACAAACCTGGAGGTGTCGGAGAGCCGCAGCCCTCTGACTGTGATCGTATCCGGCGGCTTTGCCGACAGGGCGGGGCGTTTTTCGCTTGCCGAAAAACATTCCTTACGCGGAGAAACGGCCGTGGGCGTTAGCCCACAATGACGGAGCGCAAATATCATCGAAGTGGCTCTGCCATTTCGATGAATCACCCCAGCGCCACGTCCAGCACCATCATCAGCGCGAAGCCGATGGCGAAGAGCACCGTGCCGATGTTGGAGTGAGGCTCCTCGGACATTTCGGGGATGAGCTCCTCCACCACCACGTACATCATGGAGCCTGCCGCGAAGCTGAGCAGGTAGGGCAGCGCGGGAGTCACCAGGCTGGCGGCCCAGATGGTCATAAGCGCGCCGATGGGCTCTACCACGCCGGAAAGGGCGCCGTAGAGGAACGCCCGGCCACGGCCGACGCCCTCAGACCGGAGCGGCATGGAGATGATGGCGCCCTCGGGAAAATTCTGAATGGCGATGCCCAGGCTCAGGGCCAGCGCGGCGGAGAGCGTGATGGCGCCCGTGCCGCTGAGAATATCGGCGTACACTACGCCCACAGCCATGCCCTCGGGCAGGTTGTGCAGGGCCACGGCCAGCACCAGCATGGTGGTTTTTCGCAGGCGGCAGCGCGGACCCTCGCAGGCGGTGGCGTTCATGTGCAGATGGGGGATGAGCCTGTCGAGGATCAGCAGGAATGCCACGCCCAGCAGGAAACCCGTTGCCGCAGGCACAAAAGCCCACTTTCCCATGTGTTCGGATTGGTTCATGGCAGGGATCAGCAGGCTCCAGACGGAGGCTGCTACCATCACGCCCGCCGCAAAGCCGGTCAGGGCGCGCCGCAAAAGAGGGTGCATGCCTTTACGCATCACGAATACGCAGGCGGAGCCCAGCGTGGTACCGATGAAGGGGAGCGCAAGGCCCTGAATGAGCTCATACGTCATGGAGATTCCTCCTTTGTGGGTTTCTGTATACCTTATACCCGGCTGCGGGATGACCGAAACGGAAGAAAGTGCAGAATTGCCGGAAAAAAGCAGGAAAAAGTGCTTGCTTTTTCTGTGGAGGCATGATACAATCATGAGGCTTTGATGTGTGCAAACTCCAACGAGGAGGTGGATTCTCATGGGTAAGTATTGCGAGATTTGCGAAAAGGGTACGCTGAACGGCCATGCTGTCAGCCACTCCAACCGCAAGACCAACCGCACCTGGGCGCCCAATGTGCAGAGCGTTCGTGTGATGGTGAATGGTGCTGCCAAGCGGATGAACGTGTGCACCCGTTGCCTGCGCAGCGGCAATGTGCAGCGCGCTCTCCCCAAGACTCAGGAAGAAGCCTGAGATCGCTTAGCATAAATGCCCCGTCTGTTGTGCGACAGACGGGCTTTTATCGTTGCAGGAAAGAGGTCGATTCCCCTGAAGAAGCAATGGATCAGCATGGTGTTCGTCAATGTGATGTGGGGTCTTTCCTTCATCGCCAGCAAGCACGCCATGAACGCGGGCTTCACGCCCATGATGCTGGCGCTGTTCCGCTATATCGTGGCGGCGGCCTGCCTGGTGCCCATCACCCTGTTGACGGAAAAACGTATGCCCCTGCGCAGGCAGGATGTGATCCCCATGATCCTCTCTGGCCTGACAGGCATTACCATCTACTATTTCTGTGAGTATCACGGTATCCAGCGTACCTCCACGGTGAACGCCTCGCTGATCCTGGCGGCCATCCCCATCATGACTATGCTGGCGGAGGCTGTGGTATACAGGACTCGTCTGCGTCCCGCTCAGGTGGCGGGAGCGGTGATCTCGCTGGTGGGCGTGGGGCTGATCCTTTTCTCCGGCAGCAACGAGGGTCAGGCGTCCATCGTGGGCGATCTGTTCATCCTGGGCGCCAGCATCGTGTGGGTGGCGTATATCTTCATCAGCCGCAAGCTGCGCGGGCAGTATTCCAGCCTGAACATGAACTCCTGGCAGGCTATCACCGCACTGGTGACGCTTTTGCCCCTGGCGGCAGGAGAGTCGTGCGACCTGACGGCCATACCATGGGATGGCTGGGCGGCCATGGCGGTGCTGGCGGTGATCTGCTCCGCCTGGTGCTACTATCTCTATGGCAACGCTCTTTATGAGATGAGCCCCCTGGCCTCGGCCATCTTCATCAATCTGATCCCCCTGACCACCATGGTGGGCGGCGTGGTACTGCTGGGCGAGAAGCTCACCTGGCTCACGGTGATCGGCGGCGGGCTGGTCATCGGAAGCATTTTCCTGGTGAATATGACGGAAAAGAAGGCATGAGCCTTTTGCCGCGCGGAAATAACCGTGCGGCTTTTCTGTTTCAGGGCATGGTTTCCTCTTGTGAAATTCAATAAAAAACGGTATAATGGAAAGTGGATTGGTTTGTGTATCAAGGGGGTGAAAGGATGCTGGCACAGGTGATCGTGGACATCGTTCACGAGAATGTGGCGCATACCTTCACCTATCGCGTGCCGGAGGGCATGACGCTTTCCGTGGGCCATCGGGTGGAGGTTCCCTTCGGGCCCCGGCGCAAGGAAGGCGTAGTGGTGGGCTTTTCCGATGTGACCGATGTGCCGCCGGAGAAGCTCAAGAGCATCATCGCTCCCCTGGAGGATTATCCCGCCATTCTGCCCTGCCTGCTGGATCTGGCGCAGCGCATGGCGGAGAACGCCCACTGCCCCCTGGCGGAGACGCTGCGGCTCATGCTGCCGGCGGAGATGCGGGGCGGCAGGGTGCAGGTGAAGCAGCAGCCCATCGCGCGGCTGGCCATCCCCAGGGAGGATGTGGATGAGGCCGTCTTCAAGCAGGGCCGATCCCAGAAACGCAGGCAGCTGCTGGAGCTCCTGCGGGACGGCAGGCCCCACCCCCTCAGTGAATTGAAATTGCTCGTTCGCGACCCGCTGGAGCCGCTGAAGCAGCTGCAGCAGGCCGGGCTGGTGGAGCTGCTTCAGGAGGAAGTGCTGCGCCGCCCTGGCGGCAGCGTCGATACGCCTCCCGTGCCAGACCCGCAGCTGACCCCTTCCCAGCAGGAGGTGCTGGGGGTGATGCTGCCCGAGTTGCGTCAGGGCAGGGGCAGCTTCCTGCTCCATGGCGTTACCGGCAGCGGCAAGACGGAGGTCTTTATACGCCTGGTGCGGGAGACGCTGCGCATGGGAAAGTCCGCCATGATTCTCGTGCCGGAGATCGCCCTCACGCCCCAGATGGTAGATTGGTTCCGCCGGCGCTTCGGCGCGGTGGCGGCGGTGCTGCACTCGCGGCTTTCCGCCGGGGAGCGCTTTGACGAGTGGAGGCGCATCCGCAGGGGTGAGGCACGGGTCATCATCGGCGCCCGTTCGGCGGTGTTCGCGCCCGCGGAGGGATTAGGACTCATCGTGGTGGATGAGGAGCACGAAACCACCTATCTTTCCGACCGTCATCCCCGCTACGACGCCCGCGAGGTGGCACAATGGCGCTGCGATAACGAGGGCGCCATGCTGCTTCTGGCCAGCGCCACGCCCAGCATCCTGTCCTTTGCCAGGGCGCGGCGGGGCGATTATACCCTGCTGGAGATGCCCAACCGCGTCATGAACCGCCCCCTGCCCGAGGTGGAGATCATCGATATGCGGCAGGAGCTGGAGCAGGGCAACCGTTCGGTGTTCTCCGGCAGGCTGGTGGCCGCGCTGAAGGATTGCATGCGCCGGGGACAGCAGGCCATGCTGCTGATGAACCGCCGGGGCTACAATGCCTTCATCAGCTGCCGCAGCTGCGGCCACGTGATGAAGTGCCCCAACTGCGACGTGTCCATGACCTATCACGTTTCCGGCGGGGATGGGCAGCTCCATTGTCACTACTGCGGCTTTGTCCAGCCGCCTCCGCAGACCTGCCCGGAATGCTCAAGCAAGTACATCCGCTATTTCGGCGCCGGAACCCAGAAGGTGGAGGAGGAGCTGCGCAGGCTGTTCCCCAATGTGGGCGTTGTGCGCATGGATATCGACACCACCTCCGGTAAGGATGGCCATCAACGGCTGCTGGACGAGTTCCGCTCCGGCCGCGCCAGGATCCTTGTGGGTACGCAGATGATCGCCAAGGGACTGGATTTTCCCAGGGTGACCCTGGTGGGCGTGGTGGCCGCGGATATGACGCTGAACCTGCCCGATTACCGTGCCCGGGAGCGCACCTTTCAGCTGCTGACGCAGGTGGCGGGCCGCGCGGGCCGGGGAGAAACGCCCGGACAGGTCATCATCCAGACCTACAAACCCGAGGATGAGGTTATCCTGGCCTCTGCGCGCCAGGACTACCGCGCCTTCTTCGAGCAGGAGTTCGGCAAGCGTCGCACGGGGCTGTATCCGCCCTTCACCATCCTGGCCCGGCTGCTGGTGGAATCCGCCTCGGCCAAGGCGGCCCAGGAGCACGCGGAGCATCTCATGGCCGAGTGTACGCGCCTGCTGGAGGAACATCCCGCCTGGAAGAAGCGCACGCTGATGATCCGGCTGGATCAACCGTCAGTGACGATCCTGCGGGGCAAGAGCCGCTGGCATATCCTGATGAAGCTGCTGGTGCATCCGGAGACCGAGGCCTTCGCCGCCGAGCTCACCGAGCTGGCCCGGATGGAGGCCGATCAGGTGGACACCTATTTTGAATATAATCCGACAACGATGATGTGAGGAGATCGATCATTATGGCGATTCGCAATATTGTCAAGCTGGGCGAGGAGTGCCTGCGCAAGGTGTGCAAGCCCCAGGAGAAGTTCGACCTGCGGCTGTGGATCCTGCTCAAGGATATGGCCGATACCATGTACAAGGCCGAGGGCGTAGGCCTGGCTGCGCCCCAGGTGGGCATCCTGCGCCGGGTGGTGGTCATCGATGTGGGCGAGGGCCTTATCGAGCTGATCAACCCGGTGATCGTGGAGCGCAGCGGCTCCCAGTGCGGCCGTGAGGGCTGCCTGAGCCTGCCGGGCCGTCAGGGCATCGTGACCCGTCCCAATTGGGTGAAGGTGCAGGCCCAGGACCGCAAGGGTAACGCCTTTGAGTTCGAGGCCGAGGGTTTCTTCGCCCGGGCCGTGTGCCACGAGCTGGATCACCTGGACGGCCGGGTGTACATCGACGTGATGGATCGCGAGCTGACCCCCGAGGAGATCGAAGGCCATGTGCCGGAGGATGATGAGGAATGAGGATCGTCTTTATGGGCACGCCGGAATTCGCCGTGCCTTCCCTGAGGGCTCTGTGCGAGAACGGCTATGACGTGGTGGGCGTGTTCACCCAGCCCGACCGCCCCAAGGGTCGCGGCAACAAGATGACTATGTCCCCAGTGAAGGAGTACGCCCTGAGCCGGGATATTCCCGTGTTCCAGCCCCAGCGCATCCGCCGGGACGGCGTGGAGGACCTCAAGACCCTTGCCCCTGACCTGTGCGTCACCGCCGCCTTTGGGCAGATCCTCTCCCAGGAGATCCTGGATATCCCGCCCATGGGAAACATCAACGTGCACGCCTCCCTGCTGCCCCGGCACCGCGGCAGCGCGCCCATCAACTGGGCCATCCTGCAGGGGGACAAGGAAGCCGGCGTCACCACCATGATGATGGACAGGGGCATTGACACCGGCGATATGCTGCTGAAAAGTGCCACGGCCATCCAGCCCGGCGAGACCGCCGGCGAGCTGACCATCCGCCTGAGCCGGATGGGCGCCGCCCTTCTGCTGGAGACCCTCCGGGCCCTTGAAAGCGGCACGCTGGAGCGTATCCCCCAGGATGAGAGCCGGATGACCTATGATCCCATGCTGGACAAGCAGATGGGCGTTATTGATTGGACTGTGACTGCCACGGATATCGTGAACCGCATCCATGGCTTGAACCCCTGGCCGGGCTGCTCCACGGCGTGGCAGGGCGGCAGGCTGAAGCTGCTGCGGGCCGCTGTGGCTGAGGGCGCGGGTCTGCCTGGCGAGATCCTCGCCGCGGACGCCAAGTCCGGTCTGAGCATCGCCTGCGGCGAGGGCGCGGTGAGCGTCACCATGCTCCAGGCTCCCGGTGGGAAGCCCATGAATGCCAAGGACTACCTGCGCGGCCATCCCATGGCTGTGGGCACGGTGCTGAAAGAGGAAGAAGTATGAGCGACGAAATCAAGCGTGGGAATAAACCTGTGAACAGCGGCGTGAAAAGCGGCTATCGTGGGAGTAATAACGGGAAATTCACCCGGGATGGCGATAAAAGTGGTAGTCGAACGGCATCACATGGCGAAAAGAAGCCCTTTTCCGGCGAAAAACGGGGCTTTGGTGGGGAAAGGAAGCCTTATCATGGCGGAAAACCGGGCTTCGGTGGGAAACGGGGCGGATTCCGGGACGAGCGCAAGCCGAAGGTGGTTCCCCCGGTGGAAGGACTGGCTGCCCGCCGCATGGCGCTCTCTGTCATCCGTGAGGTGACCGAGAACGACGCCTATGCCTCCCTTTCCCTGAACGAGAAGCTGGTGAAATCCGGCCTGAACCCCGCTGACCGCCGTCTGGCGGCCCGCCTGGCCTATGATACCATCGAGCATCTGCTGACCATCGATCATGCGCTTGCGCAGGTCATGGCCAAGCCGGATACTGACATCAAGCTGCGGAACATCCTGCGCCTGGGCGCCTGCCAGATCCTCCTGGAGGACCGCATTCCCGAAAGCGCCGCTACCAATACCTGCGTGGAGCTGTGCAAGGAGCTGGGTATGGAGGGCCTCGCCGGTGTGTGCAACGGCATCCTGCGCAACCTGATCCGTAAAAAGGACGAGCTCTCCTGGCCCGATGAGGAGCAGGAGCCCATCCGTGCCCTTTCCGTGAAGCACTCCGTGCCGGAATGGCTGGTGGAAAAGCTTATTGCCGACTGGGGCAGGGAGGAGGCCGTCGCCCTGATGAGCCACTCCGAGCCGGAAACCTATATCTCCGTGCGTCCCAACATGACCGAGCTGGACGACGAGGCCTTCGAGGCGCTGCTGAACAAGAAGGTCTGGGAGCATGAGAAGGGCGCCGTGCCCCACAGCTGGCGCATCCGCGGCATGGCGGATATTGGCCAGGATGCTGATTTCCTGGGCGGAAAGTTCTCCATCCAGGGAGAGAGCAGCATGATGGCCTGTATGGCTGTGAACCCCAGGCGGGGCTCCCAGCTGCTGGACGCCTGCGCCGCGCCCGGCGGCAAGACCTGCCTGCTGGCGGAAATGATGGGCGGCTCCGGCCGTGTGCAGGCGTGGGAGATGCATGAGCATCGTACGGCGCTGATCACCGCGCAGGCCAAGAGATTGCATCTGGAAAACATTCGTCCCATGACCCGCGACGCTTCCCGTCACCGCGAGGACATGGACATGACCATGGACGCCGTGCTGCTGGACGCGCCCTGCTCCGGCCTGGGCGTGATGAGCGACAAGCCCGACGTGAAGTACCGCGTTACCCCCGAAAGCGTTAAGGAGCTCACGGATATCCAGCGCAGTCTTCTGGACGCGGTGGCTCCCTATGTGAAGGAGGGCGGCACGATGGTGTATTCCACCTGCTCCGTGCTCAAGTGCGAGAATGTGCGGCAGGTGGAGGCGTTCCTGGAGCGTCACCCCGAGTTTGAGATCGACAAGCTGCCGGAGATCATTCCGGAAGAGTTCCGGCGGCACTACGATGTGGGTCTGCAGCTGCTGCCCCACCGGGATCATGTGGGCGGCTTCTACATCTGCCGTATGCGGAGGAAGCGTTTATGATCGAGCTGACCGGGATGAACCCGGCGGAGCTGACCGCATGGTGCAAGGAGCAGGGGCTGCCCGGCTTCAGGGGAAAGCAGATCTTCAAGTGGATCCACCAGGGCGCCGATTTTGAGGACATGACCAACCTGCCCAAGGATCTGCGCACCCGCCTGCAGGAGACTGCCGTCGCCCAGCCGGTGGAGATCCTCGAGAAGCGCCGGTCAAAGCTGGACGATACGGTGAAATTCCTCTTTGGCCTGCGGGACGGCAACTGCGTGGAGGGCGTGCTGATGCACTACCACCACGGGTACACCCTGTGCATTTCCACCCAGGTGGGCTGTCGCATGGGCTGCACCTTCTGCGCCAGCACGCTGGATGGCTGTGTCCGTAGCCTGACCCCGGGCGAGATGCTGGGGGAGATCCTCTGCGCCAACCGCTTCCTGGCCGGCAAGGACCGTGTGCACAACGTGGTGCTGATGGGCAGCGGCGAACCGCTGGACAATTACGACAATGTGATGAAGTTCCTGCGCCTTTTGCGTGAGCCCGACGGCGTGAGCATCGGCCTTAGGAACGTGAGCCTTTCCACCTGCGGCATCGTGCCCAGGATGTACGACCTGGCGCAGGAGGATCTGCCGGTGACGCTGAGCGTTTCGCTTCACGCCCCCAACGACGAGATCCGCCGCCAGACCATGCCCATCGCCAAAGCGTATCCCATGGAGGAGCTGCTCCGGGCCTGCCGGAATTACATCGATAAGACCGGCCGCCGGGTGATCTTTGAATACGCGCTGGTGGGCGGTGTGAACTGCGAGGAAAAGCACGCCGTGGAGCTGGCCTCCCGCCTGCGGGGCATGCAGTGCCATGTGAACCTGATCCCCCTGAATGTGGTGGAGGAGCGCGAATTGCGGGGCGTGAACGAGAGGATCGTTTCCGATTTTCTCAAGACCCTGGAAAGGCTGCATATTTCCGCTACCCGCCGCCGTGAGATGGGCGACGATATCGAAGGCGCCTGCGGACAGCTCCGCAGGAAAACGATCATGGAGAAGAAGCAATGAGCCACAAATTCCGTTTTTCAAAAGAGAGCAAGGAACGCCTGAAGAGCTTCTTCCTGGGCGAAAAGTATAAGCCCGTGGAAGAGGAAACGCCCGCGGAGAAGCCCTCTGCCGAACCCCGGACCGAGGCGGAGGCTGTGCCTGCCGCTGCGGCCAATCCGGCCGGCAAGGGCAAGCTGATCGTGGCGGCCCGCACGGACATCGGCAAGATGCGCAAGACCAATCAGGACGCACTGGTCGAATCCCCGGCGGATCACCTGTGGGGCGTGGCCGACGGCATGGGCGGCCATAACGGCGGTGAAACAGCCTCCTGCGGCGCGCGGGACGGGCTGCTTGAGCTCCTTTCCGGCAAGGAGCCGGAGCAGGGTGCGCTGCGTACTGCCATCGGCGCGGTGAACCGCCGCCTTTTCCTGCAGCAGAAGGAGGACGAGAAGCTCTCCGGCATGGGTACCACGCTGACGGTGCTGTGGCTGAGCGAAAGCTGCGTGTACATCGGCCATGTGGGCGACAGCCGCGCTTACCGCCTGCGGGAGGGCGAGTTCACGCAGATCACCGAGGATCACTCCGTGGTGGCGGAGCTTCTGCGCTCCGGTATGATCACCCCCGAGCAGGCCGCCGCGCATCCCATGCGCAATGTGATCACCCGTGCCGTGGGCACCGAGGATGGCATCGAGATCGACCTGCTGTGCGAGGAGCGCCGCAAGGGCGATGTGTGGCTGGTTTGCTCCGATGGCCTCTATGGCATGGTGGGGGATGAGAAGATCGCCGAGATCCTCAAGGGCCACAAGCCGGAGAAGGCGGCGGATCTGCTGGTCAAGGCTGCCCTGGAGGGCGGCGGCCGGGATAACATCAGCCTGGTGATCCTCCTGGATAAGGAGGGTGGCGTATGAGCGAAAAGATCCTTGCGGACCGCTACCGCCTGGTAGAGCAGATCGGCGTGGGCGGCATGGCTATCGTGTACCGCGCCATCGACCAGCGCACGGGCCACAACGTGGCCGTGAAGGTGCTGCGCCCAGAATTCAACCAGGACGCTGAGTTCGTCAGTCGCTTCCAGCGCGAGGCCGAGGCCGCCAGCAAAATGACCCACCACAACATCGTGAACCTGCTGGACGTGGGCATGGACGGCGAGAACCGCTACCTCGTCATGGAATACGTGCAGGGCAAGACGCTCAAGGAGCTCATCAAGGAGAAGGGCCGGCTCACCCCGGCGGTGGCGGCGCAGATCACCATCCGCATCCTCTCCGCCCTGCAGCACGCCCATCAAAACGGCATTATCCATCGTGATATCAAGCCCCAGAACATCCTCGTGCACGCCGATGGACACATCAAGGTGGCGGATTTCGGCATCGCCCGCATGGCCAACAGCTCCACCCTGACCAGGGGCGACAGCGTTATGGGCTCGGTGCACTATTTCAGCCCCGAGCAGGCCAGCGGCCAGGCGGCCAATGTCACCAGCGACCTGTATTCCGTGGGCGTGGTGCTGTATGAGATGCTCACCGGTCGTGTGCCCTTTGACGGCGACAGCCCCGTGGCTGTGGCGATGCAGCACCTGCACGCCCGCCCGGCCCGCATCGAGAATTTTGCCCCTGAATCCCCCGCGGCTATCAACCATGTGTGCCTGATGGCCATGGAAAAGAAACCCCAGTACCGCTATCAGAGCGCCCGTGAAATGGCCACCGAGCTGCGCATGGCGCTGGAGGGCCGCACCGAGAAAATGCAGCCCCGCGTGGTGGAAAAGCCCATGGTGACGCCTGCGCAGCCTGCCGGTATGTCTCCCCAGGGCAAGACGGAGATGGGCGCTGCGCGGTACAACACCGTCCGCCGCCGTCCGGTGAGGAGCCATCAGGCACTGTGGGTCATCTTCTCGCTGCTGATGGCCGTGGTGGTGTGCTATGGCCTGTATGTGGGCGGCGCCGCCATTTATGAAAACGTGGTCAATTCTACCACCGTGCCGGATTTTGTGGGCATGGAGGTCACCGTGGCTCAGCGCACTGCCCAGCGTGCAGGGCTGAACCCGGAGATCGTGGAGATCAACCACCCCACCATCTCCACAGGCACGGTGATCCTGCAGGCCCCGGAGGTGGATACCACCCTGCGCAAGGGTGACTCGGTGGTACTGACAGTTTCAAAGGGCCCGGCCAGCCAGCTGTTGCCGGATATCGTGGGCATGTCCACCCAGAATGCCATCAACACCCTGCAGCCCATGGGCGTGACGCTGATGGTGCTGGAGCGGGTGGTCTCCTCTGAGGTGCAGGCAGATCTGATCATCAGCCAGACGCCCGAGGCGAGCACCCAGTGCAAGAGCGGCGACATCGTGCAGGTAACGGTCTCAGGCGGCATGGCCTTCGTGCCCGACCTGATGGGACAGCCCCTTTCCGGCGCCCAGGAGAGCCTGGTTGCCGCCGGTTTGGCGCTGAATGCCAGCGTGGCTTATGTGGATACCACGGACGCGTCGCTGCACAACACCATCGCCTCCCAGACGCCCGCGGCGGAGACCCCGGTGATCCTGGGCGGACAGGTGACCGTGTCGGTCTACCGTGTGCCGGAATTGCTGGCCCGGGCGAAGATCATCCTTGATCTGCCCCAGTCCGACAGCCTGACCTCCGTGAGGATCACGCTCAACGGCGGTACGGGCGAGGTGACCGTCTTCCAGGGCGAGTTCACCGCCAACACCAGCCGCCATCCCGAGGTGGAGCTCACCGCCCAGGAGGCCGGCGATTATACCTATCGCGTGTATTTTAACGATAAGTTTGCCTATCAGCATCAGGTGACGCTGAAATGACGGGAGGAACCGCTACGGATACTGAAATGAAACAAGGCACCCTGATCCGCGGCTTTGGCGGATTCTACACCGTGGTGGACGTGGCGGGCGAGGAATTCACCCTCCGCTGCAAGAAGAAATTCCGCCGCATGAAGCTTTCGCCCCTGGTGGGGGACGAGGTGCTCTTCACCCCCGGCAGCGGCGAGGAGCATGGCTGGCTGGAGGAGATCCTGCCCCGCACTTCCGAGTGCCTTCGTCCGCCGGTGGCCAATGTGGCGTTGCTGCTGATCGTGGTGGCGCCGGTGCCGGAGCCTGACCTGATGCTGGTGGACCGCATGATGGTCCGCGCCCGGGCCCAGCAGATGGATATGCTGCTGGTCATCAACAAGTGCGACCTGGATGAATCCCTGGCCGGTGAGCTTCGCGCCCAGTATGCCGGAGCAGGCGTGCCGGTGTGCCCGGTATCGGCAAAATCCGGCAAGGGGCTGAGCGAGCTGAAGGCCATGATGGGCAGCCGCCTGTGCTGCCTGACGGGGCAATCCGGCGTGGGTAAAAGCACGCTGCTGAACGCGCTGTTCGGCCTGGAGCTGGAAACAGGCGATATCAGCCGGAAGATCCAGCGGGGCAAGAACACCACCCGCCACGCGGAACTGCTCATGCAGGACGGTATGCGGGTGCTGGATACTGCCGGCTTCAGCCTGCTGGAGCTGGACGGGCAGATGGAGCCCATCACCCTGAAGGATTTTTACCCGGAGTTCACCGACCACGAGGGCGCGTGCCGCTTTGAGCCTTGCTATCACGACAGGGAGCCCGGCTGCAGCGTAACAGCCGCCTGCGGGGCGGGGGAGATCCACCCCGAGCGCGTGGCACGCTACCGCGCGCTGCTGGCAGAAGTAAAACAAGCATGGAGGGAAAGGTATGATTAAGGTCTCGCCGTCGATCCTGGCAGCTGATCCCCTGAACATGGAGCGCGATGTGCAGCGCATGGTGGACGCCGGCTGTGACCTGCTCCATGTGGATATCATGGACGCGCATTTCGTGCCTAACCTGAGCTACGGGCCTGCGCTGGTGGAGGCGCTCCACAGCCGCTTCACCATTCCGCTGGACGTCCACCTGATGATGGAGAACCCGGAAAAGTATATCGAAACCTTCGCCAAGGCTGGCGCGTGGGGCATCACCATCCACGCGGAGATCCCCGGCGACGTGCCCGCCATGCTGCGGCAGATCCGCGACCTGGGCCTGAACGTGGGCCTTTCGGTGAAGCCGGGTACGCCGGTGGAGAGCATCCGCAGCCTGTTGCCAGCGGTGGACATGGTGCTGATCATGACCGTGGAGCCGGGCTTTGGCGGGCAGAAGTTCCAGAGCGCCATGCTGGAGAAGATCCGCGAGCTGCGGGCCTGGGGCTACACCGGCCTGATCGAGGCCGATGGCGGCGTTTCGCTCAGCAACCTGCCTGACCTGAAGGCTGCCGGACTGGATGTGGCCGTGATGGGTACCGCCATGTACCGCAGCGCCGATCCGGCGAAGGATATGCAGACCATCCATGCCATGTAAATACTTGCGCCTCCTGTGGGGAAATATACCCGCAGGAGGTGTTTTTAATGGAAGAAAAGCAGAAAAAAACGGCCCGAAGGCTTTTTGTGCTGGGCAAAAAGAAGAGTCCGATGGAACATAAACACAACCAGTAGGAAGAATTTTTTCTTAAAAACACAATATATAGTGTTTCACTCGAAGGAAAAAGGTGTATAATATCATCGAGGTGATTTTCTATGGCATGCAATGTTACTGTCACCGGCGGTCAGCTGGAGCAGGCTGAGATCAACGCTTACATCCAGCGCGCCAAGGAAAAATTCGGCAAGGAGCCCTTCGGTATCGACATCAAGGTGGACGGCGACTATGTGGAGCTGTCTTACGACTACGGCGACCAGCCCTTCCACCGCATCCGCCGCATCACCGGCTACCTGGTAGGCACCCTGGACCGCTTCAACAATGCCAAGCGCGCCGAAGAAAAGGATCGCGTCAAGCACGGCGTCTAAGGGGGCTTCGCCCCCCTTAGAGATCCCCTGACCAGAGGGCGCTGCCCTCTGGACTCCCGCGAAGGACCTTCGGCCCTTTCGAAACCCGCTTTGGGGGGATTGGCAAGGGTCACGCCTCGGAAAGGGCGAGGTGCGATGCGGGTGAGCGGCAACAAAAAACCCGGCTGCGTTTTTCGCGGCTGGGTTTTTTGTTGCTTATTTGCTGTCCTTGACCAGGTTTTTGATGTCGTTGACGACGCTGGCCATGCTGGAGGAGCTCTTCATGTTGGCGGCAACGGTGTTGCAGGAATGCAGGATGGTGGAGTGGTCGCGGTTGCCGAAGGCCTGGCCGATCTGCGGCAGGCTCATGGGGGTCATCTCGCGGGTCAGGTAGATGGCGATCTGTCGGGGAACGGTGATCTCCCTGCGACGGCTGGAGCTGATGAGATCGGCCACGGTGATGCCATAGTAATCGCTGACGGTTTGCATGATGGTCTCGGCGGTGATGCTGCGGGCCTTGGGCTTGACAAAAATGTCCCGCAGGGCGCTTTGGCACAGCTCGGCAGTGATGGGCTGGCCCACCAGGCTGGCGTAGGCCACCAGACGGGTCAGGCTGCCCTCCAGCTCACGGATGTTGCTGTCCACGTTGGAGGCGATCATTTCAAGCACGTCATCGCCCACGTTCACGTGATCCTGCCGGGCTTTTTCGCGCAGGATGGCGATGCGGGTCTCGATGTCGGGGCGGGCGATATCAGCGATGAGGCCCCAGGCGAAGCGGCTGGAAAGGCGCTCCTCCAGGCGGGTGATCTCCTGTGGGGGCTTGTCGCTGGTCAGGATGATCTGCTTGCCGGCGGCGTGCAGGGCGTTGAAGGTGTGAAAGAACTCCTCCTGCGTACTGTCGCGCCCGGCGATGAACTGGATATCGTCCACCATGAGGATGTCCACATTGCGGAAGCGGTTGCGGAATTCGGTGTTGCGGTTCTGCTGGATAGCGGAGATCAGCTCGTTGGTGAAGTTTTCGCTGGTGATGTAGAGCAGGCGCTTTTCCGGATACTGCTGCTGCACATAGTGGCCGATGGCGTGCATCAGGTGGGTTTTGCCCAGGCCCACGCCGCCGTGGATAAACAGCGGGTTATAGGCATCGGCGGGGGATTCGGCCACGGCCAGGGAGGCGGCGTGGGCAAAGCGGTTGTTGCTGCCCACCACAAAGGTATCGAAGGTATACTTGGGGTTCAGCTGAACAGAACCGGCGGAAAGACTGCTGGAAGCAGCCGCCTGGTCGCGGGCGGCGTCGTTCTCCAGCTCGCTGCGGGTCAGCGCGGTCACGGACATGCGGCGGCCCACCACCTGCGTCAGGCAGTTGGCGATCAGGGGCACATACCGGTTGTTGATCATCACCTTCATGGCGTCGATGCCGATGCGCAGGGTCAGCACATCGTTTTCCAGCTTCACGGGGGTCAGGTTGGTTTCGATCCAGGTTTTATATGAAACTTGATTCATCTCGCCTTTGAGCAGCTCACATACGCGGCTCCAAAGTTCATTCATGTCCATGCGTATCTTCCTTCCGCTTGCGTATGCCCGGTGAATGCGCAGGGCGCGCCGGGAAAAAAAGCCCACGATTGCGGTGCATCGTGTGCTGTGGATAACTTGCCTGTGGAAAACTTCATGGGAGGTTTTCTGCTGACCTATCATACCACGAAAACCCCTAAATATCAAGGGCGTGGAGAAGGCCGAACCATGGGGGCTGTGGATAACTTTGCCCCACAAGGTATTGTGCCCCACCAGGCTACAACCACAACACCTGCGTACTGCAAATGAATTTTCATACAGAAATTGAATAAATATACTGTTTCGTCACCAAAACGCATGAAAAACTTAACAGGATCGTAAGACGACGTTTTTTCCACAGGGAAAAACAGGATATTGTGGGAAGCCTGTCGAAAAGTATAGAAAAGCGAAGGGAGGCGAGGACGATGCCGGTGGCGATCAGCACATACAGCGTGAAATGTGCCCTGCGGCCCTACCTGGGATCGGACATGGTGGACGGTACCCCCATTGCCGAGGAGGCCGCTCACGCGCTGCGATCCTACGCCCCCTACAAGGATACGCTGGAGGATCTGGCACGGCGGGTCGGACAAGCGCTGTTCGATGTGCTGTATTCCACCCTCGGCCCCCGTATGATCCTGCGGCTGGACAGCGGCGAGATGGCGCGTATCCACATGGATGAGCTGCCGGATGTGGCTGATGCGGTGCTGGGCGTGATGTTCGAGGGCATGACCGTTTATTCTGTGAGCTACCAGACGCTGAAGGACTATTCCCTGCGCACCGGCAGCCTCAGCGCCATGCGGGTGCTGTATCAGAAGTACGATGATTTCCAATCCGCTGATGAAAAGGCGCTGATGGCCCGGATCATCCGGGACAACCATCCCCGGGAGCGTTACATGACCTGGCTGAAGGACGAGGCATGAAAATCGCCTTGTCCTTCGTTTCGTGAATGAGACCAACGAAAGGAACCCTCCGCTATGAAGAAATTCCTTGCCGCCCTGCTGGCGGCGATGCTGATTCCCGTGGGCTCGCTGGCCGAGACCATCGTGACCAGCTTCTATCCGATCTACCTGTTCACCCTGAACCTGACCGAGGGGATCGAGGGCGTGGAGGTGCGCAACCTTGCCGCGCCGGATACCGGCTGCCTGCATGATTATCAGCTGCAGACCGGCGACATGAAAAAGCTGGCAGGGGCTGACGCCTTCCTGATCAACGGCGCGGGCATGGAAAGCTACCTCACCGGCGTGATGGACGCCTTCCCGCAGCTGGCGGTGGTGGACGCCTCCGCGGGCATCGAGCTGCTCTGCGCCGAAGAGGATCACGACCATGACCACGACCATGCTCACGGCGAATACAACGCTCATGTGTGGCTGGACGCGGAGAACGCCCAGACCATGGTGCGCAACCTGGCCGAGGGCCTGATCGCCGCCTGCCCGGCTCATGCCGAGACCATCGCCGCCAACCGGGACGCCTACCTGGCCCGCCTTGCCGCGCTGGACGGCGAGATCGACGCTGCGCTGCAAGCGCTGCCCCGCAAGGAGATCGTCACCTTCCACGAGGCCTTCCCGTACTTCGCCAATGCCTATGGCCTGAACGTGGCCGCCGTGGTGAACCGGGAACCCAGCGATTCCCTTTCCCCGGCCAAGCTGGCGGAACTGGTGAAGCTGGTGCGGGAGCTGGGCGTGCCGCCGCTTTTCGTGGAGCCCCAGTATGAGGACATGGCCGCCCAGACCCTGGCCCGTGAGACCGGGGCGAAGCTCTACACGCTGGATCCCGTGGTCACCGGTCCGGAGAATGACGTCCCCCTGAGCTACTATGAAGACGTGATGCGCGCCAATGTGCAGGTTCTCCTGGAGGCGCTGGGCGCGGAATAAGGAGGCAAGCCCATGAACATCCTGCTTGTGAACGACGATGGCTTCGACAGTCCCTTCCTGCACACGCTGTGCCGGGCCGCGGCCGCCCGTGGTCACCACGTAACGGTGTGCGCGCCTGCCGTACAGCAGAGCGCCAAATCCCACGCCTGCACGGTATTCCGGCCTCTGCTGGCCAAGCGCCGCGAGATGGATGGCGCCGCGGAGGCCTGGGCCATTGAGGGAACACCGGTGGACTGCTGCCGCATCGGCTTTATGAGCATCTGTGAAAAGCGGCCTGACCTGGTCATCAGCGGCATCAATCACGGCTATAATACAGGTTTCGCCGTGTTTGTCTCCGGCACGGTGGGCGCCGCCCGCGAGGCCGCCTTACAGGGCATTCCTGCCATGGCCCTGAGCGCCGAATACGAAACGCCGCCCGAGACCCTGGCCTTCTTTGCCGATTGGGCCGTTGCATTGGGCGAACGCCTGGTGGATTATCCCGCACCGGCCTTCTCGGTCTGCAACCTGAACGTTCCGCCCGTCCATATGTACGAGCTGAAGGAACCGAAAATGTGCGGCATTACCCACAACATCTACAAGGACAGCTACGAGCGACGCCAAAGCCCCCGGGGCGACGAATACTTCTGGCTCACCCCCATGGATCAGGATTACGATTTCACCCCTGACAGCGACCAGGAATGGCTGAGCAAGGGCCACATCACCTGCACCTTCCTCACTCCTGACGAAGGTGTGGACCAACAGCGATACACCGATTTCCTTACAGAACTATAATAAGGAAGGCTCCCTTATTCCGGGGAGCCTTTTACTATTGCCTCACGTCACGCAAGCCGTGCCCCAAAAAGAAAATCCCACTTCCAATACCGAAAGTGGGATTCTTAAGGGATGAAATTCCTTAAGCGGGGTGCAGGGGCGGCGCCTCTGCCGGGTTGTCAGGGCAGCGCCCTGACCGGGGGAGCCCTAAGGGGGACGAAGCCCCTTTAGGCGCGGATAGTGGCGTTGTGCTTTTCGGCGGCGGCCTTGAGGACCTTGTCCATGGCCTTGGTGACCTCGGCCTCGGTCAGGGTGTGATCGGCGCCGCGCAGGATGAAGGAGAAGGCGACGGACTTCATGTTCTCGCCCAGGGCGGCGGAACGGTAAATATCGAACATCTTCACGTCCTCCAGGATGGCGCCGGCGGCCTTGGCCATGTCAGCCATCAGCGGGCCGACGTTGGTGGATTCAGCCATCACCAGGGAGAGGTCGCGGGTCACGGCGGGATAGCGGGGCATGGGCTTCACGGCGCCCATGGGCTTGCGCAGGCGGGCCAGCTGATCCATGTCCAGCTCGGCAATGTAAGCGCGGGCAGGCATATCGAACTCCTCGCGCACGGCGGGATGCACCTCGCCCAGGCAGCAGACGCGCTCGTCACCGGCCATCAGCACAGCCTTGCGGCCGGGATGCAGATAGCTTTCGCCGCGGGCCTCCACAACCGTCTGGATGCCCAGGTAGCCCAGCAGACGCTCCACCACGCCGCGCAGGGTGAAGAAGTCCTCCTCCTTGCCGTACAGGCCCAGGCAGAGCTTCTGGGTCTCGGTGGGCAGGTTTTCCTCGGTGCGGTTCTCGGCGTCGAACACGGCGGCCACTTCGTAGAGACGGGCGGCCTCGTTGCCGTGGTTCATGTTCAGGGCCAGGGTGGAGAGCATATCGGGGGCCAGGGTGGTGCGCATCACGCTGGTGTCCTCGCCCAGGGGATTGCGGATGGGCAGCTGCTCCAAACGGGGATCATCCTCGCCCATGTCCAGCTTCTGCACCGTCTTGGGGCTGACGAAGGAAAAATTCATGATCTCATAGAAGCCCATGCCGGTGAGGTGGCGGGCCACCTCGTCCTTGAGGCGCATGCGGTCGCTGCGGCCACCGGGGGTGGTATCGCCGCGCAGCAGGGTGGAGGGGATCTTGTCGTAGCCGAAGACGCGCAGGGCCTCCTCGGAAAGATCGGCCTCGCCGTCCACATCCTGGCGGTAGTCGGGCACGGTGACGGTCAGCTGATCGCCGTCGCGCTCCACGCCGAAGTGCAGATCCTTCAGGATGCGCACGATATCATCAGCGGGGATGTCCACGCCGGTGCGGCGGGCGATGCGCTGGCAGCTGCCGGTGATGACCTGCTCCTGGGCGGGCTCGGGATAGATATCGATGATGCCCGAAACCACGTCGCCGGCGTCCAGCTCATTGATCATCTGGCAGGCGCGCTGCATGGCCTCCATGGCGGTCTTCACGGAGACGCCCTTCTCGAAGCGGCCGGAGGACTCGGTACGGATGCCCAGAGTGCGGCTGGTGACGCGGGTGGCGGCACGGTCGAACACGGCGCACTCGAACATCATGGTGTGGGTCTTCCCGGTGATCTCGGATTCCTCGCCGCCCATGACGCCAGCCACGCAGGAGGGCTTCACGGCGTCGCAGATCACCAGCTGGCCGGGGGTCAGGTCGTGCTGCTTGCCGTCCAGGGTGGTGATGTGCTCGCCTTCCACAGCCTTGCGGACGATGATGTGGTTGCCTTCCACCATGTCCAGGTCAAAGGCGTGCATGGGGTGGCCGGTCTCCAGCATGATGAAGTTGGTGATGTCCACCACGTTGTTGATGGAGCGCATGCCGGCGCCGT
>SVGJ01000075.1 GCA_015056415.1 Clostridiales bacterium
TGGAAGGTTTACCGTACCAAATCAACATTTTACGTACCAGACGAAATTCTCGCTTTCACCTGAGAACCCGCAAAGCCAACTAAATCAATTAGTTCAGCTCAGCGAAGTACTTGATGGTGCGGACCATCTGAGAGGTGTAGGAGTTCTCGTTGTCGTACCAGGACACAACCTGCACCTGATAGGTGTCGTCGTCGATCTTGGCGACCATGGTCTGGGTGGCGTCGAACAGGGAGCCGTAGGTCATGCCGATGATGTCGGAGGACACCAGCTGCTCCTCGGTGTAGCCGAAGGAAGCGGAAGCGGCAGCCTTCATGGCGGCGTTGATGGACTCCTTGGTCACATCCTGGCCCTTAACAACGGCAACCAGCAGGGTGGTGGAGCCGGTGCAGACGGGCACGCGCTGGGCGGAGCCGATCAGCTTCTTGTTCAGCTCGGGGATGACCAGGCCGATGGCCTTGGCAGCGCCGGTGGAGTTGGGCACGATGTTCTGGGCGCCGGCACGGGCACGACGCAGGTCGCCCTTGCGATGGGGGCCGTCCAGGATCATCTGGTCACCGGTGTAAGCGTGCACGGTGGTCATGATGCCGCTCTGGATGGGATAGGTATCGTTCAGGGCCTTGGCCATGGGAGCCAGGCAGTTGGTGGTGCAGGAAGCGGCAGAGATGATCTTGTCTTCCTTGGTCAGGGTATTCTCGTTAACGGAGAACACAACGGTGGGCAGGTCGTTGCCGGCGGGGGCAGAGATGACGACCTTCTTGGCGCCAGCGTTGATGTGGGCCATGGACTTTTCCTTGGAGCAGTAGAAGCCGGTGCACTCCAGCACGACGTCCACATCCAGGGCAGCCCAGGGGCAGTTGGCAGCGTCCTTCTCGGCGTAGATCTTGATCTCCTTGCCGTCGACGATGATGGAATCCTCGGTAGCCTCGACGGTGTGCTTGTTCTCGCCGATGGCGCCGCAGTAGCCCTTCTGGGCGGTGTCGTACTTCAGCAGGTGAGCCAGCATCTCGGGCTTGGTCAGGTCGTTGATAGCCACGATTTCGTAGCCCTCAGCGCCGAACATCTGACGGAAAGCAAGACGGCCGATGCGGCCGAAGCCATTGATAGCAACCTTAACAGCCATTGGAATGTACCTCCTTAATATGTTCGCGGAATGTTCCGTCTAATATTTTACCCAATTTTCCTGTATTTTGCAATAGGGTAATCAGCTTTTTCCCATTCTTTTTGTGAAAAAAATGACGAATTGTGGCTGATGCCGCCGCAGTCCACAGGATGTGGGGGATTCCTTTCGTCTTCGCTGCGCTCAGCCATCTTCCTCAAGGGGGAGGCTGATCCAGGCGCAGGCCCGACTGAGGGAGCTTCCCTTGCGGCCGCCGCCCTGCCTGTGCTATAATGGCAACAGCAATATCAAAGGAGAATTTGCACATGAAGAAACTGTGGCTGCTGGTTGCTTTGTTGCTCTGCTTTGCTTTGCCCTGCGCGGCGGAGGATAACCCTGCTGAATATACCAGCGGGGATTATCAATATGTCCTGCTGGAAGATGGAACAGCACAAATCACGGACTACACCGGAAAAGCCATCCAATTGGAAGTGCCCTCTGAACTGGACGGATATCGCGTAACAAGCATCGGGTATCATGCTTTTTACGGCTGTGGCAGCCTGACAAGCATCACGCTGCCGGATAGTGTTACGAGCATCGAAGACCGTGCGTTTGACTACTGTCTCTACCTGACAAGCGTCACGCTACCGGATAGCCTGGTCACCATGGGAAACTCGCCTTTTTCTTCTTGTATAAGTTTGCTGGATATCCAGATCTCGCCTGACCATTCTATGTATGCAACAATCGATGGCGCTCTGTTCAACAAAGCTGAAAAGAAACTGATATGCTTCCCCAGCGCAATTACCGCTGAGGAATATGCCGTACCAGAGGGAACCCTTACCATCGCGGATGATGCATTTTCCTACTGCCGCACCCTGGTAAGCATCACGCTGCCGGACAGTATTACGAGCATCGGGGATAATGCGTTTTGCTCCTGTGACAATCTGAAAAACATCACGCTACCGGACAGTGTTACAAGCATCGGGAAGTATGCGTTTATCCACTGCAATGCCCTGGAAAACATTATGCTGCCGGACAGTGTTACGAGCATCGGACATTCCCCGTTTTACGGCTGCTTCTTTTTTGAAGCTGTTTATGTCACTCTGGACTCCTACGCTCATCAATACTGCCTGGACAACGATATCCCCTTCAGGATTATCAATGAATGGTCCTGCGGGGAATGCGGTCATATCAACCATCGCAATTTCTGCACCGAATGCGGCGCGCCAAAGCCGCAGTTCAAGACCAGCTGCGACAACTGCCACTACCTCTTTGGGGTAGATGAAATGCCCAATTTCTGTCCCGAGTGCGGAGCCAAACAGTAACCCGGTTCCCTATGTCCCTCGGAGGAGTAACTCCGGGGGCTTTTGCATGATTGCCAAATCCCCCAAAACGTGATACCATGATTCCGCTGTATTATTGAAGAAACCCGGAGGCTCCCATGAAGAAGAACGATGTGCTGACCCTCACCGCTGATGCCCTTGGCGCCGACATGGAGGGCGTGTGCCGCCACGAGGGCATGGCCGTGTTCGTGCCGGGTATGCTCCCCGGAGAGACTGCCCACGTGCGCATCGTGAAGGAGCAGAAGCGCTTCGCCTTTGGCCGCATGGAGGGCAAGCCGGAGTCCCCCGCCCCCATCCGCCGGGTGCCGGATTGCCCTGCTTATCCCCGCTGCGGCGGCTGCTCCTGCCGCCATATGAGCTATGAAGCCACCCTGGAGGCCAAGCGCCAGCAGGTGAAGGACTGCTTCCAGCGCATCGGGCATATTCAGATCAATGTGCCTCCCGTGCTGGGCATGGAGGAACCCTCTGCCTACCGCAACAAGACCGCCCTGCCCGTGGGCGGCACAGCGGACGCGCCCCGGGTGGGCTTCTTTGCTCCCCGCAGCCATGCGCTGATCCCCATCGACCACTGCCCCAACGCCATGCACCCTGCCGATCAGCTCTGCCAGGCTCTGCTGGACTGGATGCGGGCCAACCGCATTGCTCCCTATGTGGAGGAAACCCACACCGGGCTGATGCGCCACATCGTCATCCGCGTGAACCGCAAAGGCGAGGCCATGGTAACCCTGGTGGTGAACGGCTCCTCCCTGCCCAGGGAGAAGGAGCTGGCCAACGCCCTGATGCAGCGCGGCGCGGTGAGCGTGATCCTCAATGAGAACCGTGACAAGACCAATGTCATATTAGGAAGAAAGTTCCGCACCATCGCTGGACGGGACACCCTGGAGGACGTTCTCTGCGGCCTGCGGTTCGATCTGTCTCCCGCCGCTTTCTTCCAGGTAAACCCCAGCCAGACGGAGGTGCTCTACCAAACTGCCCTGGATTTTGCAGAGCTCTCTTCCGATGACACCCTCTGCGATGTTTACTGCGGCGCAGGTACCATTACCCTGATGATGGCCCGCCATTGCAAGACCGCCCTGGGCATCGAGATCGTGCCCCAGGCCATCGATAACGCCAAACAGAATGCCCGGCGCAACGGCATCACCAACACGGACTTCCGCGTGGGCGCTGCCGAGGACGTACTGCCCCGCCTGGTGGACGAGGGCCTCCGCCCGGATGTGATCGTGGTGGATCCCCCCCGCAAGGGCCTGGACGAGAAGGTCATTCACGCCATGGCCAAGGCCGGGCCCCGGCGCATCGTGTATGTGAGCTGCAACGTGGCCACACAGGCCCGTGACGCAGCCCTGTTACAGGAGGCTGGCTATCACCTGGAAAAGGTTCAGCCCGTGGACATGTTTGCCTGGACCAGCGGGGTAGAAAACGTGGCCCTTTTCGCGAAAAGCTGAGAACGAAGGAGAAACCCGGTATGAAGAAGATCTTTGCTTTCGTTTGCGCCCTGGTGTTGATGCTTGCCGCCATGCCTGCCCTGGCGGAGGACGCTATGCCCCGTGAAGTGAAGGTTTTCTTTGACGCCATGGGCATTGACCAGGTGGCTTATGCGGCGGATCACGAGGCCTATATTACGGGCATGCCCGGTTCGTTCCTGTCCTTTACCCTTGGCCGCGTACAATACAACAGCTTCTACTATTATGTGATGGATAAAAACACCGCCCTGACCGTCTGCTGTCTGGACGGCAAGCCCCTGGCCTATGTTTTCGATTGCAATGCCGTGGACTACATCGGCTATTTCGAAGCCATGCATAACCTGCTCCGGGCCCTCCCCGATGCCTATCACAGCGCCTACCCCCAGCAGGAAAGCAGCCTGGACAGCTACGGCTTTTTCACCGAT
>SVGJ01000076.1 GCA_015056415.1 Clostridiales bacterium
ATGGCAGTCATCGCAGGATTCCTCCTTTGTTATGTTACGGCGGCAGCCTTCCGGAGAGGAGTGCCTGCTGCCAGTGGAAACGGGTGTTGCAGGAACCGAATGGGGACGCAAAAACTGCCGCACCTCCGCGGCGGGTTCACGTACAACTTAGCTATTAATAAATATAACGTGTTATGAGGTATTTGTCAAGTGAAAAATGAGTAAATTGTTCAAAAGTTAGCCGTTTTTTCTATTTTTGCGGCTGAAAAACGCATCTTGGAAAATTGAAACCAATTTTTGCCAGGATGTTCAAAATGGGCGATATGGGGGAAGTTGCCAACGAGAAATGGGTTGGATTGTGCAAAAACTTCATAAATCGGAGCATCCCGACCGTCCGAAAACGTTTTTTCTGTTTTGCCTCTATTGACATGAAAGTGCTTTACATGATAATATTATCAAAAGTTGCTCATAAATTGATCGCGAACGATCCTGCGCAAAGGAGATGCATCCGCATGGCTGCCAAGGAGAGAAAAACCTTCCCGCCGTACCTGGCTTTCCTGCTGTTCAACGCCGCCTTCTTTATGATGGATACCACGAACAGCTACTTTCAGATCCACCTGAACAGCATCGGCTTCACGAAGACGATGATCGGCACCATCACCGGCACGGCGAGCCTGGTGGCGCTGGTGTTCCAGCCGGTCTTCGGCGTGCTGACGGACAGCGCGAAATCCAAGAACCGCGTGCTGCAGGGCATGGTGCTCATGAGCGCGCTGCTCTATCCGCTGATCCTGCTGAACAAAAACTTCATCTATATATTGCTGATCTACACCGGCTACGCGATCTTCCGCAACTTCCAGCATCCGCTGAATACCACGCTGTCGGTGGAATACTCCGAGCAGTCGGGCAAGCCCTACGGCCCCATCCGCATGATGGGAGCGGTGGGCTACGCGCTGATGATGAGCCTGGTGGGCGTTGTTTCCGCCCAGGAAAAAGGCGTGGAGAAAACCTTCATCTTATATAGCGCCATCTGCCTGCTCAACATCCTGCTGATCTCCCTCCTGCCTCGGATGAAGGGGCACAACCGCAAGAGCGAGGGCAAGAAGATCTCCCCGATGGTGCTGTTCAAGTCCAAGCCCATCCTGATGCTGATCCTGTTCCAGATCCTGATCAATGTGTTCACGAATCTGTGCCGTTCCTACTTCGGCATTTATTTTACCGATGACATGGGCGGATCCAATCAGCTGTATGGCACGATGCTGTCCGTCGCTGCGGCGATCGAGATCCCCTTCCTGTTCATGGCGGACAAATTCCTGCGCAAGCTCGGTCCCCGGCTGATGCTCTTTATCCTCGGCGCGATCACCGCTGTCCGCTGGATCGTCTGCTTCTTCGCCACCGGCACGACGACGCTCTTCGTCGTCTACTGCGGCAACTTCATCAACATCCTGGAGACGGTGACCTTTGCGCTCCTGCTGAGCAGGATGGTCGCGCCGCAGCTCAAGACCTCCGTGCAGACTCTCTCCGCCACCATCCAGAACGTGGCCAGCATCCTTATTTCGTCCTACCTGGGCGGCATGCTGGCGGACTGGATCGGCATCCGGCCGCTGTTCCTGCTTTCAGGCGTGATGGTCGCGGTGGTGACGGTGATCTTCTGCGGCTTCGTGTTCAAGTTCGACCAGAACGACCCTGCCCTTGGGGCGAATGAATAAGGAGGATATGCATATGCCCAGCACCTTCTACAACGGCTTGAGCAAGGAAGGTCAGATCCTTGTGAACGAGGCCATGGACATGATCCGTCCGGGGTATGACCCGCAGGCTCACCTGATGGGCCGCATGGTGGACGGCAAGCCCCATTATTCCGCCCGCGGCACGATGTACTACGCCCTGGGCCTGATGCTGCTGGAGGAGCCCGGCTGTGTGGAAGAGGTGGAGGCCATCATCAAGGCCGTCGCTGCCACCCAGTACGACATCCCCAAGGAGATCTTCCACGGCTGCTTTGACAAGCAGACCCGTCCCGCCTGCCCGGAAGGCGTGCTGGACTACGAGCGCCTGGGTCTGTATGGCCGCTACTACATGGACGTGTTCTATGAGCGCATGGTGGACGCTTTCCGCCTGCGCCTCCAGGATGATCCTGCTTTGGCGGAGCATGCCGCAGCTATCGAGCAGCACCTGAACCTCTCCACCGTGGAGACCCAGCCCATTGTCTGGACGAATTACGAGCCCAACAGCCGCGAATTTGTGCTGATGTGCTATGCGATGCTCCTGGAGCACTACGCCGACAAGCTGAGCGAAGAGTGCATCCGCATCATCGAGCATTCCAGCCGCATCGGCATGGAAGGCGCCATCGTCCGCAGCAAGACCCGCTTCAGCCCGCTGAACACCAACATCCAGTGCATGCATGTGTTCCTGCTGGATTACTTCGGCGTGCGCTTTGATGTGAAGGAATGGCGCGACTACGCCGTTGAATACGCCGAAATGATGGTGGAGAAGTACCTGCAGTACCACGGTGCGGCGGAGTACAATTCTCCTACCTACTGCGGCGTGGATCTGGCTACCCTGGGCTTCTGGGGACGATATGGTTCCAACGAACGCCTGCGTGAGCTGGGCGAGATTCTGGAAAGCGGCATCTGGCAGGACATGATGATCTTCTACAACCCTGCCATGATGAACTTCTGCGGTCCCTACTCCCGCGCGTATGAGCTGGAGATGGGCGTGCATACCAATTTCCATGCGATGCTCTACTGGGCGCTGGGCGAGGAGAAGTTCCCCCTGCATCCTGTGACGGCGGAAACCAACAGCAACACGCTGATGGTCTTTGGCGCGATCAACCTGCCGCCGGAAGTTGAAAAGGGCCTGACTGAGCCCAAGGAGGACGTCACCATCCGTCGCCAGTTCCGCGAGCTCAGCGAGCGCGAGGATCCGGAAAACAACGACGCCCTGTGCACCGCTACCGCCTGGATCAGCCCTGATCTGATGACCGGCGCGCTCTCCGGCAGCGAGAACCCCAGCTATCAGCTGCACCCGCTGGTGGTCTTCTGGCGGGGGGGAAAGGGTCTGGGCACCATCAAGGTGCTGCGCTCCGCCCCCGACGGAGACATGCAGCACATGCATACCGTGCTCTTTGACGGCGTGTGCGACCGCGAACACCTGACCCTGGATGTGGACTTCCGCGTCAACCGCGACGTGAAGCTGTACTTCGAGATCGAATACCCCGGTGTATGTGCGTCCGCCGAGATTTCTGCGGACAAGTGGCTGCTGCCCGGCCTGACCGTTGCCCTGGACGCCAAGGCCCCGGAATTCTTCCTGGAGAAGAGCGAATGCGGCAACATCCTCAAGGTGTGCTACATGTCCCGGACCCGCGTCAAGGAAACCAAGCAGATGCACTTTGATATGGTGCTGAAGCTGGGGTAAGCAGGAACTGATGCGTGAACCCCTCAGTCGCCTGACGGCGACAGCTCCCCTACGCAGGGGAGCCTTGACGAGTGCCCCTTGTTCAATGACTATCCCGTACCCCTCCGCAGGAGGGGGCCGCCTCTCACTACAATGCATGTGAAGTCAACTGTGCGCGACGCGAGGACTCTGTGAACTTATTCACAGATCCGAGCCAAAGCTCACGCAGCAAAGCTGTACCTGCGCGCAACTCCATAGCCCGGCCGATGAGCGGCCGGACGCTCAACACCACCAATGCGCAGCCTGCACGCGCGCACACCTCCAAAGGCCAATCCGGCTCCACCGCGAGAAGGGTGTCGAGAGGGTCGAAGACCCTTCGCGGGGTGGAGGGGCAGCGCCCCTCCCTTGTCTTTCCTCGACAAATCTGCTATACTGACATCATCCACCACCATATACGGAGGAATGAAACATGAATTACAATGAGATCGCCAAGCTGGTCATGAGCCGCCTGTATGCCACCCGTCAGGGCGGCGCTGGCAACCCCGAGGATCACATGAATCTCTCCACCTGGGAGTGGCCTCAGGGCGTTGCCATGTACGCGATGATGAAGGTGTACCTGAAGACCCGCAGCCAGAGCGATCTGGAGGATATCAAGGTCTGGTATGCCCAGCACATCGAGCGCGGACTGCCGGTGCGCAATATCAACACCACCGCGCCCATGCTGACCATGACCATGCTCTACGAGGAAACCGGTGACGAAACGTACCGTCCTCTGATCGAGGACTGGGCCAACTGGGTCATGACCGGCCTGCCCCGCACGGAGGAGGGCGGCTTCCAGCACATCACCACCCA
>SVGJ01000009.1:0-46043 GCA_015056415.1 Clostridiales bacterium
CCCAGCTTGCGGGCGGTGAGCCAGGAGTAGCTCCACCACACGTTGGAGTATTCGCCGTTGTGCTGGGGATCGGGCTTGCCGGCGTATTCCTCCGCCTCGCTGACCTCGCCCGCGGAGACGCTGTCGCCATAGACCTCCATGCGGCGGGGGAGGCGCTCCGGCGGAGGCAGCAGATGGCCGTTTTCCGCGATGATCAGACCGTGGAAGGTGAAAGCGTGGCTGGAATCCTGCCGCTTGAAGACGTGTACGTCGTTCACACCTTCGTGCAGGAAGCCGGAAAGATCGATGACGGCCTGCCCGTTCTCGGGCAGGAGCGCGGCATGGAGCCGGCCATCCACCATAACGCCCAGGCGGCTCTGCCAATAGTTGGTGCGGTTGGTGATGCACACCTTCAGAACGCCGCCGGTGACGCGCACCTTCAGCCCTGTGGCAACAAATTCAAAGCCGTAGGCGGAGGGATCCTCATCGTCGATACGGCCGGAGTACCGGATCATGGGATCGTTGGGCAGGATAAGCTTCTCGCCGGGGTTGACAGCAAAACGCTCCATGGAAACGCCTCCAGTTCATTCAATACATATGATGATAAAGCCCGGGAGGCGGATTGTCAATGGCGGCAGGATGTGATATAATAAAAAATGGCGCGTTTTTCGGCGCGCTGAGATCAAAGAATAGGATCGTGTGTATGACGTTTGAATCCCTGGGATTGATCCCTCAATTATTGCAGAATGTAAAGCGCTCCGGCTATGAGGAGCCCACCCCCATCCAGAAGGCCACCATCCCGCTGGTGCTGGAAAACAAAGACGTGCTGGGCTGCGCCCAGACCGGCACCGGCAAAACGGCGGCCTTCGCCCTGCCGATGATCCAGAACCTGTGCAAAAACCCCCGCAAGCAGGGCGAAGCCTGCGTGATCCGCGCGCTGATCCTGACGCCTACCCGGGAGTTGGCGCAGCAGATCTATGACAATTTCGTTCAGTACGGCAAAAAGCTGCCGGTGACCCCGGCGGTGATCTTCGGTGGCGTGGGCCAGCAGGCCCAGGTGGACGCCCTGCATCGCGGAGCCGATGTGGTGGTGGCCTGCCCCGGCCGGCTGTGGGACCTGATGAATCAGGGCTACGTGCGCCTGGATTGGGTGGAGACCTTCGTGCTGGACGAGGCCGACCGTATGCTGGATATGGGCTTCATCCATGATGTGCGCCGCATTGCCCAGAAGCTGCCTGACAAGCACCAGACGCTGCTGTTCTCCGCCACCATGCCCGCCGAGGTGGAAAAGCTGGCCATGGATCTGCTCCATCAGCCTGAGAGCGTGAAGGTGGATCCTGTTTCCTCCACGGTGCAGGCCATCGATCAGTGCCTGTACTATGTGGACAAGGCCAACAAGAAGCACCTGCTGGCCCACCTGCTGAGTCAGCCGGATGTGGAGAACGCGCTGGTGTTCTCCCGCACCAAGCACGGCGCTGACCGCATCGTACGCGAATTGAAGAAGGCGGGTATCGACAGCTGCGCCATCCACGGCGACAAGAGTCAGGGCGCCCGCCAGGCCGCGCTGAGCAAGTTCAAGTCCGGCCAGTGCAAGGTGCTCATTGCCACGGACATCGCCGCCCGGGGCATCGACATCGCCGGCCTGAGCCACGTTTTCAACTACGACCTGCCCATGGAGCCCGAAGCCTATGTGCACCGCATCGGCCGCACAGGTCGCGCGGGCCGGGAGGGCAAGGCCATTTCCTTCTGCTGCATCGACGAGATCAAGCAGCTGGGTCAGGTGGAAAAGCTTATCAAGAAGAATCTCCGGGAGGAGAAGAGCGATTGGCCCATGCAGGTGCTGACGCCCACCGATCCCAAGGAAAAGGAAGCCGCGCGGCAGCTGGCCAAGGCGGCCCGCATGGCCAAGCTTGGCAAAGCCGCCGCCATGCCCAAAAAGGTCAGCGCCAGCGGCCAGGCCGTGACCGAGAAGCGCAAGCCCCTGCCCAAGGCAGGCCAGCCCATCACCATTGGCAAGGACGGTAAGCTGAAATCCGCCTCCAAACCCACCCAGCTGGCCAGGCCCGTGCAGCGGATCAACCGCCGCCCCAACAAAAAAGGATAATCATCACACCGCATGACAGCCTGTCATGCGGCTTTTTTGCACCCCAGATGCCGCAAAGAAAAAACCCACTTTCAACACAGAAAGTGGGTTTCGAAAGGGCCGAAGGGCCCTTCGCGGGGTGCAGGGGCAGAGCCTCTGCCGGGATCCCCAGGGGCAGAGCCCCTGGGCAGGGTTTCCAAAGGGGCAGAGCCCCTTTGGTCATGCCTTTTTACGGAGCTTGCGGTTTTCCAGGGCGGCCCAGATGTAGCCATTGATCATGTTGGCGGAGTACACGCCGCTGAGAATGCCGATGATGATGGGCAGCGCGAATTCCTTGATGGCGTCCACGCCCAGCACATACAGCGCGGTGATGGTGATCAGGGTGGTCAGCGTGGTGTTGATGGTGCGGCCCATGCATTCCCTGATGGAGCGGTTCACCACGTCAACGCGGTCATCGGCGGGCATCTTGCGGGCGTTCTCGCGGATGCGGTCGAAGATGACGATGGTATTGTTGATGGAGTAGCCCACGATGGTCAGCATGGCGGCGATGAAGGAAGAGTTCATCTGCACCACGTTGCGCAGGAGCACCATGAAGGCCAGCATCATCAGCACGTCGTGCACAAGGCCGGTCACGGCGGCGAGGCCGGAGTTGAAATCAAAGCGGATGGCGATGTAGATCAGCATCAGCGCGCTGGCGATCACCACGGACCAGAAGGCGTTCTTCAGCAGGGTGGCGCCGGCCACGGGGCCCACATAGTTCACATCGCCGGACAGGGTCATTTCGGGGTAGGTTTCCTTCATGCGCTGCTCAAAATCAGTCTGCACGGCCTGAACGTCGCTTTGGCCGACGGACTTGATACGCACGGTGACCTCGTCCTTGTTGGCGCCCTGGGTGGTCACGGTGAACACATCCACGCCCATTTCCTTCAGGGCGTTGCTCACGTCGCTTTCCTCAAAGGCGCCGCCCATGTTATACTGCATGGCCAGACCGCCGGAAAAATCAATGCCCAGATTGATGCCCATGCCCAGCATGGAGAGCACGATCGCGATCACCATGATGGCCGCGGAGACCATCAGGCAGATCTTCGAATGGTTCTTGATGGTCATACCTGTCCCTCCTTCACAGCCTTCACGCCGGACGTGAACAGCTTTTCATTGGCAGCGCCCAGATTGATGATGTGGCGCATGAGGAAACGGGTGACGACGATGGCCGTGAACATGGAGACCACCACGCCCAGCAGCAGCGTCTTGGCGAAGCCCTGGATGGAGCCGGTGCCATAGATCAGCAGCACCACGGCGGCGATCAGGGTGGTGATGTTGGCGTCCAGCACGGCGGACATGGCATTCTTGAAGCCGGCGCGGACAGCGGCCTTCAGCGGGCGGCCGTTGCGGACCTCCTCGTTGAAGCGCTCGAAGATGATCACGTTGGCGTCCACCGCCATGCCGATGCCCAGCACGATGCCGGCCAGGCCGGGCAGCGTCAGCTGGATGCCGGGCAGGATGGCCAGCAGCAGGAACAGCACGATGATATAGATGCACAGCGCCCAGGAGGCCACCACGCCATTGAGGCGGTAGCGGATGATCATCAGCAGCATCACCAGCGCGATGCCGATGATCGCGGCGGTAACGGAGGTGGAAAGGGCGTCGTTGCCCAGGGTGGCGGAGACGGTATCCACCTTCTGCTGGGTCAGCTCCAGGGGCAGCGCGCCGGATTGGATCTGGGCGGCGATGGTCTGGGCACGCTCGGCGGAGCCCATGCCGTTGATCACGCCGCTGCCGCCGGTGATGGCGCTTTCCACCACGGGATCGATCAGCAGTTCGCCGTCCAGGTAGATGCCCAGCGTGTTGCCGATATTGGCGGCGGTCACGTCGGCAAAGATCTTCGCGCCCTCGCTGGTGAGGTTAAAGGACACCTGATGGTCGCCCTGGTCGTAGTAATAGCCGGCGGTTTCCACCATGGAGCCTTCCATGAACACGTTGCCGTCGGGCGTTTTGAACTCCAGCTTGGCGGGATTGCCAATGAGCTCCAGCACGGCGGAGGGATCAGACACATCGGGGATCTCCACGCGCAGGCCGTTGCTGCCGAGGCGCTGCACGGTGCTTTCCGCGTAGCCCTTGTCAGTCAGGCGGTGCTGGATCACGCTGATGGTTCCTTCCATCAGGGTATCAAAGTTGGCCTCGCTGTCGGTGGGCTGGGCGGCGGAATATTCCACATAAACGCCGCCGCGCAGGTCAAGGCCAAGGCCCAGGGCCGCGGGCCAGTTGGCGGCGTCAGTGGTGGGCATCCAGCCCTTGAGCCTGTATGCGCCCATGGAAACGCCGGTCACGCCCACCACGCCGATGACGATGGTCAGCGCCAGCACGATGGTCAGCGCGATGATGGACTTGGTTTTGCCATTGGCGCGCTTGCGGTTCTTTTTCATTTCGCTTGTTTCCTCCTGTCGGATCATGCGGCGGGCAGCGCCGCAGCAAAGATAGGAAATATTATACTGTTTTGGGCCTGATTCGTCAAGCAAGGGGCGAGGATGGAAAAAGCCGGACACGGCGTTCCGTGTCCGGCAGGGGAGTTGCGTTGGCTTTGCGCGATTACTTGAGCATGGATTCTTCCCAGCAATCGTAGGGCTTCAGGCCCAGCAGGGCGGCCACGGTGGGGGCCACGTTGGCCAGGCCGAAGTGGCTGCCTTCCTTCAGCTCGTGCTTCTCGTCCTTGTCGTAGACGATGAAGGGAACGGGGTTCAGGCTGTGAGCGGTGCGGGGAGCGATGCCGCCCTTCTTGTTCTTCTCCAGCATCTGGTCGGCGTTGCCGTGGTCGGCGGTCACCAGCAGGATGGCGCCGTGCTCGTCGCAGGCCTTCTTGATGCGGTTAAGGCACAGGTCAACGGTTTCCACAGCGATCTCGGTAGCCAGCACATTGCCGGTGTGGCCTACCATGTCGCCGTTGGGGAAGTTGCAGCGGATGAAGCCGTACTTGCCCTTTTCCAGCGCGGCGATGACCAGGTCGGTGACCTCGGTGGCCTTCATCCAGGGGCACTCGTCAAAGGAGCGCACGTCGGAGGGAACCTCGTCCCAGTCCTCCAGCGCCTCGGAGAACTTCTCGCTGCGGTTGCCGTTCCAGAAGTAAGTCACATGGCCGTACTTCTGGGTCTCGGAGCAGGCATACTCGGGGATGCCGGCTTCCACCAGCAGCTCGGTGAGAGTGTGGCGGATCTCCGGGGGATTCACCAGGAAGGCCTTGGGGATGTTCAGGTCGCCGTCATACTGCAGCATACCGGCGTACTTCACCTGGGGCACCACGCCGCGGTCGAAGTGAGCGAAGGTCTCGTCGCCGTCGAAGGCCATCGAAATCTCCTGGGCGCGGTCGCCGCGGAAGTTGAAGAGGATCACGGAGTCGCCGTCGTTCATCTTGCCCACGGGCTGGCCGTTCTCGGCAATGACGAAGGCGGGCAGATCCTGGTCGATGACGCCCAGCTCGGCACGGTAGGTCTCGATGGCTTCCTTGGCGGAGGCGAACAGACAGCCCTCGCCGTGGACGTGGGTCTCCCAGCCGGCCTTGACCATGGCCCAGTTGGCCTGGTAGCGGTCCATGGTGACCTGCATGCGGCCGCCGCCGGAGGCGATCCTGCCGTCGAAGGTGGCGTCGTTCAGGGTAGCCAGCACGTCCTCCAGCTGCTGCACATAGTCCAGGGCGGAGGTGGCGGGCACGTCGCGGCCGTCCAGCAGGATGTGGCAGCGCACGCGGGCGATGCCCTCAGCCTTGGCCTGGCCAAGCATGGCGATCAGGTGACTGATGTTGGAGTGCACGTTGCCGTCGGAAAGCAGGCCGATGAAGTGCATGGTGGAGCCGTTCTGCTTGCAGTTGCCGGCCAGGTCCTTCCAGGCTTCAGAGGTGTAGATCTTGCCGGACTCGATGGATTCGTTCACCAGCTTCGCGCCCTGGGAGTAGATCTGGCCGCAGCCCAGTGCGTTGTGGCCAACCTCAGAGTTGCCCATGTCGTCATCGGAGGGCAGACCCACGGCCGCGCCGTGCGCCTTGATGACCTGCCAGGGGTGATTGGCCTTAAGCTCGTCCAGGGTGGGAGTGGTGGCGGAGAGCACCATGTTGCCCAGGGTCTCGGGGGTTTCGCCCACGCCGTCCATCACGACCAAAACAACGGGTTTATTCATAGAAAAAGCAACCTCCTGTTCATGTAGGTGCAATTAACGCATACATCAATAGAATAGTGCATTGTGATTGAATTGTCAATGAGAAAGTACATCCCACAGGCAAGTACTGCCCAAAAATCCCGCCCTCTTGACAAGCCCGCTTCCCTCAATATATAATGGATCCATCCTAAATCCCCGGAGGTAAGTATGTTGTCGGTGCTGTAACGGCATGAGCGCGAGGCTCGCAGCGGTGGCATGACCGCTTGTTTGCTTATGCGTTTTTGCTCTTTCACACAGCCCGATGACCAAGCCTCCGCTGCGGGAACATCCAGCGCGGCCAGTTTGGTCGCGCTTTTTGCGTGCTGTTTGAGCCATGCCGCTTCCAATTTCCTCATGCCGCATCACATCATGAGGAGTCGAGCAAAATGAATCAGGATCACATCACATTGGAATTTCCCCAAATCATCGCACAGATGCAGGAGCTGGCTGTATCCCAGACCGCCCGTGACGAGCTGGCGCAGCTTGCCCCCAGCATGGAGGAAGCCGTCTGCCGCAGCCGGATGGAGGCCACCACCGCCGCCCGCCGGGTGCTGGACGCGGCCGGCTCGCCGCCGCTGGCCATCATGGACGGGCTGGAGGAGTCCGTCAGCGAAAGCGTCATGGGCGGCATGCTCACCCCGGAGCAGCTCGCCGGCGTGATGAGCTTCGCCGTCAGCTGCCGCCGCATGGAAGCGTACCTTTCCGGCGTGGCGGGACAGAGCGCGGGCATCGCCGCCTATCGTATGGAGCTGCCTGACCTGAGCGACCTGTGCCGGGATATCGAAGCCTCCGTCCGGGAGGATAAGGTGTTGGACGAGGCCAGCAGCCTCCTGCGCGACCTGCGCCGCAGGCATGAGAACCTGGAGACCGCCATCCGTGACAAGCTGAACCGCATCCTGCAAAGCCGCAAGCAATACCTGGCGGACAGCTACATCACCACCCGCGCCGGCCGCTATGTGGTGCCTGTGCAGCGCAAATTCCAGAGCGCCTTCGGCGGTACTGCGGTGGACGTCTCCGCCAAGGGAACAACGGTGTTCATGGAGCCCTCCAGCATCGTTCCCCTGCGCCAGGAGCTGGACAGCGTGGCGCTCATGGCCGATGAAGAAGAGCGCCGCGTGCTTTATGCCCTCAGCGACCGGGTAGCGGAGGCGGAAACGGAGATCCGCCGCGGTATGCGCCTGATGACCGAGCTGGACGCGCTGTTCGCCAAGGCCAAGCTCAGCCAGCAGATGGACGCCCGGGAAGTGGAACTCACCGGTGAAAGGCGCATCCTTTTGCGCAACGCACGCCATCCCCTGCTGAACAGGGAAAAGGCCGTGCCCCTGAACTTCATCGTGGAGGACGCTACCACCGGCGTGGTCATCACCGGTCCCAATACCGGCGGCAAAACGGTCTGCGTGAAAACGGTGGGCCTGCTGTGCCTGATGGCTCAGTGCGGGCTGCACATCCCCTGCGGCGAGGGCAGCGTGGTAGCCCTGCGGGACGCTTTCCTCTGTGATATCGGCGACAGCCAGTCCATCACCCAGAACCTTTCCACCTTCTCCGGCCACATGACCAATGTGATCCGCATCCTGGATCGCGCCAGCCGGGACAGCCTTGTTCTGCTGGACGAGCTGGGCTCCGGCACCGATCCGGCCGAGGGCATGGGCATCGCCGTGGCGGTGCTTGGCGAATTGAGGCGGCGTGGCTGTCTGTTCCTGGTCACCACCCACTATTCCCAGGTGAAAACCTGGGCGGAGACCACCCCTGGTGTGATGGCTGCCCGCATGGCCTTTGACCGGGAGACTCTGGCACCGCTGTACCGGCTGGAACTGGGCAAATCCGGCGAAAGCTGCGCGCTGGACATCGCCAAACGGCTGGGCCTGCCGGAATGCCTCATCGCCGGGGCGCGGGAGGCGGCCTACGGTACGCCTGCGGGGCAGGAGCCGGCGATGAAGATCCCCCACAGCAGGCTGAAGCGGTATGTGCCCAGGCAGGAAGCGAATCCCCCTTCCTTTGCCGTGGGCGACAGCGTCAGCATCGCTCCGAACGGGGTGAAGGGCATCGTCTACCGCCCCGCGGACGATCAGGGCGAGGTCATCGTGCAGGTGCAGGGGAAGAAGCTTGCCGTGCGTCATACGCGACTCACCCTGCTGGTGTCCGCTGACCGGCTTTATCCGGAGGATTACGATTTTTCCATCATCTTTGATACGGTGGCAAACCGTAAGGCCGATCATCTGATGAGCCGGAAATTCGACGCGGAAGCCCTGATCATCCATCAGGAGGGCCGGATAACTGAGTGAAACGGTAAAAAACCGACATTTTTTCGACAAGTTACAAAATCATTCGCTTTTTTTCTCGAAAAATGCTTCTCAGACGGCGAAAAATAAGGTATAATAACAGATGGGAAAAATCCAAGCGGAATGAGGTTAAAGGCATGACTGATTTTGTTAGCACTTGGAATAACGAGTCTTTCCTGACGAATCCTATCGGCCCCCTGGGCTTGATCGCCATGCGCGGTACCGAGGAATTGGGCGAGAAGATCAATAAATGGCTGCTGAAGTGGCGCGATCATACCGAGGAGACCCTCCCCGGCGATATGCGCACCACCCCCGGCGCCGAGCGTGAAGATTTCCTGATCAAGGTCTCCTGCCCCCGCTTCGGCAACGGCGAAGGCAAGGGCATGATCAAGGAAAGCGTCCGCGGCTACGATATTTACATCCTCTGCGATGTGGGCGCTTACAACTGTACCTATAATATGTATGGGCAGGAAGTGCCCATGAGCCCCGATGATCACTTCATGGATCTCAAGCGCATCATTGCTGCCCTGGGCGGCAAGGCCAAGCGCGTGACCGTGATCATGACCATGCTTTACGAGGGCCGCCAGCACCGCCGCTCCACCCGCGAGAGCCTGGACTGCGCCATGATGCTGCAGGACCTGGAGCGCATGGGCGTGAACAACATCATCACCTTCGACGCCCACGATCCCCGTGTGCAGAACGCCATTCCCTACGGCGGATTCGAGAGCGTGATGCCTTCCTATCAGATCTTCAAGGCCCTGCTGCGCAACGATCCCTCCCTGCAGATCGATAAGGATCACATGATGATCGTCTCTCCGGATGAGGGCGCGCTGGACCGCAACATCTTCTATGCCTCCGTTCTGGGGCTGGACATGGGCATGTTCTACAAGCGCCGCGATTATACCCGCATCATCAACGGCCGTAACCCCATCGTGGCCCACGAGTACATGGGCGATTCCGTTGAGGGCAAGGACGTCTTCGTGGCTGACGATATCCTCTCCTCCGGCGAATCCATCATCGACCTGGCCCGCGAACTGAAGAAGCGCAAGGCGAACCGCATCTTTGCCGCCGCCACCTTCGCGCTGTTCACCAACGGCCTGGACATCTACAACAAGGCCTATGAGGATGGCATCATCGACCGGGTGATCTCCACCAACCTGACCTATCGCACCCCCGAGCTGAAGGCGGCGCCCTGGTTTGTGGAGGCCGACATGAGCAAGTATATCTCCTACATGATCGCTACCCTGAACCACGACCGTTCCCTGTCGAAGCTGCTCAACCCCTACGACCGCATCCACGGCCTGCTGGACCGCTACAACAAGCAGCAGACCGAATCCGGTATCCGGCTGGTGTAACACGCGATGGCAGAGCTGAATATTCGATTGGCCACCATGGAGGATATCCCCCGGCTGGCAGCGCTGAAAAGCACCTATGTGCGCAGCCTGTACCGCGGCTTCATCCCCCAGGAGCTTTTGTGCCGCGCCTCTGTGGAGCGCTACATCTCCGCCATTACCGAGTGGATGGAGACCGGCCTGTATCATGTCGCGCTCATTGAGCGGGACGGCGTCATCGGCAGCTACATCGTCTACGGCCGCAACCCTGAGGAGCCCTTCAACGGGCTGGTCTACGAGGGCGTGTGCGACCACCTTGCCACCACCGAGGAGAAGCGCCTGCTGGTGGATCATTGCCTGAGCAGCCTGCGTGGGCAGGGGCATACCATCGCGTACCTGTGGATCCTGGTGGATAACTTCCGCGTCCGCTACCTGTTCGAGACGTTGGGCTTCCGCCCCGACGGCGCCCGGGAGACCCGGGAGATGTTCGGCCAGGAGCTGCGCATCGCCAGGTACCAATACAAGCTGTAATACAAAAAGGCACACGGAACATTTCCGTGTGCTTTTTCCTTGCTCTTTCGCGCCTTCCGCCCTTGACAAATCCTTAACTTGCGCCTATGATACAGGGGTATGACTTTATACTTTGGGAGGAATCAACCATGGCTGAACTGACGATGGATAAGCTCAAGGCTCTGTGTCAGAACCGCGGCTTTATTTTTGCCGGCTCCGAGATCTACGGCGGCCTGGCCAACACCTGGGACTTCGGCCCCCTGGGCGTGGAATTCAAGAACAACATCAAGAAGGCCTGGTGGCAGAAGTTTGTTCAGGAGAGCAAATACAACACCGGCCTGGATTGCGGCATCCTGATGAACCGCGAGGTGTGGGTCGCTTCCGGCCACGTGGGCGGCTTCAACGATCCCCTGATGGACTGCAAGGCCTGCAAGGCCCGCTTCCGTGCCGATAAGCTCATCGAGGACTTTACGAACGGCGCCGAGACCGGCGACGGCTGGAAGAACGAGGAGCTGGAGCAGTACATCGCCGAGCATGACATCGTCTGCCCCGTGTGCGGCAAGAAGGATTTCACCGGCATCCGTCAGTTCAACCTGATGTTCAAGACCCACCTGGGCGTGAACGAGGCCTCTGCCTCCGAGGTGCTGCTGCGCCCCGAGACGGCTCAGGGCATCTTTGTGAACTTCCTCAATTCCATGCGTACCACCCGCAAGAAGCTGCCCGCCGGCATCTGCCAGATCGGCAAGTCCTTCCGTAACGAGATCACCCCCGGCAACTTCATCTTCCGCGTGCTGGAGTTCGAGCAGATGGAGCTGGAATTCTTCTGCAAGCCCGGCGAGGATCTGGAGTGGTTCAACTACTGGCGCTCCTTCTGCAAGGAGTGGCTGCTGAGCCTGGGCATCCAGGAGGATAAGCTCCGCCTGCGCGATCACGAGCCCGAGAAGCTGGCCTTCTATTCCAAGGCTACCACCGACTTTGAGTACCTCTTCCCCTTCGGCTGGGGCGAATTGTGGGGCATTGCTGACCGTACCGATTACGACCTGAAGCAGCACATGAACCACTCCGGCAAGTCCCTGGAGTACATGGATCCCGTGACCAACGAGAAGTACATCCCCTACTGCGTGGAGCCCTCTGTTGGCGTGGAGCGCCTGGTGCTGGCCTTCCTGTGCAACGCCTATGACGAGGAGGAGCTGGAGGGCGGCGACGTGCGCACCGTGCTGCACCTGCATCCCGCTCTGGCGCCCTTCAAGGCTGCCGTGCTGCCCCTGCAGAAGAACAAGTTGGGCGGCCTGGCCAGCGAGATCCATGCCGAGCTGTGCAAGTATTTCCCCGTGGATTACGACGAGACCGGCTCCATCGGCAAGCGCTACCGCCGTCAGGACGAGATCGGCACGCCCTTCTCCATCTGCGTGGACTTCGACACCGAAGAGACCCAGTCCGTCACCGTCCGTGACCGTGACACCATGCAGCAGGAGCGCGTGGCTCTCAAGGATCTGCGCCAGTACATCGAAGACAAAATGCGTTTCTAAGGGGCTTTGCCCCTTAACCCTACCAGAGAGGGCGCTGCCCTCTCTGGACTCTTCTGCCAAAGGGGCCTTGCCCCTTTGGAAACCCCACGAAGGGCTTTCAGCCCTCTCGACACCCATTCGGGGCGACCGCTGCTGGTCGCCTCCTTTGCGTTGAGGGAGGGGAGCAGTTTGTGGTTTGATTATGTGCGATTCCCGGAGGTGAGGGTATGCTGGAGTTTATCAGGCGCGGGGCGGAGCGTGAGGCGACGCCCATTGGCGAATTGCCCCTGTGGCTTTTGTCGCTTTTGCGTACCCGGGGAATCGATACGCCGGAGAAGGCGGAGCGGTTTCTGCATCCGGCGCTGGAACACCTGCACGACCCATTCCTGATGCAGGGCATGGACAAGGCGGTGCGCATCATCCGCGAGGCTGTCGGGACTGGGGAAAGCATCCTTATTTACGGCGATTATGATGTGGACGGCGTGTGCGCCACCTCCATCCTGATGGAGACCCTGGGGGAAATGGGCGCGCGGGTGGATTTCCGCATTCCCAGCCGGCATGGCGAGGGTTATGGCCTGAACTGCGACGCGGTGAGAGAGATCGCAGCGGAGCACAGGCTGCTGATCACCGTGGACTGCGGCGTGACCAACCATGAGGAGGTCAGGCTGGCCCAGATGCTGGGCATGACGGTGATCGTGACCGATCACCACCAGCTGGCGGACACGCCCTCGCCGGCGGATGTGGTGCTGAACCCGCTGCTGGGGGATTATCCCTTCCGCAGGCTGTGCGGCGCGGGCGTGGCGCTGAAGCTGACCCAGGCCCTGCAGGGCATGGAGGGTGTGCGCAGGCGTATCGAGCTGGCGGCGCTGGCCACCGTGGCGGATATCGTGCCGCTGATCGATGAAAACCGCGTCATCGTGCGTGAGGGATTGCAAGCTATGGCGGACTCCGACAGGCCGGGCATCAAGGCGCTGCTGATGGTCTCCGGTGTAACGCCGCCTGTAAGCGCCGGTCAGGTGGGCTTCCGGCTGGCGCCGCGCATCAATGCCGGCGGCCGCCTGGAGGACGCCTCTCAGGGCGTGACGCTGCTCACCACCCGGGACGAAATGCTGGCCGAGCGCATCGCCGCTCACCTGGAGGACGCCAACAGCCAGCGCCAGGCCATCGAGCAGGATATCACCCAGAGGGCCATGCAGGAGATCGCCGAGAAGGTGGACTTCCTGAGCGACCGGGTGATCATCGTGATGGGTGATGAGTGGAACCACGGCGTCATCGGCCTGGCGGCGGGGCGCATCTGCGAGAAGTACCATTTCCCCACTATCGTGCTGAGCCGTCAGGGCGATGTGGCGGTGGGCAGCTGCCGCTCTATCCCCGGGGTGAATATCCACGCCATGCTGGCGCTGTGCAAGGATCTGTTCATCCGCTTCGGCGGGCATGAGCAGGCGGCAGGCCTGACCATGCAGGCGGAGCTGGTGCCGGAACTGCGGCGGCGGCTGAACCTGTGCATCACCGAAAACTGCGACCTTCGCTGTTATGTGCCGACCAAGGAATATGACCTGGCGCTGCCGCTGAGCCAGGTGAACCTGGAGCTGATCGACTCCCTGAGCCTTCTGCAGCCTACGGGCTATGGCAATCCCGCGCCGGTGTTCCTCTGCCGGGGTGCTCAGGTGCAGCTTATGCGCAGGGTGGGCCGGGATCAGCAGCACCTGAAGCTCTCTCTGCTGGACGGCAATTCCGTGCGCGACGGCATCGCCTTCTCCATGGGGCATCTGGCGGATGAGGGCCTTGAGATGGTGGACGTGCTGTTTTCGCCCGAGCGGAACGAGTTCATGGGCCGGGTCACGGCGCAGCTGCAGGTGCAGGCCATGCGCCCTGCGGAGGGCACCGCGCCCCTGCCGGATGAGAACGTGCTTTTTCGGGCCGTTTTGCAGGAAATAACCCTGCTTGCGGCGAATGCTAACCAAATCCCCTCGCCGGAGGCGATCACCCCCGCCGCCGCCCGTAAGCTGATGAACAGCGGCCGGGGCGTGCTGCTGATCGCCCACGAGCGGGCGCGTGCCGCCAGCATGCTGGTGGACACCCTGACGGACGCTGCCCTGGCACAGGTGAAGGACGAGCGAGCCTTCAATACCGTGCTCTGCGCGCCGGAGATCTCCAGGCTGCGGGATGTATGGGAGCATATTATCCTGCTGGATGGCGACGTGCTGCCCGGTGAGGCGGCGGCCATCGCGGCCCAGTGCCCCCGCGCGCAGCTCCATGCCATGAAGCCCAACCCGGCCTTCCTTGACCAGCTGAAGGAGCTGGCGATGGAGGATGAGCCCCTGCGGGATCTCTACCGCCGGCTGCGGCTGGGCGGCAACACCATGGCTTCGCAGCTGGCGCAGGATTGCGGGCTGACGGTTCCACAGGTACTGGTGGGCCTGACGGCCTTCAGCCAGGTGAAGCTGGCGGAGGTCTCGCTGGAGCCCTATGCCGTGCGGCTGCTCCCTCCCGTGAAGTGTCGCATGGACGACAGCCCGGTGATCCATTATTTACGAGGTCTGACCTGATTCTTTCGGAAGGAGGATGCGTATGAGTTATACTGCCTATGAAGCCATGCCGCTTTATCAGATGATCGGACGTGTGCAGAAGTACGTCCCCGGCGACGGCTACAAGCTGGTGGAAAAGGCTTATCAGTTTGCCGAGAAGGCTCATGCCGGACAGAAGCGCAGGAGTGGCGAGCCCTATTTTATCCATCCCTGCTTTGTGGCCAGCATCCTGACCGAATTGATGATCGATCCGCCCACCATCGCGGCGGGTCTGCTCCACGATACGGTGGAGGATTGCGAGGATATCACCCTGGAGACCCTCCAGCAGGAGTTCGGCGAGGAGGTCGCCCACCTGGTGGATGGCGTGACCAAGCTGGATAAGCTGGATTTTGCCGACCGCGAGGAGGCCCAGGCGGAATCCCTGCGCAAGATGATCCTGGCCATGTCGAAGGACATCCGCGTGGTGCTGATCAAGCTGGCTGACCGCCTGCACAACATGCGCACCCTGAAGCATCAGTCCGAGAACCGTCAGGTGGCCATCGCCCGGGAAACGCTGGATATCTACGCCCCCCTGGCCCACCGCCTGGGCGTATATGCCGTGAAGCAGGAGCTGGAGGATCTCTCCCTGCGTTATATCGACCCGGCCGGCTATCAGAACCTGGTGGACAAGGTGGGCCAGAAGCGCTCCGAGCGCCAGCAGAACATCCGCATGGTCATTGACGAGCTCTCTGCCAAGCTGGATGAGCAGGGCGTGCATTACGATATCGACGGCCGCCCCAAGCACTTCTACTCCATCTACCGCAAGATGGTCTTGCAGAACAAGCCCTTCGACCAGATCTACGACCTGATCGCCATCCGCGTGCTGGTGGATACCATCCCGGATTGCTATGCCGTGCTGGGCATCGTCCACACCCTGTGGAACCAGATCCCCGGCAGGTTCAAGGATTATATCTCCGTGCCCAAGGCCAATATGTATCAGTCCCTGCACACCACGGTGGTGGGCGGCCGCAAGATGCCCATCCCCTTCGAAGTGCAGATCCGCACGTGGGAAATGCATCGCGTGGCCGAGTACGGCATCGCCGCCCACTGGCGCTACAAGGAGGGCGGCAAGGAGGGCAGCCTGGACAGCAAGCTGACCTGGGTCCGCCAGATCCTGGACTGGCAGAACGAGACCCGCGACAGCAAGGAATTCGTCGATACCCTCAAGACCGACCTGTTTGCCGAGGAAGTGTTCCTCTTTACCCCCAAGGGCGATGTGATCTCCATGCCCAAGGGCGCCACACCCCTGGACTTCGCCTACCGCATCCACTCCGCTGTGGGCAACAAGTGCGTCGGCGCGAAGATCAACGGCAAGATCGTTCCCCTGGATACCCCCCTGGCCACCGGCGACCGGGTGGAGATCATGACCTCCGCCTCCTGCAAGGGCCCCTCCACGGACTGGCTGCGCATCTGCAAAACGCCCCAGGCCAAGGCCAAGATCCGCCAGTTCCTGAAGAAGGAAATGAAGGCCGAGAACATCGAGCTGGGCCGGAACATGGTGGAAAAGGAATGCAAGCGCCGCGGCGTGAGCATGAGCGATCTGCTCAAGCCCGAATACTACGAGGGCATGCTGCAGAAGTACGGCTTCACCGGGCTGGAGGACATCTTCGGCTCCGTGGGCTACGGCGGCATGGCGGCGGTGTATGTGGTATCCCGCCTCGTCGAGGAGCAGAAGGCCAGGGAGCCCGCTCCCGCTGTGAAGCTGGAGGATCTGCCCCAGCAGGTGGAGCAGCGCGTCAATCAGAGCCGCGCCAACCACGGCATCATCATGATCGGCAACGAGGATATGGACATCCCCGTCCGCTTTGCCAAGTGCTGCTCTCCCGTGCCCGGCGACGAGATCGTGGGCTACATCACCCGCGGTCGGGGTGTGACCATCCACAAAGCTGAGTGCGTCAACGCCCTCAACGGGGAGGAGGAGCGCAAGGTGCAGGTGGACTGGGCCGATAACAACACCGGCTCCTTCTACGCTACCATCAAGGTGGTGGCCTACGACCATGTGAGCCTCCTGGGCGAGCTGGCCACCTATATCGGCGAAATGAACGTGCCCATCAAGGCGATCTCCGCCTCGGTGGACGAAAAGACTCAAACCTCCGCCATCCGCCTGACCATCGAGGTGCGCTCCCGCGAGCAGATGGACAAGGTGATGAAACAGCTGCGGAAGAAATCCGACGTGATCGACGTCTATCGCGTACAGGGGTGATCATATGCGCTGTGTGATCCAGCGGGTGTCCCAGGCCTTCGTGACCTCCGAGGGGGAGGAGACGGGCCGCATCGGCAAGGGCTTTATGGTGCTCATCGGCGTGTGCGCCGAGGATACCGACAAAGATTTGAAATACATGGCCGAGAAGGTGCCGAACCTGCGCATCTTCGAGGATGAGAACGGCAAGATGAACCTGTCCCTCAAGGATGTGGGCGGCGATATCCTGGCGGTGAGCCAGTTCACCCTTTGCGGCGACGCCCGGGGCAGCCGCCGGCCCAGCTTCATCACCGCCGCAAGGCCCGACAAGGCCAACGAGCTTTACGAGAAGCTGGTGGAAAGCTGGCGTGCCCAGGGCATCAGGGTGGAGACCGGGCGCTTCCGCACGGATATGCAGGTGAGCCTGACCAACGATGGCCCGGTGACCCTGCTGATGGATTCCACCAAGCTGTTTTAAGGAGAAAGCCATGCTGAACATCACTTGCCGCACAGTAGGCATGCTGGGCACCTGCTGCTACGTTCTCTGGCAGGATGGGCGGGAGGATTGCGTGGTGATCGATCCCGGCGCGGACGCCGCTTCCATCCGCAATGCCTGCGGGGGAAGGCGCATCGCCGCCATCTTGCTGACGCACGGGCACTTTGACCACATGAGCGCCGTGGCGGACCTGATGGAGGAAGGCACGGAGCTGGTCATCCACCGGGCCGACGCCGCCATGCTGGGGGATCCCCACACCAATGTCAGCTGGATGATCGGCGAGAGCATCACCTGCCCTGCGGCCACCCGTCTGGTGGGGGAGGGCGACGTGGCGGATTATGCCGGCATTGCCCTGACGGTACTGCATACCCCCGGCCATACCCCGGGCAGTGTGTGCTATGAGGTGGGGGAGCATCTTTTCACCGGCGATACGCTCTTTGACCACGGCTATGGCCGCTTCGATCTGCCCGGCGGCAGCGCGAAGGCCCTGATGGAATCGCTGCGGCGGGTGATGCCCCTGCAGGAGGACCACCAAATCTACGCCGGTCACGGGAGTTGAACATGAACCAGTATCTTGATACTTTACAGCCGGAGCTGATGAACGTCACCCGGTTGTTTCACATTCCGGACGAATGCTGGGAGGGTTCGCCCCGCTTCACCTATGAAGCATGGGCGGCGGAGGGGCAATACCACTGCCGTATGCTGGACGGAGAGCAGTCCGCCCATGGCGCGGTGGATATTCCTGATGACGCGGACGAACGCATCCGGGAGCTGCACCGCAAGCGGGCCGCCCGCAGGCTCTGCAAGCAGACACTCTACGATCTGTGCCGCCGGGTGACCGGGGAGCATCCCGCCTGGGGCAGCCTGACGGGTATCCGGCCCACCCATCTGATGTACGAGGCCCTTGCCCAGGACATGAGCATGGACGAGGCCGCCTCTCACCTGATCCGCACCTTCGATGTGACGAAGGAAAAGGCACAGCTCCTTAAGGACATCGTCCGTGTGCAGAATCAGCTGCCGCCCCCGGATGACCGGTGGATGGACGTGTACATCGGCATTCCCTTCTGCACCACACGCTGTACTTATTGCTCCTTCTCCTCGGGAGAACTGGGGAAGGGCAAGCTGGTGGAGCCGTACCTGGAGGCGCTGTTCCGGGAAATGGAAGCCGGCGCACGGCTCCTGCGGGACGCGGGCAAGCAGCTCCGGGCGGTATATGTGGGCGGCGGTACGCCTACCTCGCTGAACGAGGGGCAGCTCGCCCGGCTGCTGGAGCGCATGATGACCCTCTACCCCGGCGCGATGGAATACACCGTGGAGGCCGGACGCCCGGATACCATCACATCGGGCAAGCTCAGCGCTATCCGGAATGCCGGCGTGGGGCGCATCAGCATCAACCCTCAGACCATGAATGACCATACCCTGCGCGTCATCGGCCGGGCGCACACCGCCCAGCAGGTGGAGGAAGCCTACGCCATGGCCAGGAAAGCGGGCGTCCGCCACATCAATATGGATGTGATCGCCGGGCTCCCCGGAGAGACGCTGGCGGACTTTGCCCATACTATGGAAGCTGCCCGCCGCCTGAAGCCGGAGAGCCTCACCGTGCATACGCTGGCCATCAAACGCTCCAGCCGCCTGCATCTGGAAAACGCCCCTCTGCCCGATGGCGAGACCGCTGCCGCCATGGTGCGCATGGGCCTGGAAACTGCCCGCGGCATGGGTCTGGAGCCATACTATCTCTACCGGCAGAAGTACATGGCCGGCAACCAGGAAAACGTGGGCTATGCCCTGCCCAGCCACGCCTGCCAGTACAATGTGGATATCATGGAGGAGACCACCCACATCCTGGCCCTGGGCGCGGGGGGAATCTCCAAACGAGTCTACCCGGAGGAGGGACACATCGGCCGCGCGCCCAATGTGAGCAACATCGAGCAGTATATTGCCCGGGTGGACGAGATGACGGAGCGCAAGCAGGCATTGTTTCTGGCCTGAGAACATACAATAAACAGGCCAAAGCTTGCAAAGAAGCCCCAATGCTGGTACAATAAGGGATGATTCCCATTGCGCATATCTGCACCGCAGTTTTGAAAGGAGACTCACCATGGCTAATCCTACGTTTGTCATCACCATGGCCGACGGCCGTGAAATGAAGGGCGAGCTCTATCCCGAGATCGCTCCCCAGTCCGTGGGCAACTTCATTGCCCTGGCCAACAGCGGCTTCTATGACGGGCTGATCTTCCACCGTGTGATTCCCGGCTTCATGATCCAGGGCGGCGACCCCAAGGGCACCGGCATCGGCGGCCCCGGCTACCGCATCAAGGGCGAGTTTGCCATGAACGGCGTTCCGAACCCCCTGAAGCACACCTATGGCGTTCTGAGCATGGCCCGCAGCATGATGCCCGATTCTGCCGGCAGCCAGTTCTTCATCATGACCAGCAACAGCCCCCACCTGGACGGCCAGTACGCTGCCTTCGGCAAGGTGCTGGAGGGCATGGACGTGGCCGACGCCATTGTCAGCGTGAAGCGTGACCGTATGGATAAGCCCCTGGAGCCCCAGCAGATGAAGTCCATCCGCGTGGAGACCAACGGCGAAACCTATCCCTTCGATCAGATGTAATCCACAGGCGCGGGCGAGCTTTGGCTTTCCTGCGCCTTCATTCGTTTTTGTGCGGAAGGAGATCACCATGGAAAAGCAGAAAACCACCGTCCGCGTGGCGGGCCGTGACTACACCCTCGTGTCCTCTGACGCGCCGGAATACATCACCCGCGTGGCCGCCTATGTCGACCGCAAGATCACCGAGACAGCCCTGGCCACCCGTATGAACGTAGACAAGGCCGCAGTCCTCGTCTCCCTGAACATTGCCGACGAGCTGATGAAGGCCCACGACGAAAACTCCCGCCTGCGCCGCGAGATCGCTGCCCTGCGGGCCAAAGGGGACGTCGTCCCCTTTGGAAACCCCTGAGCAGAGGGCGCTGCCCTCTGCACTCCCGCTTAAGGGATTTCATCCCTTAAGAATCCCTTTCGGGAAGGGCGTTGCGTACGCCTGCCAAGCGGGGGGCACGGCGCGAATACAGTCGCGCCGCGACGTGGGAATGCGGCATAGCGGAGAGCGCTTGCTTTGCGGATGAACTGTGGAGGCTTTGATATGCCGGAAATCAGAGGGAAATGTGGCACGGACTGCAACAAGTGCAGCTTCAGGGAGAAATTCAACTGCAACGGCTGCCTGAAGCAGCAGGGCAAGATCTTCTGGGGCGATTGCGCCATTTACAGCTGCGCTACAGAGCGGGACTGCCAGCATTGCGGCCATTGCCGGGAGTTGCCTTGCGAAAAGCTGTTGGCCTTCATCAAAAACGGCCATAACCCCGACCGCCTGACGAATCTGAACAGGTGGAAGAACGAAAACGCATAATATTGGAGGATACCCCATGGAAAACCTTGCTCCTGCAGGAACACCGGAAGCCCTGGAGCGTGCCGTCGCCGCTGGTGCGGACGCGGTGTATTTGGGCTGCTCCGCGTTCAGTGCAAGGGCGGGTGCGGGCAACTTTGACGAGGAGCAGCTCCGCCGGGCTGTGTCGTTTGCCCATCTGCATCATGTGCGGGTGCACGTCACGGTGAATACCCTCATCAAGGATGCGGAAATGGACGAGGTGAAGGAGCTCCTTCGCCTGCTGAATGAAGTGCGGGTGGATGCGGTGCTGGTGCAGGATCTGGGTGTGCTGCGCATGGCCAGGGAGTGCTTCCCTGACCTGCCCATCCACGCCAGCACACAGATGGCGATCCATAACGCCACGGGGGCCGGATGGTGCGCCCGCATGGGTATGACGCGTGCTGTGCTGGCCAGGGAATGCAGCCTCAGCGAGATCGCGCTGGCGGCAAAGCAGCCCATCGAGATCGAGGTCTTCGGTCATGGCGCGCAGTGCGTGGGCGTCAGCGGACAATGCCTGTTTTCCTCCATGATCGGCTCCCGCAGCGGCAACCGGGGGCGCTGCGCCCAGCCCTGCCGGTTGGACTATACCTACCGTGGCAAGCGGAGCGCGTGGCTCTCGCCCCGGGACGTGTGCCTGCGGGACTACCTGCCCGAGCTGAAAAAGGCCGGTGCGTGCTCCATCAAGATCGAGGGCCGGCTGAAGCGGCCTGAGTACGTGGCCGTGGTGGCAGGCAGTTACCGTCGGGGCCTTGACGGTAAACCGGCCGATGCGGCCGAAAAGCAGGGCCTTTTGCAGATCTTCCAGCGCGGCGGCTTTATGAAGGGGTACGCCATGGGCGCGGAGGACGCGGTGGTCATCGATCCCACCCGGGTGAATCATGGCGGCGTGGCTATTGGCAGCATCGAGGCTGTCAGCGGGCGGCTGGCCAGGGTGCGGCTGACGCTGGACCTGCACGACGGCGACGGCCTGCAGATCCGCCATGGGCATGAGGATCACGAGATGATCTATGCCGGCAGGGACGCCCTGGCTGGCGACGTTGCTGTGCTGCGCCTGCGCCCTGATATGCGCGTGCAGCCCGGCGATACGGTGGTGCGCCTGACCTCCGCCCGTCAGCTGGAGGAGGCGCGAAGCCTGACCATCCCCGAGATCCCCTGCGATATGACCCTGGTGGCGCTGCCCGGCGAGCCGCTGACCCTTACCGTCACCGATGGGGTGAGCATTGCCACCGCCACGGGTGACGCGGTCTCCGCCGCCCAGAAGCGCGCCATGTCCGAAGAGGACGCACGACGCAGCCTGGAGAAGACCGGCGATACGCCCTTTGCGCTGCGTGAATTGACCGTATATACCGATAACGCCTTTGTACCCGTCTCGGCCCTGAACGCTCTGCGCCGTGATGCGCTGGATAGGCTGGCCGCCCAGCGGACGGACGATTTTGCCCGGAGCGGGGGAGCGGAGCAGCCTGAAGCTGAAGCGCGGCTCCCCGTCGGCCCTGTGCCGCCCATGACGGTCTGCCGCACGCCGGAACAGCTGAAACAGGTGACCGACGGCATTGCCTGCTGGTATCCCGAGGACTTCCGCGAGGCGGCGCTGGCGGCGGCTCTGCCGCGGCTGCCGCAGGGCACGTGGCTGCATCTGCCCATGGCCTGCGAGGAAGCCACCCTGCTGATGCTCCACCGCCTGGTGACCGAATATGCAGACAGGCTGGGCGGCGTGGTGCTGGGTAGCGTGGGTCAGCTGGGGCTGAAGTGGCCCGTGCCATACGGCGCGGGCAGCGGCGTCCCAGTGATGAACCGCCGTTCCGCCGTGCTGCTTTTTGAGCAGGGCTGCGCCTTTGTGACGGCCTCACCGGAGCTTTCCGGCGCGGAGACGGCCGTGCTGATGGCCGGAAAGCCGCCCATCCTTGTGCCCGCTTATGGCTATGCCCAGCTGATGCTTTTGCACCATTGCCCGGCCCGCACTTATCTGGGGCTGGACAAAGGCCACGCCGCCTGCGGACTGTGCGATGTGAACGACGCCAATGCTTTGCGGGACACGGCGCTGACCGACCGTAAAGGCGTATCCTTCCCGCTGTTGCGCCAGCGTTTGCCGGAGGGCTGCCTGGTGCGGTTGATGAACGCTCTGCCCACGGACAATCTGGCCCGGGTGAAGGCAGCGGGCTATTCGCCCCTGATCGAACTGACGCTGGAGGGCGGATGCGAAGCCACCTCCGGCCATTGGAACCGACCTGTTGAATAACGGAGAACGATTTATATGATGAGTGAACGTACACTCCGCGTACTGGAGTTTACCAAGATCCGCGACCAGCTGGCCGCCAAGGCGCTGACCCCTATGGGCGCGGAGCGCTGCCAGGCGCTGACGCCCTCGTGCAATATGCAGGAGGTGCTGGAATGGCAGCAGGAGACCGAGGAGGCCTCCGTGATCCTGACCTACATCGGCAGCCATCCCATGGTGGCCTTTGCCGACGTGCGGCCCTCTCTGGCCCTGGCCGATAAGGGCGCGACGCTCTCGCCCAAGGCGCTGCTTTCCGTGGCGGAGCTGCTGCGTGCCTCCCGCGCCGCCCGGGACGCCCTGGTCACCGACCGTCAGAACACCCCCCGCCTGACCCGGAAGGCTCAGAGCCTGTGCGTGCTGCGCCACCTGGAGCAGGATATCACCGACGCCATCCTTTCCGAGGATGAGATCGCCGACAGAGCCTCCTCCGAGCTGATGAACATCCGCCGCCACCTGCGGGGCGCCACCGAGCGTATCAAGGACAAGCTGAATCAGATGATCCACAACCCGTCCTTTGCCAAATACCTGCAGGATCCCATCATCACCGTCCGCAACGACCGCTATGTGCTGCCGGTAAAGGCGGAGCACCGCGGCAGCGTGCCGGGCCTGGTGCATGACCAGTCCACCTCCGGCGCGACGCTCTTCATCGAGCCCATGGCCGCGGTGGAAATGGGCAATGAGCTCAAACAGTGGGAGCTGAAGGAGCAGGCGGAGATCGAACGCATCCTGGCTGCCCTCTCTGCCGAGGTGGCGCCTTATGCCGCCCAGCTGCGGGAAAACATCGATATTCTGGCGGAACTGGATTTTATCTTCGCCAAGGGTCTGCTCAGCCGCGAAATGTTCGCTGTCACGCCCAGGCTGAACAAAGAAGGCTATATCAACATCATCCGGGGCCGCCATCCGCTGATCCCCGCGGACAGGGTGGTCCCCTCCAACCTGTGGATGGGCAGGGATTTCACCACGCTGATCATCACCGGCCCCAATACCGGCGGCAAAACGGTGACGCTGAAGACGGTGGGCCTGTTCACCCTGATGGCCCAGGCCGGCCTGCAGGTGCCTGCCGATCTGGGCACGGAGCTGGCGGTATTCGGCCAGGTGTTCGCGGACATTGGCGACGAGCAGTCCATTGAGCAGAGCCTGTCCACCTTCTCCAGCCACATGACCAACATCGTGACCATCATGCGTGAGGTCACCCCTCATGACCTGGTGCTCTTTGACGAATTGGGCGCCGGCACCGATCCCACCGAGGGCGCGGCCCTGGCCCAGAGCATCCTGACCAGGCTCCTGCACATCCGTGTGCGGACGTTGGCCACCACGCATTACAGCGAACTGAAGGCCTTCGCCCTCTCCACCAAGGGCGTGGAGAACGCCTCGGTGGAGTTCAACGTGGAGACCCTGCGTCCCACCTACCGCCTGTCCATCGGCGTGCCGGGCAAGTCCAACGCCTTTGAGATCAGCCGCAAGCTGGGCCTGCCGGAAAACCTCATCGACGCCGCCAAGACGCTGCTCACCAGCGAGTCCATCCGTTTTGAGGACGTCATCGCCAACGCTGAGTATCACCGCCAGGTGGCCGAAAAGGAGCGCGAGCTGGCGGCAGAGGCCTCCAGAGAGACCACCCGTTTGCGGGATGAGGCCGAGAGGCTGCGCAAGGAAATGGAAGAAAAGCGGGAGACCTCCATGCGCAAGGCCCGCGAGGACGCCCGCCGCGTGCTGGAGAACGCCCGGCGCGAGGCTGAGAGCATCCTTACCGACCTGAAGAAGATGAAGAAGAACGCTGCGCCTGACAACGACGCAGCCGCCCTGCGCCGTCAGCTGGAGAAGAGCATCGACAACCTCTCCGAGGGGCTGGTGCAGAAGGTGGATACCGTCACCGCGCCGCCCAAGACCGTCAAGCCCGGCGACCGGGTGGATATCCTCACCCTGGGCAGCCAGGGCACGGTGCTCTCCGCGCCCAACGCCAAGGGCGAGGTGGAGCTGCAGGCCGGCGTGATGAAGTTCAAGGCCCATATCAGCCAGCTGCGCCTGGTCAAGCAGAAGGAGCCCCAGAAGAAATCCTCCGTCAAGACGCAGACCGGCGCCATGACCCGCACCGTTTCCATGGAGTGCGATGTGCGCGGCATGATGCTGGAGGAGGCCATCGCCGCCGTTGACCAGTACCTGAACGAGGCCATCATGGCCGGACTGGGTGAGGTTCAAATTATCCACGGCAAGGGCACCGGCGTACTCCGATCCGGCATCCAGCAGCACCTGAAGCGCCATATGCTGGTGAAGGAATTCCGCCTGGGCGTTTACGGCGAGGGCGAAAGCGGCGTGACGGTGGTCACGCTGAAATAAGAGGTGACTACAGATGATCCGTGGTGAAGGCGCGTGCCTGGTATGCGGCAAGCCTCTGGTATACTTTGATGAAGCAAGGGAGCTGACGTGCAGCTGTTGCGGCAAGACCTTCAGCAGTAACGCCAGCTGCGAGGATGGTCACTACATCTGCGACCGCTGCCATGCGGCCCAGGGTGTGCAGGCGGTGATGGGATGCTGCCTGCAGAGCGATTCCCGCGATCCCATCGCCATGCTGCGGGATATGATGGAGCACCCGCTGATCCATATGCATGGCCCGGAGCACCACATCATGGTGGGCGCCGCGTTGATCACCGCTTACCGCAACAGCGGCGGAGAGGTCGATCTGCCCGCTGCGCTGGAGAAGATGCGCCAGCGGGGCAGCCAGTATCCCGGCGGAGCCTGCGGACTGTGGGGCTGCTGCGGCGCTGCGGTCAGCGCGGGCATGGCGGTGAGCGTCATCACCGGCGCCACTCCCCTGGCTGCGCTGCCCTGGCGTCAGGCCAATGAGACGACCTCCCGCTGCCTCCATGCCATTGCGGAGCTGGGCGGCCCCCGGTGCTGCAAGCGTAATGCGTTTACCGCCGCGAAGGTGGCGGCGCAGTACATCGGCGAGGCGCTCCACGTGACCATGGAGCTGCCGGAAACCATCCGCTGCGATTATTCCGTCGAGAACCGCCAGTGCAGGAAGCACGCCTGCCCCTATTACGCGCAATAAGGCGGGGGCAGTTTCGATGCTCTGTACCGTAAACGCTGTTTTCCATTCACTTCCCGGAGGTGACACACCATGAAGGACAAGCCCTATATCCTGCTTGTTGACGACGATCCCAACATTTCCCGCCTGGTGCAGCTTTACCTGGAAAAGGAAGGCTTTGAGGTCGCTACCGCCGACCGGGGCGACGACGCTCTGGCCCACTTCCGCAAGCTGCCCCCGGATCTGATGCTGCTGGACGTGATGCTCCCCGGCATGGATGGCTGGCAGGTGCTCAAGGCTGTGCGCAAGACCAGCAGCATTCCGATCATCATGCTCACCGCCAAGGACGAGACCTTCGACAAGGTGCTGGGACTGGAGCTGGGCGCGGATGATTACATCACCAAGCCCTTCGATACCAAGGAGCTGGTGGCCCGGGTGAAGGCCGTGCTGCGCCGCACCCAGGGCAGCGATGACGATAAGACCGACATCCTGGCCTTCCCCGGCCTGACGGTGAGCCTCAGCCAGTATGAGGTGAACTATCAGGGCGAAAAGGTGGAAATGCCCCCCAAGGAGCTGGAGGTGCTGTACTTCCTGGCCTCCCATCAGAACCAGGTGTTCACCCGCGAACAGCTGCTGGAGCAGGTGTGGGGCTTTGATTTCTATGGCGACAGCCGCACGGTGGATGTGCACATCAAGCGCCTGAGGGAAAAGCTCCCCGAGTGCGAGAAGCACGGCTGGTGTATCCGCACCGTGTGGGGTGTGGGCTATAAGTTCGAAATGAAGTGACGCTATGATACGACAGGAACGAGATATGTTTTCCCGCATCATGGGCGTGGTCATGGCGGTGATCCTGATGGTGACCATCGGCATTTCCGGCCTGAGCTACTTCGTTATGCGGAACCAGCAGATCACCTCCCGCCTGGAAAGCCTGATGCAGGAGGCACGGGAGATATCCTATCTGGCGGCGCGGAATTCCTCCAGCTCGGTGGGGATCCTGTTCGGCCAGAGCGACTCCACCATGAATTATATCCGCTGGAAATCCGAAAAGGTCTATCAGGATTACGGCGCCTACATCCTTGTGGTGGATCGTCGGGGCCGTGTGATGGACAATATGCGTACCGCCTATGCCGAGGATCCGGATTTTGTGGCCTCTCTGGATGGGCAGGACATCAGCCTTGCGCTGACCATGGTGCTTTCCGGCCAGGAGGTGGCCCTGCGCCTGCCCATCGGCGGCGCCCCGGCCTTTATGGTGGGCGTGCCCTTCGTGCAGGATGATACCGTGCTGGGCGCTGTGCTGATCCAGACCAAGGCTCAGATCATCGAGGGCGGCCTCATGGCCCTGATGCCCCAGACGATCCTGGTGGCTGCCATGGCCATGTCCATCGCGGCGGCGCTGGTGTTTTTCTATGTGCGTTCCGTGATGAAGCCCCTGAACGATGTGACCCGCGCGGCCCGTGCCATGGCTGACGGCAATTTCGACGTGCGCGTCGCCAATGAGACCGGCAGCCCCGAGATCACTGAGCTTTCCGCCGCCTTCAACAGCATGGCGGGCAAGCTTTCCGAGGTGGAGAGCAGCCGCAGGGAATTCGTGGCCAACGTCAGCCACGAGCTGCGCAGTCCCATCACCTCCATCAGCGGCTTTGTGGAGGGCATGGAGGATGGCACCATCCCTGCTGAGGAGCATCCCAAATATCTGGCGCTGGTGGGGCAGGAGACCCGCCGCCTGTCCAAGCTCATCGGCGATCTGCTGGCGCTTTCCCGCCTGGAGCGGGACGACGCCGCCCTGGAGATCAGCGAGTTCGACGTCAACGAGATGCTGCGCCGGGCCATCATTCGCCGGGTGAACGATCTGGAGAATAAGCGCATGGAGGTGGAGTGTGATTTCCGCCAGGAGCCCTGCCTTGTGCGCGCCGACAGCGACCGTATTGAGCAGGTGGTGGTGAACCTGCTGGATAACGCCATCAAGTTTACCCCCGGGGGTGGGAAGATCACCCTGACCACCGAAACGGAAAGGGACGATTGCATCGTGACGGTGCGGGATAACGGCGTGGGCATCGCCCCGGAAGACCGGGACAAGGTGTTCGACCGGTTCTTCACGGCGGACAGAGCCCACACCGCCGGCAAGGGTACAGGACTGGGCCTGAGCATCTGCCAGCGCATCATGGAGATGCACGGGCAGAGCCTGCGCCTGAAGGATACTGAGGAAGGAACGGCCTTCGTCTTTACGCTGGAGCGGGCGAGGGGCGTCTGAGGGGAGAATGGATATGAAGGAGCTGGAGGACATCCGGCAGGAGCTGGACGCGGTGGATCGCCGGATCGTGGCGCTTTTCGAGCAGCGCATGGCCCTCGCCAGGGATGTGGCGGCCTATAAGATGGCCCATGGTATGCAGGTGCTGGATCGCTCCCGTGAGGAGGCGGTGCTGGCTTCCCGGGTGGACATGCTGCGGGATGGTCACTGGGCCGGAAGTGTCCGCGCCCTGTATGAGGAGATCATGCGGCTGAGCCGCGCTGAGCAGGAGCGCATCCTGAAGGAGGCAGAAAGCCATGCTTGAGCGTCATGTGTTTCTGATCGGTATGCCCGGCTGCGGCAAGAGCAGCCTGGGCAAGCGGGTGGCCGGTAACCTGCGTGTGCCCTATGTGGACATGGATCAGCGTATTTCCGAAACGGTGGGCTGCACTGTTTCCGAGATGTTTGACCGCTATGGCGAACAGGCCTTCCGCAACGCGGAGACCAACACGCTCATCCAGCTGACCCGGGAAACGCCCAGCATGATCTCCACCGGCGGCGGCACCGTGCTGCGGGAAAACAACCGCGCCATTATGCGCAATCACGGCGTGATCGTGCTCATCGACCGTCCTCTGGAGGAGATCATGAGCGATATTAAGCTGGATCGCCGGCCTCTTCTGGCCCAGAAGGGTCTTGGTGAGGTGGAGCGGCTCTATCACGAGCGTATTGAGATCTACCGCTCCGTGGCGGATTTTGTGATGGATAACGGCAACGGCTATCATGCGGGCTTGCGTGGGCTTGAAATGATCATGCGGCACATGGGCTGCTAAGCCGTTCGATCAGATGACAAGTCTTTTGATCGAGGAATTGCACTCAGCCGTTGGTCGCTGCGCTCCCGGACACGGTTTCGCGTAAGGTATATTTTCCGCAAGCGGAAAATGCTCCGCCCCGCCGGCAAAGCCGTGGGATACGATCACAGTCAGAGGGTCTGCGGGCTCTCCGATACCACCGGAAGACGCAAGCTGAAGAGGATGGAAATACAGGAGGTTATTCCAATGGACTACCAATTCGACCTGGTTGGCAAGATCGGTTCCATGGCCCTGATCCGCAGGGAGGATCAGGATATCGACTATAATATTTTCTCCCGCCTGGGCGCGGAGCTGAAGCCCGGCATGATCTGGGTCACCTCCGGCGCCACGGAGATCGGCCGTCTGGATTATATCAAGCGCACCGGCTGCGAGCTCTACGGCGATCCTGAGCAGGACAAGACGGACTATGCCGCCCAGGGCCAGAGCATCCTGATGCAGAACTATCGCCAGTTCATCTCCCCCGAGTACGGCGTGCGCCAGCTGCTGGTGGAGCACACCCACTTCAATGATGCGGAGAAGCGCGAGCACATCCGCAAGCTGCTCATCCGCGCCGCCATGCAGAAGACCATTCCCATCGTGAACTACAACGACCCTGTTTCCGATGAGGAAAACCGCAAGATGGAGCTGGCTGCCCGCCGGCAGCAGGGCGGCGAGGTGCACGAATGCGTGGATAACGACGAGACAGCCGCCGTCATCGCCAATCTTGTCCGGGCGAAAACCCTGGTGCTGATGACATCCACCGAGGGCATCTACCAGAACCCGGCGGATCCCTCCACCCTCGTGCGGGACGTTACCGGCAAAACTGTGGAGGAAGTGGAGACCGCTGTGCGCAAGCTGCAGTCCAACTGTGTCGGCGCCAGCCGCGCCGGCGCCAACGGCGCCCGTGCCAAGCTGGAATACGCCCTGGAATCCGTGCGCAACGGCACCACCGTCATCATCGGCCATGCCCGCCACCGTCTCAGCGACCTGGTGGATGGCAAGGTGGCCTGCACCCGCATCGGTGTGGAGTGACCAGAGGGGCTCTGCCCCTCTGGACTCCCCGCCAAGGGGGCTCTGCCCCTTTGGATTCCCCGCCAGAGGGGCTCTGCCCCTCTGGACTCCCCGCCAAGGGGCTCTGCCCCTTTGGATTCCCCGCGAAGGGTCTTCGACCCTTTCGAAACCCGCTTTCCTGGGCGGAGGGGGGCGCGTTTTTTGCAGGGGTCACGGTGCGCGGAGGGCGCACCGCGACGCGATGCAGTGACATCCTGGGTTGAGAGGTGAGGATATGCTCTGTGATGCGATCGGCTATTTTACCGAGGAGAAGCGTATTCTTTCCTGCCTGAGTGTCACCTGTGGTACGGCGGAAAGCGAATACCATGCCATGCGAGGCGTGGCGGACAGGGATGGCGCGCCTGTTCATGAGGGCAGCCTTTATGATCTGGCAAGCCTGACCAAGCTTTTTACCGGGCTGATGGTCATGCGTCTGCGGGAGGAGGGACTGCTGGATATCTCGCGCCCGGTAACGGATTATGCGCCGCAGTTCACGAAGCTTGACGGCGTCAGCGTGGATCAGGTGCTTGGCTTTGAGATCGCTCTGGTCACGCCGGAGCGTGTCGATACCCAGCCGGACCGGGAAGCAGGATTGCGGCAGCTGTTCGCTGTGGAGCCCCGGCCTGTGACGGGACGGGCTTATTCCGATATGCACGCCATGGTGCTGAAGTATGTCATCGAGGGCGCGGCGGGGGAACGCTATATGGATGTGCTGTCCCGGCGTGTTCTGCGGCCCTTGGGGATGGAGAGCACCTTCGCCCATGTACCGGAAAGCAGGCTGAGGGACTGCATCTGCTATGACGGGGAGCATCGTATCGAGGGCGAAAGGTGGCTCGTGCGGGAGGGCATTGCGCCCGGAACGCCCCACGACCCGAAAGCCCACCTGCTCATGCAGGGGGGCGATGTGTGCGGCCATGCGGGGCTGTTCTCTACCCGGGGCGATATGACCCGGCTGTGCCAGGGCGTTTTGCGCTTGGATGTGGTGAGCCGGGAAAGCCTTAGGTACATGGCGCGCAACCGGACCGGGCGTCGCCTGCCGGATGGCGGCTGGACGCAGTTCCTTGGCTGCCAGTGCTATGTGAAGCACCCTGAACAGTATTATTCCGAGATACCGCTGTACATGTCCGACCAGGCCATCGGCCTGAGCGGCTTCACGGGGCATCACATCGGCATTGATCCGGTGACCGGCGTGTTCACGCTTTTCCTGGGCAACCGGGTGATGGACAGGCTTACCGTTCTGGTGCCGGCGCAGGGCCGCTCTCGCGCCGATTATGGCCTTGCTGAGGATGGCTCGGGACAGGTTCGTTGGAGCGATGGACGCCTACTGTTCTCGTCAGTCGACTATGTTCATCAGAAGGATTCGAAACTGCACGCTCCCATTCGTGCGCTTCTCCGCCTGCCCCATTGGCGCCCGGAGGGCAATGGATGGCCATCATGTCCGTGAGCTCCTCCTGGCCGTCCATGGTGGGCGGCATGGCAGGCATGAGTCCCGTGCACTCGGTGGCAGAGGCCAGTTTTTCGACGGAATAGAAGGAATGATCTCTTTTCATGGCTTTACCTCCCTTTGACGTTCATAGAATATCCCGCGTTCTGCACAGAAATCGCGGGATTTTTTTCATGGTGTGATTTGCGCTTGACATCCGGCGGAAAATGACGCATATTATTTGTATCGATAACAAACGACAACAGGGGGACGTCTCCATGAAAAAGGCAAAGCTCATTCTGGACAAGGACTACGTGATCTCTGACATTGACAAGCGCATCTATGGCTCCTTCATCGAGCATCTGGGCCGTGCGGTATACACCGGCATCTACCAGCCCGGTCATCCCACGGCGGACAAGCTGGGCTTCCGCAAGGATGTGGTGGACCTGGTCAGGAAGCTGAACGTGCCCATCGTGCGCTATCCCGGCGGCAACTTTGTTTCCGGCTTCAACTGGGAGGATTCCATCGGTCCGGTGGCTGACCGTCCCAAGCGCCTCGACCTGGCCTGGAAGACCACCGAGACCAACGAGGTGGGCCTCCATGAGTTCTGCGATTGGGCCAGGCAGGCGGATTCCGAGGTGATGTACGCCATCAACCTGGGCACCCGCGGCACCGACGCGGCCCGCAATGTGGTGGAATACGCCAACCACAAGGGTGGCAGCTACTGGTCTGACCTGCGTATCAAGAATGGCGCGAAGGATCCCTTCGGCATCAAGCTGTGGTGCCTGGGCAACGAGATGGACGGCCCCTGGCAGATGGGCTCCAAGACGGCCTATGAGTACGGCCGCATCGCCAACGAGGCATCCAAGATGATGAAGTGGGTGGATGATTCCATCGAGACCGTGGCCTGCGGTTCCTCCGGCACGGGTATGCCTACCTTCGGCGAGTGGGAATACACCATGCTCACCGAATGCTATGACAATGTGGACTATGTTTCCCTGCACCGCTACTACGGCAACCCCCACAACGAGACCGAGGATTTCCTGGCCTCCACCATGGACCTGGATGACTTCATCAAGACCGTTGCCTCCATCTGCGACGCGGTGAAGGGCAAGAAGCACGCCAAGAAGCAGGTGCATCTCTCCCTGGACGAGTGGAACGTTTGGTACCACTCCAACGAGCAGGATCAGCAGCTCTACAAGACCGAGCCCTGGGGCAACGCCCTGCCCCTGCTGGAGGACATCTACAACTTTGAGGATGCCCTGCTGGTGGGCCTGATGCTCATCACCATGCTCAAGAATGCCGACCGCGTGAAGATCGGCTGTCTGGCCCAGCTGGTGAACGTCATTGCCCCCATCATGACCAGCAAGAATGGCGGCGCCTGGGCCCAGACCATCTTCTATCCTGTGATGCAGGCCAGCAACCTGGGCCGCGGCAAGAGCCTGCTGCCCCAGATCACCTGCGAGAAGTTCGACACCAAGCATTACAGCGACGTGCCCGTGGTGGACGCTGCCGCCGTGTTCACCGACGACGAGGGCGTGACCATCTTCGCCGTGAACCGCGACCTGAAGGAAGGCGTTGCTCTGGATTGCGATCTGCGCTCCTTCGGCGACCTGAAGGTCGTGAGCCATTCCGTGCTGCACCACGACGACGTGAAGGCCATCAACACCGAAGCCAATCCCAACGAGGTGGTGCCGGTGGAGGCTCAGTTGCCCAGGGAGGGCGAGGCCATCGTGCTGCCCGCCGCCAGCTGGAACGTGATCCGCCTGGCCAAGTAAGTATCCTGCCCGGTGAAGGGCGAAAAGAAACCCCTCTGCGTGAACCTGCAGAGGGGTCTTTGTGTTGCGTGTCAGTTTTCGCCGGATCGCTGCTTTGCTTTGATCTCGTCCATTTCGGCGATCAGCTCGCTCAGAGGACGGAATTCGCCGCCCCACCATTGGAAAACAAGCATACCCTCGTCTTCCAGGACGGATTCTGTCAGCTTCATCCTGATGCCCAGCCGGGCAAGAATGGCTTCCCTGTCCAGGGGCGTGTGATCAAAGGGCAGCAGCCTGGAGAATGCCTTGTAGGAAACGCCGCAGACCACCGTTTCGATCCCCAGGGAGGCAATGGCGCACAGGCAGCGCTCGCAGGGAGCGCAGCTGGTGAAGAGGATGGATTCCTTCAGCAGCTGATCGGGGAACCGGTTAGCGCACTGGTGAACCAGATTGAACTCGGCATGGCCGAAGATGCCACGCTCATAATCGGCAGTGTTTTCCGCCTCGGCGATGATCCTGCCATCGTGGACGAGAATGGCGCCGAAGGTATCGTGCCCCTTCTTGCCGGCGCTGATGGCCAGCTCATAGCACCTTTTCATGTATGACGCGTGATCCATATTCAGCCTCCCGGTGCGTTTTTCACAGCTTCTCTTCGGCGTAAACGATGATCTCCAGGGGATCCCGGGTCACGGGGTGCTGCCAGCAATCGCCGTCGAAGTAGTGATAGGGCTGGTCGTTTTCACGCTGACCGGAGAGCAGCTCCTCGCAGCCTCGGAGCTGATTGTCCAGCAGGGATTTATCCAGAAAGCCCTGGGCGTGACCGGTGAGGATGTGATCGAACTCGTGGCCGTGGGCGGCATTGAGGGCGGCGTAGGTGTCGCGGATCTGGGCGATGGGCAGGCTCTCGTCCAGCTGGGCCCACAGGTGGGGGATCACGCCGTCGCCGGAGAAGAGCAGGCGGTCCTGACGGTCAAGCAGGCCGATGGAGCCCGCCGTGTGACCGCGCAGGCACACGACCTCCAGCTCCAGGCCGCCCAGGTCGAACACATGGCCAACCGCCACCTCGCGGAAGGGGCAGGCCTTCAGGCCACGCTTGTCATACTCCTCCTGGAACATGGCGAAGTGCTCCGCGGCCAGGGGAAGGTCGGCAGGGTGGATGTAGGCCTCCTCAAAGAAGGCGTTGCCGTAGATGTGGTCGCAGTGGCCGTGGGTATTCACCACCAGCAGCGGCAGGTCGGTGAGGGTGCGGACAATGGCGTGCAGGTCCTCCATACCGTTGACGGTATCGATGACCATGGCCCTTTCCGTGCCGCAGATGACGTAGCAGGTGCTTTCGCCCGCGTCGTCGATGAGGTAGAGGTGGGGCAGAAGCCGGGTGATGCTGGCGCGCTGGTTGCTCATGGGCGATCCTCCTTAGTAGCCGATACGCCTGTCCACCACATGGGTCAGGGGCTGGCCCTTGCCGTAGCGGTCCAGGTTTTCGGTAATGATGCGGTAGATGGATTCTCCGTTGACGGTATCCTCGTTCCTGCCGGAGATGTGGGGCGTGATGATCACATTCTCCATATGCCACAGCGGGCTTAAGGAGGGGAGCGGCTCCGCCTCGGCTACGTCCAGCACGGCGCCGGCGATGCGGCGCTCAAGCAATGCCTGGGCAAGGGCGGCTTCATCCAGGGTGGAACCACGGCCGCAGTTGACGATGATGGTACGCTCGTCCATGTGGGCGATGATCTCCTCATTCACCATGTGCCGGGTGGCGGGGGTGCCGGGCAGCGCCATGACCACAGCGTCCACGTCGGTGACGGCCTGGGCCAGCTGGTCGGAGGGATAGACCTCGTCGAAATCGGCGGGAATGTCCCCGGCGGTGCGGCGTACGCCCCGGATGGTGGCGCCCATGGCTTTGGCGATATGGGCAAACCGGCTGCCGATATCGCCCATGCCCACCACGGTGATGGTGCTGCCCCAGACGCTGCGGCACTGGCCCACCCGCTGCCACAGCTTGTCACGCTGGTTGGCGGCATAGGCGGGCATCAGGCGGAAGAGCATCATCAGCCCGGTAAGCATATACTCGGCAATGGCGACGCCAAAGGCGCCGGAGCAGTTGGTGAGCAGAGCGTCTTCATTGGCCCATTTCGCGGCGCAGAGCTTATCCACGCCGGCATAGGCCGTCTGCATCCATTTCAGGGCGGGGAGCTGCGTGAGAAGCTCCGGGGGGAAATTGCCGATGAGCACCTCACAGTCCTGCAATTCGCAGGCCTGGGGCGTTGCGTCATCGGCATACCATAGGGGCGTGAGCCCGGCGGACAAGGCCAGGGCGTTGAGCTGCTCCTGCTGCTCCGGGCGGAGGAACAGATGACGGAATGCGATCTTCACATGGATTCTCCTTTGATTTGTTGATCCCATTATACAGGAAGTAGATTTTTGTTTCAAGGGATAAAAGGGTTTATGCACTTGATGACGAATCATTCAACAGACGAGGCTGAAAAGGAGATACAAACGAGCATGCAGCTGCGGAATATCGGCATTTTTGCCCATGTGGATGCGGGCAAGACCACGCTGTCGGAGCATCTGCTGATGCACGCGGGGGCGATCCGCCAGGCGGGCAGCGTGGATAGCGGTACCACCCGCACGGATAACCTGCCTGTGGAACGCAGGCGGGGCATATCGGTGAAGGCCAGCTGTGTGAGCCTTGCGTGGCAGGGGACGGTCATCAATCTGATCGATACCCCCGGACACGTGGATTTCTCCGCCGAGGTGGAGCGATCCCTGTGGGCGTTGGACGGCGCGGTGCTGGTGGTTTGCGCCAAGGAGGGCGTGCAGCCCCAGACGGAGGTGCTCTTCGAGGCGCTGCATCGGCAGAAGGTGCCTACGGTGATCTTCATCAACAAGACCGACCTGGAGGGCGCCGACGCTGCCCGAACGCTGCGGCAGCTCCGGCGCAGGCTTTCCCCGGCCGTGGTGCCGGCAGAGGACGTCTCCGCCATGACAGAAGCCGTCTGCGAGCAGGACGATGAGCTGCTGGAGAGATACTTCTCTGGCGAAGAGATGGACGAGGCGATCATCCGGCAAAGATTTACCGATCTGGCCCGGACAGGCGTACTGTATCCGGCGTTCACCGGCTCTGCCCTGCGGGATGAAGGCGTACTGGCTGTGCTGGATGCCATTGTGAAATATCTGCCCCCGCCGGAAACGATGGAGGAGCTGTGCGGTGTGGCCTTCGCCGCCCAGCAGGACAGAGTGCTGGGCCGGGGCGTGTGGATGCGCCTGTACGGCGGCCAGCTGGAGAACCGCGCGGCCGTCACGCTGCCAGCGGGAGTGGATCCCATCACCGGCGAGACCCGCTGGGTGCAGCGCAAGGTGACGCAGATCAAGTCCGTCTCCGGCAGCGACGCGGGCGCGCTGCGCGCCGGGGAGATCGGCATTGTGTATGGCCTGGGGGATATCCGCATCGGCCACGTGCTGGGCAATGAGAAGCTCCTGCCCCGCCGGGTGGAGCCGGGCCTTCTGCGTACGCCGCTGATCACCGTGCAGGTGATCCCCGACAAGCCCGAGGAGATGCAGGCCCTGCGCCTCGCCTGCGAGACCCTGGCGGGCGAGGATCCGCTCCTGCAGGCTCACTATGCCCGGAACCTCAACGAGATGCAGCTTCATGTGATGGGCGCCATTCAGCTGGAGATATTGCAGGAGCTGCTGGACACACGCTTCGGGCTGAAGGTCACCTTCTCCCAGCCCACGGTGATCTATCGCGAAACCGTTGCGCAAACAACCAACGGCTTCGTGGCCTACACCTGGCCCAAACCCTGCTGGGCGATCATGGATTTCACCATCGAGCCCGCGCCCCGGGGCAGCGGCGTGACCTTTGCCTCGGTGGCCCCGGTGAAGGACATTGCCCTGCATTATCAGCATCAGGTGGAGCAGGCGCTGCCCCTGGCCCTGGCTCAGGGCCGCCTGGGCTGGCCGGTGACGGACGTAAAAATCACGCTGAATGGCGGCAGTCACCATCAGTTCCACACCCACCCCCTGGATTTCATCGTGGCTACGCCCATGGGTATTCAGGACGGATTGCGCCGGGGCGGCAGCGTGCTGCTGGAGCCCATCCTGGATGTAAAGTTCCTGCTTCCGCCGGAATGCGTTGGCCGCGTCATGAGCGATGTGGCCACCATGCGGGGCGAGGTCACCGAGACCGTCACCGATGACGACCGGGTGATCCTCACCGCTACGCTGCCGGTGCAGACCAGCATGGACTACGCTTCCACGCTGGCGTCTCTCTCCAGCGGCCGGGGCGGCATGAGCATCCGGCTCAAGGGCTACCGGGAATGCCCGCTGGAGCTGGGCGCTACCACGCCCCGCCGGGGCGTTGATCCCCTGGACACGAGCAAGTATATCCTGGCCGCCAGAAGCGCGCTGGAAGGCGGCATATTTGATTATTAAGGAGGTATTCCCATGGATCGCCGTTCCCTTTCTTCCGATCATATCACCCGTGCCTACATCGACAGCCTGCTGGTGGAGGTCCGCCACCTGGATGCCGTGCTGCCCGATACCACCCTGAACCTCTACGGCAAGACCTTCAGCACCCCGGTGATGACCGCCGCGCTCTCTCACATGGCCAATACCTATCCCGACGGCATGAAGGAAATGGCGCTGGGCGCTAAAATGGCGGACGCCGTGTGCTTCAGCGGCATGGGCCCCAATGACGAGTTCCGCCGCATGGTGGACACCGGCGCGGACGTGATCAAGATCATCAAGCCCTATGCCGACCGTGACAGCGTTCACGAGAAGATCCGCCTGGCCGAGGAGCTGGGCTGCCTGGCCGTGGGTATCGATATCGACCATGCCTTCAGCCGCAAGGGCTATGACGAGATCGAGGGCATGGAGATGCGCCCCGTGACCACCAGGGAACTGGCGGAATTGGTGAAGATGACCAAGCTGCCCTTTGTCATCAAGGGTGTACTGAGTCGCCAGGACGCCCGCAAGTGCCTGGACGCCGGTGTGCAGGGCATGGTGGTCTCCCATCACAACGGACGCATCGATTGCGCCGTGCCCCCGCTGATGATCCTGCCGGAGATCCTGCAGGAAACCGAAGGCAAGGTGCCGCTGTTTGTGGACTGCAGCATGCAGTCCGGCCTGGACGCATTCAAGGCCCTGGCCCTGGGCGCCACGGGCGTGTGCGTCGGCCGTCCGCTGATGCCCCGCCTGAAGGAAAAGGGCGCGGAAGGCGTGCGTGAGGTGATCGAAGAGATCACCAAGGAGCTGCGCTATACCATGACCCAGACAGCCACCCCCGACCTCGATCATTTTGATCCTACTGTGGTGCGCAACAGCATCCATCATTGGTAATAGAAGGAGGAAAGCATTATGCGTCTTGGCGGTTCTGTGATGAAACCCTATAACAGCCCCTCGGAATGGCTGGCCCATGTGAAGGAATATGGCTACAGCGCGGTGATCTTCCCCGTGGATTCCACCGCGCCCAGGCAGGTGTGGAAGGATTACCTGCAGTGCGCGAAGGATAACGACCTGCTCATCGGCGAGGTGGGCATCTGGCGCAATGTGATGGCCCGGGACGAGAAGGAGCGTCAGGCGGCGCTGGACTACTCCTACCGGCAGATGGAGCTGGCTGAGGAGGTGGGCGCCAATTGCTGCGTGAATATCTCCGGCTCGGTGGGCACGCTGTGGGATGGCTACCACCCCGCCAATGCCTCCCGTCAGGTGTATGATATCATCGTGGAGACCAGCCAGAAGATCATCGATACGGTGAAGCCCACCCGCACCAGCTACTCCCTGGAGCCCATGCCCTGGATGTGCCCCGAATCCCCCGAAGAGTACCTGCAGCTGATCAAGGATGTGGATCGTCCCGCCTTCAAGGCTCACCTGGACTATTGCAACATGATCAACGGCCTGGACCGCTACCGTGATTCCGACGCCTTCATCCGCAAGTGCTTCGACCTGCTGAAGGAGCATATCGTCAGCATCCATGCCAAGGACGTGCTTCTGCGGGACGGCGCGCTGCCCATCGTGATCGAGGAGATCCAGCCTGGTCAGGGCGGCATCGACCTGGCGCTGGTCTGTGCCGAGGCGGAGAAGCTGGGCGCGGATATCCCCGTGTATGTGGAGCATCTGCCTGATCATGCCTCTTACATGGCGGCGGCCGCCACCATGCGGGAGGCAGCCAGGAAGGCCGGCGTATTCTGCAAATAAGTGAACAACGAAAAAAGTGGCCCTTTGGCCACTTTTTTTCGTTATATCAGGATCCCCTCGCAGTGATCTACCTCATGCTGGATGATCTGCGCCGCGTATCCGCTGAAGCGCTGCTGGCGGGGCTTGAAGTCCATGTCCTGAAAGCTGACGTCGATCTCCTGATAGCGGGTAGTCTTCCGTACACCTGCCAGAGAGAGGCAGCCTTCCTCGGCCTGGTAGGGGCCGGATTTCTTTGTGATCACCGGGTTTATCAGCACCATGGGCGCGAAACCCGCGTTGATCACGATGATCCGCTTATGCACGCCGATCATATTGGCGGCCATACCCACGCAGCCATCCGCATGGGCGTGGAGGGTGTCCAGCAGATCAAGGGCCACCTGTTTGTCGGCGGCGGTGGCAGGGGCGGAGGGCTGGGCCAGGAAGAGGGGATCGTGCATAATGGGTCGGATCATGATGTTTCTCCTTTTACTGGCGCAGGGCAGCCAGAACGTCTGCAGCGTTGGTATCGGGTTTGACCTTGGGCATCACGTGGGTGACGCGTCTGTCAGCGCCGATGATATAGGTGGTGCGTACCACACCCATGCCGGTCCTGCCGGCCATCTTTTTTTCCTGCCAAACGCCGTAAGCCTCGATGACGTTGCGCTCCGGGTCGGCAAGGAGGATGAAGGGCAGGCCGTATTTCTCCGCGAATTTCTGATGCGAAGCCACGGAATCCTTGCTCACGCCGATCACCACGACGTCCTCCGCCCTGAAGGCAGCGTAGGCCCCCGCGAAGGCGCAGGCCTGACGGGTGCAGCCGGGGGTGTTATCCCGGGGATAGAAGTAAAGCACCACGCGCTTTCCAGCGAAGTCGCTGAGGGAAACGGTGTTGCCGTGTTGGTCGGAAAGGGTGAAATCCGGGGCGATGGCGCCGATCTCAAGCATGGGTGTTACCTCCCTGAATGGTTTGCAGCAGTCGGGTGAAGGCCTGCTCGAAGCGCTCGTCATCTTCGCGGGAACGCTTGCGGGGGCCTTTCAGGTGATGTTTGCTGCTCTGGCGGGCCTTCCTGGACAGGTGGCGCTCCATGAGCAGCTGGTCGATATTCTCGTTGGTATACAGTCTGCCGCTCTGGTGGATGCCGTATGCGCCCTTGCCCAGCGCCATGGCAGCCACGCCGTAATCCTGGGTGATCACCACATCGCCGGCGTGGCAGAGGTTGAACAGGGCGAAATCCACCGCGTCGGCTCCCGCGCCGATGATGCGCACCTCGCTGTAATCCGATCGCAGAATGTGGTTGGTGTCGCACAGCAGCGTTACCGGCAGGCCGAAGCGGCGGGCGATCCGCTCCACGATGTCCACCACCGGGCAGGCGTCGGCATCCACAAGGATGTTCGGCATGGTACCTCCTTATTCCGGGCGGGCGTTGGTGACCTCCAGCAGGGCCTGCACCTCACCGAAGTAGAGTTCGACCTCCTCATCGGTGAGCTTCATGGCTTTCTGAAGCATCTCGGCGATCTTGCGGGGGCGTACCCGGGCGTAGTACTTGATGGCGCCGATGTTCTTGTTCCAGTTGGAGCGCTTCATGTTGTCCCAGCGGCGGATGTGCCGGTCGAGAATGGGATCCAGCTGGGCGATGACATCGTCAAATCGGGCCTCCACATGGGGCCACTGGAAGCATTCCTCCAGGATCTCCGCCACACGGGTGAGGAACTTTGCCTTGTATTCCGGCACCGCCAGCAGGGCGTTCAGCGGCTCATGCCGGAAGCCCTGCACCTTGGCGCTGACCTTTTTGATGTAGTATTCCGTGGGCGTGGCGTCCAGGTTGCGCCAGCAGGCCTCCACGTCGAAGAGGAGATACTTCCACTTGCCGCCGGGCACACGGTACACGCGCACGTTGGTGTAATCCACATTGCCCAGGATGATCTCGAAGGCGGCATGGGTGAACATATTGTCCACATCCAGCCGGTCCAGGACGTACTGCAGGTTTTCCGGGTCGTTCAGATCGTTGGTTTTGCAGAAGTCGGCCAGGGCCTCCCAGTCCGCGTTATCGCCGTTCTGGGTAAAGCGGTCGGTGCCGTTGCGGGCAAGGATGTCGATGTTATCGATGTCCTTTTCGTCCGTCACGCCCTCATACTGGGCGATGAAGTGCTTGTTGATCTTCTCCCGCAGGTTGTAATGGCCCCAGTATTCGCCGTTGATGTACACCTGGATCACCACATGATCCTGATACAGAAGGCCCTGGCCCTCCGCCAGCGAGGAGGCCACGATGTCCCGGATGCGGGTGGCGTAGGTATCGGAGTTTGCGGCGCGGAGCAGCAGGGATTTATAGTCGGAATAATCACGGGTGGGGAAGGGGTTGAAGGTGAAGGTGTCATCGCCGTACTCATTGCGGGCGTAGAGGGCGATGGATTTCTGCGCGTTGACCCGGGCGGAATGGCCGGAGCAGGTGAAGGTGCCCATCTGGTTGATCTGGCACTGGCCCTCCAGGGTGTAGTATTCGATATTGACGGGGTACTCCAGCTCCTTGGCGTAGTTGGGCGTTTCGCCGCTGCCCTTCACCAGCGCGCCGGTTTTGCTGTTGAAGAGGTATTTTTCATCCGTGATGAGCGAGACTACAGGAGTCTTGAGCGTATCGCCGATGAAGTAACTGGCGCTGACCGCCTGGGAGGAAACAGCGTCCTCGCGGAAGGCCTTGACGCGGAGCACGGTGGTCTTTTTGATTTCCAGCCCCTTTGCCGGGAACTCCTTGGACTTGGCGGTGGGGGTGGTGCCGTTGGTGGTATAGCGCAGGGTCGCGCCCTCGGGCGCGGTGGCGGTGATGGTAACAGCCTCGTCATAAAAGCCGCCGGGGGTGGTGATGACAGGCTCATCCACACGGAAGGTATACGCGGTCTTATCGTTCTTTTTGCCGCGGGTATCGTTTTCGAAGAAGCCGTACTCCGTGCCGCCGGCGGGCAGACCGTAGGTCACGCAGCCGTACTGCTGGGGCACCTCCAGCGTTTGCAGCAGGTTGCCCTCGCTGTCGGAAAGGTAGAGCTTCTCGCCCCCGGAGGAGATCTTGAAGGTGGAATAGAAGGTAGCTTCCCTCCCCGGAGCGATGTCCTCCTCGCCGGTGCAGTACACGGTCAGGTAAGCGCCCTTCTTGAGCTTTGTTCCCTTGGGGAAGGCCCACTTCTGCAGATCTTTTTTGCTGTCGCTCAGGTACCAGCCGGAAAGATTCACCGTCTTGGTGCCGTTGTTATACAGCTCGATCCAGTCGTAGGCATGTTCATTCTTATAGGTGCCGTTGAGGCCGCAGACCTCGTTAATGATAACGTCAGCGAGGGCCGTTATGGGCAGGAGCAGCACAAGCAGGCAGAGAATCAGCTTTTTCGGCATGGATACGCCTCCGAATCATTCAGTACAAAGCTATTATAAGCGCCAATGCCTGGAATGGCAAGGGGTGGAAATCACGGCGTGTACTTTGTTTGCACAGGGGGAGAGCGGCATTGTTTTTCGGGTCGATTGGGAGTATAATGTATTTTGATGGGATGTAAGGAAGGAGGCTTCTTTTTGTGAAAGCGATCAAATGGATGAGCTTCGTTGCGGCGGGGCTGTGGGCGACGCTGATGCTTGCGTCCATTGTGCTTACCGGCTCGTTTCCGCTGCGATTGGCGATCCGTGTGAGCCTGAATATCGCAAGCCTTGTGCTGCTGCTTATTTCGGTGTTTGGCCGCAAACCGGCGCTGGGGTACATTGGCGTGGGCATCAAGATCACCGTCATTGTTTATTCGATGGCGCGGAATATCATGATTTACGACATCCGCGCGGATGTCATGTACATCCTCAACGTGTTCCTGCAGGAGGGCATGGCGCTGGCGCTGTGGGTGCTGTGGCTCTTTGCGCTGAAGAACAAGGCCGTGGCGATCATCACGATGGTATTATCGGCGCTGCTGGCGCTGTGGCAGTTCGGCCTGATCGCGTCTGTGCTCACGTCTGATCTGCTTGGCACGTTCCTGCGCATATACATTGGGATAGCGGTGGACTATGTCAGCGTGGTCTTCTATTATCTGAGCGTTGCCCTTACGGCATTGTGGCTGATCCTCAGGAAGAAGGAAGCCGTCCCTGCGCCCGAAGCGCTGCCTGCCGCCGGCCCGGAGCTCTGACAACACAAACGATAACAGGAGGATGAAACAATGAAAGCCTTGAAGTACATCAGCTACAGCCTGGCGGGATTGAGCGTGCTTTTTGCGCTGATCAACATAATTGATTGGGTGGTCAATTCAAACATCATTACAGCGTCGATCGCGACGTCTCTTTTGTATATTGCCTGGGATACTGCTGTGATTGTACTCATGCTCATTTATGTGTTTGCGCAGAAAAGGGCAATGGGGTATATTGCAGTGGGTATGATGCTCACCACACTAACGATATCTTTTACGCAAAGCTTGATTTCCCAGCTCCAACAGGTACAGTATGTGGGTGTATTGCCGATCATGCTGTGGGTGCTCACGGAAAGCCTGACCTTCGCGTTCTGGGTGCTGTGGCTCTTTGCGCCCAGGAGCAAACCGATGGCGATCACGGTATTTGTCCTGGCCATTGTAATTATACTCTTTGCGGCGCTGGATATGGTCCAATGGATCGGCCTTGTCGTCCTTGGTAACCTTAGTTTCGTTCTGAACTGCGCAGAGCGGATTTGCTACTTCCTGAGCCTCGCTATTGCTGCGTGGTGGCTGGTTCTCAGGGGAAAGAAGTCCCTTTCCGCCGGTGGGGAGGAAGTCATCTGCGAGGGCGTTGAGTAATTCCCGGGATGGGTATATAATGACTATATGGAAGGATAAGGAGGAAATTACATGAAAGCCTTGAAGTACATCAGCTACAGCCTGGCGGGACTCTGGATCGCTTTGGATATCGCCTACCTGACCGGGATCGGAGAACTGTCGATCCTGAACATTGCCATGTCAGTTACTATGAGCGCCGTGCCGCTGGTGCTGTTGTTTATTGGCGTTTTCCATCAGAAGCGGGTGCTGGGGTATGTTGCGATTGCCTGGATGATAGTCAGCTGGGTAGCTTCTCTGGCCCAAACGATTTATTATAATATGGATCATCTCCAATATCTGACCGTGAGCTTCATTCTGCAAGGGATCACTCTTCTCTTCTGGGCACTGTGGCTGTTTGCGTTGAGGAGCAAGCCTGTAGCAATTGTCGTTTTTGTTTTGGCGAATCTGCTTTTTGTTTACAATCTGCTGGCGATGGTTTCGCTCAATCCCTTCAATGCCGTGTCTCAGAGGAACCTTATATTCTGGGTTGGCGTGGAGCAGCTGTCGGCGGCCTGCTGGTATCAGTGCCTCGCCCTTACCGCGCTGTGGCTGATGCTCAGAAAGAAGGCCATTCCTTCCTCCGGGGATGATCAGGAGACCAGCATGCCCTGCGATGAAAACGTTCCGCAGGCCATCCCCGTCAGCGCAGCCAACGGCAACGTGGAAGCCATCCGCGGCCTGGCGCAGCTGTATCAGCAGGGGATCATCACCGAGGAAGAGTTCCAGCGGAAGAAGACCGAGCTGCTGAAACAGATCTAACAACTACCTGTCCAATACGGATAACACAAAAGGATGCCCTGTGGGGCATCCTTTTTGCGATGGCTCACCAGGAGCAACAAGCAAAGGGCAGGGGAGAGCTGGCCTTATGATTTCTTCTGCTTCCGGTTTTCAGCGGAGAGCATGCTTGCGATCCGGGCAAGATGCTTGTTTGTTGCAGCCAGCTGGTCGTTGGTGTCGTCCAGCTTGGCATTGATCCTGCCAATGGCAGAGGCGACGCTCAGTACAAGCATGATCATGGCGAAGGTAAGCATCGTTCCGATGATGCCGCCGATGATAACGCCCCAACCGTTTGCCCGTGTCATTTGCAACTGCGTCAGCGGGACGCCAATCAGCAGACTCAAAACAATGCCGGCAATAAGGAGAATCACAGCGAACACAGAAAGGAAAGAACACAGGCTCTCGATAGAGCTGCCTGGAGAAACAGCTTCCGTTTCCTGCTGGTGTTCGATTTGCTCACGTTCATTGAGCATCTGGATATCCTGCGAATCTTCGTTGGTGAAGATCCTATTCACCGTTGCGATCACGACGTGGCCGGCGTTGCTGTTTTTCATCTTTGCTTGAAGCTGCGCATGAAGCTCCTTCCGCTCCGGGGCATTCTGGTCGAGTTCCTCCGCTTTATCAAGAATTCCTGCGCAATCGGCACAAATGGGCACAGTTCTTCCATTGATCAGCAGGCCGCCCAAGTTCAAATCAGCGTCATGACCACAGATGCAACAGCGTTCCATATCCAGTCCTCCTCAGTTTTTCTCGTATATTGTTTTTTTTTCGACAAAGTGCAATGAAATCCTTCACGAGAAAAGGAGGAGCCCTTGCACAGCTTATTGGGCGCTGGCACTCTTCTTGAATGCAAGAAACCGGACACCCTCAAGGGGCGCCCGGTTTCTCTCATGGTCGAAGTGGCGGGATTCGAACCCGCGGCCTTTTGGTCCCGAACCAAACGCGCTACCAAACTGCGCTACACCTCGGTCTTCGGCCATCCCACGGCGCAAGGCCGTGTGCTGGCTACGCTCGGCGATTGCGAGCAATCGCTGTCGCTAGTCGGGCAAGCCCGACCTACGGTCTTCGGCCATCCCACGGCGCAAGGCCGTGTGCTGGCTACGCTCGGCGATTGCGAGCAATCGCTGTCGCTAGTCGGGCAAGCCCGACCT
>SVGJ01000009.1:46053-75080 GCA_015056415.1 Clostridiales bacterium
CCACGGCGCAAGGCCGTGTGCTGGCTACGCTCGGCGATTGCGAGCAATCGCTGTCGCTAGTCGGGCAAGCCCGACCTGCGGTCTTCGGCCATCCCATGGCACAAGGTAAGAAAAAGACTGGAGCCGATAAGGGGACTCGAACCCCTGACCTACTGATTACGAATCAGTCGCTCTACCGACTGAGCTATATCGGCATAACCAGCACATGATATTATAGCAAAGGTTACAGCTTTTGTCCAGTCCTCGGGTTAAGTTTTTTCGGAGAGAAAAAACCGGCAACAAATGACTACTTTTTTCGGCAAAAAAGGGATAGTCAGGCGAGGATGGTTCTGCTATAATGTCATCAAGTCGTTGCGCAAACAACCAAATATATCCGGAGGTGTTATGATGGATCAGTTAGCACACCGCAAAGCACAAAGCGTTATCACCCTCAAGGACGCCCAGGGCAATCCCATGCCCGGCCGCAAGGTACAGTTTGACCTTTCCAAGCACGAGTTCCTCTTCGGCACCGGCGCGTTCTGGTCCGCTCCCCTGGCGGATCCGTCCACGAAGCCCGAGCACCGCGAGTACCTGGAGAAGATCTGGGATAGCTGGCACAAGCTGTTCAATTATGGCACGCTGTCCTTCTATCAGGGCCGGTATGAGCCCCGTGAGGGCGAGACGCTGCAGGAGACCACCATGTACGGTGCCAAGTTCCTGCAGGAGCATGGCGTGACCACCAAGGGCCATCCCCTGTGCTGGCACACTGCCAGCGCCAAGTGGCTCATGGGCCGCACGCCCGAGGAGGTGCTGGCCAACCAGCTGGGCCGCATTCGCCGCGAGGTATCCGCCTTCAAGGGCGTTGTGGACATCTGGGACGTGATCAATGAAGTGGTCATCATGCCCATCTTCACTGCTGAAGAGAACGCCATTACCCCCCTGTGTCAGAAGCTGGGCCGCGTAGGTCTGGTGAAGGCCGTGTTTGACGAGGCCCGCAAGACCAACCCCGACGCCACGCTGCTGCTGAACGACTTCAACACCAGCGAGAAGTACCGCGAGCTCATTGAGCAGTGCCTGGAAGCCGGCGTGCCCATGAATGTCATCGGCATCCAGAGCCACCAGCATCAGGGCTTCTGGGGCATGGAAAAGCTGCATGAGGTGCTGGATCGCTTCGCTTCCTTCGGCATGCCCATGCACTTCACCGAGAACACCTTCGTTTCCGGCGACCTGATGCCTCCGCACATCGTTGACCTGAACGACTGGCAGGTGCCCGAATGGCCCACCACCCCCGAAGGCGAGGAGCGTCAGGCCCAGAACTGGCTGGATATGGCGGATACCCTGTTCGCTCATCCCCTGGTGGAGGCAATGACCGGTTGGGATTACATCGACGGCGCATGGCTGGGCGCGCCTTCCGGCCTGGTGCGTAAGGACGGCAGCTGCAAGCCCTCCTGGCACGCGATGGATCAGCGCATCAACCACGACTGGAGCACCCACGTCACCCTGATGACCGACGAAAACGGCCAGGTGACCCTGGATGGCTTCCGCGGCGAGTACACCCTGAAGGTGGACGGCCAGGAGGCCAAGCTGACCCTGAAGAAGGATCAGCCCGAAGTGACCGTGCAGCTGTAATGGAATAAGCAACGCCCTCCGCGTGATGGAATGTCACGCGGAGGGCGTTTTGGTTTGCCGATGTGGTTCGACAAATTGGAATTTGTTAATCTAAAAAACCCTCGGACATTAGCAGTTGGATTACTTTGACTTCTCTCTCAAACATCATTGGGTCGTATGGACTTTGGGTAACACGGCTGTTTTTGCTTATGGCGACTTGGGGGTCTACATATGCCAATACATAGTTTTCGTCTGATTCGTAATTGTCCAAACATTGGGAGACCACGTCGTCTTCTGTTTCGCAAAGAAAATAATAGTTGTCTTGAATAAAGCACTCTGTAGCATCTTTGCCGCTTCTTTGGATGCGGTGTACATAGCCGTACTCTTTTACTGTTTCGGGTTTTACCACTAATCCCGCTTCTTCCTGTGTTTCCCGAATCATAGCATCAATAGGATTTTCGCCATTTTCAATGCCGCCACCAGGAAATTTATAGTAATCGTATCTCATGCTATGTATCATAGCAAGTTTTTTGTTCGAAATAATAATGCTTCTAGCAGAATTGCGCACAAAGGAATGTGTACAATTCTCGTAATCTTTTTTATCCATCTCAAATAGCAGCCGCATATCACACCTCGTCAAATTCAAGTTTACTGTTCAGTTACCCCTCCCAATGCTCCAACTCTTCCGTCGGGTACGCCTTCGTCCAATGGTAGGGCTGCAGCTCTTTCAGCTCAACAAATGTCAGCTGGGTGTCGGGTGTGGTGACGGCCACCTGCACATCCTCGCCCCAGTAGCGCAGGCGCTCCTGGCAGATGCCGCAGGGGGAGAGCACCCGGAAGGGCGCATGTTCGTCGTCCCGGATGAGGCACAGGCAGTGGGTGACCTTTTCGTTGTACTTATGGGCTTCCAGCATGGCGCCGGTTTCGATACACAGGATGGCCGAGGCGTTGGCGGTATCAATGGAGACGCTGGTATAGTAGTGGTCGCTGGCCGTGTGCACAACGCCCGCGCCGCCCCAGCCGGTGGGGTAGCGCCTTTCGATCAGCGCCACCGCCTGGCGATACATCTCCTGTTCGATATCATGGTTTCGCATGGCAACTCCTTATCAGTGGCGCTTCTTCAGTACTTCCCACACATCCCGCATGGGAACACCCTGCTGGTGCAGCAGTACCGCCAGGTGGTAGAGCAGATCGGCAGCCTCGCCGGCCAGGCCGTCGGCGTCGCCTTTGATGGCGGCGATAATGGTCTCGCTGGCCTCCTCGCCCACCTTCTTGCAGATCTTCTCCGCGCCCTTGTTCAGCAGATAGTTGGTGTAGCTGCCCTCCTTGGGGTTGGCAGCACGGTCGGCAATGGTCTTTTCCAGCGTGTCCAGAATGGCGGCGGTGGCGGGCATATCGCCTTCGATGACGGGATGATGGAAGCAGCTGCGCTCGCCGGTGTGGCAGGCGGGGCCGGTCTGTTCCACCTGCATGAGGATGGAATCGCCGTCGCAGTCATAACTCAGGCGGATGACACGCTGCAGGTGGCCGCTGGTAGCGCCCTTGCGCCACAGCTCCTGGCGGCTGCGGCTGTAATAGGTGGCGTAGCCGCTGTCCAGCGTGGCCTGGAGGGATTCAGCGTTCATATAGGCCTGCATCAGCACCTCGCCGCTGAAGGCGTCCTGGGCGATGGCAGGCACCAGGCCGCGGCCGTCGTAGCGGATGGCGCTCAGGTCAGCGGTGCGTGCCTGGGCGGCGGTGTTCTGCACCATCAGCTCATACTGCTCCGGGGTCACGATCCCCTTGAGTGTTTCCATGGCCTGGGAATACTGATTCTCATAACCGTAGAAGGTATCCTGGGGTTGGAGCTTGAAGCCCAGGGAAATGTACAGCGGGATAGCCTTCCAGCTGGAGGGCTGGGTGTGCAGGTACACGGGTGCGGCGTTGTCCTCGCGGCGGAAGAAGCGCAGCACATGCTGGCACAGGGCGCGGCCCAGGCCCTTGCGGCGGTGATCCGCGCGCACCACCAGCCAGTGCAGCGCACGAACGCCAACGCCGCGGGGGTCGTGTTCCCAGGCGATGGCGCTGCCGACGATCTCACCCTCCGGCGACAGGGCAAAGAATACCCGTTCCGGCATCCAGGCGGGATTGGTCAGATAGCGCCGGGCGAAATCAGCCTTGGCCTCCTCGATGGTAGCGAAGTCGCCGATCCCACATTCCAGCGCGGCCCAGGCGTCTTCATCACCGGGCTGATAAGTGCGGATGGCATAGCCCTGCGGCAGCTTGACTTCCATGGGAAGGATGCGGTCGCAGCGCATGATGGTATGATAAAAGGGAATGGTCTTATCCAGCATAAGTTACTCCTGATTTTCGGCGAGCGCCTCTTCTAAGGTGAATGCATTCTCATACAGGGCTTTGCCCAGGATGGCGCCGGCGCAGCCGGCAGCGCGGAAATCGGCAAGATCCTTCAGGCAGCTCACGCCGCCGGAGCCGATGATCTCCATGCCGGTCTCCTGCACCAGCTTCTGGGTAGCGGCCACATTGGGGCCCTGCATCATACCGTCGCGGCTGATATCGGTGTAGATGATGGTGGTCACGCCGAGGCTTTTCATTTGCAGGGCCAGTTCGGCGGCGGTCATATCGGCGGTGGAGACCCACCCCCGCAGGGCCACCTTGCCGTTCTTGGCGTCGATGCCCACGGCGATGCGCCCGGGGTAGGCCTCGCAGGCCTCACGCACCAGCCCGGGATTTTCCGCCGCAGCGGTACCGATGATGCAGCGCTGTACGCCGGCCTCCATGCGCAGACGGATGTCCTCCATGGTGCGCAGGCCGCCGCCCAGCTGCACCGGGCCGCCAAAGGCAGCCACGATCTCCTTCAGCAGGGGCAGGTGCTTTGTCTGGCCGTCGAAGGCTGCGCCCAGATCTACAAGATGAAGCCAGGTCGCGCCCTTGCTGCGCCACTTGCGGGCCAGCTCCACAGGGTCGCCATAGATGGTCACGTCCTCACGCCTGCCCTGACGCAGGCGGACGGCTTTGCCGTCCAGCAGATCGATAGCAGGATAAAGAATCATACGTCCTCCTTAATCCAGCGCGCCCTTGGTGGAAAGCACGCCGGTCACACGGGGATCCGGGGCCATGGCGTCCCGCAGAGCCAGACCAAAGGCCTTGAACAGGGCCTCCAGCTTGTGGTGATCATTGCGGCCCGCCATCACGTTCAGGTGGACGGTGAGCCCTGCGTTGACGGTCACGGCCCGGAAAAACTCCTCCGCCATCTGCGTGCCCATATCACCGCAGCGCAGCGAAGCGAAATCGGCGGTAAAGGCCAGATAGGGCCGTCCGCTGATGTCGATGGCGGCAAAGGCCAGGGCCTCGTCCATGGGCATATAGGCGGAGCCCACCCTGCGGATACCCACCCGGTCGCCCAGCGCGTCGCGGATGGCCTTGCCCAGGCAGATGCCAATATCCTCGATGGTGTGGTGCTCATCCACATACAGGTCGCCCTTGCAGCTGACCTCCAGGTCAACAAGCGCAAAGCGGCTCAAGGCGTCCAGCATATGGTCGAAGAACCCCACGCCGGTATCCAGCTGAGTCTTGCCGGAGCCGTCCAGGTCGATGGTCAGGGTAATGGAGGTCTCCTTGGTTTCGCGGGAAATGGTAGCGGTACGCATGGTGTACACTCCTAAGGTTGGTGGTCGTAGCTGCAGCGGGCGGGCGAACACAGTTCACCCGCCAACTGCACAGCCGGAAAACGAATGATGGGTGTCGAGAGGGCCGAATGGCCCTTCGCGGGGTGCAGGGGCAGCGCCCCTGCCGGGATTCTTAAGGGCGGAGCGCTTAAGTGATCTCCTTGCCGAAGCGGATGGCCACGGCGTTGGCGTGGGCGTCAAGGCCCTCCTGCCTGGCCAGCAGGATCACCTGGTCGGAGACCTTTTCCAGCTCCTCGCGGGTGCAACAGATCAGGCTGGACTTCTTGACAAAGTCGTCCACGTTCAGGGGGGAGAAGAAGCGGGCGGTGCCGCTGGTGGGCAATACGTGGTTGGGGCCGGCGAAGTAATCGCCCAGGGGTTCGGGAGACCAGTGGCCCATGAAGATCGCACCCGCGTTGTCGATGAGGGGCAGCAGGGCATAGGGCTCAGCTACGCACAATTCGAGGTGTTCGGGGGCGATCTGGTTGGCGATGTCGGCGCAGGTGGGCAGATCATCGCAGACGACGATGGTGCCGTAGGCCGTCAGGCTCTGCAGGATGACCTCCTGGCGGGGGAGCAGGGCTGTCTGGCGGGCCAGCTCGGCGTCCACGGCGGTGGCCAGGGCGTCGGAGTTGGTGACGAGAATGGCGGCGGCGAAGGGATCATGCTCGGCCTGGCTGAGCAGATCGGCCGCCACATAGGCGGGGTTGGCGGTGCCGTCGGCGATGACCAGTACCTCGCTGGGGCCTGCCACCATGTCGATGCCCACGTGGCCGAAGACCTCACGCTTGGCGTTGGCCACATAGATGTTGCCGGGGCCGGTGATCTTGTCCACCCGGGGGATGCTTTCGGTGCCGAAGGCCAGGGCGGCCACGGCCTGCGCGCCGCCCACCTTATAGATCTTGTCAACGCCGGCGATGTCGGCGGCGGCCAGGGCCAGGGGATAGCTGACGCCGCCGTCCTTGCCGGGCGGGGTGACCATGATGATCTCCTTCACGCCGGCCACCTTGGCGGGCAGCACGTTCATCAGCACACTGGAGGGATAGGCCGCCGTGCCGCCGGGCACATACACACCCACGCGGCTGAGGGGGGTGATCTTCTGGCCCAGGGCGATGCCGGGCTGGAAGTCGATCCAGGTGTTCTGCTTCTGCTTCTCGTGGAAGGCGGTGATGCGGCGGGCGGCCTCGCGCATGGCCTCCAGCCACTCGGGGGTGGCGGCGGCATAGGCGGCGTCGATCTCCTCGCGGGTGACCTGCACGGTTTCGGCGGTAAGCTGCACCTTGTCAAAGCGGGCGGTGTAATCGAAGAGGGCGGTGTCGCCCTCGGTACATACGCGCTGGACGATCTCCTTCACGCGGGCGGAAATGTCATCGTTCTGCAGCTGGCTGCGCTCCATCACGCGAGCCTTGAGGGCGGCCGCGTCGGAGGATTTGAGGATCGGGATCATATCGTTCACTCCTTCAGAAGCTCCACCTGGGCGGTCAGACCGTCGATCAGGGAGCGGATGCGTTCACGTTTGGTTTTCATGCTGACCCGGTTGCACACCAGCCGGGCGGATACGTCGCACACGTCCTCCAGCACGCTCAGGCCGTTGGCTTTGAGGGTGGAGCCGGATTCGACGATATCCAGGATCACGTCGCTCAGGCCGATCACCGGGCCCAGCTCCACAGAGCCGTGGAGCTCGATGATCTCGATCGTTTGACCCTTGCTGTCATAGAAGCTGCGGGCGACGCGGGGATATTTGGTGGCCACGCGGAAGGTGGCGCGGGTAACGGGGGAATTACTTTGGTCGGCATAGCCGGCAATGCACAGCTTGCACCGGCCGAAGGTGAGATCCAGCACCTCGTAGAGGGGGCGGCCGGATTCCAGCAGGGTGTCCTTGCCCACCACGCCCAGGTCGGCTACGCCGTGATCCACATAGGTGGGCACGTCGCTGGGCTTGACCAGGATGAAGCGGATGTTGTTCTTCTTATCCCACAAAACCAGCTGACGGCCGGGGTTGCGGGGCTCAGAGCAATCGATGCCCAGGTTTTCCAGCAGGGTGAAGGTCTGCTCGGCCAGGCGGCCCTTGGCCAGGGCCAGGGTGATCATGTCCTGCATATCACTCAGCCTCCTTCCGCCAGGTCTGCATACCGTCCCGGCTGATGTATACCGCCTCGCGGGCAAGGCCCTGCTGGGCCTTGAGCTGCATTTCACCGGGGGTGGCGCCATATTGCAGCGAAACACTCACGCCACGGTGTCGCTCTTCACGGGCGTAGGCGATGGCGGCGCTCAGGGAGCCGGCGTCAAAGCCTACCATTTTATCCGGGATGGGAGCGGCGAAGGTCTTGCCCTGACGCTCCAGGGCGATGAGTAACAGCTTCAGGGAAACGGCGAAGCCCGTGGCGGGCATCTCGCGGCCAAAGCGGGCGGGGAGGCCATCATACCGGCCGCCGGAGAGCAGCGGCTGGCCCAAATCGGCGGTCATGCCCCGGAAGATGGTGCCGGAATAATAGTTGGCCTCGTGCACCATGCCCAGGTCGATGGTCAGGTACTGCTCGCAGCCGTACTCCCGCAGGATGTCGATGATCTGCCGCAGGCTGCTGATGGAAGCCCGGCACAGGGCGTGGTTGGTGAGGGCTGCGGCCTCATCCAGGATGGAGGCGTCGCCGAAGAGCTGGGGCAGGCGCATCAGGCGCTGGGTCACATCCTTGCTGACGGAGAGCTTTTCCAGGTACAGCTGCATGCCCAGGGCGTTCTTTTGCTCGGTAAGTTCCCGCAGCACGGCGCTCTGCCCGGGGGTCAGGCCCGCCTCCTGCATGAAGCCGTCGAAGAAGCCCGCCTGGCCCAGCTCGATCTGGAAATCCTTCAGTCCGGCAGCCTTGAGGCACTCGATGGCCAGGGCGATGACCTCCGCGTCGGCCTGGGGGCTGCCCTCGCCCATCAGCTCCACGCCTGCCTGGGTCTCCTCGCACAGCATGGAGAGGGTGTCCCGCTTGTAATGGGCGGCGGATTGCACATAGCACAGGCGCAGGGGCAGGCTTTCGCTGCGGAGCTTGCCTGCCGCCAGACGGACGGCGGGAACAGTGGAATCAGGCCGGACGGCCAGCACGCGGCCCTTGCTGTCGAAGGTCTTCCACACGGCCTCCGGGCGGAAGCCATAGGTGGGGTCATCCAGGGCGTCGTAGTTTTCCAGGATGGGCGTCTCCACCTCCTGGTAGCCGTTCAGGGCAAACAGCTCACGGAAATCCTGCTCCAGCCGGCGCTTTTGGGCGCACTCGCCGGGCAGGGTATCCTGCATACCGCTGGGAATTTGAAGCTTGCGACTCTCCATGGAAGCGCCTCCAATAATTTAGTACGATAAAGTGATAACGCGATGAATTATACCCTATTGATAGAAACTTGTCAAGGGATAAGCAAAAGGAGTACAGTTCAGGTACAATCCGGGCTATCAGCTGAAAAGCTCCTTCACAACGGCATAGGCCATTTTGGGACGGCGGAACTCATCCAGCAGGCCCTTGTTGTTCATGCATTTGGGACGGCCGGCAAAGCTGTCGTCGTCCAGGCGGATGTCGGCAAACTGCCAGACGATCACGCCGGCGACCTCCGGGTGCGCCATGGCGGTGGTGATCTGCTCGCGCAGGATGGCAGCCTGGCGCTCCTCGGACCATTTGCTCTGGCCGAAGGGATCGTGATAGCCCATGATGGCCCCGGCGCCGATCTCGCTGATGATATAGGGCTTGCCTGCGCCGCCGTGTTTATTCACCCAGCCCTTGAGGCCGTTGATGTAGTCATTCACGGGAGCGTTGTGGTACCACAGGGGGTAAAGGTTCATGCTGACCACGTCCATATCGGCCAGTACCTGGCTGGTGGTGCGGCCCAGCAGCGCGGCGGTCATGGGGCGGGAGGCATCCAACTCGTGCAGACGGCGGAAGCACCGGCGGAAGATCTCCGCGCCCTCGTCATGCTCGTCGTCGCACTCGTTCAGGCAACCCCACAGGATGATGCTGGGGTGATTGTGGTGCTGGAAGATCATTTCGTCAATGCAGAGCATGGTCTGCTCCATGAAGCTGGGGTGCTGCATTTGCTGAAGGCTCAGGCCCCGTGCGTGCTCCTCCTCCCAGACCATCAGGCCAAGCTGGTCGCACAGGTCCAGGAAGCGGGGATCATTGGGATAGTGGCTGGTGCGTACCAGGTTGCAGCCCAGGTCGCGGATGAGCTGCACGTCCCGCATCATGGCCTCCACGGGGACAGCGCAACCGAAATTGGCATATTCCTCATGCCGGTTCACGCCCTTGATGAAGACGGGCTCGCCGTTGAGCAAAAGCTTGCTGCCCTCCACCTTCACCTCGCGGAAGCCGAAACGGTCGCACAGGTCATCGGCGGGCTCGCCATCCAGCCAGAGCACAGCCTCGGCATTGTACAGCCGGGGATCGTCCGGCGACCAGGAGGCGACACCGGGGCAGGCCAGCGTGGCGGTGAGGGTGATCTCGCCCCGGGCGGGCAGGCCGCGGCGCTTCCAGCCGATGGAGGCAGGCCCGGCCTTCACGTCCAGGTCGATGGTCTGCTCCTCATCGCCGAGGCTGCGTACCGTGACGGTTACATCGGCCAGCCACATACGGCCTTGCCTGCGAGGCGTGACGTGGAGACGGGTGATGTAGGCGCTGCCCAGCTGCTCGATGGTCACAGGGCGGCTGATGCCGCCATAGGAATAATAATCGTTGGGCACGTGCAGGGCGGAATCGCCGCCGAAGAGGTTATCCACCTCCACCCGCAGCGTATGCTTGCCGAAGGGAACATCCTCGGCGATGCAGTCAAACGCAGTATATGCGCCGTAGTGCTGGGTCAGGAGCGTATCATCCAGGAAGACCTTCGCCCGGAAGCTCACGCCGCCGAACACGAACCGCAGCGTGCCGCCGCAGTTCAGCTGCTTTTCATACACAACGCGGCCACGGTAATTCCTCAGCCCGGGGATGCTTTCCCACACGCCGGGGACGAGGACGCTTACGGGGGTATTCAGCCCGCCCGCGTCCAGGGTGGTGAGCGTCCATACGGGGGTGGGCTCGCAGACCTTGCGCAGGTGATGGGTGGTGATGATGCGATCCATACAGATGACCTCGCTTGCGAATAATATAGGTAGATTATACCATGAGGGGGGATGCGGTGGCAATAAGAAAAGCTCCCCGGAGAGGGGAGCGATGGGCTTGGGTCAGGGCTTTTCGATCTGCCTGATGGAGGTGATCACCGGCTGGTTGGCCTTGGTCACGGTGCCGTTATAATCGGTAACGGGAGTGCTCCGGCAGATGGCGTCCACCACCTCCATACCGGAGAGCACCTTGCCGAAGGCAGCGTAGGCGCCATCCAGGTGGGGCGCGTCCTGATGCATGATGAAGAACTGGGAGCTGGCGCTGTCCGGCATGGAGGAACGGGCCATACTCATCACGCCGCGGGTGTGCTTCAGGCCGTTGGGTACGCCGTTCTGGCTGAACTCACCCTTGATGTTTTTCTCAGAGCCGCCGGTGCCGTTGCCCAGGGGATCACCGCCCTGGATCATAAAGCCGGAGATGATCCGGTGGAAGGTCAAACCATCGTAGAAGCCGCTGTCCACCAGCTCAAGAAAGTTGGCCACAGTGATGGGGGCGGTATCGGCATAGAGCTCGGCGGTAATGACGCCGTAGTCCTTCACGTCGATCTGCACATAATGGGTGCCGGTCAAGGCAGGCGCCGCGTCCTGCTGATTGCTGCCGAAAAGGTTCACAAGGCCGATGACCATCAGGATGGTAACCACGGCGATCAGAACGATATACAGGGGGATGAGCTTCTTTGCATTTTTCTTGGCCATTTGATTCACTCCGGATCAATCATTTCGTTCCGCTGAAGGTGTTGCTCAGATCGGCTACTACAGAGGCGCCGGCTTCCTTGCGGCGGGAGGTGGCGATGCGCTTGGAGAGCTCCCGATAGTACAGCTCCTCGTCGATGGGCAGGGTCACAGCCGCGTCGGTGAAGGAGGAAAGATGCATGGCGTTGGAGAGCGTCAGGCCGTTGATGCCCTCGCGGCCGTCGGCTACCAGGGGCTCGCCGCGGAGGATCGCGCCGCCCCAGGCGTTGATCACGCCGGTGTGCTGGGGATTCAGGCCGTCGGTCTCCACCTGGGTGAAGGTGCTGGGCATGCTGGCGAAGCCCTCCTTGCAGGTGGCGGTCCATTCCGGCTCGGACACGCTGTATTCCTCCAGGTAGAGCTTGTCGTGCTCCACCAGCAGCTTGGCGCGATCCATCTGGATCTCGAAGCGGTTGGTGCCGTGGGCGTCGCCGGTGGTGGTGACAAACACGCCTGTGGCGCCGTTTGCGTATTCCACATAGGTGGTCACGTCGTCCTCCACCTCGATATCGTGCCACATGCCGTAGTGCAGGTGGGACTGCACCTTCACCGGCATACCGCAGATCCACTGCCACAGATCCAGCTGATGGGGGCACTGGTTCAGAAGCACGCCGCCGCCCTCGCCGCTCCAGGTAGCGCGCCAGGCGCCGGAATCGTAGTACGCCTGGGTGCGATACCAGTCGGTGATGATCCAGTTGGTGCGGCGGATGCGGCCGTACTTGCCGGACTGCACCAGCTCGCGCATCTTGCGGTAGACGCAGTTGGTGCGCTGGTTGAACATCAGGCCGAACACCACTTCGGGGTGTTTGTCGGCCACGGCGTTCATTTCACGCACCTGTTTGGTGAAAACGCCGGCGGGCTTTTCCACCATCACGTGGATGCCGCGCTCCATGCACTCGATGGCATAGCGGGGGTGATCGTAGTGGGGCGTGGCTACAAGGCATGCCTCGATGAGACCGCTGTCCAGCATGGCGATGGCGTCGCTGAAGCAGGCGACATCAGCCCCCAGGTCTTTTTTTGCCCAATCCAGGCGGGCGGGATTCACATCGGCCACAGCCACCAGGTCGAAATCCGGGCACTCGCCGTTCACAACGCGCTTGGCGTGTCCGCTGCCCATGTTGCCGATGCCGATGATTCCCAGGCGGATCTTCTTATCCATCATGCTTCTCCTTTACAGGCAATCCTTCAGTGCTGCGCAGGCGGTGTCGAAGGCGGCGTCGCTGCTGGGATAGGTGAAAGCGTTGATCTTGGTTTCCTCACCCTCGCGCTCCAGGTCCTTCAGGCCTGCGAACACGGTCAGGTGGGGCTCGATGGTCATGTCCTTGCCGCCGCGGGCACGGAAGTCATCCAGGATGGCCTTCACGTTGCCGATGCCCTTGCCGGCAGGCACCACATGGCCATCGGCCAGGGCGTCCTTGATGTGAAGATAGCGGGTGCGGTCGGCCAGCAGCTTCCAGGCCTCCAGGGTGTCCTGGCCGCACTGGACGAAGTTGGCAGGGTCGAACACATTGCCCAGGGTGGGGAAGATGGTCAGCAGCTCATGGCAGCGGACGGCCATATCGCCGTAGATGCCCTTTTCGTTCTCGTGGCAGTAGGTCACGCCGGAGTCTTCACCCACCAGGAGCATCTGGCCCATCTGATCGATGACCTTCTGCCGCCAGGGGGCGATGTCCTCGCCGGGCATATAGAAGGAGAACATACGCAGGTTTTTCGCGCCCAGCACGTCGGCCAGGGCAAGCACGTGGCGCAGCCTCTCCAGGTGGGCGGGGAAATCACCGTCCACGATGCCGATCTTGCCGATGGGGGAGCCCATGCTCCACACGGTAAGGCCGGCGTCGTCCAGCTTGCGGCGCACCTCACGGGCTTTTTCGAGGGTGATGTCGGCAATGTTCTGGCCGTCCACGCCACGGATCTCAAGACCATTGAGACCGTTGCGGCGCAGCGCGGCGATCTGTCCGTCGATCAGGCCGGAGGCCTCATCGGCAAAGGCATAGATATTCATGGGGAGTCCTCCTTTATCCATGTTGGGGCGGGCGGATCCAGTGCAGCAGGCGAAGGCCCTCGCCAGTGCGGAAGACCCTGTCTCTGCAGGCGTCGATGGCCTCGCCGGACATATGGTTCTCGATCATGTTCACCAGGAAGTCGGCCTCCAGCAGGATCTGCCAGTCAGGTGCGTCAACACCCTGTGTGGTGTGGTGGCGGCCGATGAGGAAGCATACCCGGTCGATGACCTCCCGGGGGAAGTGAAGCCCATGCAGCATGGTTTCCGCTTCCGGCGGGCCAAGACGCTCCTGCAGCGGGCCGGGGCAGGCGCCGGTCTGGGCGATGGCGGGCCTGATGCCGATATCGTGGGTCAGGGCGGCGGCTTCCAGAATGAAAAGCGTATCCTCGTCAAGCAGCTCCATCTGGCCGATCTGCCGGGCGAAGCCGTGTACCTTGATCAAGTGGTGGATGCGGTCGGGTACGCCGCGCTCCCATTGGCACATGGCGTCAGTCAGGCGGCGGAGCAGGCGCTCCCGGTGCGCGGCGCGGGTCAGGATCAGGGTCAGGCTGCCGTGGGCATCTGTACCGGCCTGAACAAAACCGGCATTCAGGTGGGTGTGCAGGGCGGCGGCGCGGGCGGACTCGAACTGATTTTCCAGCCGGGAGATCTCCGGGTGGGAGAAGGCGCGCCGGATCAGCAGCTGCAGGGCCTCTGCTCCGTAGCCCTTGCCCCGGTGGCTGGCGTGGATCACCACGCCCATACCTGCGCCGTGACCGTGCCAGCAGATCTCGCCCACCGGCGTACCGTCCGCTGTGGCCACATAGCCGCAGAAGCGTTCCGGCTCGTGATTTGTCCATTTCGCCAGCCAGGCGTCCCATGCGCTTTCCGGGAAAGGCACAGTGCCATCAGGAGGAGACCAGGGCGCGTTGTAGGCCATGGTGGCCGGGTCGGCCAGCAGAGCCTGCCGGAAGGGCATGTGCTCCCTGTCGGCGGGGATCAGGGTGAGCATATCATCCCTCCAGCTGCCTGCGGGCGTTGTCGATGGCCAGCTGCACCATGTCCGGGGCGGGCGCGCCGGGGATGCGGCGCTTCTCCACACAGCTGAGCATGCTCAGGTCGTCGAACACATCCTGCTCGAACACGGGAGAAAACTGCTTCAGCTCCTCCAGGGTCAGGTCCAGTAGAGCCTTGTTTTCATTCAGGCAGTGGGCCACCAGGCGACCCACAACGGCGTGGGCGTCGCGGAAGGCTACGCCCTTCTTGACCAGATAGTCGGCGCAGTCGGTGGCGTTGGTAAAGCCGCCGGAAGCGCCCCGCTCCATGTTCTCCTTGCGGAAGGTCACGGTGCGCAGCATGGCGGTGAACACGGTGAGGCCCTTCACCAGCGTATCGCGGGCGTCGAAGAAGGCTTCCTTGTCCTCCTGCATGTCCTTGTTGTAGGCCAGGGGCAGGCCCTTCATGGTGGTGAGCAGGGCCATCAGGTCGCCGTAGACGCGGCCCGTCTTGCCGCGGATGAGCTCGGCCACGTCGGGGTTCTTTTTCTGGGGCATGATGGAGGAGCCGGTGGCGTAGGCGTCGTCCATCTCAACGAAGCGGAACTCATTGGTGTTCCAGATGATCAGTTCCTCGCAGAAGCGGCTCAGGTGCATCATGCAGATGGAGGCGGCGGAAAGGTAATCCAGCAGGAAGTCGCGGTCAGCCACGCCGTCCAGGCTGTTCTGGCTGATGGCGCCAAAGCCCAGCAGCTCCGCCACACGCTCGCGGTTCAGGGGATAGGTGGTGCCGGCCAGCGCGCCGGAGCCCAGGGGCATCACATCGGCGGCACGGCAGGCGGCCTGGAAACGGGTGCGGTCCCGCAGGAACATCTGGGCATAGGCCATCATGTGGTGGGCCAGGGTAATGGGCTGGGCCTTCTGCATATGGGTGTAGCCGGGCATGATGGTGTGCAGGTTGCTCTGCGCGTGGGTGAGGATCGCGTCCAGCAGATCCTCCAGCATGGCGATGGTCTCCTCGCAGGCCAGCTTGGCGTACATGCGTACGTCCAGCGCCACCTGATCATTGCGGCTGCGGCCGGTGTGCAGGCGCTTGCCGGCCTCGCCGATGCGCTGGGTCAGGATGGTCTCCACGTTCATGTGGATGTCCTCAGCGTCCACCATCCATTCGATCTTACCTTCTTTTACATCGGCAAGGATGCCCCTGAGGCCCTCGACGATCCTGTCGGCGTCCTCCTGGGGAATGATGCCCTGCTCGCCCAGCATGGTGGCATGGGCGATGGAGCCGGTGATGTCCTGCTCGGCCAGGCGCTGGTCGAAGGAAATGCTGGAATGGAAATCATCCACCAGGTTATCGGTGGATTTGCTGAAACGGCCGCCCCAAAGTTTCATAACAGGCGTTCCTCCTTGTTGTTCGTTCATAGCAGGATAAGTATAGCAAAGATTTGCGCTTTCTTCAATGCGGGATGCAAAAAAGAAACAGTCCGCATATAGCGGACTGCTCATCAAGCGGGATCAACCGATTTTCTTGTTGCGGGGCTTGGATTTGCCCAGATAGGCTTCCTTCACCTGGGGATTATCCAGCAGTCGCTTGCCGGGGCCGCTCATGGTGAGGTTACCGGTCTCCAGCACGAAGGCGCTGTCGGCGATGCGCAGCGCGGCGTTGGCGTTCTGCTCCACCAGCAGGATGGTGATGCCCTCCTCGTGCAGGGTCTCAATGATGGAGAAGATGTCCTTGATGACCAGGGGCGCCAGGCCCAGGGAGGGTTCGTCCATCATCAGGAGCTTGGGGCGCATCATCAGCGCGCGGCCCACGGCCAGCATCTGCTGCTCGCCGCCGGAGAGCGTGCCGGCCAGCTGCCAGGCGCGTTCCTTCAGGCGGGGGAAGAGGTCGTAGACGTGCTCCAGGTCGGCCTGCAGGTCATCCTTGCGCAGGTAAGCGCCGATGCGCAGGTTCTCCAGCACCGTCAGGTTGGGGAAGACGCGGCGGCCTTCCGGCACCATGCAGATGCCCTCGGACACGATGCGCTGGGGGCTCATGCCGGAAATGACCTGACCATCATAGGTGATGGTGCCCTGGCTCTTGGGGATCAGGCCGGAGATGGCCCGCAGGGTGGTGGACTTGCCGGCGCCGTTGGCGCCGATCAGGGCGACGATCTGCCCCTTTTCCACGTCCAGCGAAATGCCCTTGAGGGCCTCGATGCCGCCGTATGAGACCTTCAGGTCCTTGATGTGCAGCAGGCTCATTCGTCCTCACCTCCCAGATAAGCGGCGATGACCGCCGGGTTTTCCTGGATCTCCGCGGGGGTGCCCTCGGCGATGAGCTTGCCGAAGTCCACCACGTAGATGCGGTCGGAGATCTCCATGACCAGGTTCATGTGATGTTCGATGACCAGGATGGTCAGCTTGAACTGATCCTTGATGCGCCGGATGAAGGCGCTGAGTTCATCGGTCTCCTGGGGGTTCATGCCGGCGGCCGGCTCGTCCAGCAGGAGGAGCTTAGGGTCGGTGGCCAGGGCGCGGGCGATCTCCAGCAGGCGCTGCTTGCCATAGGGCAGGGAGGTGGCGATCTCATCCTGCACGTCCAGCAGGCCAACGGTCTCCAGCAGCTTCAGCGCCTTTTGCTTCATGGTCTTCTCTTCCGACCTGTTCAGGTGGAGCGTGGCGGTGAACACATTGCTGTGGCGGCGCAGATGCATGGCCGTCATCACGTTCTCAAGCACCGTCATGCTGCCGAAGAGGCGGATATTCTGGAAGGTGCGGGCGATGCCCAGCTTGGTGACCTTGTCGGGGGTCAGGCGCACGGTTTTGTCGGTAAAGGCGCCGGGCAGGGTGCCGGCGTAGATGTTGCGCATTTTCTTCTGGGGGCTGTTCTGGGCGATGACCGTGTTCAGGAAGGAAATGCGGCCGTTGGTGGGCTCATACACGGAGGTGATGCAGTTGAAGGCCGTGGTCTTGCCGGCGCCGTTGGGGCCGATGAGCGCCACGATCTCGCCCTCGTTGATCTCCATGCACAGGTCGTGCACGGCCACCACGCCGCCGAACTGCATGGTGAGGTTTTCAACTTTCAGTACATTGCGGCTCATGCTTTCACCTCCGGTTTGAGGTTCTTCTTCCTGCGGAACAGATCAGGCAGCTCCTTGGTGCCCATGATGCCCTGGCGGAAGAACAGCACCACGATCATGATGATGATGGAGAACACCACCAGGCGGAAGCCGTTGCGCAGCAGCGGCACCTCGAAATTGCCGATCATCTGCTTCTGGTCCAGGAAGCGCAGCCACCACTCGGAGCAGGCCACGAACAGGAAGGAGCTGATGCAGCTGCCCGTCACCGAGCCAATGCCGCCGATGACCACGATGAGCAGGATCTCGTAGGTCATGGCAGAGGTGAAAGCCTTGGCCTGGATGGTGCTCTGGTACATGGCCAGCATGGCGCCGCCAATGCCCGCGAAGAAGGAGGAGATGCAGAAGGACATCTGCTTGTGGTGGAACAGGTTGATGCCCATGGCCTCGGCGGCGATCTCGTCATCCTTGATGGCGCGCAGGCTGCGGCCAAAGGTGGAATTGATCAGCATCACGATGAGGGCGATGCACACGCCGGCGATGAGGAAGGGCACCAGGGTGGAGAGGTACACCACGACCTCGCCTTCTGCGTTGACGATGTTGAAATCGTTGAAGGTGGGGAACTCGCGCAGGATGTTGGAGCCGTTGGTCACGGCGCCCAGCTTGTTCCACTGGAAGATGGCGCGGAGGATCTCCGCGAAGCCCAGGGTGGCGATGGCCAGATAGTCGCTCTTCAGGCGCAGCACGGGCATGCCGATCAGGAACGCGAACAGCGCCGCGGCCAGGCCCGCCACGATCAGCGCGGGAATAACAGGCATGGCGAACTGGATCAGGCCGCCGTCGTAATACTGATAAACGTTCAAACGGTCAGCCACGGGAATGGTGAAGATGGCATACGTATAGGCGCCGATGAGCATGAAGCCCGCCTGGCCCAGGCTGAACAGGCCCGTGAAACCATTGAGCAGGTTCATGGAAACGGCCACCAGGGCATAGGTGGCGCCCTTCTTCAGCACGGTGAAGAGCATGGAGGTGGAGGGCAGGTTCTGCTCAGCAATAAACACACCCGCGTATACCAGCACGACAACCAGCGCGGACCAGAGCGTGCCTGCATTGATCTTCTTTTTCGTTTTCATGTCGCGCACCTCACACCTTATCCGTCGTCTTCTCACCAAACAGGCCGGTGGGCTTGACGATCAGGATGATAATCAGCAGGGCAAACGTGAAAGCGTCAGAGAAGGTGGCCAGGCCCAGGTTCTGGGTGGTGATGCCCGCCTTGAACAGGATGATGTCAAGGCCCTTGATGATGTTTTCGCAGATGCCGATGACAAACGCGCCCACCACGGCGCCGGGAATGGAGCCGATGCCGCCGAACACTGCGGCGACGAAGGCCTTCAGGCCGGGCATGGCGCCGGAGGTCTGCACCACGGTGTTGTAGTTGGTGAAGTACAGCATCGAGCCCACCGCCGCCAGGAAGGAGCCGATGATGAACGTGGTGGAGATCACGTTGTTGATCTTGATGCCCATGAGCTGGCTGGTCTCAAAATCCTTGGACACGGCGCGCATGGCCATGCCGATCTTGGTGTGGTTGATCAGCAGCACCAGGGCCACCACCAGGATCACCGTCAGGATGGGGGTGACCACCGTGACCATTTTGGTGCTCACGCCGAAGATCGTCACCGAATCGCTGATGAAGGGGATCTTGGGGTAGAACTGGTTCAGGCCGCCGGTGATGTACAGCACCAGGTTCTGCAGCGTGTAGCTCACGCCGATGGCAGAGATCATGATGGACATACGGGGCGCGGTGCGCAGGGGCTTATAGGCCACGCGCTCAATGGTAAAGCCGATGACCACCGTGATCAGCAGCGTCAGCAGGATGGACAGCCACAGCGGCATGCCGCTGGCGTTGAGGTACACCATCACGATACCGGCTACCATGAACACATCGCCGTGGGCAAAGTTGATCAGGCGCAGAATGCCGTACACCATCGTATAGCCGATGGCGATCAGCGCATACTGGCCGCCCACGGAGATGCCGGTGAGCAGGTAGGGAAACACCGTGTTGAACATGGGAAAGTGCCTCCTTGATAAGCATTGTGGCGTGAGCGAAATTGCTCACGCCACAACAGTCAGGAATTTTCAACCTTGCGGTAGCATGGGTAATTTAGTTGACGCCCTGCACAGCCACGAAGTCCCAGGCGCCGGTGGCGGTGTTGACCTTCTTGATGTAGGCGGTGTCGCGGATGGCGTCGCCGGTGGTGGCGTCGAAGGCGATGGCGCCGGAAACGCCTTCATAGGTGACGTTCCACAGGGCGTCGTTCACGGCCTTGGAATCGGTGGTGCCGGCGGCCTTCAGGGCCTCCAGAGCCACGAAGTAAGCGTCATAGCCCATGGCGGACACAGCGGCGATCACGTCGTTGCCGCCGTTGTTGGTCAGGGCCTCGGCGTCATCGTTCAGCCAGGCCTTCAGGCCGGTGTCGAACTCGACGTTGCCGCCTTCCTGATAGAAGGTGGAGACCAGGATGTTCAGGTTGGTGTTGTTGGCAGCCTCCAGAACCTTGTTGCTGTCCCAGGTGTCGCCGCCCATCAGAGCGAAGTTCACGTTCAGGTCGGCAGCCTGGTCAACGATCAGGGTGGAGTAAGCGATGGAGCAGGGAGCGAAGAATACGCCGGCGCCGTAGCCGGTGGCATTGTTGATGTAGGAGGTGAAGTCAGAGGTACCGGTGGGGAAGGTCTCGGAGATGACCATGCCGCCCAGAGCCTCGAAAGCCTGCTGGAAGTAGTAAGTCAGGCCGACGTCATAGTCGTTGCCCAGCTCGGCCAGGCAGTAGGCCACCTGCGCGCCCAGCTCCTTGTAGGCGTAGTTGGCCAGCACGGTGCCCTGGAAGGGATCCAGGAAGCAGATGCGGAAGTAGTGGTTGTTGCCCAGGGTCACCTGGGGATTGGTGCAGGTCACGCCGATGGCGGGGATGCCAGCCTGCTCGAAGATGGGGGAGCCGGCAATGGACACGCCGGAGCCATAGGAGCCCAGCACCACGGAAACGTTCTGGTTCACCAGCTCGGAGGCGGCGGAGGGAGCCTTGTCGGTGGCGGAGCCGTTATCGGCATAAACCAGCTCGACCTTGTACTCGGTATCGCCGATGGTCACAGTGGGGGCGACCTTGTTGGCATACTGCATGCCCAGCATTTCCTGCTTGCCGCCGGCGCCGGAGTCACCGGAGGCGGGCTCGAACACGCCGATCTTCACAACGGGCATATCCTCTGCCATGGCGAAAGCGGGCAGCATCAGGCACAGAACCATCAGAACAGCCAGAATCTTCTTCATTGAAATTCACTCCTTTAAGGAAGTATGATGGTATGATTATACGGGAACCCCCATTGGTTTGCAAGTTATTATGGAAGAAAGTGCAGAATATGTACAATCCGGCGAAACAAAAGGCTCACGAATGCAGCTCCTGACGGATGACTCCCCGCTCGCAGGGGGATAGTTATGCGAAAAGCAGCCCGGCGTTGCGGGCTGCTTTTAATTCTGTGTGCGACCGAGGATATAGTCGGTGGTGGTCTGGTAAAAGTCGGCCAGTGCGATAAGGGCTTCGGTAGGGATGTCTACCTTGCCGCATTCGTAGTCGCTGTAGGTTTGCTGGGAGCAGTGGAGGAGCTTGGCAAGATCCTTCTGAAGCAAATCACGATCCTCGCGTAGGTCGCGGATACGTGGATAATGCGGCATGGAAGCACCTCCCTTGTTGAGATGCTGCTATCATGCCACACCGGAGATCCCGGTATTGACTTATACCGAGAAATTCGGTAAAATCATTGAAAAACGAGGTGAAAAGTCGTGTGCTGTCCTCAGTGCGGGGGAACGAATATATCCGTTACGCGTTTTGAAATCGCAGCGATACGCTTGCTGGAAGGTCAGGTGTCGGCGGCATATCGGATTGTTCCGCAAGGAGATAAAACCATGCTGGACGGGGGTGCATGGCTACGTTGTGTATGCGAGGATTGCGGAAGGTTCTGGAGGCAGGAAGTTGTGGATGATTAACGCAGAGTAACTTGCAGGCGAACACAAAAAAGCTCCCGGTTCGTTGTGAACCGGGAGCTTTGGCATACTTACTTGGTCTTTTCGTCCACCAGAGCCTTGACCTTCATGGGCAGGCCCAGCAGGTTGATGAAGCCCTCGGAATCCTTGTGGGAGTACATCTCGCCGCTGTCGCCGAAGGTGGCGATCTCCTCCAGATAGAGGCTGTTGGGGCTCTTCACGCCGGCGGGGATGCAGTTGCCCTTGTACAGCTTCAGGCGCACGGTGCCGTTCACGGCCTGCTGGGTGCTGTCCACAAAGGCGCTCAGGGCCTCGCGCAGGGGGGTGTACCACATGCCGTCGTACACCAGCTCGGCGAACTTGATGGCCACCTGATCCTTGTAGTGGCTGGTCTGGCGATCCAGGGTGATGGTCTCCAGCAGCTGATGGGCGGCGAACAGCATGGTGCCGCCGGGGGTCTCGTACACGCCGCGGGACTTCATGCCCACCAGACGGTTCTCCACCAGGTCAGCGCAGCCAACGCCGTTGCGGGCGGCGATCTCGTTGCACTTGGTCAGCAGCTCAATGGCCTCCAGCTTTTCGCCGTTCACGGCCACGGGCACACCCTTTTCGAAGTCGATGGTCACGTATTCAGGCTGATCGGGAGCCTTCTCGGGGGTGACCATGGTCAGCAGCAGGTCGGCCGGGGGCTCGTTCCAGGGATCTTCCAGGTCGGCGCCCTCGTGGCTGATGTGCCAGATGTTGCGGTCCATGGAGTAGGGACGATCCTTCTTCACGGGCACGGGGATGTTGCGGGCCTCGGCGTATTCGATCTCTTCTTCACGGGTCTTCAGCTCCCAGGTGCGCCAGGGGGCGATGATCTTCATGTGGGGATCGAAGGCCTTGATGGTCAGCTCGAAGCGGACCTGATCGTTGCCCTTGCCGGTGCAGCCGTGGCAGATGGCGGTGCAGTTCTCCTTGTGGGCGATCTCCACCAGGCGCTTGGCGATCAGGGGACGGGCGAAGGAGGTGCCCAGCAGGTACTTCTGCTCATAAACGGCGCCGGCCTTCAGCGTGGGCCAGATGAAGTCCTCGACAAATTCCTTGCGCAGGTCTTCGATGTACAGCTTCTCGGCGCCACACATCTTGGCCTTCTCGTGGAGGGGCTCCAGCTCCTCGCCCTGGCCAACGTCGCCGGCGACGCAAACGACCTCGCAATCGTAATTCTCCATCAGCCACGGAACGATAATGGAGGTATCCAGACCGCCCGAGTAAGCCAGCAGCACACGCATCTTAGCCATGATTCTGATTCTCCTTGCTTCTATCTTCATCGATATTTCGTCGGCGTTTTCGTCGAACAGGATGGAGTATACACCCGTTTGAATAAAAATGCAAGACCTTTTTGCAAAAAAACATTCCCTGTACAAATTGACGTTTTTGCGAATCAACGGTATAATGAAGAGACTGTTTGTTCCCTTTGAACGGATTGGAGTGAGCGATATCATCGTTCTTGGTATTGACCCCGGATACGCCCTGATGGGCTGGGGCGTGGTGGAGGCCAACGGCGGGCGGATGCGCCTGCTGGACTACGGCTGCGTGGAGACCAAGGCCGGCGTGCCCATGCAGCACCGCCTGCGTACGCTGCAGCTGGGGGTGCGCAACCTGGTGAATATTTATCAGCCCGACGATGTGGCCTTTGAAGAGCTGTTCTTCGCACGGAACGTGACCACCGCCCTGATGGTGGGCGCGGCGAGGGGCGCTGCCATCATCGCGGCGGCAGAATATACAGAAAACCTGTATGAGTATACACCCATGCAGATCAAACAGGCCGTCACGGGTTATGGCAAGGCGGACAAGAAACAGGTGCAGCAGATGGTGAAGCTGCTCCTGCATATGGATCACGAGCCAAAGCCCGATGACGCGGCCGACGCCATTGCCTGCGCCATCACCCACGCTCAGGTGGGCGCGGCGAAGGATCAGTTCAGGATGAAATAAGAGAGGGAAAACAAGTATGTACGCATTTATTGAAGGACAGGTGTGCGAGAAGGCCGGCGGGCAGCTGGTGCTGCTGGCCGGCGGCGTGGGGTATCTGCTGAACTGCAGCATGAATACCCTGCAGGCCGCCCCGGCCCTGGGCGAAACCATGCGCTGCCATACCTATCTCGCCGTGCGGGAGGACGCCATGGAGCTTTACGGCTTTGCCACCAGGGAAGAGAAGAGTATGTTCCTCTCGCTGACGTCCATCAGCGGCGTGGGCGCCAAGATGGCCCTGGCTCTGTTGGGCTCCATGCCCCTGCGGGATCTGAACCTGGCCATCCTCCTGGGCGACGTCAACGCCCTGAGCCGGGCACCGGGCATCGGCAAGAAGACGGCGCAGCGCATCGCCCTTGAGCTGAAGGACAAGATCAGCCAGGCGGATGTGAATGCCGTGGGCGGCGGCAGCGCGGCTCCCGTGGCGGCGATGGCTGTGACCGACAACGTGGCCGAGGCCCTGGAGGCCCTGGTGGCGCTGGGTTACACCCCCAACGAGGCCCGCAGCGCGCTCTCGCAGGTGAAGGATCAGGCCGAGAAGCCTGAGGATCTCATTCGCCTGGCACTGCGCTCCATGGCAGGAATGTAAGGTGAGGTAAGAACATGGAAGATCGTTTCATGACAGGTTCCTATACGTCTGAGGACAGCGCCGTCGAATTGAGCCTGCGCCCCCATACCCTGCGGGACTATGTGGGCCAGAAGGCCGTGAAGGACAGCCTCAATATCTATATCCAGGCGGCGCTTTCCCGGCATGACGCGCTGGATCACATGCTGCTCTACGGCCCGCCCGGCCTGGGCAAGACCACCCTGGCCTGCATTGTGGCGGCTGAGATGGGTCAGAACATCCGCGTCACCTCCGGTCCGGCTATCGAGCGCCCCGGTGATCTGGCCAGCATCCTCTCCAACCTGAATGCCGGCGACGTGCTCTTCATCGACGAGATCCACCGCCTTTCCCGTCAGGTGGAGGAGGTGCTCTACCCGGCTATGGAGGACTATGCCATCGATATCATGATCGGCAAGGGCCCCACGGCGCGCTCGATCCGTGTTGATCTGCCCAAGTTCACGCTGGTGGGCGCCACCACCCGCGCGGGTCAGCTTTCCGCGCCCCTGCGCGACCGCTTCGGCATGCTGTTCCGCCTGGAAATGTACAGGCCCGAGGAGCTGGCTGCCATCGTCAGCCGCAGCGCCAGCATTCTGGGTGTAGCCGCCGAGCCCGACGGTGTGCTGGAGATCGCCCGCCGCAGCCGCGGTACGCCCCGTATCGCCAACCGGATGCTGAAGCGCGTGCGCGATTTTGCCCAGGTGAAGGCCGGCGGCGTTATCACCCGGGAGGTGGCGGACGAGGCGCTGAACCTCCTTGAGGTGGACGAGCTGGGCCTGGACAAGGTGGACCGCAATATGCTCTCCTGCATGATGGATAAGTTCGGTGGCGGGCCCGTGGGCCTGGATACCCTGGCCGCCACCACCGGCGAGGACTCCGTGACCATCGAGGATGTGTACGAGCCCTACCTGATGCAGCTGGGCTTCATCATGCGCACGCCTCGTGGCCGTGTCTGCACCCCTGCGGCCTGGGCGCACATGAAGCGCCAGGCGCCCATAACCTCTGACCAGATGAAAATGGAGCTGTAATATGCTTTTTAATGAGAAAACCATTACCCTGAAGGATGGCCGCACCGCCGTCCTCCGCGCACCCAGGCCGGAGGATGCCGCGCCGATGGTACAGTATCTGAAGGATACCGCCGCCGAGACGGAGTTCATCATGCGCTACCCGGAGGAGGTCACCATGACTGCCGAGCAGGAGGCGGCGTTTTTCGAGCGCCTGGCCGCCTCGCCCTTTGATATGATGATCGTCTGCGAGGTGGAGGGCCGCGTCGCGGGCAACTGCCAGATCAACTTTGGCAACAAGATGAAGACCCGCCACCGTGCCAGCGTGGCCATCGGCCTGACGAAGGAATTCTGGAACCTGGGCATCGGCACTGCCATGTTTGGGGAAATGATCGCTGTGGCCCGCGCACGCGAGGATACGCGTCATATCGATCTGGAATTCATCGAGGGCAACAGCCGTGCCCGTGCCCTGTATGAGAAGATGGGCTTCCGCGTCATCGCTGTGAAGCCCGACGCTATCATGCTGCGGGACGGCAGCCTGCGCAATGAGTATCTGATGCGGCTGGTGCTGTAACAAGAAAGGTATATGATATGAAAACCTCTGATTTCGACTACCTGCTCCCCGAGGAGCTCATCGCCCAGACGCCTATGGAGCCCCGGGATCACAGCCGCCTGCTGGTGTATCACCGCGGCGATGACACCATCGAGCATAAGCATTTTTATGACATCCTGGATTACCTGCGAGAGGGCGACGCGCTGGTCATCAACGAGACGAAGGTGATCCCCGCCCGACTGCTGGGCGTGAAGGAGGATACCGGCGTGCCGGTGGAGGTGCTGCTCCTGCGCCGCCAGAACGCCACCGACTGGGAGGCCCTGGTGCGCCCCGGCCGCAGGCTGAAGCCCGGGGCCATGTGCTCCTTTGGCGACGGGCTTGTGCGCTGCGAGATCATGGGCAATGTGGAGGACATCGGCGGGCGCGTGGTGCGCTTCCATTATGAAGGCGTGTTCGAGGAACTGCTGGAGCGCCTGGGTGAAATGCCCCTGCCGCCCTACATCCACGAGAAGCTGATGGATTCAAGCCGCTATCAGACGGTCTACGCCAGGGCCGAGGGCTCTGCTGCGGCGCCTACCGCCGGATTGCACTTCACCCCCGAGCTGATGGAGAAGATCCGGCAAAAGGGCGTGACTGTTGTGCCGGTGCTGCTGCACGTGGGCCTGGGCACCTTCCGCCCCGTGAAGGCCGAGGATGTGTCCGAGCACAAGATGCACTCCGAATTCTACGAGGTCACCCAGGAGGCGGCAGACACCCTCAACGCCATCCGGGCCAGGGGCGGAAGGCTGATCTGCGTGGGCACCACCTCTGTGCGCACCATCGAGACCGCCGCCACGGAGGATGGTATCATCCATGCCGGCAGCGGCGATACGGCCATATTCATCAAGCCCGGCGTGAAGATCAAGGCGGTGGACGCGCTGATCACCAATTTCCACCTGCCCCAGAGCACGCTGCTGATGCTGGTCAGCGCCTTTATGGGCCGCGTAAATGCCTTGAATACCTATAACACCGCCGTGAATGAAAAGTACCGCTTCTTCTCCTTTGGCGACGCCATGTTCATTGAGTGAGGTGTACGTATGAATATTCAGATCAACCAGCTGGGGTATACCCCGGGTATGACCAAGACTGCCGTGCTGCGCGGCGCGCTGGGTAGCGAGATGACCGTAGTGAACGCCGCCGGCGAGACGGTGCTGACCCTGCCTGTGACCGGTGAGCGTACCGCCATCTGGGATGATGAGGTGGCGGTGGTGGATTTCTCCGCCCTGACGGCCCCCGGCGTCTACACCCTGCGCTGCGGTGAGGAGGCTTCCCATCCCTTTCCCGTGGCGGAGAGGCCCTATGACGAGTGCCTCAACGCGCTGGTGGATATGTTCTACTATCAGCGCTGCGGCGGCGAGGTGGACAGCCGTGCCGGCGTGCACGCGCATCCCGCCTGTCACACGGGCCTGGCCCGGGTGTACGGCACGGAGGAATTCGTGGAGGTCTCCGGCGGCTGGCATGATGCGGGCGACTATGGCCGCTACATCGTGCCAGCGGCCAAGGCAGTGGCTGATCTGCTGCTGGCCTGGCAGTGGAATCCGGCCGCCTTTGATCATCCCGGCCTGACCAGCCTCCTGCCGGAAGTGCGCTGGGAGCTGGAGTGGATGCTGAAGATGCAGCGGGACGACGGCGCGGTATACCACAAGGTGAGCTGCGCGGTCTTCTGCGGGATGATCATGCCGGAAGAAGAGCGGGAGGAGCTGATCGTCAGCCCCGTTTCCACCACGGCCACCGGCGATTTTGCCGCCAGCATGGCCATGGCCAGCCGGTTCTATGCCGATGCGGATCCTGCCTTTGCGGAAAGAATGAAGCAGGCGGCCATCCGCGCCTATGACTATCTGAAGGACGCGGAGCCCGCGCTGTTCCGCAATCCTGAGGGCATCCACACCGGTGGCTACGGCGACCGCAGCGATGCTGACGAGCGCCTGTGGGCAGCCGTGGAGCTGGCCATCACCTGCGGGGACGAAAAATATTACAACGCCGCTGTCAGGGCAATGGCGGAGACCGACCGAGCCTTCGCGCCTCTTGGCTGGGGCGATATGCGGGGCTATGCGGCGGTGGAGGGCATGCAGCTCCCCGGCGAGCTGGGCGAAATCTGCCGCCAGTGGGTGGTGAATGCTGCCCGGAAGTTGCTGGAGCGCGTCAACGCCTACGGCATCACCATGACCGAGCGCCTGCCCTGGGGCAGCAACATGAATATCTCCAACGACGGCATGATCTTCTATCAGGCCTGGAAGCTCACAGGCGAGGAACGGTTCCGCATCGCGGCCGAGAAGCAGCTGCACTACCTGCTGGGCGTGAACCCGGTGGGCTACTGCTATGTTTCCTGCTATGGCGCTCAGCCCATGCTGCATCCCCATCACCGGCCCAGCGTGGCCACGGGTGTATGCGTGCCGGGCATGCTCTCGGGCGGCGCTGCCAGCGGCATGATGGACCCCGCGGCCAAGGAGTATCTCCAGGGGCAGAGCGCGGGCAAGAGCTTTGTGGATGACTACCGCAGCTATTCCACCAACGAGATCTGCGTGTACTGGAATTCCCCCATGGTGGCGCTGCTGGCCGGCCTGATGGGAGAGTGACCATGCTGTACCTTTCCCGCTTTGAGTTTCCCGATGAGGACCGGGAGTGGGCGTTCTTCATGGGCGTGAAGCGCCAATGCTACAACAGCTTTTACCCCTTCCAGGTGCTCAGCAGCCGGGGTGTCACGGCACTGGACTTTGAACCCATCACTATCCTCTATGGCGGCAACGGCTCCGGCAAGACCACCGCGCTGAACGTCATCGCCCAGAGCCTCGGCCTGCAGCGGGACACCCGGTTCAACCAGTCCAGCTTTTTCGGGGATTATGTGCAGCTGTGCCACGCTGAAATGCGCCAGCCCCTGACGGACACCAGCCGGGTCATCACCAGCGACGACGTGTTCGACTATATGCTGAACCTGCGGGCGATCAACGAGGGCGTGGACGAGCGCAGGGAGGAGCTGTTCCAGGAATACCTGGATGACAAGTACTCCAACTTCAAATACCGCACCATGGAGGATTACGAGCGCCTGAAGAAGGTGAATCTCTCCCGGCGAAAGACCCAGTCACAGTACGTGAAGACCCGGCTGATGGAGAACCTGCGGGAGCAATCCAATGGCGAAAGCGCGTATTTCTACTTCACCGGCAAGATCAGGGAAAATGGCCTGTACCTGCTGGATGAGCCGGAAAACAGCCTGTCGCCGGCACGCCAGCAGGAGCTGGTACAGTTCCTGGAGGATTCCGCCCGGTTCTTCGGCTGCCAGTTCATTATGGCGACGCACTCGCCCTTCCTGCTGGCCATGCGGGGCGCGCGCATCTACGACCTGGACGCCCGGCCGGTCCGCACCTGCCGCTGGACGGAGCTGGAGGCCGTGCGGGCGTACCATGATTTCTTCCGCAAACACGCGGTGGACTTTGATGAAAGGGAATAAGTTATTCCTTTCGTGATAAAAATAGCCCTACCCCTTGACAGTCCTGCGAAAAGCGGATAAAATAGACCATGTCTGAAAGTCTGGTTTGATGCGGGATATGCAGGTGTAGTTTAGTGGCAAAACTCCAGCTTCCCAAGCTGGCCTTGTGGGTTCGATTCCCATCACCTGCTCCAGACCGCATCAACCCCAATACCC
>SVGJ01000077.1 GCA_015056415.1 Clostridiales bacterium
ATGATCATGGGCTGCGCCATCGCCGAGACCACCGGTATCTACGCCCTGGTCGTGGCTATTCTGCTGATCTTCGTTGCTCCCAACACGCTGGTGGGCGTGCTGAAGGCAGCAATGGGTCTGTAAGTAGGTGAAGGAGATGCAATCGTTAGAAGTCATTTCCATCAATGTATGGGACGTATTGATCTCCCTGGCTAACCTGGTGCTCCTTTTCCTCCTGATCAAGAAGTTCCTGTACAAGCCTGTTAAGAAGGTCATCGCTACCCGTCAGGCTGCCATCGCCAAGGAATATGCTGAGGCTGAGGCGGCCCGCACCAGCGCTGAAACTTCCAGGGCTCAATACGCCGAGAAGCTCTCCGGCGCGCAGGCAGAGGTGGACTCAATGCTGGAGGAAGCCACTGTGAACGCTACCCGCCGCGGCGAGCGCATCGTGGCCGACGCGCAGGATAAGGCCGATGGCATCATCCGTCAGGCCCAGACCGAAGCGGAGATGGAGAAAAAGAAGGCTCAGGCCACCATCCGCCGCGAGATCACCGATGTGTCCGCTGCGCTGACGGAAAAGCTCCTTGGCCGCGAAATGTCTGCCGAGGATCATCGCCAGATGATCGACTCCTTCTTGGATGGGATCGGTGACGAGCAATGATCAAAACGAGCAACGAGTACGCTGACGCCCTTTTCTCCCTGGCCATGGATCTCCATGCCGAGGACGAGACCCTCAGCGCGCTTCAACTGGTTCGGGACAGCTTCCGCCAGGAGCCCGATGCCTTGGCCATGCTGGCGTCGCCTTCCATCCCCAAGAGCGAACGGCTGGCCGCGCTGGAGAGCGCCTTCGCGGCGCACCTGCCCCAGCATGTGATGGGCTATATGCACGTGCTGTGCAATAATGGTCACATCCGCGAGTTTGATGACAGCGTGATGGCATACGAGGAGCTGTACAACAGCGCCCGGAAGCTTTCCACCGCTGTTGTCACCAGCGCCGTGGAGCTGAGCGAGACGGAAAAATCCCAACTGCAAGCCAAACTGGAAAAGCGCCTGGGCCGGACGATCCGCCTGGAGTGCGCCATTGACGAATCCCTGCTGGGCGGCCTGGTGGTACAGGTCGACGGCAAGGTGATCGACGGCAGCCTGAAGCACAGACTGCATGAAATCAAGGAAGTGATGAATAGATGAGCAACAAGCCTGAGGAGATCAGCAGCATCCTCAAGGAGCAAATTCGTAATTACAAGTCTCACATCGAAATGGCTGAGACTGGCACCGTCATCACCGTTGGCGATGGTATTGCCCGCGTGTACGGCCTGCGCTCCTGCATGGCCAACGAACTGCTCCGGTTTGAGGATGGCAGCTTCGGCATGGCACAGAACCTGGAAGAGGACACTGTGTCCGTTGCTGTGCTTTCCGACAAGGATTCCATTCATGAGGGCGCCACGGTGTACCGCACCGGCCGCGCTCTGTCCGTCCCCGTTGGCGAGGCTATGCTGGGCCGCGTTGTGAACGCCCTGGGCCTGCCCATCGACGGCAAGGGCGATATCGCCACCACCCAGACCCGCCCCATCGAGAGCGAGGCCCCCGGCATCATCGAGCGCAAGAGCGTTCACGTTCCGCTGCAGACCGGTATCAAGGCCATTGACGCCATGATCCCCATCGGCCGTGGCCAGCGCGAACTGATCATCGGCGACCGTCAGACCGGTAAGACCGCCATCGCCATCGATACCATCATCAACCAGAAGGGCAAGGGCGTACTGTGCGTGTATGTGGCCATCGGCCAGAAGCGCACCTCCGTCGTGCAGCTCGCCAGCGAGCTGGAGCGCGCCGGCGCCATGGAGTACACGATCATCGTGTCCGCCTCCGCCGCCGAAAGCGCCCCCCTGCAGTACATCGCGCCCTATTCCGGCTGCGCTATGGCGGAATACTTCCGCGAGCAGGGCAAGGACGTGCTGATCGTTTACGACGATCTGTCCAAGCACGCGGTGGCGTACCGCGCCTTGAGCCTTCTGATCCGCCGTCCTCCGGGCCGTGAAGCCTATCCCGGCGACGTGTTCTACCTGCACTCCCGCCTGCTGGAGCGCGCTGCCTGCGTGCATGAGGATTTCGGCGGCGGCTCCATCACGGCGCTGCCCATCATCGAGACCCAGGCAGGCGACGTGTCCGCGTATATCCCCACCAACGTGATCTCCATCACCGACGGCCAGATCTTCCTGGAGACCGAGCTGTTCCACTCCGGCATCCGCCCCGCCATCAACCCCGGTATCTCTGTCAGCCGTGTAGGCGGCAGCGCCCAGCTTAAGGCAATGAAGAAGGTTGCGGGTGAACTGAAGCTGCTCTACGCTCAGTACCTGGAGCTGAAGTCCTTCGCGCAGTTCGGCTCTGACCTGGACGCCGATACCAAGTCCCGTCTGGCGCTGGGCGAGCGCATCGTTGAGGTGCTCAAGCAGGGCAAGAACAGCCCCATCCGTGTGGGCTGCCAGGTGGCCATCGTGTACGCGGTGATCCACGGCTATCTCAACGACGTTCCTGTTAACAAGGTGCAGGATTGGGAAGCCCGTATGGCTGATAAGCTGGAAGCGGAGCATCAGGATCTGCTGGTGCGCTTTGAGACCGGCTGTTTCGACGATTCCGACGTGAAGGAACTGGAAGAGGCGCTTGCGTCCGTGCGGAGGTGAGCTGAATGGGAGCTAACACCAAAGCCCTCAAAAATCGCATCCGCAGCGTGGACAACACCCTGCACCTGACCCGCGCCATGGGTCTGGTGGCGGCCTCCAAGATCCGCCGCGCCAACGAGACCATGAATGGCGGACGGCAGTACGCTTCCGCCTTCGGCAGCGTTATCGACCTGCTGACTGCCTGCCCTGCGTGCGCTCAAAGCCCCTATATGAAGGCGGCGGAGGGCGAACGCGCCTGCCTGATCGTCATTGCCGGCGACCGTGGGCTAGCAGGCGGTTACAATGCCAACGTGTTCCGTACTGTGGCTGAGATGAAGGCCGACAAGATCGTTCCCATCGGCAAGCGTGCCTGCGAACGGTACAAGGGCGAGTTCTTCTCCTCGGAAAACTTTAACGGCGCGCAGGCCACCGCCATGGCGCGCCGGCTCTGCGCTGAATTCGTTGCAGGGGAGTTCGACAAGCTGGGCATTGTGTCCACCAAGTATGTGAGCATGATGACCCAGGAGCCCATGGTGACGTGGGTGCTTCCCCTGGAGCGTACCGAAGAGGCGGATAATGTCGGCGCTGTGTTCGAGCCGGATGAGGAAAGCATCCTCAATACTGCCGTGCCGGACTATGTAGCGGGCGTTCTGATGCGCTGTGTGCGCGAGAGCTTCGCCAGCGAGGTGGCCGCGCGCCGCATGGCCATGGATTCTGCCGGCAAGAATGCCCAGACCATGATCGACGAATTGCAGCTGCAGTACAACCGTGCCCGCCAGGGCGCCATCACCCAGGAGATCACCGAGATCGTGGCAGGCGCCGGCGAATAACCAACCACCCAACAAAGTAAGGGGGTATTTCCTTTGGCAGATATGCATACGGGCAAGGTCGCGCAGGTCATGGGACCTGTTGTCGACGTCCGTTTTGACGAGGGCGGGCTGCCGCCCATCCATAACGCGCTGACCGTGATGATCGGCGAGCGCAAGCTGACCTGCGAGGTGGCGCAGCACATTGGCGATAACACCGTGCGCTGCATCGCTATGGCTTCCACCGATGGCCTCCAGCGTGACGTGGACGTGACCGACACCGGCGCGGCCATCAGCGTTCCCGTGGGCCGTGAAACCCTGGGCCGCATCTTTAACGTCCTGGGCGAGGTGGTGGACAACGGCGAGAGCGTCAACGCCGAGCGCTGGGATATCCATCGTCCCGCTCCCGCCTATGATGAGCTGTCCACCTCTACCGACATTCTCGAGACTGGTATCAAGGTCATCGACTTGATCTGCCCCTATTCCAAGGGCGGCAAGATCGGCCTGTTCGGCGGCGCCGGCGTGGGCAAGACTGTGCTGATCATGGAGCTGATCAACAACATCGCCAAGCAGCACAATGGTCTTTCCGTGTTCACCGGCGTTGGCGAGCGTACCCGTGAGGGTAACGACCTGTACAACGAAATGAAGGAATCCGGCGT
>SVGJ01000045.1 GCA_015056415.1 Clostridiales bacterium
AAGCTGGCCGGCGGCGTGGCTGTGATCCAGGTCGGCGCTGCCACCGAGATCGAGATGAAGGAGCGCAAGCTGCGCATCGAGGACGCCCTGGCCGCCACCCGCGCCGCCACTGAAGAGGGCATCGTCCCCGGCGGCGGCATCGCCCTGCTGAGCGTGCTGCCCCAGGTGCAGGCCGAGCTGGCCAACTACGCCGGCGACGCCAAGACCGGTGTGCAGATCGTGCTGCGCGCCCTGGAGGAGCCCATCCGCCAGATCGCCATGAACGCCGGCATCGACGGCAGCGTCATCGTGGAGAACATCAAAAATGCCAAGAAGCCCGGCTATGGCTATGACGCTCTGAAGGGCGAATATGTGGACATGATCGAGCGCGGCATCATCGACCCCACCAAGGTGACCCGTTCCGCCCTGCAGAACGCCGCCTCCGTGGCCGCGATGGTTCTGACCACCGAATCCCTGGTTGCCGATATTCCCCAGCCCGAACCTGCCGCTCCCGCTGGCGGCGCCGGCATGGGCGGTATGTACTGATAGCGCGCTGCGCTTCAAAGAAGTGGCCTGAAGGCCACTTCTTTGAGTTTTTGGCAGATTTGGACTGGTCGCTACGCTCCCGGCCGTCCAAATCTGTAAGGAATGTTTTCCGCAAAGCGGAAAACGACCCGCCCCGCCGGGAAACCCGGCGGATACGATTGCAGTCAGAGGGCCAGCGGGCCCTCCGACACCTCCCAAGGGCGTGTGCATAAAGAAAAAGTCCGGTGCTTGCCGGACTTTTTTTGCTTAGCTCTGAGCGTATTCCTCTTTGGTTATTTCAAATTCGATGATGGGCCACACCTCGTCGCCAAAGCGGAAGACTTGCGGCTCCACCTGCTCCACCCGCCGGAAGCCGGCGGCCTGGTAGCAGCGGTAGGCGGGCAGGTTGTCCTCAAACACACCCAGTGTGACCTTCTGCGCGCCGAAGAGATCAAAGGCATACCGCAGAGCCAGGCGGATCAGCTCCTTGCCGTAGCCCCTGCCGCGCTTGCCGTCGTCCACGATAACGAAACCCAGCCGAATGCACGTCCTGGCCGCATCGGTGTAGCGCAGGATCAGATGCCCCGCCACGCCATCCTCGTCAAAGGCGGTCATGGGGTAGAAGTTATCCGGCTCCGCGCAGTCGCCGTTGCACTGAGCGTACTTGCGGTTCATATCCTCCGGCGCGACAGGAAAAGCGTCATATCTGTCGGAGGTCCACCGGCGAAAGCTGCGTTCATCCCTGCACCAGGAAAGGATCGTCTGCGCGTCCGCGGACTTGTAATGCCTGAGTCTTAGCATACGTCTCCCGCTCCTTTCATCATTCCCCGGCGGATTTCAACCGGTTCAGCGCATCCAGCGCCGCGGCCTGTTCAGCCTGCTTCTTGGAGCGGCCGGTACCCTGACCCAACTGCACGCCGTTGCGATAGACCACGGCGTCGAAGGTTCTGTCGTGCGGCGGGCCGTTCTGGGCGACGATCTCGTAATTCGGGGCGTTGCCGCCGTCCTTCTGGAGGAACTCCTGCAGGGCGCCCTTGCTGTCCTGCATGGGACGATGCACCTCCTCAGGCTTGGGCCAGCACGTCTTCACGATGCGCCGCGCTTCCTCCATACCGCCGTCCAGATACACCGCCGCCAGAATGGCCTCCATGGCGTCGCACAGCACGCTGGGTTTGTCCCGGCCGCCGGTGAGTTCCTCGCCACGATCCATCAGCAGAGCCTCCCCCACGTGCAGGCCCCGCGCCACCTGGCTCAGCGCCGCTTCACACACCAGGAGCGCCCGCAGATGCGTCAGATTCCCCTCCTGACTATCCGGATGGGAGGCGTACAGCAGGTCGCTCATCACATATTGCAGCACCGCGTCGCCCAGGAATTCCAGACGCTGATTGTCATGCTTCCCCATGGAAGGGTGCGTCAGCGCCTGCATGAGCAGGGCAGGGTTTTTGAACTGGTAGCCCAGTGCGTTCATCAGGTTTTGCATAAGAAGCCTCCAACGCGCAGAACGGAAGGCATTGCGTGAATGTCCTCGGGTCTGAGCGCTAAAAAAATTTTAAGCACAAACGATCACCCATTAACCAGGAAGCGAAACGACCGTATCTTCCCCCGCGTCGCGGCGCACCCTCCGTGCGCCGCGACCCCCGGGAAAAGTGCATGGCATGCCTGCCCCGAATGGGTCCAGGGCCAAGCGGCCCTGGCGGCCCTGGCGGCCCTGGTTACTGATGGGCTTCGATGTAGGAGACGACGTCGCCCACGGTCTTGAGCTTCATGATCTGGTCATCCTCGACCATGATGCCGTACTTGTCTTCCAGGTCCATGATCATGACCATGACGTTGGCGGAATCGGCCTTCAGGTCCTCGATGAGGCGGGAATCGGCGGTGATGGTGGCTTCGTCCACCTTCAGCTGCTTGGCGATCATGCTCTTCACTGCTTCGAAAATCATTGTTGTTTCCTCCTTATAATTCCTGAATGAATCTATTGCAATACCCGGTTTGGCCGGGGAAATGCCTTATTCCTGAGTGGCTGCAACGCCCTGCTCGATGACCTCCACCACGTGGCCGTCAGCCATCCTGATGACCTGGCCGATGGCGCAGGCGAAGGCGTGAGCGTTGCTGGAGCCATGGGCCTTGACCACATTGCCCTGCACGCCCAGCAGCGGCGCGCCGCCCACCTCGGTGTAGTCCATCATCTTCTTGACGCGGCGGAAGGCGGGCTTGGCGATCAGGCCGGCGATCTTGCCGCGCAGATCGGCCATCATTTCTTTCTTGATAATGCCCATCAGCGTGCCTGCCACGCCCTCCATGAACTTCATCACCACGTTGCCGGTAAAACCGTCGCACACCAGCACGTCAGCCTGATCGGCGGTGATATCGCGTGCTTCCACATTACCAATGAAGTTATAGGGCGCCTTCTCCATCAGGGGGAAGGTCTCCTTCACCAGCGCGTTGCCCTTTTCGGATTCGGCGCCGATGTTGATCAGGCCCACCCGGGGCTCTTCGATGCCCATGACGCCCTTCATGTAAGCAGCGCCCATCACGCCGAACTGCTGCAGGTATTCCGGCTTGCAGTCCACATTAGCGCCGCAGTCGATGAGCAGGAAGTGACCCTTACCGTTGGGCAGCAGCGGCGCCAGGGCAGGGCGCTCCACACCGTGGATGCGGCCCAGGCGGAACATACCGCCAGCCAGCACAGCGCCGGTGGAACCAGCGGACACAAAGCCGTCAGCCAGCTTTTCCTTCAGCTGCAGCATACCGATCACGGTGGCAGAGTTCTTCTTGCTGCGCACACCCATCACAGGGCTCTCATGATTGGTGATGACCTCCGGCGCGTCCACCAGGGTGATGCGGCCGCGCACGTCATCGCAATCCTTCAACAGGGGCTCGACCTGTTTGAGGTCGCCGGCGAGGACGATCTCGATATTCTCATAGCGGCGGAGAGCCTCAATGGAGCCCTCCACAGGAGCCTGGGGCGCGAAGTCGCCGCCCATGGCATCCACAAAAATACGCATGCTCATTCCTCCTTGTTCAAACAAAGACCAATATATTCTATCAAATATCGGGGAAGAATGCAAGTTTTGGGCTTACAACAACCGGTCAAGCTCCCTGTTCAGCGCATCACGCATTCCGGCCAGCGTATCATCATCGGGCAAAAAGGCAGCGTCGTTCAGCCCTGCAGCGCCCAATTGCCATACCGGCCCGGGCACAGGCGTATCCCCTGCCCTGCGCGGGAAGATATGCCAGTGCATATGCACGCCCTTTCCCTGCCCCAGCAGCTCGTAATTCAGCTTATCGGGCTTGAAGGCATGCCACACCGCCTCGGACACGGTGGCCATTTCCATCAGGAAACGGCTGCGGAAATCCTTATCCAGCTGATGCAGCTCCGTGGCGTGCCGCTTGCACAGGAAAAGCGTATACCCGGGGAACCGCTGATAATCCCCCAGCACCACATAACCCGTCTCCAATTCCCGGACGAAGTAACGGTTCTTCCCCTCACGGGTCAGACCGATGCGGGTGCACACCAGACAGTCGCTCATATTAATTCACCTCGATAGGCATTATATCACAAACGCAAAAAAAGAGCGACTCTTTTCAGAATCGCTCTTACGCACCTCCGACGGGATTCGAACCCGTGTTTCAGCCTTGAGAGGGCCGCGTCCTAGGCCTCTAGACAACGGAGGCATATGCGCTGGGGAACTAGGATTCGAACCTAGACAATACGAGTCAGAGTCGCAGGTGCTGCCGTTACACCATTCCCCATCGGCATGTCGCAGTTTTCTTGACTGCGAGAGCTATTATAGCAAAGAATGAATCCCATGTCAAGCGTTTTTTAAAAAAACTTTTCCAGCGATATATTTCGAAAAGGCAGGGTACCCGCACACTTCAGCGCTCCGCATCTCCTCTATTGATCGGCATTTCACCCCCGGCCAAAGAGCCGTCTGCGCAATTTCGCGCAGACGGCTCTTTTCAACGCTTCACTTTTTTATACAAAGCGCCGACATCTTTTACCGCAGGAAGTCCGCGGAGTGTTTTTTTGAAATACAGCCGGGGCTCGGAACCGAACCGCACTGCTTGAAGCTCATCGCTGCTGACCGGCGCTTCGATCCCAACGGACCGGAAAACCTTCAGCAGCATTTTCCACTCATTTCTGCTGACGCTTCTGGAAATGCGCATCAAGTACCTGTAACACGCCAGCAAGGCTTCATCGTCTCTCTGGATCTTTTCAATCAGCTTTGTCAGCGTAATAACATACCTGCCGGTGATCCCCCGCATTCCCGCGTTGATCTCGCGCAGGCGATCATAATTAGTGGTGTCTTCGTAGTTACTGCCGGTTGGCGGAAGGGAAAAATCGACCCATTGCGCTTTTGTGCCCAAAGTAGTCATTCCGATGAGTTTACCTGTCGTTGACGTCGACCACTGCACCCACGCCGCCGTGGCCGCACCGGACTTATTGTTTGGCTCGGGCTCTTCATTCAACTCCGCAACCGGCTTCTTCTCCTTGGGGGATTTTCTGGCCTTCTGGAGATTGAGGGGCGTGCCCCGATCCCTGTGGTCGCTGATCTGCTTCAAGTTGCTGATATAAATGCTCATATTATCGATCAGAAAACCGAACAACTCAACACAGGAAGAACGAATCGTATCGATCGTTTTCCGCTCATCCTCGGTGTAGTTCATACACTATCCATCTCCTCATCAACCTGACACAGAACTTCTTTCTCCAATGCCTGCTGTCACACCGCGCCCGTCATCAGAACTCGCAATTCATGGGGGTGCGCGCGTAGGGGATCACGTCGCGGATGTTGTCCACGCCGGTGAGGTACATCAGCAGACGCTCAAAGCCCATGCCGAAGCCCGCGTGGGTGCAGCCGCCAAAGCGGCGCAGGTTCAGGTACCAGTCCAGCGAGTCCTTGGAAATGCCCAGGTCGTCCATGCGCTGGGTCAGGCGGTCGAAGCGGGTCTCGCGCTGGGAGCCGCCCATCAGCTCGCCGGAGCCGGGCACCAGCAGGTCAACGGCAGCGACGGTCTTGTCGTCATCGTTCTGATACATATAGAAGGCCTTGATCTCCTTGGGCCAGTTGTAGACGAACACAGGGCCGTGGAAGTACTCCTCGGTGAGGTACTTCTCGTGCTCCTTGGCGGTATCCTGGCCGTATTCGGGCTTGAACTGCCAGTCCTTGCCGGAATTCTTGAGGATGGTGATGGCCTCCTCGTGGGTGATGCGGGCGCACTTGCTGTCGGCCAGGGCGGTGAGCTTCTCCACCAGGCCGGACTTGCCTTTGCCACCGGCGGCGAAGCTGTCCAGGAAGTCCAGCTCGTCGGGGCACTTCTCCAGCACCGTCTTGACCAGGAACTTGAGGAAATCCTCCTCCACATCCATCAGCTGATCCAGGTCGCAGAAGGCGATCTCCGGCTCGATCATCCAGAACTCGGCCGCGTGGGTCTTGGTGTTGGAATTCTCGGCGCGGAAGGTGGGGCCGAAGGTGTAGATCTTGGAAAACGCCATGGCAAAGGTCTCGCCCTCCAGCTGGCCGGTCACAGCCAGGGAGGTGGGTTTACCGAAGAAGTCCTCGTCGTACTTGCCGGCCTTCTCGGGGGGCAGGGTGGTGACGGTGAAGGTGTTGCCGGCGCCCTCGGCGTCGTTGGAGGTGATCAGGGGCGTATGGACGTACACATAGCCCCGATCCTGGAAGTAGGTGTGGATGGCCATGCTGGCCACGGAGCGCACACGGAACACCGCCTGGAACAGACGGGTGCGGGGGCGCAGGTAGGCGATCTCACGCAGGAACTCCACACTGTGGCGCTTGGGCTGCAGGGGATAATCCTCGGGGCAGTCGCCTTCCAGGATGATCTCGCTGGCCTGCACCTCGGGCGTGGTGGGATCCTTATAGGAAGGGACCACCGTGCCTACCACCGTGATGGCCGCTCCTACGCGCAGGGCCTGAATAGCCTCGAAATCGTTGATATTATTATCATACACCACCTGCGGGTTCTTAAAGCAGGTGCCGTCGAAAAAGTCGATAAAGCCCATGTTCTTCTGCTTGCGGTGATTGCGGATCCAGCCCTGCAATTTCACCTGCTGCCCGTGCAGCTCCGCCAGATGCTCCTTCAGAGCCAGCGTCGTGGTCATTTCCATGGTATCTCCTCCCGGAATGAAAGTTTACCAATTATATCACAAACAATCCATTCTTGCAATGAAAAAACTCCCGCAGGCTGTACGAGTATTGTTTTTCCTTTTCCGGCATCCGTCGCTTATGTTGAAAATTATGTCTGGCACATGGTATAATGGTTTATTCATTGTATTCATACCGAAAGGAGCATCCTCCATGACCATTCTTCTGAAAAACGCCCGGATCTACGACGGCAGCGGCGCGGAGGCCATCACCGGCAGCGTGCTGGTGCAGGACGACAGGATCGTCCAGCTCGGCGACTGTACGGACGCCCTGGCCGATGAGATCATCGACCTCCATGGGCTCTCCCTGGCCCCAGGCTTCATCGACGCTCATTCCCACAACGACTGGTTCGCCATGAAAAACGAGCCTCTCAAGTACTTCGATCCCTTCATCCGTCAGGGCATCACCACCTTTGTAACGGGCAACTGCGGCCTTTCCGCCGTAGGCTTTGACAAGGATACGCCCCATGCGGATCTGATCGGCGGCGGCCTGTTTTTCCACAAGGATACCACCGGCCCCCATGGCGAGCTGAAGGACTACTTCGCCGCCGTGGACGGCCATATGCCCTGCAACATGGCCGTGCTGGCGGGCCATTGCACCGCCCGCGCCGCAGCATCCGGCAGCGTGAACCGCCCCCTCACCCCCGAGGAGGAGACCCGGATGCTGGATATGCTGGAAACCGCCCTGCAGCAGGGCGCCGCCGGCATTTCCCTGGGTCTGATGTACGATCCCGGCCTGTACGCCCAAACCGATGAGCTGAAGAAGGTCGCCCGACTGTGCGAAAAGTATGACCGACCCCTGACGGTGCATCCCCGGGCCAATTCCGCCGTATCCATGTCCTACCCCGAGCTGCTGGGCCGCTCCCATCTGCTCCGCGCCGTGGACGAGCTGGCGGAGATCGCCCACGGCACCCGGCTCAAGCTCCACTACTCCCACGCGATCTTCGTGGGCCGCAATTCCTTCAAGGATAAAGCCGAGCTGCTGGAGATCATCAACCATCTTCGCGATCAGGGTGTGGACGCCATGTTCGATATCTATAATGAAACGCTGGGCGTGTCCGTTATCACGGTGATCCTGCCCGCCTGGTATCAGGCCATGACCCCCGAGGAGCGCCGCAAGCCCCTCAACCGCCTCAAGCTGGCGGTGCTGGTGCACGCCTCCAGCCTGCTGCTGGGCTTTGGCTTCAAGGATATCCAGATCGCCTACATCGGCCCCGGGTACGAAAAGTACGAGGGCAGGACCGTCCACGAGATCGCCAAGGCAGAAGGCCTTTCCGACCTGAAGGCCTACCTGATGCTTTGCGAGAAGAGCAACTTCCAGGGCCGGGTGAACATGGGCCCCTACTCCACGCCGGAGATCATCCATGATTTCGAGCGCAATGACCTGTGCCTGTACATGACCGACGCCTGGGTCGAGGACGAGGGCGTCCAGAACCCCGCCATTTACGATTGCTTCCCCAAATTCCTGCGGGACGCCCTGCTGGGCGACGGTGATACCCTGTCCCGCACCATCCGGAAGATGACCGGCGCCACCGCGGAGCGCTTTATGCTGAAAGACCGCGGCTATATCCGGCCCGGCTGTCACGCCGACCTGGTGGTCTTTGATGAGGATGCCATCCGCTCCGCCACACCGGATCAGGAAAAGTCCTTCGGCATTGAGAAGGTTTTCATCAACGGCAAACTGGTGCTGGATAACGGTCTTCTGGACGCCGGGGCGCTGAAAACCACCGGCCGCGCACTTCCCGTCAACATCTGATACGCGCATTGCCTGCAGAAAAATACTGCAGGCAATGTTTCTATTTGTTCATAAAGTTTTACATTTCTATGACTTATTACCTTGACAGACACCCCCATTCGCTATTACAATAGGATAGAAAGACTGTATCTGTGGATACTGGCCGTTTTCCCGGCCAGACGCGGAAGGAGGACGGGCGGAAGCATTCCGCCCAACATTGCCATGAAACAACGTCTGATCGTATGCCTGGTCATTATCATGACGGCGCTGTTGTGCGCCACCGGTGTGGCCGGCGCCAACTCCTATGATAACTACAATATCGCCATGGAGCTCAGCGCCACCAAGCTGACCGAGCCCAAGGAGATCACCGTGTCCATCAAGGTGACCAACGTGGGCGAGACTGATATGCCCGGCCCCGTCACCCTGTATTACCCCAACGGCAAGCAGGTGGAGGAGTTCGGTGCCCCCACGCTGACGGCAGGCTCCTCCAAGACCTGGTCCGGCACGTGGAAGGTGACGCAGACGCAGCTTGAAAACGGCAAGATCACCTTCAAGCTGAAGTACTCCCTGTATAACGACGCCGGCGAAACGATCAACAAAACGCTCAACTTCGGCCACGAGATCGAGTATACCGGCGCCGTGACCAACGTGGAGATCAACCGTACCATCACGCCCACCACCGCCCGCAAGGGCCAGGAAGTGACCGTGACCTACGATGTGATCAACGCCGGCAACGTGGACATCTCCAACGTGACCATCAAGGAGCACGCCAATATCTCCGGCAAGAACGGCAAGATCGATTCCGTCAAGGCCGGCGAGAAGGCCAGCTATTCCTTCACCACCACCATGGGCAGCAAGGATCTGACCAGCCAGGCCACCATCACTTATCGCGCCGGCGGCAAGGAGCTGACCGACAAGAAGGCCGCCGCCACCATCAAATATGGCGAGATCAAGCTGACCGCTGACCTGACCGCCGACAAGAAGGGCGGCGCCGTGGGCGACACCGTCAAGCTGACCCTGAAGCTCAAGAACGCCGGCACGGTGGACTTCAAGAACATCACCGTGAGCGACGCTACCCTGGGCGAGGTGTTCACCGGCCAGGCCGTCGCCGCCGGTCAAACCCTGACCCTGGAAAAGGATGTGCCCGTGAACGCCACGGTGGACTACCAGTTCTCCGTGAAGGGCGAGGATGCCGATGGCACGGCCGTGGAGACCGCCAGCGAGCGTCTGACCGTCACCGCTGTGGATCCCAGCCAGGTCATTATGCTGACCACCGAAGCCTCCGCCAATACCGAGGTCGTCTACAGCCTGCCCGGCACGGTGGCCTTCACCGTCAAGGTCACCAACGCCAGCACCATCGATGTGGAGAACGTCACCGTTTCCGCCACGGGCGTTGACCTGTACACCTTCCCCAAGATCCTCGCCGGCGAAACCCGCGAGTTCACCCGGGACGTGCACGTTTCCATGGCCGGTCAGTACCGCTTCGACGCCCGCGTCAGGAATCAGCTGAACGAGACCCTGACCTTCCAGAGCAACATCATCCGCATCTCCCACGAGCTTCCCACCCCCGAGCCCACCTCCGCTCCCATCGTTACGCCGCCCAAGCCCGTATATGAACAGGTGCCCACCACTGACGGTCTGCCCGAATATGTCGGCACACTGCAGTCGGTGCTGGACGTGCTGTACAAGGTGTTCCTGGTGCTGGGTGTGATTTCCCTGGCGCTCCTGCTGGTGGGCGTGGTGCGCCGCATCCAGGCCAACGTCCAGTCCGCCAAGGCCCAGGATCATCTGGAGCGCGGCACCTACCGCGATTATACCCACCCCGCCCCCAAGGCCAGGCAGGAAAAGAAGGCTGACTCCCAGCCTGAGCCGCAGCCCGTTACCCGCCCCATCGGCGAGGATAACGAAGGCCCCGCCCTGCCTGAGGCTGACGAAGCCTCCACCGAATACGCCGAGGACGGCGAGCTCATGGCCGAAACACTGCGCAAGCTCTACCCCAACGAGAACAAGGCCGACGTGCCTGTGACCGTTGAGATCCAGCAGGAGGATGCCCCCGCCGAGGAAAGCCTCCTCACCCGCCGCCGTCGCCAGCATCTCCAGGAATAAATAACCCGCAAGGCTCCCCAGCCCTGCCCAATGCCGGCAGGGCTTTTTCGTGGCTTTTTCTTGCCATATCTGACCGTTGCAAAACCCGCGTGTTTGTGATATACAGGGAAGCGAAGCATTTATTGAAAGGATGTCCTTGAGTATGGCTCGTTCCACCGTAAAGGACCTGACGCACGGTTCCCCGCTGAAGCTGATCCTGGGCTTTTCGGTGCCGCTGCTGTTCGGCCTGTTTTTCCAGCAGCTGTACAATTTTGTCGATACCGCTATCGTCGGCCGTACCCTCGGCGCGGAGGCACTGGCGGCCGTGGGCTCCACCGGCTGCATCAACTTTATGATCCTGGGCTTCTGCATGGGTATGTGCTCAGGCTTCTCCATCCCCATCGCCCAGGCCTTCGGCGCCCAGGACGAAACCGAGCTTCGCCGCTTTGTGGGCAACGCCATTTACGTCAGCGGCGCGCTGAGCATCGTGCTGGCCGTGGTCACCTCGCTGCTGTGCCCGTGGATGCTCCGTATGCTGAACACCCCAGAGGACATCATCGGCGACGCACTGGCCTACATCCAGCCCATTTTCATGGCGATCCCCGTAACGGTGCTGTATAATATGTCCAGCGGCATCCTGCGCTCCCTGGGCGACAGCAAGACGCCTGTGTACTTCGTTGCCATGGCGGCGCTGATCAACATCGCGCTGGATATTGTGTTCATTATACATTTCGATATGGGCGTGCGGGGCGCGGCCATCGCCACCATCATCAGCCAGCTGTTCTCCGGCGTGGGCTGCCTGATCGTGATGAAGATGCGCTTCCCCATCCTGCAGCTGAGCCGTGACGACCGTAAATTCAGGCCCCAGATGGCCAGTCAGCTGGTTGGCATGGGCATCCCCATGGGCCTGCAGTTCTCCATCACGGCCATCGGCTCCGTGGTGATCCAGACGGCCATCAACGGCCTTGGCACCGTGTATGTGGCCGCTGTTGCCGCCGCCAGCAAGCTGTGCAACCTGTTCTACTGCGTTATCGATGCCCTGGCCACCACCATGGCTACCTTCTCCGGGCAGAATGTGGGCGCGCGCAAGGTGTACCGCATCCACAAGGGCCTGAAAACCGCCGTGATCATCGGCGCTGTGTACAGCGTGGCCGTTTTCCTGGTGGCATGGCTGCTCGGCCGCCCCCTGCTCACCCTGTTTGTTTCCGGCGACGAAACCGTGGCCGACGTCATTGCCTATGGCCACCATTATCTGCTGTACAACACCATCCCTTATTTCCTGCTGCTGCTGGTGAACCTGCTGCGTTTCTCCGTCCAGGGTATGGGCTTCACCCGGGCCGCCATGTTCGCCGGCGTGGCCGAGATGATCGCCCGCACCGCCGTGGCCCTGCTGTTGGTGCCCGTGTGGCAATTCAACGGCGCCTGTCTGGCCAATCCGCTGGCATGGCTGGCGGCCGACCTTTTCCTGTTCCCCTGCTACCTCCATGTAAGCAAGCGGCTTGCCCAGCGTCTGGGCTGCCCTGACAGAAAGGATGAACTCCATGCTGCGTAAGATCGCCTCCTTCACCATCAACCACGACCTGCTCACCCCCGGTATATATGTCTCCCGCATCGATGGCGAAGACATTACCTACGACCTGCGTGTGAAATTCCCCAACCAGGGCGACTACCTGGCCCAGAGCGCCATGCACACCCTGGAGCACCTGGTGGCTACCTACGTACGCTCCGGCGATATGTCCGATCAGGTGGTGTACTTCGGCCCCATGGGCTGCCGCACCGGCTTTTACCTGATCCTGCGTGATTCCGTCAGCAAGGAGGACGCCATCCGCCTCGTACGTGAGGCCTTCGCCTTCGCCGCCGCCTTTGAGGGCGAGATCCCCGGCGCGAAGAAGATCGAGTGCGGCAACTATCTGGAGCACGACCTGGCCGGCGCCAGGGCCGAGGCAGCCGCCTACTGCAAGGTACTGGCGAATTGTACCCCCGCGACCATGGTCTACCCCGAGTAAAGGAGCGCGCCCATGAAGATCGTAATGCTGGCCGACCTGCACGGGAATCTCCCCGCCACGCTGGCCATGGAAAAGATGCTGGACCGCATCCGGCCCGATGAAGTCTGGTTCCTGGGCGACGCGGTGGGCAAAGGCCCCGACAACGCCGAAACCTGCGACTGGGTGCGCAGCCACTGCACCCTGTGCCTGGGCGGCAACTGGGATTATGGCATCGGCGGCAAGGAATTCCCGGAGGACGGTTACTTCTGGAATCAGCTGGGTGAGGAGCGCCTGAACTGGCTCAACGCCCTGCCCCGGGAGGCGGAGGTCACCCTGGGTGGCATCCGGTTCAGGCTGTTCCACGGCCGCCCCGTCACCCCCCTGATGCAGGTGAATGACGACAAGGATAAGCTGGGCCAGGCCTTCCATGCCCAGACCGGTGACTTCACCGGCGTGATCTTTGCCGACAGCCACCGCCCCTTCGTTCGTACGCTGCATGACGGCTATATCATCAATACCGGCAGCGTGGGCAACAGCCTGGGCGTCAACCGCGCCCATGCCCTGCTGGTGGAGGGCGAGAAGACCAAGGAACCCTCTCCGCTGATGTTCACGATCCTTTCCGTTCCCTATGACAACCAGGCCGCCGCTGAGATCGCCCTGCAGGATGAAGCGCTCCCCCATCGCGACGCCTACGTCAACGAGATCCTTACCGGCGTATACAGCCGATGATCCGGGAGAAATTCATCAAAACCCGCTTGACAAGCCCAGCCAAAACAGGTATACTGTTAGGGCTGTTGTGTAGCAATTCGGATTCAAGTCCGATTAACCAACTTTGTGAGGAGTGTTGACCATGTTCCGTACCTATCAGCCCAAGAAGCGTCAGCGCAGCAAGGTGCACGGCTTCCGTGCCCGTATGTCCACCAAGAACGGCCGCCGCGTGCTGGCTGCCCGTCGTCGTCGTGGCCGCAAGGAGCTGACTGTCTGATTCAGTCGCCCCTGCACTGAGCCTTGTGGATGAAGCCCGCCCGTAAGCGCGTTTCGCGCCGTGAGGCGGGCTTTTCCTCATATGCCGGCAATTCGGCCGCTTCCCGCAGGGCAGCGGTCTAATGCCATGTACCCGGGTTTTTCTCGCACGATGTGAGAGGATGACATCATGGAAAGACGTTATCGGCTGCAAAAAAACAAGGCGTTCCAGTACGTGTACCACCGCGGAAAGAGCGTCGCCTGTCGGGATCTGGTCATGCTCTATGCCAAGGGCAGAGGGTTGCAGGTCGGTTTTTCCGTCAGCAAGAAGGTAGGCAACGCCGTGACCCGCAACCTGGTCAAGCGCCGCCTGCGCGAATGCTTCCGGCCCCATCTGGGGGATGTGAAAAACGGCCTGTACGTGATCGTAGCCAGACCTTCAGCCGCCACGGCCACCTTCCAGTCCCTGCAAAGAGACGTAGGCTACCTGCTCAAGAAGCACGCCGCCTTTAAGGAAGGGAATCGCGCCTGATGAAACGCATCCTTCTGTGGCTCATCCACTTCTACCGCCGCAACATCAGCCCCAACAAGCGCGGTGGCCCCTGCTGCCGCTACATTCCATCCTGCTCGAAGTACGCCGTTACGGCCATCGAGCGCTACGGCGCATGGAAGGGCGGCTGGATGGCCCTGTGGCGCGTGCTGCGCTGCAATCCCTTTTCCAAGGGCGGCTACGATCCTGTGCCTGAAGACCCAAATGTTATCCTAAGGAGGGAATGACCCAAATGAACGCGTTCCTCAAAGGTATCCTGGACGGCATCAATACGCTGTTCAACAACTACGGCTGGTCCATCATCGTTTTCACGCTGCTGATCAAGCTGGTGCTGCTGCCCTTCGACTACAAGAGCCGCGTGGGCATGCGCAAGACCACCAGGATCCAGCCCCAGGTCGCCGCGCTGCAGAAGAAGTACGCCAACGACAAGGAGAAGCTCAACGCCAAGATGGCCGAGCTGTACAAGAAGGAGGGCGTCAATCCCCTTTCTTCCTGCCTGCCCATGCTGCTGACCCTGCCCATCCTCTTCGCCATGTTCACCGCCATGCGTATGGTGGCCAACGAGCATCTGGTGCAGCAGACCTTCGCCATCCTGCAGGGTAATGAGCCCGTGCTGGAAAACTGGCTGTGGATCAAAAACCTCTGGATGCCCGACAGCCCCTTCGCCGCTGCCTGGCCTGACCTGAACAGCCTGAACCTGATCCCCGCCGACATCTGGCAGAACGCCATCGCCGCTCTGTCTCCCGAGGCTCTCGCGGAACTGTCCGGCAAGGTGGAGGCCGCTACCGGCGTCGCTGTTTCTGCCGAGGCCTTCAACACCAACCTGAAGGGCACCATCCAGGCTATCCACACGACCATGGCTTCCATGCCCGCGCTGGAGGGCACGCTCTCCTACGCAGAGCGTGTCGCTGCCATTCCCGGCTACGAGTTCAACCTGATCTTCACCACCGTGAAGGTCGTAAAGGACTTCAACGGCTGGTTCCTGCTGCCCCTGCTGTCTGCCGGCAGCCAGTATCTGATGTCCTCCCTGCAGCCCACCCAGCCCGCTGGCGACCAGCAGCAGCCCTCCACCGGCAATTTCATGAAGTGGTTCTTCCCCCTCTTCACCCTGTGGCTGTGCTTCAGCTACACCGCCGCCTTCGCCCTGTACTGGGTGGCCAGCAACCTGATCGCCATGGCGCAGACCTGGGGTATCAACAAGTACCTGGACATGAAGGAAAAGAACGCTGCTAATGTTGTGACCGCCGAAGGCAAGATCAAGTGATCGCCCCGAGATATTGGAGGAATAACGTACAATGAAGACTTATGAATCTTCTGCCAAGACCATGGAAGAAGCGATTTCCGCCGGCCTGGAAGTGCTGGGCGTTTCCATCAGCGATGTGACCGTTGACATCATCGACGAGGGCAGCAAGGGCCTGTTCGGCCTGTTCGGTTCCCGCCTGGCCAAGGTGCGCCTCACCGTGAAGGAGCAGGAGGAAGACCTGCTGGCCTCCCTCACCGAGGAAAAGCCTGCCAAGAAGCCTGCCAAGAAGCCCGCCGAAAAGAAGACCGAGCCCAAGCAGGAAAAGCCCAAGGCTCCCAAGCAGCCCAAGCCCAAGCAGGAAAAGCCCCAGACCGAAAAGGCCGAAAAGCCCGCTGCCGAAAAGAAGCCCCTGCCCCCCAAGACTCCCGCCAAGCCCCTTGAAAAGCCCGTGGTGACCATGCTGGAGAACGATCAGGTGGATGCCGATTCCGCCGCCGGCAAGGCCCAGGCATTCCTGAAGGAGCTGACCCACCTGATGGGCGTTGAGGTCGACGTGGCCGTGGGCAACGACGCCGAGGGCAATGTGTTCGTGAAGATGACCGGCGATACCCTGGGCATCCTCATCGGCCGCCGTGGCGAGACCCTGGACGCCCTGCAGTACCTGACCAGCCTGAAGATCAACCGCGGCCAGGAAGGCTACACCCGCGTCACCCTGGACACCGAAAACTACCGCGCCAAGCGTGAGGACACCCTCATCCGCCTGGCCAACCGCATGGCCAACCGTGCCGTGAAGACCGGCCGCAAGGTCAGCCTGGAGCCCATGAACCCCTACGAGCGCCGCATCATCCACAGCGCTCTGCAGGCTACCGAGGCTGTTGACACTCACTCCGAGGGTGACGAGCCCAACCGCCACGTGGTCATCACCCTGCGCAAGTGATCCCTGACCCCGATATTCAACGCGGGCAACGCTGAAAGCTATGGCGTTGCCCGCGTTTTTTGGCACTAAATACAACAAGAATACAAAAAAATACCAAAAAGGACATTGACTTTTACTCTCCCATGACCAATAATGAGCCTGTGTTTGTTACACGCATTTACGAAAACGTTTTCTTGGGAGGGGAATTCCAATGAACCGGAAATTGATCGTAGCCCTGCTGGTGTTGTTAACAGTCATGCTGGCCTGCGCCGGCGCCTTTGCGGCATGTAACGTGTCTTTCTCCACGGGCGGTACATGCGTCAAGGAGACTACCTCGTTCCAGCAGACCGAGGAAGGCTGCCAGGCATGGATCAGCCACTTCAACTCCAAGGGCACCGAGTTTGTGTCCAAGGGCTCCCTTGTCGATCACAATTACCAAAAGACGTACGAAAAGGCCGGCACCTGCAAAGAGCCCGGCATCACGAAGTATTCTTGCACCCGCTGCAAGCATGAGAAGACCGTGCAGGATAATTCCACGCTCAATTCTGCCCATGATTTCTCCGACCCCAGCAAGTATAACAACGTGAAAAAAGCTACCTGCACCGAGACCGGCAAATCCATTGTCGCGTGCAAGACCTGCGGCAAGCAGAAGAACCCGCAGGAGTATTACACCATCCCCGCCCTTGGTCACATCGAAACCAAGGACATCACGGTCGAGCCCACCTGCTGCAGCCAGGGCGCCTATAATGTCGTCTGCTCCCGCAGCGGCTGCGGCGCCACGATTACCGTAAACATTAAGATCGCCCCCACTGAGGAGCACAAGATCGAGTGGCGCACCATGAATACCCCCACCTGCAAGGTGAAGGCCGACCTGGGCAAGTACTGCGTGAACAGCAGCCCCGCCCGTTACCTGAACGAAGTCAAGCAGGGCGGTTACGGCCCTCATGACTGGAAGCAGACCGGCCACAAGGACGCCATCTGCAACAAGGTGAGCGAAACTTACTACAAGTGCAACGTCTGCGGCGAAACGAAGACCGAATACGGCCCCACCGGCGGCGCCGGCCACCCCTACGAGCAGAAGAGCGTCAAGTGCACCAGCTCCAGCAGCCGCGGCTATTCCGCCCTGGTTTGCTCTGCCTGCGGCGACGTGCAGAACAAGGTCGTCCACAGCGGCAGCGAGCGCTACGGCGAGGTTGCTGCTGACTGCTGCAATGCCGGCAGCTACAAGCTCCGCTGCCCCGACTGCAAGGTCCAGATCGGCGGCGACGCCATCCCGCCCACCGGCCACAGTGCCGCCGGCTCCACCAGCGAAACCCTGAAGAAAGCCACCTGTACCGAGGACGGCTACTACACCCTGCTCTGCTCCAAGCACGGCAAGATTCTCTCCAGGAAGGAACTCCCCGCCACCGGCCACGATTACAAGACCACTACCAACGAGCCCACCTGCACCAAGTGGGGCAGCTCCACCAGCGTCTGCAACAATTGCGGCGCCTCTACCGGCAGTTCCCCCAGCAACGAGCCTCCCCTGGGCCACAAGTGGGGCAACTGGTCCGTAGTACCCGAGAACACGGCCAAGCTGGTTCGCTTCTGCAATCGTGCCGGCTGCGACGCCTACGAGTACAAGGATGCCGAAGACAACGACAACGGTGACAACACCGGCAATGGTGACAACACCGGCAATGGTGACAACACCGGCAACGGCGACAACACCAGCAATGGTGACAACACCGGCAACGGCGACAACACCGGCAATGGTGACAACACCGGCAACGGCGACAACACCGGCAACGGCGACAACACCGGCAACGGTGACAACACCGGCAACGGCGACAACACCGGCAACGGCGACAACACCGGCAACGGCGACAACACCGGCAATGGCGACAACACCGGCAACGGC
>SVGJ01000010.1 GCA_015056415.1 Clostridiales bacterium
TTCATGCGCGACATCGGCTCCATGTTCTCCGTCAACACCATGCTCCGCGCCGATTGCTACAAGGCCCGCATGGAATCCGAGAACGGCCTGAGCTTCCTGGAATTCACCTACATGCTCATGCAGAGCTATGACTTCCTGGAGCTGTTCAACCGCTATGGCTGCCGACTGGAAATGGGCGGTAACGACCAGTGGAGCAACATGCTGGGCGGCGCCGATCTGGTGCGCCGCAAGGAGCAGGAAAAGGCCTTTGCCTGCACCTTCCAGCTGCTGCTGACCCACGACGGCCGCAAAATGGGCAAGACCGAGAAGGGCGCCCTGTGGCTCGACCCCGCCAAGACCTCTCCCTTCGATTTCTACCAGTACTGGCGCAACATCGACGACAAGGACGTGGAAAAGTGCCTGGGCCTTTTGACCTTCCTGCCCATGGACGAAGTGCGCCGCCTGGGCGCGCTGGAAGGCAGCGAGATCAACGAGGCCAAGAAGGTCCTGGCCTACGAGGTTACCAAGCTGGTGCATGGCGAAGAAGAAGCCCGCAAGGCCGCTGACGCCGCTCTGGCCCTGTTTGCCGGCGGCATGAACGGCGCCGACGTTCCCTCCTTCGAGCTCACCGCCGATATGCTGGCCCAGGACGCCCGTGTAACCACCATGCTGGTGCTTTCCGGCCTGTGCAAGAGCCAGTCTGATGCCCGCAACCAGATCAAAGCCGGCGCCGTGTCCCTCGGCGATGAAAAGGTGACCGACTTCGGCACCGTTGTGTCTGCTGACATGATCGGCGAAGACGGCCTGATGCTCAAGAAGGGCAAGAAGGGCTTCCGCCGCCTGATCCTGAAATGAGCGCTCCCTACAAGACTCTGCGGCAATCCTCCTCTGATGAGTTCATCGTGAATAAAAGCCGTTTCATCGGCTATGCCGCGCCTGTGAAGACAGAGGAGGAAGCCCTGGCCTTCCTGCAAACCATACGTACCCGGCACAAGGACGCAACCCATAACTGCTATGCCTATGTCATCGGCCAGAATGCCGGCATCATGCGCTATTCCGATGATGGCGAACCCGGCGGAACAGCCGGTCTACCCATCATGGAGGTCATCAAGGCCCAGGGGGTTGTAAACTGCTGCGTGGTTGTGACGCGTTATTTTGGCGGAGTGTTGCTGGGCGCCGGCGGGCTCGTCCGGGCCTATACCCAAGGCTGCGTGGTCGGCCTGAAGGCTGCTCAGGTGGTCGTAATGGAGCCCTCTCAGCGGTACATCTGCGAAGTAGCTTACCCTCTTTGGGACAAGGTACAGCACGCCATGCGTTCCATGCCCCTGCAGCTGGTGGGCAGCGAGTTTGGCACCGCGGTAACATTCACCCTTCTCGTCCGCGAAAAGGATGCTGAGTCCGTGCTGAACGACCTGACCCGGGTGACCGACGGCAGATTCGAATATCTCCTGGAAGAGGAGTCCTATGAAGCCTGGGACGCTGAATAACACCAAATCATGCCTGGCAGTGATCTCTGCCAGGTTTTTACATTCATTTCATATTTAGTTCATGTTGCCAGAATATACTGTTTACGAAAACTGGAGGTGTATACTTTATGAAAAAGAAAATCCGCAAGCTGGTCATCTGGATCCTCATCATTGCCATCGCGGCAGCCGCCGTTCTCTTTGGCCTGAGCCGCCGCACGAAGTTCAACTTCGACGAGGAGACTGCCCGTACCCAGAACATCGAGACATTCTACACCTTCTCCGGCAATCTCGAAGCCGATAGCTTCAAGGTCGTCCCCGCGATCAACCGCAGCTCCGTGCGCGAATGGAAGTACGAGGAAGGCGACAAGGTCGAAAAGGACGAGGTTATCATGACGTCCAAATCAGGCACGCAGATGAAGGCTCCTATGGATGGCACGATCTCCGACATCTATGTGGATGAGGGCGAGGACTATACCATCGGCGATATCCTGTACCGTATTGCCGATTATGACCATCCCCTGGTGCGCATCAGGATCGACGAATACGATGTATCCGCCATCACCAAGGGTATGCAGGTGGATGTAAAGATCCAGGCCACTGGCCATGTGCTGACCGGCAGCGTACGTCGGATCGCCCAGGAGGCTACTGTGAGCAACGATCTGGCATATTATGAAGTCATCGTGGACGTACCTCAGGACGGCACCCTTGTTATGGGCATGACCTGCGAGGTCATCGTTCCCCGTGACAACGTGCAGAACGCCACCACCATCAGCATGGAAGCCGTGCAATATGACGAGGACGGTAAGCCCTTTGTCTATTGCTACAACCGTAACAATGAACTGATCCAGCAGTCTGTGCTGCTGGGTATCAACGATGGCAGCATCGTGGAGATCAAGGATGGCCTTCGCTCCGGCGAAACCGTGCTGATCCCGCCGACGTTCGCCTTCCCCTTCCCCATGATGTCCGACCGTTGATGAGGATGAAGCCATGAGTGAAACAATTCTTTCCATGCGCGGGATCACCAAGCAATACCGCATGGGCGACGAGATGCAGACCGTTCTGCGCGGAATTGATCTGGATGTATGCCAGGGAGAGTTTCTGGCTGTGCTTGGCCCCTCGGGCTCAGGAAAATCCACGCTGATGAATATCATTGGCTGTCTGGATACACCGACCTCCGGCTCATACAATCTTCACGGCCGTGACGTGAGCAGCCTTGACGAGGATGAACTGGCTGTTGTCCGTAACAAGGAGATCGGCTTCGTTTTCCAGTCCTTTCAGCTTCTGCAGAGGCAGAATTCCATTCAGAACGTGGAACTTCCCCTGGTTTACAGCGGTATGCGCGCCAGTGAACGCCAGATGCGCGCAAAGCAGATGCTGGAGCGCGTCGGATTGTCTGACAAACTGCATCACTTCCCCAATCAGCTCTCCGGCGGCCAGCAGCAGCGCGTGGCCATTGCCCGTGCCCTGGCCAACCACCCGACCATCATCCTTGCCGATGAGCCCACCGGCGCCCTGGACCAGAAGACCGGCAAGCAGGTCATGTCGCTCTTTCACGACCTGAATGAAGAAGGAAATACCATTATCATGATCACGCATGATATCAGCATCGCACGCCACGCCAAGCGGATCGTGCGGATCCTGGACGGGTGCCTGACCGAGGGGGTGAGCGAAGATGCTTAAAGAATGCCTGCGGATGTCCTGGCAGAATATCAAGGGCAATAAAATGCGCACCTTTCTCACTACGCTGGGTATTATCATCGGCGTCACGGCTATCATCACCCTGATCACCACCGTCGAAGGCGCGACGAACGAAATCACCACCCAGTTCACCGCGCTGGGCGCCGGCAAGGTAAGCGTTTCTGTTTCCGGTACGCCGCTCAAGCGGGGCCTTTCGGATGACGACCTGCTCCGCCTTGGCGAAATCAAGAACATCTCCGGTATCGACCCCAGTGTTTCCTATTCGCAGCACGTTGCCGGCGATGGCTCCCTGTGCGAGGATGTGACCGTCGAAGGGCGCAGCGCCGCCTATTTTGACGGAAGCAGCGATCTGATCAGCATCGGCCGGGGACTCAGTGCCATGGACATGGACCGGCACAGCCATGTCTGCGTTATCGACAGCAATCTGCACGAGAATCTTTTCCCGAATGAGAATCCCGTCGGGAAAGAGATCGTCGTTTCCGGGCTGACCTTCCGTATCGTTGGTATGCTGAACGATGAAAGCGAAAACGACGTCATGAGCGCGATGTCACTCATGATGGGTGGCGAAAGCAACGGCAAGGTCATCATTCCCTACCAGACGGCCCTGCGGCTCACGGGTACCAACTCCATCAACAGCCTCACCCTGTATATCAAGGATACCGATCAGACCGATGAAACGATCGAACAGGTGGAGGATGTGCTCAACGCGGCCTTCAATTACCGCGATAATGCCTATCAGGTTCTGAATCTGGATACCCTGCTGGACACCATGAATACCATGACCGGCATGATGACCACCATGCTGGCCGGCATCGCGTCCATCGCGCTGCTGGTGGGCGGCATAGGCATCATGAACATGATGCTGGTTTCCGTCAGTGAGCGCACCATGGAGATCGGTCTGCGCAAAGCGCTTGGCGCCAAACCCAGCCTGATCCAGACGCAGTTCCTCATTGAATCGGTGATGCTCAGTCTCATGGGCGGCCTTATCGGCATTGTTGTGGGCATACTGCTCTCCGCCCTGATCGCCCATCTGATCGGCATGGCCTTCACACTTTCCACTGGAGCCATCGCGCTTGCCTTCACCTTCTCGGCGACCGTAGGCATTCTCTTTGGCTGGGCACCGGCGCGCAAGGCTTCTCGGCTCAATCCCATTGATGCTCTTCGCAGCATGTGATATAATTGATACACAAAAAACTCCCGGGAGGCACATGTCATGTTCACCATTCTTGTTGTCGAGGATGATCTTCCCCTGCAGCGCATGATGTGCGCCTTTCTTGGCCTCAACGGCTATCAGACAATCACCGCCGCCAATGGCGAGGAAGCTCTGCGCGCCATTGAGAAGGTCCTGCCCGATCTTGTGATCGCGGACGTGATGATGCCCGTAATGGACGGCTGGGAGCTGACCCGGGAGCTGCGCGATGCCTACCCGCTGATGCCCATTATGCTGGTCACCGCCCGCACTACGCTGGAGGATAAGCGGGTAGGTTTCAGCTGCGGAGCTGACGATTACCTCACCAAGCCGGTGGATCTTGATGAGCTGCTTCTTCACGTAGGGGCGCTTCTGCGTCGATCCCAGGCCATGACGAGCCATCAGCTCATCATCGGCGAGTGCCGGTTGGATTACGATTCCCTGACTATTACCCGCGGCAGCGAGATCATCACACTGCCCAAAAAGGAGTTCTATCTGCTGTTCAAGCTGCTCTCCAACCAGCGGCAGATCTTCACACGCCGTCAGCTGATGGATGAGATCTGGGGCTTGGATGCCCATAGCGACGAACGCACCGTAGATGTTCACATCAAGCGCGTCCGTGAAAAGTGCGAGCATATTCCTGATTTCGACATCATCACCGTACGTGGGCTTGGATATAAGGCGGAGAAATGCAATGGATAACAGATCACGCTTCACGCCCTATACCTTCCGTGGCAAACTGCTAACGATCCTGCTTCTTTCCGCGCTGACTGCCTGCATCCTTACCGCTGCCGGCTCCTTTATGGTCAGCATCGGCTCATTCGGCAATGATCTGATGGACAAGGAGCATGAAGTGGCCATCTATCTGCTCGGTTTGGAGCAAAAAACCTCCCTTAGCATCGAAGAGATGCTTTCCGTTACTTCCAACGATACATTGACCGCCGCTGTGGCCTCCTATCCCGAGCGGATGCTCTCCCATGAGGAGCTTGAGTCCCTTCGCCAGGGCGAGATCATCATGCAGTCTTCACGGCTGTCCCCCATGCCCGTCACATATGTTCAGCTTGGCGAAGAGATCATCAGCATCCATCCCGCCCGTGACATCAATCTTTTCGTGAGCGTTCTCCCCCGCATCGCTTTCACCATTGTGCTTTCGCTTGTTCTGTTCGCGCTGTTCTCCGTGCTTGTTTCCTTCATTCTCTCCAAACCTGTCACGCAGCTTACGCAGGCAACCCGCCAGATCAAGGACGGCGATTTCTCCGTGAGGCTACCGGATAACAAGCAGGGCGAAATGGGCGAATTGATGCGCTCCTTCAACAGTATGACGGACGAGCTTTCCCGCACGGTGTATCTGCAAAAGGATTTTATCAGCAGCATTTCTCACGAATTCCGCACCCCCATCGCCTCCATCAAAGGATTCGCGCGTCTGCTGCAGATGCCGGGCCTGGACGATGACTCCCGCCGGGAGTATGTATCCATGATTTCCCAGGAAAGCGACCGGCTGTCCAGGCTTTCCGATACGCTGCTGCGGCTCTCCGCGTTGGAGCAGCAAATGGCGCCTGCCTCACTGACCTCCTTCCGGCTGGACGAGCAGGTACGTCAGGTCATCCTGCAGCTTGAGCCGGCATGGACGCCGCGAAACATCGATTGGCAGCTGAATCTCGATCCGGTCACCATCGAATCAGACTCGGAAATGCTTATCCAGGTGTGGATCAATCTGATTCACAACGCGGTGAAGTTCTCCCATGAGGGCGGCACGATCGAAATCACCGTCAAGCAAACGGATATGGCTGAATTCACCATTGCGGATCAGGGCATCGGTATGTCCGAGGAGACAAAGGAACGCATCTTCGACAGGTTCTTCCAGGGTGACGCCTCCCGCAGCAACGAGGGCGTCGGCCTGGGGCTGTGCCTTGTCAAACGCATTGTGGAAATGCTCGGCGGTTCCATACGCGTACGCTCCGCACTGGATAAAGGCAGCACGTTCCGCGTTCAGCTGCCGCTTCGCCAGACTCACAGCAAAGGAGGAAGCCATGTCCAATCCATTGGAGAATGATCGCCAGCTGCCTGCCCTTCCCGAGGATTTTCAGCGCATGGTAGATGATTTTTTCACCGTGCAGTGCCGTTATCAGGCCGCCATCCGTGAGATACGTACAAAGCTTGAGAATCTGGATGACGAGTTTCAGATGAAGCACAAGCGCAATCCCGTCCATCATATGCAAAGCCGGATGAAATCCGTTCAAAGTATGATGGAGAAGCTTTCGCGGCGCAACAAGACACAGAATATCAACTCCGCCGTGGAGAATCTGACAGATATCGCAGGTATCCGTGTCATCTGTTCTTACGTGCAGGACGTATACACTGTTGCCGAGCTGCTGACGTGCCAGGATGATATCCATCTGCTCAGGGTGCGCGATTACATCAAGCATCCCAAGGAAAACGGCTATCGCAGCCTGCATCTGGTGGTGGAGATCCCCGTGTTCCTTTACGAAGGCCGCGTGATGGTCCCAGTGGAGATCCAGATCAGGACCATTGCCATGGATTTCTGGGCTTCACTGGAACACTCGCTTCGTTACAAGGCATCCGGCAACGTCCCGGATGAGATTTCAGAGAAGCTGAAGCAAACGGCCGAGGATATTGCTGTTCTTGACCAGCGCATGCAGTATATCCATGACCAGGTGGACGCCCTGATCCCGGATGAATAAACGAATAATCGCCCAACATTCAGCCATACTATCCCCCATGTGGAGGTGGTCTGTCATGTTGGGCTTTTTATACGCGCTCATCGCCGGCGCAGCCATGAGTCTGCAGGGTGTGATGAACACTCGGCTTGGCGATAAGGTCGGCGTTCTTGAGACCAATGCGTTCGTACAGCTGGTCGGGTTTGTTCTTGCTGCGGCAATTGCAGTGATCTGGGGAAAAGGCGACATACGCCAGCTGACCCAGGCGCCGTGGTATTCCTGGCTGGGCGGCGTGCTCGCTCCGGTGATCACGGTCACCGTCATGCTTGCCATCGCGGGACTTTCCCCCACCGTTGCCATATCGACAATCCTGCTCTCACAGCTCCTGGTTGCCGCGCTGATCGATGCCTTTGGCTGGCTCGGCTCAGAAAAACTCCCCTTTACATGGACGAAAATCCTCGGCGTTGCTTTGATGGCAGGTGGCGTTCTTTTGATGAAATGGAAAACGGCATAACTTTCACACGTCATTATTCGCCGGGATTTTTCCGGCGTTTTTTATTGGTTGCGAAGAATGTCGAACGATTCTTTTCCAACCGCACAAATCGACTTTTTTCATCGAAGGACAACCCGCCTGCCTGGTTGAATGCTTTCACAGAACCAGAACAGGAGGTCAGGTACTATGTTACGTTCCATCCGCGATGGGGATAAATTGCTTGTGGGGCTGGATGGTGAGCTGGATCACTTCTGCGCGCAAAGCATCCGCCGCGAGCTGGATAACCAGCTTGCCGATCCCGGCATCCGCCAACTGATCCTGGATTTTTCCGGATTATCATTTATGGATTCCTCCGGCATAGGCGTCATTTTGGGCAGATACCGCATTCTGCGCGACCGCGGCGGTTCCGTTTCGGTCATCCATATGAACGAGCACGTCAGTAGAATCTTTCACATGTCCGGGATGAGCAAGGTCATCCGTCAGCTGGACAAGAAACAGGAGGCCCGCCGATGAATCAACATAATGAAATGCAGACAAGCTTTCTCAGCATTGCGGAAAATGAATCCTTCGCCCGGGTCGTCGTTGCCGCATTCGCGGTACAGCTTCGTCCCACAGTTAGCGAGATCGCCGATATCAAAACCGCGGTATCTGAAGCGGTGACCAATGCCATCGTTCACGGCTACGAGGGAACCGTTGGGCAGGTCATCCTCAGGGCGGAGATCCATGATAAAAACCTGCTTACCATCGAAGTCCAGGATCAGGGTAAAGGCATCGCCGATGTGCCGCAGGCCATGGAGCCCTTTTATACAACACATCCCGAACAGGAGCGCAGCGGTATGGGCTTTGCCGTAATGCAAACCTTCATGGATGATCTGTATGTGGAATCCACCCCTGGCACAGGGACAACCGTGCGGATGAGCAAGCGTATCCGTTCAGGAGGCAACTGGTGAGGCAAGATGCGACCCAGGCCTTCACACAAAAGCTGCTGAACGCCCGTCTGCAGGGCAAGCAGGCCATGCAGGTCCTGGCTGAGGATCATCTTCCGCTTGTGGCTGCATCAGTCAGGCGTTTCCCATGGCATTACAAGGAAAAAGAAGAGCTTTATCAACAGGGCTGCATCGGCCTGATGAAAGCGCTCGCGAGGTATGATCCAGGCTACGGCGTTGCGTTCTCCACATTTGCCACGGCGCTGATCCTTGGCGAGATGAAGATGCTCTGCAGGCTTGACACGCCCATTCACATCCCACGCTCCGACAGGGAGCTTCGCAACCGGATCCGCCAGACAACTGACAAACTGGCATTAAGCCTCGGCCGGGAGCCAACCGTACAGGAGCTGGCTTCCGTCCTGCGTACAGATCCCTCTGAGCTGACGCTGGCCATGGAAAGCATATCCATCGCCTCCGGAAACACCACTTCCGGCCAAGCGCTTATTGAACTGCTTCCGGATCAGGACAGATGGATAGACAGAATGCTGCTGCGGGATATGATCAGCAGGCTGTCCCCGCCTGACCAAAAGCTGCTTCTTCTGCGATTCCGTCTGGGCAAAACTCAGGTGGAGACAGCCCGCGTGCTTGGCATGAGCCAGGTGCAGGTAAGCCGCAGGGAAAGCCTCGTCAAGGAGCAGCTTCGCAAGGCCTGGATGTGCGATGAATAACAAAAAACGCTGTGCCTTCCATTGGATGCACAGCGTTTTGTGATATCATCAGGCGATCTCCAGCGCGATCTCCATCATCTTGGTGAAGGTGTTTTGGCGTTCCTCAGCGGAAAGTTCCTCGCCGGTGAAGGGATTATCGGAAATGGTACACAGGCAAAGCGCGTTCTTTCCGGCCCGCGCGGCGTTCAGATAGAGCGCAGCGGCCTCCATTTCCACCGCCAGAACACCCAGCTTCTGCAGCTTCCCCAGCGGAGCGGACTCATCATAGAAGGTGTCGGAGGAATACAACGCCCCGGGCACAGGAAGCTGTCCCAGCTTCTCACCCGCGTCCATGGCAGCCTTGAGCAGTTCGTAGGAACAGCAGGGCGCCACATTGCCGTCGAAGCCGAACTGCCGGCCGAAATTGGAATTGGTATACGCGCTCAGACCAACCACAATATCGCGAACCTTGAGCTTCTGGTTCAGCATGCCGGCAGAACCGATGCGGATGATGTTCTCCACACCGTAATAGTTGAACAGCTCGTAGGAATAAATGCCGATGGAGGGCATACCCATACCGGAAGCCATCACGGAAACCCGCTTGCCGTGGTATTCGCCGGTATATCCCTGCACACCGCGCACATTGTTGACAAGAACAGCGTTCTCCAGAAAGGTTTCAGCGATGAACTTAGCGCGCAGCGGATCGCCGGGCATGAGCACCGTACGGGCAAAATCGCCTTCCCTTGCATTGATATGAGGCGTAGGAATGGGACACATATGCATTCTCCTTTCAGGATCGATCATTTTACAAGGATCACAGCCGACTGGCGCGCCAGGCTGTCTTCACCGATGTAGAAATCGTACATACCCGAAGCCTCCACAGGTTGACCATCGTGATCCCAGGTTTGCAGATCGCTCTTACGCACCGTGAAGGAAACAGCCGTGGATTCACCGGCCTCAAGGCTGATGCGCTTCCACTGAAGAAGCGTACGCAGAGGCTCCATGTGCGTCAGCCGACGGCCACGGAAGTACAGCTGAACCACCGTTTCACCCGCACGATCACCAGTATTGGTAACCTGTACAGTCAGAGTCACGGGAGTATCATCCAGCAAAGCGTCGCCGTCCGCTTCAGCCGTGCTGAAGTCGAAGGTCGTGTAGCTCAAACCATAGCCGAAGGGATACAGGGGTTTATTACTTCCATCACGGTACACGCTGATAAAACGCCCGTTCTCCGGCTCGGTGGGACGGCCCGTGCTGAGCTGATCATGATGGATCGGGATCTGACCCACGCAGCGCGGGAACGTCATGGACAGGTGACCGGAGGGGTTCACGTCCCCCATCAGCAGCTGACGAATGGCCTCAGCGCCTTCGCTGCCGGGGAACCAGGCGTTCAGCACAGCATTGCAGCGGGATGCATCCTCCTGGATCATCAGCGGCCTGCCGCAGAAAAGAACCATCACCACAGGCTTGCCTGTTGCGCAAAGCTGTTCAAGGTCAGCCTTCTGCTGAGCCGTCAACGCGGGATTCAGTTTGCTGGCGGATTCGCCGACGTCATCCTGGTCCTCGCCAACCGCGTAGATGATAACATCCGCTTCCCCCGGAGTGACGATGGCGACACGGCCGTCTTTGGAGAATACATCCGCAAGCGAAGGCGTTTCTTCCTCTCTGCCATCAGCCTGCCAGGCGCCCAACAGCCGGTGAGAATCCGCATGGTCGCCCGTCAGCGCGACCTTCATGCCCGAATGCAGCGGAAGCACTCCATCATTCTTCAAAAGCACACAGCTCTTAAGCGCTGCCTGCAGCGCCGCCAGACGATGTTCGTGCCTGCCGCGCATAGCCAGCTGTTCCTCGCCCGTAGCGCCGTGGTTTGGATCCTCAAACAGACCAAGCTTGTTCTTCAATTCCAGGACACGCAGCACGGCGGCATCCAGCTCCTCAATAGAGACTGTGCCATCCTCAACGGCTTCCTTCAAGCCGGAGAAGTATGCAAAGCTCATCATGTCCATATCCGTGCCAGCCTTGAAGCAGCGAACAGAAGCATCCTTGGCGTCAGAGGCCAGATGATGCAGATACAATTCACCCACAGAGCCCCAGTCGGTGATAGTCATGCCATCCCAGTGCCAACGCTCTCGAAGAATGTCGTGCATAAGCCAGCGATTCGCGGCGGCGGGAACACGATCAACAGGCGTGAAGGCAGGCATCACCATATCGCAGCCGGCGTCCAGCGCAGCTTTGAAGGGCGGAAGATAGGTGTTATACATTTCGGTTCTGCTGATGTCCACAGGTGCATAATCGCGCCCTGCCTCACACAGAGCATAGCCTGCGTAATGCTTGGCGCAGGTAGCCATCGTGCCCTTCTGTTTGAGATCATCGCCACGGTATCCGCGAACCATGGCAGCGCCCATGGCGCCACACAGCGCAGGTGACTCGCCCGGGCTTTCCATGCAGCGGCCCCAGCGCGGGTCACGGCACACATCCAGCATGGGTGAAAAAGTCACATGTACGCCGCAGGCGGAAGCCTCTTTGGCACTGACACGCGCCATGGTCTCCGCTTCATTCTCATCAAAGGTGCAGGCCAGGGCCAGCGGGATCGGGAATGTGGTTCGCATACCGTGGATCACGTCGCTCATGATCAGCGGAGGAATACCATGCCGGGATTCCTTGCGGATCGTTTCGTGGATCTGCGCAAACTTCTCCGCATCCGCATTGGCGCCGCAGATCAGGCTACCCGCCGAGACGATCTGTTCCCGCGTGAGGTTGAACTCAAGCATGGGGCCTGTAGGCGAACCGGCATCCGCAAGAAATGTAGACATATCGATCTGGCAAAGCTGCGCTACCTTTTCTTCCAGCGTAAGATCTTGGAGAAGTGCATTAAGTGCTTCATTTGTCACGTGTTTTTCCTCCGGGAGTAATGATGGATCTCTACTGGGATTATAGCACGTTACTTCTATATCAGGCAACCCCCGGAAGCAAAAACCATCCTGCTTGACATGTACGCAGTCATCTTCTACAATAGAAGCATGTTTGGAGGTATCAAGATGCACCAGCAATTCCTGCCCGTTACCCCCCAGGAGGTTGCCCAGCGCGGCTGGGATGCACCTGATTTTGTCTATGTCTGCGGCGACGCCTATGTGGATCATCCGTCCTTCGGCCACGCCATCATCAGCCGTATACTCGAAAAGGCCGGCTATCGCGTAGCGATGCTTCCTCTGCCATCATGGCAGGACGCATCCGCTTTCACTCGTTTTGGCCGTCCCCGGCTTGGTTTTCTTGTCTCCTCCGGCGTGATCGACAGCATGGTCAACCATTATACCGTTGCAAAAAAACGCCGCAGCGAGGACGTCTACGCTCCCGGTGGCAAAGCCGGTATGCGGCCTGACCGTGCCATCATCGTGTATTGCAACCGCATCCGCCAGGCCTATCGGGATGTGCCGATCCTCATCGGCGGCGTGGAGGCCAGCATGCGCCGTTTCTCCCATTACGATTATTGGGATGACAAGGTACGCCATTCCATTCTTGTTGATTCCGGCGCTACGCTCCTGATGTTCGGCATGGGTGAAAAAAGCATTGTGGAATGCGCCAACTGGCTGGCCGACGGTATGAATCCGGCCGAGCTCCGCAGAATCCGCGGCGTATGCTATATGAGCAAAACGGCTGATGACTCCTGCGTTCAGCTTCCTTCCCACAAGGAAGTCATCCAGGATAAGCGTAAATACGCCGAGGCGTTCCTCACCCAGTATGAGGAGCAGGATCCCATTCGTGGCAAGCGCCTTTGCCAGCAGCAGGATACCGACCGCTACCTGATCCAGAACGAACCTTCGCTGCCCCTCTCCCGTGAGGAGTTGGACGCAGTGTATGATCTTCCCTACACCCGACGCTGGCATCCCATGTACGATAAGGAAGGCGGTGTGCCTGCCCTGGCCGAGGTCGAGTTCTCCATTGCCTCCACCCGCGGATGCTTCGGCAGCTGCTCCTTCTGCTCCATCACCTTCCATCAGGGGCGGATCATTCAATCCCGCAGTCCGGAATCCATCATCAGGGAAGCGAAGCTTCTCACACGCCTGCCCAATTTCAAAGGATATATCCACGATGTAGGCGGCCCCACGGCTAATTTCCGCCAGCCCGCCTGCGACAAGCAGCTGAAGCATGGCGCCTGCAAGAACAAGCAGTGCCTTTATCCCCGTCCCTGCAAGAATATGCGCGTATCCCACGAAGAACTGATCCATATTCTCCGCCAGCTGCGCACGCTTCCCAAGGTCAAGAAGGTGTTCATCCGCTCCGGCCTGCGTTATGATTATATCATGGCTGATAAGGACTCCACCTTCCTTAAGGAGCTGTGTCAGCACCATATCTCAGGTCAGCTGAAGGTCGCGCCTGAGCACACCTGCCCTTACGTGTTGGAGAAGATGGGCAAACCCGGCCGGAATGTGTATGATGCCTTCGTGCAGAAATACGCCTCCATCAACGAGTGGCTCGGCCTGAAGCAATACCTGATTCCCTACCTGATGAGCAGCCATCCCGGCAGCGATCTGAACGCCGCCATCGAGCTGGCTTGCTATCTGCGTGATACCGGGTTCTATCCCGATCAGGTACAGGACTTCTATCCCACGCCCGGCACGCTGAGCACCTGTATGTTTTACACCGGCCTTGATCCTCGCAGCATGAAGCCGGTCTATGTTGCCAGGTCGCCCGAGGAAAAATCCATGCAGCGCGCGCTGATGCAATTCCGCTCGGCAAAAAACCAGGCCCTTGTACGCAAGGCGCTTCGCCTTGCCGGCCGTGAAGACCTGATCGGCCGCGACCGCGAATGCCTCGTTCCCCCGGAAGCTCCCCGCGGCGCAGGTAGATCCACGTCCATCAATACCCGGCAAAGCAAAACGACCGCCCATCAGAAGCCTTCTGTCAAGCAGAAAGATTCCGCCAAGCGGTCGTCCAAGTGGGCCAAAGCCAAGCCCCGTAAGAAGTAACTCACCCCTGCATAGGCAAAAGCAAGCGATTCATCAGTTTGTCGGCAACCTCATCCCATTCCTGCAGAGGAATGATATCCACACTGCCAAAGGGCGCGTCCAGCAGGCGCTCCAGCGAACGGCGATAGCGGTTCAGTATACTCAGCAGCGCAGCGGCCTCGGGCTTCTGCGCTTTTTTGCCGCCCGATACAAGCAGCGCCGCCACATCCACCCAGCATTGCCCCAGCAGCTGAAGCACGATCGGGGCAATATCGGCATGAGCCATGCAAAGCACGCCCGTTTGCTGCCCGATGCTCAGTTCCCGCTGCATCGGCTGCATGAAGGTCTCAACCAGCGCTTCCTGATAGCACAGGCGAAGAGCGCGGCCCTCGGGTTTATCCAGCATAGGCATCAGCATACCCAGAAAATCCGCTTCCTCCCTGCGCAGGGGCAGAAAACCGTACATCAGCTGATTCAGCCGCTTCATGACGTCTTCCTCTTCCGCGAGAAGTTTTTCCGTCTGCTCCAGGGCACGTTCAGCGCGTTGGAAGAACAGCGTATTCAGCAGAGCCTCCTTGCTGGCAAAGTAATGATAAAAGCCACCCTTGCTTGCATTCAGCACATTCAGGATATCCTGCACGCTGGTAGCCTCATAGCCCTTGAGACAAAACAAGCGCTCCGCCACAGACAGCATCTCCTGGCGCTTTTCATCGCCCTTTCGCACAGCATTTCTCCCCTTTCTCATTGGTATTATAGGCTGATAGGCCTTGTTTCGTCAAGTACTATCGTTCAGGTATGCTTTTCGATGGCGTCCACAGGACAGCCTTCCAACGCCTCCATTGCCTTTGCTGTCAGCACGCCCTCGTCAGGCTGCTTCTTGGCATAGGCGATGCCATCCTTCTCCAGCTCAAACACCTCAGGGCAGATGCTTACGCACAATCCGCAGGAAATGCATCGCTCATTTACAGTAAACTTCATTGAAACCACTCCTTTCAATGACTATTCTGCCCTTCGTACTGGAAATGATTCGTCATTCATGCACATCCCGTTTTGATCCACATAGATTGCTGGTGAAGGCTCCACCAAGGAGTCAAAAAACAAGGAGGCGTGGAAGAATGAGCTTCTATTCCTACAAAAACGCCAATCCCTCTTGCTGCCCCGGTACCATCTCCGGAAGCGCGCTGGACGGCCTGCAGGAGAAAGTATGCGTACAGGTAAAGCGCGTGTACGACAGCGGCCTGACCCAGAAACAGCTGGACGATCAGATCGTTACCATTACCAGCTACGCACAGGTGGCCAACACCTGCCAGTGCAATGCCTGCGGCTGCCAGGAAGTGCAGGACACCGTGCCCCCCACTTCGGCCCCGGTGCCTCCCATCACCTTTGAAAGCTGCCGCTCCACCACCACCGAGGGAACCATCCGCAACCTGACGGTTGACCGTCTGTGCGACCGGCCCTGCTTCGCCCGTGTGCGGGCCACTATCGACGCGCCCATCGACATTCTTTTCACCGATAGCCGCTGCGTTGAGTACATCGGTAAGGGCGTCGTTTCCGTGGATCAGGATCTGCTCCTGTCCATCCCCGACGAGTCCATCGTTCCCTACACACTGGAGGCCATGGTCAGCGCCATCTGCGTTTCCGGCACCTACCTGGGCAATAACCAGTTCAAGATGACGGTCTGCGTCACCATCATCATGAAGGTGCTGGCCAAGGTAGAGATCCTCATCCCCAGCTATGGATTCTGCAACATTCCCCCGGCTGAGGAATTCGCCGACAGCGTGTGCGATGAATTCTTCTCCCTGCCGCTGTTTCCCCACGCGTCGCTGTGCAACGAAGGCACCGTGCAGTCCACAAACTTCGCTGCATCTTATAACAACCGCAGCTGCGGCTGTGGTTGTAACCGCTGATGAAAAAGCCGCTCCGGAATGGAGCGGCTTCTTTTATTGATTACAGCATTCTGACGGGTTTGAAATCCAGGTTTTTCACAACATCCATCAGCACAGCGTCGGCGACGTCGCTTTCCAGGGTGATGGTAGCCGTCTTGGCCTCCAGATCCACCGTGCAGCCGCTTACGCCGGCAACCTTTGCCAGGTTCTTTTCCACGGCGGACTTGCAGTGGTTGCACATCATACCCTCGATCAGCATTTTCTTCTCCATGATTCTTGCTCCTTTCAATTCACAAGCTCAGGCGCAGGGCCATCATGCTTTTCTTCACCATTGATATCAGGCATGGCCGGCAGGTCCTCCAGGGCCTCCAGACCAAAGTGGCTCAGGAATTCCTCCGTTGTGCCATACAGGATGGGGCGGCCCAGGGTATCTTTCCTTCCCACCTCGGTGATCAGGTTCTTTGTCACCAGGGAGTGGATGGAGTAATCGCACTTCACACCGCGGATCTGCTCGATCTCCGCTTTGGTCACAGGCTGCCGGTAGGCTACCACAGCCAGTGTTTCCATCACGGCCTGGCTCAGGCTTTGCTTCTGTACGGGCTGCAGCAGTCGCACCACATCCGTGGAATACAAAGCGCGTGTCGCGAGCTGCACATGATGTCCGAAGCGTTTGAGGCAGAAGCCCCGCTGGGCAAAGTCATATTCATCCCGCAGCTCCGTCAAGGCATCCTCCAGCGCCGGCAGTTCGATCTCCAGCGCCCGCGCCAGATCCTCAACGCGTACGGCTTCCCCTGCCACAAACAGGATCGCCTCAATGCGCCCCTTCAGGCTACCTTCCTCACACATCGGTCAACAACTCCTCGATCACAACTTCTCTTCTGCCCGGCAGAAGAATGATATCGCTGTACACGCCTTCCTGCTCCAGGTGCATTTCGCCCAGCTTCAGCAATTCCAGCATGGCCAGGAAAAGCGTCACCACTTCCTCTCTGGTGGGCGCATCGCTGAACGCCTCATCGAAACGCATCCGGCCCTTCCTGCGGATGCCATGAAGCAGCGTCAGCATACACTCCTGCACGGTGTGCTCATCCCGGTGGATGTCCCGGGGCGCATAGCGGTTTGCCTCGCCGGTCTCATCGGCGGCAGGCCTGCGCGCCCAGATGCGGAGGAATGCCTCTGTCAGGCCCTCCAATGTGAGGCCTACCAGCTCCGTCTCCTGCGGCGGAAGTGGGTACTCCTCCGGCAGCTTGGTGAAGATATCCTGTGCCGCCTTCTCAAACTGCTGCATGGCGGCCGCGGTTTCCTTGAAGCGCTTGTATTCCTCCAGCTGACGGATCAGCGCCTGCTCCGGATCCTCCTCGTTTTCATCCAGCTTGGGAGGCTTGGGCAGCATGGCGCGGCTCTTGATCTCCAGCAGGGTGGCCGCCATTACCAGGAAGTCCGTCGCGTCGTCCATATCAAGATCCGGCGCGTTGCGGACGGATTCGATATACTGATCGGTGATCTCACTGATGAAAATATCCTTGATATCCACCTGTGCCTTACCGATCAGGTGCAGCAGCAGATCCAGCGGACCGTCAAAATCCTTTAATTGGAATATCATCGCCATGGCTCATCACGCTCCACCGGTCATTTTGAGGAAGAGATTCAGCACAGCGCTGTATACATTTGTATTGACAGTGTGAAGCAGATTCGTCAGGAACCCAGAAAAGCAAAGCACCAGCAGGATGATATGCGTGATCCTGAATGTTTGCTGATTCAGGCTGATCCTGCCCTTCAGCAGAGTGTCGTTCAGCAGATGGAAGCCATCCAGCGGTGGAATAGGCAGAAGGTTGAATACGGCCAGCGCCAGGTTCGTCCGCGCCATCAGCAGCAGGAAACGCTGCACATACATCAGCCAGGGTGCGGACATATCGGCCACCCACACAGGATCCAGTTCACCATATGCAATGCTGTAGCCTATCACATAGTCAGTACTGAGCAGATACTCCAGCGTTCCGGAAGTATCCCTGACAACCGCAAGGAACTCCCTGTTCCACATCAGGCCATTAACGCCAACGCTCAGCGCCGTGCAAAGGATGAACAGCGTCAGATTCGTCGCAATGCCCGCCACAGATACGAGGAAATCATCCCTGCGGTAGTTGCGGAAATTCCGCGGATTCACCGGCACAGGCTTTGCCCAGCCCACACCGATCACCAGCATGGAGATCGTTCCGATGGGGTCAAGATGCTTACGGGGATCCAGCGTGAGCCGCCCCATCCATTTGGCCGTGGGGTCACCACAGCGCAGCGCCATATAGCCGTGAGCGATCTCATGCAGGATCAGGCTCAGCAGAATCGTCACTGCCGTATACAGCACGTAAACGATAAAGCCAAGCGGATCGCTGGTCAGGTACTGGAACCAGTATTGCAGCCGGCTGATTACAGATGAAAACATGAAATACCTCGTTTCTTGGTCAATCGTCCAGAAGCGTGATGACGCCCTTATCCGCATCCATGCGGTAACGGCGTCCCAGCGGAAGGGTGACCATCTCCCGCATATGTCCTGCCTGCAGACCGGACAGCACAGGTACATTCACCTTTGCAAACACGTCATGGAGGACTTCCTCCAGCGTAAGGCCACAGTTGGGGTCCTCCACCACGCAATCGGTAAAGCCACCCAGGATGATACCCGCGCACTCAGTCAGCTTGCCAGCGTGGTACAACTGATGCAGATAACGGTCGATCACATAGGTGCGCTCGCCCACATCTTCCAGGAAAAGGAGCTTACCTTTCACATCCAGGTCGTATGCCGTACCCGTACCGGCGGTGACCAGCGTCAGGTTACCGCCCACAAGCTGCCCCTCCGCCACGCCGCCATGGATGCAGGTTAAAGGAATACCATTCAGGTTGCGGATCTCCCGGTCGGGCTTACCGGCCAGGGCATGCATCAGGCTGTCTGTTGTAGCGCCGGGCTCCATGGGGCCGGATTTTGGCATGGGGCCGTGAAATGTGCACAGGCCGCAGCGCTGGTGCAGCACTGTATGCAGCGTGGTGATATCGCTGAATCCGATGAATGCTTTGGGATGTTGACGGATCATTTCCCAATCGATCAGATCAAGCATACGGATGCAGCCATAGCCGCCCTTAATGCACCAAACACCATCGACTTCATCATCAGCAAAGGCATTCATCAGGGCAGCGGCACGTTCCTCATCCGTTCCGGCGAGGTATCCGTATCGCCTGCCGCAGGAGGGATCCAGCTTCACCTTGAAGCCAAGTCCCTCCAGCCTCGCCACGGCGCGCTGAACAAGCTCCTCGATATTCTCCTCATGAATGCAGCCGGAAACGCCCACCAGCGCCACCGTATCGCCGGGCAGCAAAGGCTTTGGGATCAGCATGGTCAACACCTCACAGGCAGTAATGGAAGAACGTCAGTACATCCATCCACTTATCGCTTTCAAAGACAACCGTGGTGCTGTTCTCAAGGCGCGCACCGGGATACCAGCTGGCAGACCGGGCTTTGTGGTGGAGCTTGTAGTTGACCTCCACCGTGAAATGCTCAGGCATGGGGAACATACACTTGCTGCCGTCCAGCTGGGCGGCCTTCTTGGCCGCCTTGCGGATCAGCTTCAACGCCCTCTCGGGGTGGATGGATACGCTGCCATTGCCAACGCCATAGCTCACGTGCACCGTCAGGGCCTCGGGCACCTTGGAGTTGAACCATCTGCAAAGCATCAGGTCGCCGGTGACCATCAGCACCGGCACACCGAACATGGCGGCCGTGAGGCTGTTCATCATCAGCTCGGAGCAGATCTCGCCATTGATCTTCACATAGTTGTTCTGGCCGTTCATGGTGTGGCTCAACGGATTACCGTCCCAGCTGGCAGCGGAATGATAGCCGGTAAAAATCACCCCGCTGAAGGTCTCGTCGATGCCGCTCATCATGCTGTAGGGATCGCGGCCCCAGCCACGGAAGATCTGCACATTCTCCGGCAGCATTCCGGGCTGGATATTGCGGGCGGAATCATGAGAATCGCGTACGAAGATATCCTCCGCACCGCCCTGCGCAGCGCCTTCACAGGCAGCCGCGACCTCCTTGCTCATCTGCAGGGAAAAAGCAGCGTAATCGGCCTTGTCCTTTTCCGTTTCATCCCAATGCGCGATACCGCAGGTGCCCTCGATATCAGACGACACAAAAATTCTCTTCAGCATATTTATTCTCCCCTCAATAAGTCAAGTACGCCGGCGCACTGCAGCGCCACGCCGGGCAGCAGGCAGCCTTCATCCACACAGAAGGTGGATGTATGTAGCGCCGTTCCTTCGCCACAGCCCAGATCATAATACACACCGGGCGTATCCTTCAAAAAGTAGCAGAAGCTCTCAACGCCAAGGCTGGGCGACTCCCTGCGGACGATCCTATCCTTGCCGACAAGCCTTTCAGCGATGCTTTCAATGCGGTCATAATATCCATCATGATTGTATACCGCGCCATAACCCGGATTGATCTCAACATCAGCGTCTCCGCCCATGGCCTGGGCTACGCCCTTGACAACAGAGGCGATACGCTCCTTCAGCGCCGCGCGGGTCTGCGCAGATAACGTCCGCATGGTGCCAACCATGCTTACCTCGCCGCAGACGATGTTGTTGGCCGTGCCGCCCCGGATGGTGCCAATGGTGATCACAGCCGGTTCAAACGGCGATATCGTTCGGCTGACCAGGCTCTGCAGGGCGGAAACCACCTGACCGGCGATCACGATGGCGTCCACACCCGCCTCAGGATAAGCGCCGTGGCAGGTTTTGCCGGTGACCTTCAGCCGCAGTTCGTCGCTGGATCCGCTGACATAACCCGGCTTGGCGTAGAACGTCCCCGCTTCATAGCGCGGGTTCATATGCTGGCCGATAACGCAGTCCACCTTCGGATTTTCCAGGCAGCCTTGTTCCACCATCAACCGTCCGCCGCCAAAGGTTTCTTCAGCCGGCTCAAACAGCCATTTCACCGTTCCCTGCCATTGATCCCTGTGCTGGCTCAGCCACATGGCAGAGCCCAGCGCAAGCGCCATATGCGCATCGTGCCCGCAGGCGTGCATAACGCCCGGCTCCTGCGAAGCGTAGGGCATCTCGACGGGCTCCTGCACGGGCAACGCGTCCATATCGGCACGGATGGCCACGCACCTGCCCTCGCCATTGCGAAGAACGCCCATCACGCCGTAGCAATCCTGAAACGTGTGCACCTCCATGCCCAGCCCGGTAAGTTCGCTGATGATCAGCTGCTGCGTCTGTTTTTCAGACCCGCTGAGTTCCGGATGCTGGTGCAGCCAGCGCCGCAGCTCGATGACCCTTGGCATAACTGCCCGCAGCTGCTCCTGCCAGTAGTCCATGCTCATTCAAAGTCCCTTCTTTCTTCAAGCATGCTGTCCAGCACCGTCACAATGCGTCCACCCTGGCGATACACGCGCACGGGCCGGCGGGACAGGATGGAGATTGCTTCATTACGGTTGGTTCCGGCCCAATCGGCATAAGTCATATAGGGAATTCCACCGCCGAGAAGATCGACCTCGTCGCCCTCACGGGCCTGGGGAATATCCGTCACATCAACCATCATCTGGTCCATACATACAAGACCTACCACCTGCGCCAGCTGACCATGCACACAGACCTTGCCCCGCCCGTTGGAAAGGCAGCGGGGATAGCCGTCGCCATAGCCCACGCAAAGCGTGGCGATGCGGGCATCATAGTCGAGCACCATATCATCGCCATAGCCCACCACCTCACCAGCCTTCGCCTGATGAATTCGGCTGATGATGGTGCGGAAAGCAAGCGTTTCGGGATTCTCAAAGGGCATGTGTTCGCTACGGGAGGGACGTACGCCAAAGAGCATCGCTCCTACCCGCACCCGACTGTGATGCCACTGGGGATAACGCACCAGACCGATGCTGTCACAAATATGGACGTCGCTGATAACAACGCCTCGCTCCGCCAGCCAGCGGTGCATCTGCATCAGGCGCTTATGCTGGAGCTCATCCCTTTCCTGCGTGACGAGACCAAGATGACTGAACAGGCCCTGCAGCTTCACAAAGCGCAGCCCGCGCGCAGCCGCGGCGATCTCATCCGCCTGCTGCTGTGTGCACTCGATGCCCAGGCGATGAAAGCCGGTATCCACCTTGATCTGCACATTGACGGACATATCCAGCGCGGCGGCTGCATCCTCCATGTCCATGATATCGCGGACAGAGCCCGCCGTAAGTGTGACGTTCTGGCTGATCACGGCAGACAAAAGGGACTTTTCCGTCAATCCCATGACGAACACCTCGCCCCGGATGCCGCTTTTGCGCAGCTCCAGCGCCTCCCTGGCGCAGCTTACCGCAAAGCTTCCACAGCCAGCCTGCTGCAAAGCCTCCGCCACCCGCACCGCACCATGACCATAGGCGTTGGATTTGATCACGCAGGTCACCGTGGCCGCGGGGGCAAGGGAGCACGCGGTGCGATAGTTGGCCGTCAGCTTATCCAGGTCGACGTCGATCCATGTACGCTTTACAAAAGGCTCTGTCATCAGCTTCGCTTCTTTCGATTTTCATTCATGAGTTCCACCCTCACAGCATATGCTGGCACAGACCACCATATAAGGAGGAGTCCGTATGAGTGAAACAAATACCAATCCGAACTTCAGGGTACCTGCCACACAGGATTTCAACACTGAAAGCTTTGCCGGCTCCATGCAGCAGGTGCTGCAGGACAACATCGGCAAATATGTCATCGTGGATTTCTTCATGGGCACCAATACGCTGGAGCAGCGCGAGGGATATCTCTACGATGTAGCAGGCCAGTATATCGTCCTTTTTGATGAGATCAATCTGCACTACGTCGTGTGTGATATGTTCTCCATCAAGTTTGTCACGTTCCTGCTGCCCAACTATCGTCCGGGGCAGGTTCCTGCCCTGCTGGAGGCGCTGGAAAACGCCCGGCAGAATATGCCCCAGGACGCCGAGACCACTTCCGCCGGCGTTACGCCCGCGCAGGCCGCGTTCAACTACGCAACGAGGAGCAAGCGGCGCTAAAAGCCGCAGCGACGCTTCAGCTCGTCCTCGTCTATGATCTCAATACCCAGGCTTTGCGCCTTGGTCAGCTTGCTTCCGGCCGCCTCGCCCGCTACGACGAAGGCGGTCTTTTTGCTGACAGAAGACGCGGCTGTACCGCCATTTTGACGGATCAGCTCCTCCGCATCCTTGCGGCTGAGGGTAGGCAGCGTTCCCGTGACCACGATGCTCATACCGTTGAACACGCCCTCCGCCTTTCCGGCGGACACCTGCGGCTTGACACCGACCGCCAGCAGCCGCCGGATCATCTGCGTATTCTCCGCAAACGAGAAAAACTCCACCACGCTTTGGGCAACGATATCGCCAATATCAGGCAGGCCCGTCAGTTCCTCCTGCGAAGCGGCAGCGACGCGCTCCAGCGTACCGAAAGCGTTGGCCAGATCCCTGGCGGTCTTGCGGCCCACATTGGGGATCCCCACAGCGAACAGGAATGCGTCCAGCGCGCAATCCTTGCTCTTTTCCAGCGCCGCCATCAGGTTGGCCGCCTTCTTCTGCTTGAAGCCGTCAAGCTTCAGTGCTTGTTCCATCGTCAGTTGATACAGGTCGGCAGGATCGCGCACGTTCATCTGATCGTACAGCTGAACCGCGGTTTTCTCGGAAAAGCCCTCGATATCCATGGCGTCGCGGCTGGCAAAATGACTGATGCGGGCTACTGCCTGGGGCATACAGCTTTGCCTGTTCATGCAGAAAAGATGGGCGCCACGCTCCACCAGCTCGCTTCCGCAGGCTGGGCAGTGAGCGGGCTTCTCAATGGGTGTCTCGCCCTCGCCTGCCTCTCCCACTCGGCCCATGATCTCCGGGATCACATCGTTGGAGCGGCGGATCCACACCGGCGCTCCGATGGCCACACGCTTGCGCTGTATGTCTCCCCAGTTATTCAGCGTAGCCTTGCGCACCGTCACGCCGTAGAAATCCACCGGGGCCAAATGCGCCAGGGGCGTCAGCTTGCCGGTACGGCCCAACTCCCAGGTGACTTCCTCCAGCGTAGTGACGCTCTCTTCAGCCTCAAACTTGTAGGCCACAGCCCAGCGGGGGAATTTCTCGGTGAAGCCCATCTGCTCCCGCAGGGCGAAATCCCCCACCTTGATCACCACGCCGTCGATGAGGAAATCCAGCGAACTGCGGGCCTTCTCGATCTCGCGGATGCAGGCGATCAGTTCCTCGCGGTTGCGGGGCTTACCCAGATAATCATTCACCATGAAGCCGTTTTGCCGAAGGAAGTCCAGCATCTCCGGCTGGGAGGCATAGGGGGCGTCCTCAATGGTACCCACCTGATAGAAGAAGGCGTCCAGCCGTCGGGAGGCCGTTACTGCCGGATCAAGGTTCCGCAGCGCTCCCGCAGCGGCGTTGCGCGCATTCTTCAGGGGCTCCCTGGCTGTTTGATTGTATTTCTCCAGCGCGCTCAGGCGCATGATACACTCGCCCTGCACCTCCAGCGTTCCCTTGTAAGGGATGCTCAGCGGCACGGCACGGACAGTCTTTGCCTGGGGCAGGATCGCCTCGCCCGTCACGCCGTTGCCGCGGGTGGCGGCCTGTACCAGCTGCCCATTCTGATAGGTCAGGTTCAGGGTCAGACCATCGAATTTATATTCGACATAGTATTGCAACTCCGTCATGCCGGTAAGCTTTTCCGTACGACGGATCCACTCCTCCAGGCCTTCGATGGACTGCACCTTGTCCATGCTCCACAGCCGGGTGATATGCGTGTGAGGCTCAAAGCCCTTCAGCGGCTCGCCGCCAACACGCTGGGTGGGAGAATCGGGCAGAATGATCCCGCTTTCCTTTTCCAGCGCCAGCAGCTGATCATACATCTGATCCCACTGCATATCGGAAATGACAGGCTCGCCCAGCACATAATAGGCGTGAGCGGTCTCGTTCAAACGGTCGATCAACGGGCGCATCTGCGCCGCATAGTCGGTCATGCTTCATCCTCCAGTTTCACGATCGGGGCAATGGAGAGCGCAAATTCCTTCACGCCATAGGCAGTGAACTCGATCTGTATCCGTGCGTCCGCGCCGTTGCCGATCAGCGCGACCACGCGTCCATCGCCAAACTTGCGATGCCTGACCAGATCGCCGCGCTGGAACAGATTCTTCATGGCGCTGCAGGAAAGCTCGCGGGCCTTGGAAGGAGCAAAGCCCTTCTGCACGCCGGGGATCCCCAGCGCGTTGCCGCCCAGGGTCAGCCGGGGCTTGCCAAGATCCGCCATGGGCGGAGTGGAGCGCATACCGTAGTTGGAGCCGTAGCTACGGGGCATCTGCGGTGCGCCGCTGAGGGACGTATCACGGCGCGAGGACCATTCGTCCTCCAGCAGGCGCGCGGGGATCTCGTCCAGAAAGCGGCTGGGCGGATTATGGTTCACCTGATTATACAGCATTCGCTGATTGGCGCGGGAAATGAACAGCCGCTTCTGCGCGCGGGTGATGCCCACATAGCACAGCCTGCGCTCCTCCTCCACGCGGTTTTCGTCCATCAGGCTGCGGGAGGACGGGAAGATGCCTTCCTCCATGCCCGTCATGAATACCGTAGGGAATTCCAGGCCCTTGGCGGAATGCAGCGTCATCAGCGTGATGTAGCCCTTGTTATCCTCTGCGCGATCCATATCGGTAACCAGCGCGACGTTTTCCAGATAGTCCTCCAGCGTGGCGTTTTCCACACTGCGGGCAAACTCCTCCACCGCGCCCATGAATTCCTGTATGTTCTCCACACGGGCGCGACTTTCGTCGGTATCTTCTTTCTGATACTGCTCCATCAGGCCGGTCTTCTCAACGAGCAGCTTGACAAACTCCGTCAGCGGCAGAGCTTCCTTCATTGCAACGAGCATCGTCATCAGCATGAAGAAATCCCCAACGCACTTACGCGGGCGAGCGGAGAGGTTCTCCGGAATATCGCTCAGGGCGCTGTAGAGCGGCATGTCGTTATCCCGGGCATGGTTCATCAGCTCTTGAACAGTGCTTTCGCCAATGGAACGCTTGGGTACATTGATGATGCGCCGCAGGGAGATATCATCCGCGGGATTCACGATGACCCGCAGGTAGGCGATCACATCCCGCACTTCCCTGCGGTCATAGAATTTCAGGCCGCCAAACACCTTATACGAGATGCCGGCGCGCATGAGCATTTCTTCGATGACGCGGCTCTGGGCATTGGTTCGGTACAGCACAGCCATGTGACCGTAGGGCTCGCCATGACGGTTCAGCTGGCGGATGCGATCGGCGATCCACGCAGCCTCCTCCCGCTCGTCACCCGCACAGAAGAGCTTGATGCTCTCGCCCTCGCCCGCCTCTGTCCACAAGGCCTTCTCCTTGCGTCCTGCATTGTGGGCGATCACCTGATTGGCCGCGTCCAGGATATTGGCGGTGGAGCGATAGTTCTGCTCCAGCTTGATGACCTTCGCGTCGGGATAATCCTTTTCAAAATCCAGGATGTTTCGGATATCCGCGCCTCGCCAGCCGTAAATGGACTGGTCGTCATCGCCAACGACGCACAGATTGCGGCTCTGGTCAGTGAGCAGCTTCACCAGCATGTACTGGGCATAGTTGGTATCCTGATACTCGTCCACCAGCACATAGCGGAACTTGTTGCGATAATAATCCAGCACCGGCGGATGCTCCACCAGCAGGGTCAGTGTCTTCACCAGCAGATCATCGAAATCCAGGGCATTGAGCGCCTTTAATCTGGCCTCGTATTCCACAAAAACATCATGGATCATCTGGCTGCGGTAGGCGCGGTCGGATTTGGCGAACCACTCATCCGCAGACATCAGCTTGTTCTTCGCATCGGATATTTTGGTCTTGATCTCACGGGGCGGAAGAAACTTCTCATCGATATTGAAGCGCTTGAGGATCTCTTTGAGAACCGCGCCCTGATCATCATCGTCATAGATCACAAAGGAACGGGAATAGCCCAGCTTTTCAATATCGCGACGCAGGATCTTCGCGCAGGTGGAGTGGAAGGTGGAGATCCAGGCGTCCTCCGCCTGGTCGCCCACCAGCTGCATGATGCGCTCCTTCATTTCCTTGGCGGCCTTGTTGGTAAAGGTCAGCGCCAGAATGGACCATGCAGGCACGCCATGATCCATCAGATTCGCCACACGGCAGGTCAGCGCGCGGGTCTTGCCACTGCCCGCGCCTGCCAGAATCAGCACAGGGCCTTCCAGCGTTTCAGCAGCCAGCCGCTGCTGCGGGTTGAGCATGCTCAGATCCATAAACATACCTCAATCTTTCTATAAATAGGGAAGTTATTTGATCTCAATGCCATCCTCGGCAAGAGCGTCCAGCACATGGTTATAGCCATCGGCGCCATAAAGCAACGCCCGGTTCACACGGCTGATGGTGGCCGAGGAAGCGCCCGTACGGCGAGCGATCTCCTGATAAGTCACACGATTGCGCAAAAGACCCGCGACCTCCAGCCGCTGGGCGATACTGCGCAGCTCGGGAATGGTGCAGATATCCTCAAAAAAACGATATGCCTCTTCCATGCTGTTCAGCCGCAGCACTGCCTCCATCAGCAGGTCCGCCTGTTCATTCCTGATCTTTGATTCAAACATAACGCTACTCCTTTCGCGCCGGAGGTTCACTCTCGCGCTTTACCGCGTGACAATATTATAGCACGTTTTCACCATCATGACCAGCAATAATTATTGTGTCGAATCACGCCTGTTGTGGAATGTGGTATGATTTTTTCCACGATTGACCATGTGGCATGGATCATTTCAGAAAACGCTTGACAAACAAGGCTTTGCAGGCTATACTCTCCCCATCAGCAGGGTGCTGTGAGAGTGGCTCTCGCGGCGCCTTTTGCCTTTATGGAGGAGGAACCCGCCGTGGCAAAAATGCACGACCTTTTCGGCAGCAACGTCTTCAACGACGCAGTGATGCAGGAGCGTCTGCCCAAGGAGACCTACAAAGCCCTGAAGAAGACCATCGATGACGGCCGCCGGCTCGACCCCGACCTGGCCGCTGTGGTAGCGCACGCCATGAAAGAGTGGGCTGTGGAAAAGGGCGTGACCCACTACACCCACTGGTTCCAGCCCATGACCGGCATCACCGCCGAGAAGCATGACAGCTTTATCAGCCCCAAGGATGGCGGTCAGATGATCCTGACCTTCTCCGGCAAGGAGCTGGTGCGCGGCGAAAGCGACGCCTCTTCCTTCCCCTCCGGCGGACTGCGCTCCACCTTCGAGGCCCGCGGCTATACCGCCTGGGATCCCACCTCTTACGCATTCATCAAAAACAATGTGCTGTGCATCCCCACCGCCTTCTGCTCCTATGGCGGCGAGGCTCTGGATACCAAAACGCCCCTGCTGCGCTCCATGGAGGCGCTGAGCAAGCAGGCCGTGCGCGTACTGAAGCTCTTCGGCCGCGACGCTACCCGCGTGGTGCCCACCGTGGGCCCCGAGCAGGAGTATTTCCTGGTGGACCAGAAGCTCTACGACCAGCGCATGGATCTGATCTTCACCGGCCGTACTCTTTTTGGCGCCAAGCCCCCCAAGGGGCAGGAAATGGACGACCATTACTTCGGCTCCGTCAAGCCTCGCATCAAGGCTTTCATGACCGAGCTGGACGAGGAGCTTTGGAAGCTGGGCGTGCTGGCCAAAACCGAACATAACGAAGCAGCTCCCGCCCAGCATGAAATGGCGCCCATCTTCTCCGTGGCCAGCATCGCCTGCGATCACAACCAGCTCACCATGGAAATGATGAAGAAGGTAGCCAAGAAGCATGGTCTGGTGTGCCTCCTGCACGAAAAACCCTTCCAGGGCGTGAACGGCTCCGGCAAGCACAACAACTGGTCCATGACCACCAATACGGGCTACAATCTTCTGGAGCCCGGGGACAGCCCCTTCGAGAGCGCGCAGTTCATGCTGTTCCTGGTCAGCGTTATCAAAGCTGTGGATGATTATCAGGATCTGCTGCGCGTCTCCGTGGCCAGCGCGGGTAACGATCACCGTCTGGGCGCCAACGAAGCTCCCCCGGCCATCGTTTCCATGTTCCTGGGCGATGAGCTCAACGAGATCCTCGAGGCCTTCGAGACCGGCGCGCCCTATCACAGCCGCGAGCACAGCGATCTGACCATCGGCGTGCACGTACTGCCCAAGTTCCCCAAGGATAACACCGACCGCAACCGTACCTCCCCCTTTGCCTTCACCGGCAACAAGTTTGAATTCCGCTCCCTTGGCGCCAACGCCTCCATTTCCGATGCGAACGTTGTGCTGAACACCGCCGTGGCTGAATCCCTCAAGCAGTTTGCCGATGAACTGGAGGGTGCAGAGGATTTCCGCGCCACGCTGCATGATCTGATCGTTCGGGAGATCCGCAATCACAAGCGCATTCTTTTCGATGGCAATGGCTATGCCCAGTCCTGGGTGGAAGAAGCTGAGAAGCGCGGCCTGTATAACCTGCGCACCACCATCGACGCCCTGCCCCGTATGATCGAACCCAAGAACATCAAGCTCTTCAGCGATCACCGGGTATTCTCCGAGACGGAGATCCTCTCCCGTTTTGAGATCAAGCTGGAGGAATACGCCAAGGTCATCAACATCGAAGCAGAAACCGCCCTGATGATGGCCAGGCGCGAGATCCTCCCCGCAGTGATGAAGTTCACCGGCGACGTCGCCCGTCAGGCAAAAGCCATCAAGGACGTGTCTCCCGTGCTGACCGCCGCGCCCGAGGAGAAGCTGCTCACCCAGCTCACCAACGAGGCTGCCCGCCTTTCCGAGAGCATCGACGCCCTGCAGCAGGCCATCCTCAATGCCAACCGCAATGCCGATGCCCTGACCGCCGCCACCTATCAGCAGGATGTTGTGATCCCGGCTATGAATGCCGTTCGCGCTTCCGCCGATGAGCTGGAGACCATTGTCGGCAAGGATTACTGGCCTTTCCCCACTTATGCCGAGCTGTTGTTCAACACCTGATCCCCACCGCCTCTCCGGAGGCGGTTTTTTTCGCAAAGAAAACGCTCACCCGCAAGGATGAGCGTTTTTCTTTACGCGAGGTATCAGCTGTGCTTACGATACCAGTGATAATCGTATCCGTAATCGCTCTCCTCCGAGATGGAGGTCAGCTCAAAGTGCATCACGGCGTTTTCCTTCAGGTTCAGCTTCAGCGCCACCCAGCCGTCATCGGCGTCCACATTGGTGGATTGACACAGGGGCTGGCCGGCCTTACGCAGGAAATCGAGCTGGGCTCCGGTCAGCGATGCGGGCTCTCCCATATCGTGCCAGGCCTTGAGGGGGTTGCAGCACTTTTCGTCCACAGTGCGGGTCAAAAGTCCGATGGTGCCTTCTGCCGGAACGTTCAGGTCGATGGAAAGCTCACTGCGCTCTTCGCGGCACAGGTTCCAGGCCACACCCTCGTAAGAGCCGTCCTTGCGGCGCATCAGCACCATATGCTCATCACGGTAGACCGGCTCGCCCTGCAGCCTGTTGAAGAAGGCGAACGTCCACAGCGTGGGCTTGGCGATCAGCTGGTTGGCGATCATACCGAAGCCACCGTGGAAGGGACGCACCGGCACGCCCCCCTCCTCAAACACATCGCCGAAGGTCCAGTAGGAGTAAGAGGCTGCGACGTCGCCGAAGCAGGCCAGGATACCGGCAATGTAAGCTGCATTCAGGTTGGTATCATGAATGGGGCAGAAGGGATTGTAGGAGGTGTTGAACTCCGTGATATGCAGCTCCATCCCCTTGTATTCCGGGAAGCTGTCGATCACATCGCGGGTCTCCTTCATCTCGCTGTATACGTCCTCCACAGTACGCATGGTATGGTAGAGGTACTTGCCCTTGCGCTCGGGCGTTTCGCCCATGTAGGCATGGCGGGTTACGAAATCCACGGGCAGTTCACGATCACGGCAGAAGGCCAGGAAATCGCTGATCCACTGCTGGGAGCCCGTGCCGCCGCACACCGCAGGGCCGCCCACGCGCATATTGGGCAGCGCTTCCTTCACCGCCTGGGAGGTCACCTCGTACAGGTGGAGGTACTTTTCCTTATCGGCATTCTCCCAGAAGCCGGGAAGATTAGGCTCGTTCCAGACTTCGCAGGGCCAGGAGGAAACCTCCTCCTCGCCATAGCGGTCAGCCAGGTGATGCAGCGTCGCCTTGACCAGGGCGCACCATGCGGCGTCATCCTTGGGCGGGGTGGTGTTGCCCTTCCAATAGAAGATGGTCTGGGTGCCGCTGGACAGCTTGGCAGGCATGAAGCCAAGCTCCAGGAAGGGCTTGATGCCCTGCTCACGATAGTAATCCATCACGCGGTCAAGATACGTAAAATTATAGGACACGTGCTCAACGCCGTCAGGATCGGTATAAGCCTGATAGATAGCCATATCGTCGCAGAACAGGCCGTGTCCGCGGATGTGCTTGAAGCCCGCTTCCGCCTGCGCCATCGCCAGCTGATCCTGATATTCCTTCTGCAGGGCCAGACCCATGCGGCCGGTACCCACACAGAAGGATGCGTTGTTATTGAAGCAGGCGGTATCGCCGTGCTTGATGTTGATACAGAGGTGTTTCATTTTCATTCATCCTTTCAAAGACCGGCCTTCGCCCAGTCGAATACAAAAATCTGTTCATGAGGAAGACTGGCCTGCCTTGTATCCGTCGCCTCGTACGGCGGAATATCCACAGGCACGGCAGCCCGGAGCACATCGTCCGTAAGCGAATCAAGGAAATCATCCATCATCTTCCGCTCAAACAGCACCGGCTGATGGGAGCAAAGCACATGAGTGTGGGCAAGCGTCTGCAGACCGCGCACGTTGCGCCGATGATCATGCGCCGGGAGCGCCGCCGGGAAGAACAGCCACGTGCAGGGATTCCAGTCGTCCGCCGTCAGCAGCAGGCGGCGTTCGGGCACATACACCACAGCCGAACCGGGCGTGTGTCCGGGGCAATGGATCACCCGGGCCGTCATGCCGCCAAGATCAATATCACCCTCGCTCATGGCGATGGGCAGCGGGATCTGCGCCGTCATGAAATCCTCATCAACCGCCAGTTGTTTCTCCGCAGCCTGGATCCGGATGGTCCTGCGCAGTTCATCGCCGGTGTAGGTCATGAAATCGGGGATATCCTCAGCAAACATATATGTTTCGCCGAACCACCGGGCGCCCAGGGCATGATCGTGATGACCATGGCTGATCAAAACCTTCAGCGGCAGGTCCGTCAACGTGCGGATGTAGGCTTGCACGTCCTCGATACCGTAGCCCGTGTCAAACAGCAGCGCTCCCTTTTCGCCGCGCAGCAGCGTCATGCAGACGCCCATACCATCACGAATGTGAAATACGCCCGGGAGTACCTCCCAATGCTCAAAAGCCAAAGCTGATCGCCTCCTTGCATATTTTCCCTATTCGACACCGTTCCCGTTTCTCCCTCTCGAAATACAGAAAATGAACTTGTTTCATGCCCATTTCGATGGTATAATTTTCACGCTAACAAGCCAAACCGGAAAGGACTTTGCGCAACATGAACAAACGTCTCACCTGGCTTCCTTTTTTGTCCGAAGATGTTCCCTCCACGCTCACCACACCCGAGCAGATCGCCCGCTTCGAGCTGGATCAGGCCCTGCCCCGGCTTGCCCCCGGGCAAACGGCTGAGCTTAACGTCGTCGATTCCATGGAGGAAGGATACACCATCCATCAATACGGCGATGCGTTCTCCATCATCGGCGGCAAAACCGGCGTGCTTTATGGCGCCTACGCCCTGCTGATGAACCTTTCCGCCGGTCACCCCCTGCCCGAAGGCCAGCAGCAGCCCCGTTACGGCATGCGTATGCTGAACTGCTGGGACAACGCCAGCGGCGATATTGAGCGCGGCTATTCCGGACGCAGCCTTTTCTTTGAGAACAACAAATTCGATTATGATCCCAAGCGTATGCGCCAGTTGGGCCGTATGCTGGCCTCTGTCGGCCTGAACGTGATGTGCATCAACAACGTGAATGTCCGTCACCCGGCCGATCAGCTCATCGAAAGCTGGCTGCCTGAGCTGGCCGAGCTGGCCGCGATCTTCCGTCCCTTTGGCGTGAAGCTGATGGTCTCCATCGATTATTCCGCGCCCATGCGCCACGGTATTCCCACGGCAGACCCGCTGGATAAATTTGTTCAGGGCTGGTGGGCGCGCCAGGCAGAGATCGTCTATCAGGCCGTGCCGGATCTGGCCGGTTTCCTCGTAAAGGCCGACAGCGAGCATCGCCCCGGCCCCTTTACCTATGGCCGCAACCATGCCGAGGGTGCGAATATGCTGGCCCGGGCACTGAAGCCCTTCGGCGGCAAGCTGGTGTGGCGTTGCTTTGTCTACAACTGTATGCAGGACTGGCGCGACACCACCACCGACCGTCCCAAAGCCGCCTACGATCATTACGCCTACCTGGACGGCCAGTTCGAGGATAACGTCATCCTGCAGGTCAAAAACGGCCCGTTCGATTTCCAGGTGCGCGAGCCCGTGTCTCCCCTGCTGTACGCCATGCCCAGCACCAACCTGGCCATCGAATTCCAGCTGGCGCAGGAGTACACCGGTCAGCAGGTGGATATCTACGCTATGCCACCCATGTGGCGCGAGGTCTATGACGATATGCCCGCCGACAAGGTGATGGCCATCGCCGCTGTGACCAATCTGGGCCGGGATGAAAACTATACCGGTCACCCCTTCGCGGCGGTCAATCTTTTCGGCTACGGCCTTTTCGCCTGGAATCCCGACCTACAGCCGGAGAAGATCATCCGCCTTTGGGCACGCCTGACCTATTGCATGGATCAGCTCAGCGAGGACGCCCTGGTCGAGCTGCTGATGAACAGCCGCCGCACCTACGAGAAATACACCGCGCCCCTTGGCCTGTGCTGGATGATCAGCCCCAACCATCACTACGGCCCCAGCCCCAGCGGCTATGAATACCAGGCATGGGGCACCTATCACAAGGCCGACAGGGATGCTGTGGGCATCGACCGCACCGCCAGCGGCACCGGATATCTGCTCCAGTACCCCGAAAAGTTCCAGCAGCTTTACGGCACTCCCGAAAGCTGCCCCGACCTGCTGAAGCTTTTCTTCCACCGCCTGCGCTATGATTATGTGATGTCCGATGGCCGTACCATGATCCAGCGCATCTACGACGATCACTTTGAAGGCCTTGAAGAGACCCGCGCCATGGCCGAGACCCTCAAAGCGCTCCCCCTGCCCGAAGTTGACAAGCGTGAAGCCCTGGAGCGCATGGATCGCCAGCTGGTCAACGCCCGCGAATGGTGTGACATCGTCAACACCTTCTTCCGCCGCTATTCCGGCGCCGAAGACGCCCACGGCCGCACCATCTATCGATAACATAACAAAACAGACCGCCGCCGGTTCAAGCCGACAGGCGGTCTGTTTTTTGTTTACTGATAGAACCGAAAACCAAAGAAATCAAACTGGCTGCCCGGCAAAAACACAAAGCTGACCTTACACACACCGGGAAGCACATTCATCATGAACTGCTGACGGCTGCGACCCGTGCCCATGAACTGCGCCAGAGTGGTCAGGGTTTCGCCAGCCTCATTCTCAAAGCGGATGGTCACAGGATTGGCCTCCAGAGGCGTGGAACCATCCAGGGTCAGGGTAGCGGAACCAAGCTGTCCGAAATCCATCTGCTCATATACCAGCGAAACATTGTTGCCGATATTCATTACGCCCTCATCCGTACGCCGGAAGCTGTCGCCATAGACCGTATCGGCTTCCAGAGCGGACAACTCCAGCCAGGCACGGCTCTGCCGGGTAAACGAGAAACCTTTCATATGCACCTTGGCTTCCAGCGAGAAACAAAGCGTCTGCACACCGACCAGCCGGCGAGGCAGCCTGTAGGTTTCCGGCTGATACACATTCCAGCGGCTCGGCTTCTGATACGGCAGAACAGCCAGCTTCTCGCCGCCCTTGCCGGGATCGCCCAGCCAGAGTGTGATATCGTAATGATCTCCATCCAGCGCGAAGATCGGCAGAGTGATCTCATCCGATCCCACCGGGCCAAAATCGATCTGCTCAAAGCCAACCATGCTGTAGCCATCCCTGCTGAAGGCGACGCCCTGTTCATTGCCGGAGGTGATCTCACCCTCGGCGAAGCTGTACAGTCCGCCGCTGATGAATCCATAGGGATCAAGATTCGGCATGCCCAGCCCGGAGATGCTGATCTCCTGCTGCGAGATCACCCTGGGATGGCTGTAGCCATTGTTGCAGGATGCGCGCAGGTAGATCTCTCCGTCGCCTTTCGCGTGTACCGTTACGCGTCCTTCTTCAGCTTCAAGCACGGCGCATGGAGAATCGATGCCCTTGTCGGTGGTGATGCGATAGCTGATGGCTTGTTTGTCCGCGTTTTCAGGCAGGCATTTCACAGCAAACGTTACGCTGCGATGATCTGCATCCAGGTTTTTGCTGCCAAGGGGCGTTAGATCGATGCGGCGTACCGGAACGTCCTGCGGCATAGCGGCGTCGGCATACCCGTTGTGCAAAGCCGACCCTTGCAGACGTTCGGTCGGTTTTGTTTCCAGTTCAAGCACGGCCTTCGCCTTGCCGGGCGAGGTCACCTCCACCCGAACCGGTCCCGGCTCCGCAGGCGCTCCAATGATGGCTAGCAGTTTGCCGCTGAACAGTCTGCGCGTCGTGGATTTGTAGCCCTCGAGATCAGTACTGTCGCCATTATCCAGGCCCAGCAGCACGCCGCCGGTTACCGTAACGTGTACACGATCCACCGCGTTATCCACCGGATTACCCTGGGCGTCCGCCATGGAGATGGTCACAAAGGTTATGTCCTGTCCGTCAGCCTGAAGCTGATCATCCTCCGCGGAAAGGACGATCCTCACGCTGTCACCGGGGGTACGGCGCGTCTCCTCGGCGATCAGCCGACCCTGTTGGTCATAGGCTCGTGCGCACAGCTCACCGGGCCGGAAGGGCACCCGCCAGATGGGCAGACACTTTTCAGCGTCCAGCCGGTCGACCCGCTGCCGGCCAAGGGACTCGCCATTCAGCAGCAGCTCGCAGCTGTCGCCGGTGGTCATCACCGCCACATCGATCATTTGCCCCGGGTTCCAATCCCAGTGCACGCCGATGTGCGCCATGGGCTCATCCCGCCACAGCGCCCGGCAAAGATACCAGTATTCCTTGGGGAATACCGCGGTGTCCATCATGCCAAAATAGCAGTTGCGGGTGTGATAGGGCGTAGGCTCGCCAATATAATCGATACCGCTCCACAGATACTGTCCCAGGGAGTAGGGCGTGTTCAGATCATCCACGATACAACGGCGCATATCCCGGGTTCCCCAGCTGGAGGTACTGTTGCCCAGTGAGGAGCACTGCATATCTTCATCCGAAAGGATGCCCGCGCTGGCCGGGAAGCGGTACACGCCCCGGCTGGAAAGCGCCGAGGCCGTCTCGCTGCCGTAAATGATCCAGTCCGGGTGCGCCTTGTGATGGGTCTCATAATACTTTTCGCCGTAATTGTAGCCCACGGCCTCCACCAGATCAGCGCACTTCTGCGCGCCTTCCCAGGGCATGAAGTTGGAGCCGATGGTCACCGGGGCATTGCGCCTGGGATCGTGTATCCGCACCATCTGATGGAGCATCCGCGTCACTTCCTGGCCGCGCTCGTCCACATGGGTGTCAAGGATCTCATTGCCGATGGACCACATCAGTAGGCTCGGATGATTCCTGTCACGCCGCACCCAGCTTGCCACATCCTCCCCGACATGGTCAGGAAAGAACCGGGCGTAATCATAGGGGGTTTTAGGCCTTTCCCACATATCGAAGGCCTCGTCAACCACAAGAATACCCATCTCGTCACACAGGTCCATCAACCTCTTCGCGGGAGGATTGTGGGAGGTGCGCAGCGAGTTCACACCCATTTCCTTCATGGCCTTCAGCTGGCGTCGGGCTGCCTTCTCATGGAAGGCGGCGCCCAGCGCGCCCAGATCATGATGCAGACATACGCCGTGGAGCTTGATGTGCTCCCCATTGAGGAACAGACCCACCTCGGCATCAAAGCGCAGTGCCCTGAATCCGATATGCTGACGGAGCACCTGTTCGCCCAGGGTGGATTCAAGGGTGTAGCAATACGGCCTTGCGATGCTCCAACGTTCAGGCGCGTTCACCTGCATCCCGCAGGAAGCGCCGCGGGCTTCCGCCACAACCACGCCATCCGCATCAAGCAACCGGTGCGCAGGCTGCTCCGCTCCCTCGCCGTTCACCTCGGTCTGGATGGTCACGTGCCATGCATCGCCATCGTTTTCCATGGTCACATACACGCCGTCCAGCGGAATGTGATGCCGGTCCAGAACAAACAACGTCACGTCACGATAGACGCCCGCTCCGGAATACCAGCGTGAGTTGGGACTGGTATGCCTGATATGTACCACGACCTCGTTGCGGCCCGGCAGCAGTTTCCCCGTCAGATCGGCGTCAAAAGCGGTATAGCCGTAGCGATGTGTGCGGATCACCTCGCCATTGAGCAGCACGTCGCAATCCATATACACGCCGTCAAAACGCAGAATCCACACCTTGTCCAGCTGCTCCTCGGCTACATCAAGTTCCCGCCGGTACCAGCCGTCAGCGTTCTCATACAGTTCCTCATGATTGGCAATAAGAAAATCGTGGGGCAGGGATACCTGCTCCCATTCCGCCTGCAGGGCGTCCTTCAGCGTGCTGCCGTTGCTCAGCTTCGCAAAGCTCCATCCGTCATTCAAAAGGCGCTGCATATCATATGCCTCCGTACAGAAGTTATCGTCAAGGAATTGTTCTTCATCCCCGTGGGAAATCCTGCCGGATTCCACGGAAAGGTGAACGCCACATTTTGCGTCGAACATCCGGTTTGACAAACATTCCCACACATTGTACAATAAGGAATAATTCATTCGTCGACCAAGGAGGGAAATTGATGAAGCTGACTTTTTTGGGCGCTAATCACGAGGTAACCGGCAGCCGTACCCTGCTGGAGTGGCAGTCCGGCCGGTATGCCATGATCGACTGCGGCATGGAGCAGGGCGAGAATATTTATGAAAACGCCGAAATGCCCATCCCCGCCAGCCGGGTGGAATATGTCTTTGTGACCCACGCGCACATCGACCACACCGGCCTGCTGCCTCTTCTGTACCGCCAGGGCTTCCGCGGCAAGGTGTACACCACCAAGGAGACCAGCAACCTCTGCTCCATTATGCTGGCCGACAGCGCGCACATCCAGATGTCCGAGGCTGAGTATCAGTCCCGCAAGGCACAGCGCGCCGGCAAGCCCCCGGTCGAGCCCACCTATGACATGGATGACGTGAACGGCCTGATGAAGCTATTCCGCCCCTGTGATTATAAACAGCCCATCCGTGTGGATGAAGGCCTCACCGTGCGCTTTACCGACATCGGCCACCTGTTGGGCAGCGCCTCGGTAGAGCTTTGGTGCACCGAGGACGGCGTGACCAAGAAGGTCGTCTTCTCCGGCGATATCGGCAACTACAGCCAGCCTATCCTGAACGATCCTCAAACCGTTGAGGAGGCCGACTATCTCATCGTGGAATCCACCTATGGCAACCGCCTGCACGAAAAGCGCCAGGATCCCCTGCCCATGCTGACCAGCGTGATCCAGCGCACCCTGGACCGTGGCGGCAACGTCATCATCCCCTCCTTTGCCGTGGGTCGCACCCAGGAGTTGCTCTATTTCATCCGCGAGATCAAGCAGCGCGGCCTGGTCAAGGGACACGATGGCTTCCCTGTTTATGTGGACAGCCCCCTGGCCAACGAGGCTACCGCAGTCTTCCTCCAGTGCGACACCTCCTGCCTCGATCCCGACGCCCGTGCCGTGATGGCAGAAGGCGTGAACCCCATCGCCTTTGACGGCCTGGAATGCTCCGTAACGGCTGATGAATCCAAGGCGCTGAACACCAATACTACGCCCAAGGTCATCATTTCCGCCAGCGGCATGTGCGACGCGGGCCGTATCCGCCATCACCTGAAGTACAACCTCTGGCGACCTGAAAGCACGATCCTTTTTGTTGGCTATCAGTCCAACGGCACCCTGGGCCGTGCCATTTACGAGGGCGCCAAGTCCGTGAAGCTCTTCGGCGACGAGATCGCCGTGGAGGCCGAGGTTGCTCTGCTGCAGGGCGTCAGCGGTCATGCCGACCGTGAAGGTATCATCAACTGGGTCAGCCGTTTTGAAAAGATGCCTGCGCACATTTTTGTCAATCATGGCGAGGACGACGCCTGCATGGCGCTGGTACAGTCCCTGGGCGAAAAGTTCGGCGCCTGTGTGGAATCCCCCTACAGCGGCTCCGAATACGATATGCTCGCGGATGAATGGACCATCAAGGCCGATCCTGTCCGCTACAAGCGCGAAAAGAAGCAGCAGCCCAAGCAGACCAGCAAGAAGGATTCCTCCGCCAAGGCCTATGACGCCCTGCTGGACGCCGCCCGCAGCCTGCTTGAGACAGCCCAGCGCTACCGCAATTTGGATCCCCGCGAGATCCAGAGCATGACGGACAAGATCAACCACATGATCAGCGAGATCAAGAACTGAACGCAAGCGCCGGAAGCGTAACGCTTCCGGCGCTCTTTCATTCTTCCTTTAAATACTCCCTCAGGCAGGGGACGGTTTCGCCCTTGAGCGTCACATCCGCACCGGCATGCAACATGGACTGCAGGATCGCCTCCTCCGTCGCCTCGCCCACGGCGCGGAACGGAAGGTTCATGTCGTCCTCATTCAGCATACGCATCGTCTGGAAATGCCCCTCAGCCTTCCTCGGCGCGGTGGTGAATCCCACAACGACCTCACCGCTTCCATGGCCGATGTAAGACCCCAGACGCGCCATGCCCACGCTGCACCGCCGCAAAACACGCTTCAGCTGGCGGCTGCTCAGGGGCAAATCCGTGGCGACGATCATGATGATCGATCCCTTGTCGCACTCCGCCAGCCCCTCCGGCAGCGCGCATCGCCGGAAATCCGCTGAAGCGCCGTAATTGCTCTGCACCAGCACGCCAACGGTGAAGACCTCGCCGTCCAGCTCGATCTGACGTGAGGAGGAGCCGATGCCGCCCTTCATGCCATAGCACACGGTGCCTCTGCCCGCGCCCACGGCCCCCTGGGCAAAATCAACATCGGCAGCTTCAATGGCCGCAAGCACCGCGGCCTCATCCACAGGCCTCTTCCGGATATCGCTGATGCTGCTGTCGTTGCATTCGCACACCACTGGATTGACCGAGGCCAGTCGGATGCCGTCTTTTTCGCACAATCCGATCATATAACTGACCAGGGCATCGTGTACTTTACCAACGTTCAGCGTATTGGTCAGCGCAATGGGCGTCTCGATGGATCCCAGCTCGTCCACCTGCATCAGGCCAAGGCTCTTGCCAAAGCCATTGATCACGCAGGTGGCGGCAGTCAATTTATTGATGTAGGGATTCCCACAGGGCGGCATCACCACGGTAACGCCGGTATGGCAATCTCCCTTGTCGATGGTACAATGGCCGACACGAACCCCCGGCACGTCGGTGATCAGGTTGCGGGAACCATGGGACATTCTGCCAATGGAAAGCTTCATGATAGAGCACCTCCTGAGCGCATAATATTTCAATTCGATACCTGGAGAGCTTTTCCTTTGCGCGGCAGGAAAAACCGGTCCAGCGTCAAATATGTATAAGATTCCAACGTTGGCAGGAGGAAGAAACACATGAGCAGAAAGCCGTTGATCGGCATTACCGCTGGATTGAACGATCAGGAAAAGTATCAGGTGCTGAGCCGTTACTTCATGGAGGCCATCACCACCCACGGAGCCCTGCCTGTGATGCTGCCGCTGACAACCGACGAGGAGCTTCTGGCCAGCTATGCCGAGCAGCTGGACGGCTTCCTCTTCTCCGGCGGAGGGGATGTGGATCCGCTGTTCTTCGGCCAGCTGCAGCAGCCCGCCTGCGGCAGCGTTGACCCTCTGCGCGACCTGCACGAGCTGACCCTGGCCCGCATCCTCCTGGAACGGAAGGACAAACCCGTGCTGGGCATTTGCCGGGGCCTGCAGGTACTGAATATCGCTCTGGGCGGCGATATCTATCAGGATCTACCCTCAGGATATGAAGGAAAGCTTATTTCCCACCGCCAGAAGCAGAGCGCATATTATGCATCCCATCCCGTTCAGGTGACCGAAGGAAGCCTGCTGCATCTCATCACCAGAAAGGAGCGGCTGATGGTCAACTCCCTGCACCATCAGGCCATCCATCATGCAAAAGGCTGGAATGTATGCGCCACAGCCCCGGATGGCGTCATCGAAGCCGCCGAGCTGCCCGGACACCCCTTCTTCATCGGTGTGCAATGGCATCCTGAGCGCCTTTACGAAACGGATCCGGCATCCAGTGACCTCTTCCGCACCTTTGTGGACGCCTGCCGTACGATGTGATCCAGGCGATATACCGGTTTTGCAGGATTTATACAGCAAAAATGCAATCCTGGCCTTGACATCGGATTGTATACAGGGTATCCTATCCATATTAAGCGCGAAGTCACATACATTTTGGTGGTTTTCGCCGTTTATCCACCGGACGTTCCGGTAAATGAATAGAAGGAGGTTTCCTCAATGAGCGCCAACAAGAAAAAGCTCGACAAAAAGGTAATCATTGCGATCGCCTTGGTTCTGATCGCCGTGATCGCCGTGATCGCCAGCGGTGTCTTCAACAAGTCCAAGACCGACGATACCAAGAACCCTGCCGATGCCCAGGCCGTGTTCACCACGCTGTATGGCAGCGAAGTTTCCACCCTCAACTATCTGACCACCGGTACCACCTGGGATCAGACCATCGGCGCCAACGTTATCGATACGCTGGTTGAGTACAACAGCTTCGCTCAGGTCATTCCCGGTCTGGCCGAAAGCTGGGAAGTGTCTGAGGACGAACTGACCTGGACCTTCCACCTGCGCAAGGGCGTGAAGTGGTATGACCACACCGGCAAGCCCGTTGCCGACGTCACTGCCAACGACTTTGTCTCCGCCCTGAAGTATGTGCTGACTGCCGAGTATGACTCCAGCAGCTCCTACCTTGTCTACGACGCTGCCAACATCGTCAACGCCGTTGAGTACGAGGCCGGCGAGATCACTGATTTCTCCCTGGTCGGCGTGAAGGCTGTGGACGATTATACCCTGCAGTACAACGTCACCAAGCCCACCCCCTACTTCGTTTCCTGCATGACCTATGGCTGCTTCATGCCCGCCTATGGTCCTCAGCTGGAAGAGCTGGGCGCTGACTTCGCCACCGATAACGAGAAGATGTACTACTGCGGCGCTTTCATCATGGAAGAGTTTGAGCCCCAGGTGAAGCACGTGTTCGTGAAGAACTACAACAACTGGGACGCCGCCAACGTGCACCTGGACAAGATCGTCCGCGAATACAACGCCGAGGCCGCTACCCTTGGCCCGGTCATGGTTGAGCGTGGCGAGATCGACTCCGCTTCCCTGAGCAATGACATCCTCGACGAGTGGATGAGCAAGAATCCCAGCATCGTTGTCCGTGATCGCGCTGTGCCCGACTACAGCTATTTCTACGCTTTCAACTTCAACCCCCAGTATGACGCCGAGTATGAGCCCGAAAACTGGATCCTGGCCGTAAATAACGAAAACTTCCGCCAGTCCATCATGAAGGCCTTCGATCGTCTGTACGCCATGCGTGCCATCGAGCCCAACAATCCCGAATCCGTGCTGCAGAACACCATCACCCCCAAGACCTTCGCTGCTGTGAACGGCACCGACTTCTCCGAACTGGAGCCCTTCGCCGGCGTTGCTGACCTGTACTTCAACGCCGAAGCCGCTCTGGAATACAAGACTAAGGCCGTCGAAGAGCTGACCGCCGCCGGCGCCAAGTTCCCCGTGAAGATGGTCATCACCTACAAGTCCGGCGATACCGACTGGGAAAACGAGTCCATCCTGCTCAAGCAGCAGATCGAAGGCGTGCTGGGCACCGATTACGTCGAGTGCGTGCTGTGGGCCGGCCCCTCCGAGTCCTTCCTGTCCAAGACCCGTCGTGCCGGTATGTACAGCTTCATGCGCGTGAACTGGGGCGGCGACTACGTGGATCCTGCCACCTGGACCGATCCCTTCGCCGAGTCCTTCAACGCGGCTGATGCTCTTGGCAACCTCTACGCCGCCGATGGCGCCCACAAGGGCAACTCCTACAACATGATGGATATGCTGCTGGATACCGACGCCTATCCCGAGACCACCGCTACCGTCACCGAGTACTACGCCGCTGTGACTGAAGCCAAGGCCATCACCACCGATACCCTCCAGCGCTACACCAAGCTCGCCGCTGCCGAGCGCATCCTGCTGGACAACGCCATCGTTGTTCCCTACTGCATCTGGCCCGCTTCCGCCCAGGTGACCAAGCTGAACATCTTCGAAGGCCAGTACGCTCCCTTCGGCATGAGCAACCTGCGCTACAAGTATCAGCACCTGTCTGAGAACTACATCACCGTTGATCAGTTCAACGCTGCCGAGGCTGCCTGGCTGGAGGCCATGGGCACCACCAAGTAATTCTCAAAGACATAATCTCATTGGTTTTTCGGGAGAAACCCCTAACTTCACAGTGTGGGGTTTCTCCCTTCCCTTGTATATCCGGCCAACACATTTTATGGCCGCTCCGGGCGCACGAACCCTGAGCAGCCTCTATTCACCATTACACCGGCGCAGGCTCACCTGCTGCCAGAGAGGAAGTTGAACGTGGTCAAATACCTGGCAAAGCGGTTCCTACGCTCGTTCATCACACTGTTTATCATTCTCTCCATCGTATTCGTCCTGGTGCGTCAAATGCCCATCGAGGGCTATTTCCCCAACATTGAAAAGATGAGTCAGGCCGATATCGAACGCGACCTGCACATGATGGGCCTTGATCAGCCGATCCTGGTTCAGCTGTTCGACTTCTTCAAGGATCTCGTTTGCGAGGGAAGCCTGGGTGTGTCCCGCGTGTACCGCACCAATGTACCCGTGACCACTATTCTGGCGGACAAGATCCCCCTTTCTGTGCAGTTGGGCTCTATGTCTCTTTGCCTGGCGCTGCTGGTGGGTCTTCCCATGGGCACACTGATGGCCAAATACAAAGGCAAGCTGTTTGACCACATCGGTACCGGCTTCATCGTGTTGATCAACGCCGTCCCCGCAGCAGTATATTACCTGTTCATTCAGCTCTACGGCACGGATCTGCTGAACATCAGCATGCTCTTCACCCGAAATCCCGAGGGCATCCGCTGGGTCCTTCCCGTGATCTCCATGTCGCTGGGCAATATTGCCTACTACGCCATGTGGCTGCGCCGCTACATGGTTGATGAAAGCAAGAAGGATTATGTCATGCTTGCCCGCATCAAGGGCGCCAGCGAAAACCAGATCATGTTCCGGCACATCTTCCGCAATTCCTTTGTGCCGCTGGCTCAGTATATTCCCACCTCCTTCCTGAACACCGTCATCGGCTCGATTTACATCGAATCTCTCTATGGCATTCCCGGCATGGGCGGTCTGCTGGTTGACGTGATCAAGAAGCAGGATAACAACATGATCCAGGGTATCGTGCTGCTGTTTGCCTGCGTCGGCGTTATCGGCCTGATCCTCGGCGATATCCTGATGGTCACCCTTGATCCCCGCATCAGCTTCACCAAGAAAGGAGGCGACCGTTAATGGCAATTCTGAAGCACCCCAAGCTTGAAGAGCTGGAACAGCACTGCTGTGAGGCCCTGCAGGAAGACCTGAACGATCCTTCCATGTTTGCATATGCCGATTTTGACGAGACTGCAGTGGAACGCACCGGCGCGAGCAATTATTCCTACTGGCGCTCCACGCTGAATGCCTTCAGCAAAAATAAAGTCGCCATGTTCCTGCTGTGCCTGATGCTGGCGGTGGTTTTGTTCACCTTCATCCAGCCGCTGCTGCCCGCGCAGTTCGATCCCTTTGATGTCAACAATGATCCGGCCACCGGCCTTCCCATTAAGAACCTGCAGCCCAACTCCGTGCACTGGCTGGGTACCAACTCCATCGGTCAGGACCTCTGGGCCCGTATCTGGAGCGGCACCCGTACCTCCCTGTTCATCGGCATCGCCGTAGCGATGATCGAAGCACTCGTAGGTATTCTGGTCGGTGTGCTCTGGGGCTATGTCCGCAAGCTGGATTTCTTCTTTACCGAGATCTATAACGTGCTGGACAACATTCCTTCCACCATCGTCCTGATCCTGATCTCCTTCATCCTCAAGCCCGGCGTCAGCACGATCATCCTGGCCATGAGCATCACCGGCTGGATCGGCATGGCGCGCTTTGTCCGCAACCAGGTGCTGATCATCCGCGACCGTGATTACAATGTCGCCTCCCGCTGCCTGGGCACCAACACCTGGCGCATCATCATGAAAAATCTCCTGCCCTACCTGGTGTCCGTCATCATGCTTCGCATGGCCCTGTCCATTCCCGGCGCCATCGGCAGCGAGGTGTTCATCACCTACATTGGCCTGGGCCTGCCCGCGACTACACCTTCGCTGGGCAATCTGATTAATGAAGGCCGCACCCTGATGATGAGCCCCAACCTGCGCTATCAGCTGATCTATCCCACGATCCTGCTGAGCATTGTCACCATTTCCTTCTATATGATCGGCAACGCCTTCTCCGACGCCGCCGACCCGAAGAACCACATTTAATGAAGGGAGCGTAACGAAATGGCAAATCCGATTCTTTCCGTCCGCAACCTTCATGTCAAGTTCAGGCTTCGCGGCCGTGTTCTCCATGCGCTGCGCGGCATCAACCTGGATGTTCTTGAGGGCGAAAGCCTTGCCATCGTCGGCGAATCCGGTTGCGGCAAAAGCGTGCTGAACAAGAATTTCATCGGCCTGCTGGATCAGAATGGCTTCATTGAAAGCGGTTCGATCCACTACTTCGGCATGGGCGATAAGATGCGCAACCATTCCGCCGCCGGCGAGGACGAGCTGGGCCGTCCCTACATCGACATGGCTCGGTTTGAAGACAACGAAGACTGGCTGCGCATCCGTGGCAGCGAGGTCTGCATGATCCCCCAGGATCCCATGACCAGCCTGAATCCGCTGAAGACCATCGGTTGGCAGATCAGCGAAGCACTGGAGCTCCACCGCGGCATGACCGGCGACATGGCCTATGACGAGGTCATCCGCATCCTGGAAGACGTCCGTATCGATGATCCCGAGCGGCGCTATAAGCAATACCCCCATGAGCTTTCCGGCGGTATGCGTCAGCGCATCGTCATCGCCATCGCCATCGCCTGCCAGCCCAAGATCCTCATCTGCGACGAGCCCACCACCGCCCTGGACGTCACCATCCAGGCCCAGGTGCTGACGCTGCTCAAGGATCTGAAGGCCAAGTATAATTTGACGATCATCTTCATCACCCACGACCTGGGCGTTGTTGCCAATATCGCCGAGCGCGTCGCCGTAATGTACGCCGGCGACATCATTGAACTTGGCACCGTGGACGATATCTTCTTTGACGCGCGGCATCCCTACACGTGGGCGCTGCTCTCCTCCCTGCCCCAGCTGGGCCAGCGCGGCGAGGAGCTGTATTCCATCAAGGGTACGCCTCCCAACCTGTTCAAAGAGATCAAGGGCGATGCCTTCGCCGCCCGCAATCCCCACGCATTGAAGATCGACCACATTCAGCAGCCCCCGTATTTCCATGTCTCCCCCACCCATAAGGCCCGCACCTGGCTGCTGGATCCCCGCGCACCCAAGGTGGAGCCCCCGGCTGCGCTGAAGAAGATCAAGGATATCGGAGGTGTGAACCATGGCGACTGATAACCGCGAAGTCATCCTGGAGGTGCGGGATCTGAAGGTTGCTTTCGGTACCCGCCGTAAGCGCTTCGAGGCCGTAAAAGGCGTCAGCTTTGACGTCTACAAGGGCGAGACCTTCGGTATCGTTGGCGAATCCGGCTCCGGCAAGACTACCATCGGCCGCAGCATCATCCGTGTGTATCCCACCAGCGGCGGTTCCATCAAATTCCACAATAAGGAGATCTCCGGCCGCATCAGCAGGGAGCTTGACCGTGAGATCACCAACAAGATCCAGATGATCTTTCAGGATCCCATGGCCTCTCTGAACGAGCGCGCCAAGATCGATTACATCGTTTCCGAGGGTCTGCAGGGCCGTGGATACAGCAAAAAAGAGATCTCCGAAAAGGTTACGCAGGCGCTGAACGACGTGGGCCTCCTGCCTGAGTTTGCCTCCCGCTTCCCCCACGAGTTTTCCGGTGGCCAGCGCCAGCGAATCGGCATCGCCCGCGCCCTGGTCATGAACCCCGAGTTCATCATCGCCGACGAGCCCATCTCCGCGCTGGACGTGTCCATCCGCGCACAGGTGCTGAACCTGATGAGCCAGCTGCAGCGCGAGCGTGGCCTGACCTATCTGTTCATCAGCCACGATCTGAGCGTCATGCGCTTCATCTGCGACCGTATCGCCGTGATCCACAAGGGTCTCATCGTGGAAATGGCCGAAACCGAGACCCTCTTCCGTCACCCGCTGCACCCCTACACCCGCGCACTGCTGTCCGCGATCCCCCAGCCCAACCCCATTGCTGAAAAGAACAAGGTGCTGGAGGTCTATGACCCTTCCTGCCACCATTACGACACGGATCCCGCCGTCTGGACGGAGATCGAGCCCGGCCACCATGTGCTGGCCAATCAGGAAGAGCTGGAGCAGTATCGCGAGCGCCTGAAGTAAAGCTTTCACCGCATGACATGAGTCATGCGGTTTTTTCACAAAAAATGCCCCGCATGATCTATTTCATCATGCGGGGCGTCCTTTACAATTCAAACCGATATACACGAACCCTACGCTTTCCCTCAGCATACATCTCGTTATCCTCGGGAATGTCAACGATCTCCAGCAATCTTCCACCTGCGATCTCGCAGGTGCGGTACGATGCGGCGTTATCCGGCACGCATGTAATGATCACGTAGTCCATACCATGCTTTCTGGCCTGCCTGAACAACAGCTCACAGGCTTTGGCCGCATAGCGGTGCCCACGATAAACCTCGTGGATGCCATAGCCGATATTGCCGCCCACATAGGTCTTGTCGTTATGGCCGATCCGGAGATCGCAATAGCCCACGACCGTTCCATCCAGCAGGCAGATATCAAAGTAGTATGCAGGCAGCCAGCGTTTTTCCGGCTGTGCCTCACAGGTGCTCTTCAGCCGCAGAAAAATCTCCGCATCACGCAGATCGACAGTATCAAAAAATTTCATATCGGCTCACTTCTGGGCAAAGTTGAAATACTTCCGGGCATTCACGCAGCTGATGCCGGTGACGATCTCGCCAAGGATATCATAATCCTGGGGGAAACGTCCGTCCTCGACCCACTGGCCCAGCAGGCGGCACAGGATGCGGCGGAAGTACTCATGCCGGGGATAGCTCAGGAAGGAGCGGCTGTCGGTCAGCATGCCAACAAAACCAGCCAGATAGCCAAGCTGTGCCAGGGAGGTCAGCTGATCGGTCATGCCCTCAAAGTGATCATTGAACCACCAGGCAGAACCGTGCTGTATCTTGCTCACGGCCTCGCTGTTCTGGAAGCAGCCGCAGATGGTATCGATCGCCGCGTTATCGTTTGGATTCAGGCTATAGAGGATGGTCTTGGGCAGATTGCCGGCCTTCTCCACAGCGCCCAGGAGCGCAGCCGTCTGCCCGGCAGGCGCGAAATTATCGATGGTGTCATAGCCGGTATCCGGGCCGAGCTTGGCGTACATGGTCAGGTTGTTGTCGCGGCGGCAGCCGTAGTGCAGCTGCATCACCCAGTTCAAGCGCTTGTACTCGGCAGCGAAGAACATCAGGCAAGCCGTCTTGTAGGCCGCTTCTTCCCTGGCGGTGACGCTCTCGCCGGCCATTCGCTTGGCGAAGATCGCCTCGACCTCGTCATCGGTGGCGGGCTCGAACATCACATAATTGATGCCGTGGTCGCTCAGGCAGCACTTGTTGGCATGGAAATACTCCATACGCCTGGTCAGGGCAACCTTCACATCGGCAAAGGTCCTGATCTCCATCTCCGCGGCCGCGGACAGCTTGGCCAGGTAATCGGCAAAATCAGGCTTTTCGATATTCACAGCCTTGTCGGGACGCCAGGCAGGCCAGACGTTGGTCTTGAAGGACTTGTCCGCTGCCAGCTTCTGATGCCACTCCAGGTTGTCGATGGGATCGTCCGTGGTGCAGATGGTCTCGACATTGCTCATTTCGATCAGGCCGCGAACGGAGTAGCCCACGGACTGCAGCTTCTCATTGGCGATGTTCCACACCTCGTCGGCGGTCTTCGCGCTCAGGGCTCCATGATAGCCGAAGAAGCGCTGAAGCTCAAGATGGCTCCAGTGATACAGCGGGTTGCCAATGCCTTTGCCCACGACTTCCGCCCATTTGCAGAACTTCTCATAGTCGGTGGCATCACCGGTGATGTACTTCTCGTCCACACCGGCGCAGCGCATCAGGCGCCACTTATAGTGGTCTCCACCCAGCCAAACCTGGGTGATGTTCTCATACTTGAGATCCTCCCAGATCTGCTTGGGGCTGATATGGCAATGATAGTCGATGATCGGGCACTTGGCAGCGTACTCGTGATAGAGCTTGCGGGCCGTTTCAGTGTTCAGCAGAAAATCCTTGTCCATGAAAGCCTGCATGGTTCTCTCTCCTTCAAGCATAAAGCATTATATGTAATCCACACCGGTGGATCCGGTCACTTCCTGGTGGATTGACGAAGCACCAATTCGCCTGTAAACACCGTTTTCTGAGGCATTTCCTTGCCGTCCAGCACACCCATCATCGTCTCGACGATGTGGTCACAAATGGCCTTCAGCTTATTATCAACGCTGGTGAGCTCCGGTTCGCAGAAATTGCAGTAGGTGGAGTTGTTGTAGCCCGCCACGCACAGATCCTCAGGTACCCGCTTGCCGGCTGTCCGGGCGTATTTCAACGCGCCGATGGCAAGGCTGTCCTCGCTGGCAAGCACCGCATCAAACTGCACGCCCCGCTTTTCCATCTGCAGCAGCTGGTCGCGCACATCCTGCACGCTCATCTTGTCCTGAGCGAAGTAACACAGCAGCGTTTCATCCGCCTCCACGCCTCTGTTCTTCAACGCGGCACGATAGCCTGCCAGCTTCTTGCGGCCGGAATAGTTTTTGCTGTGATACAGGTAGAGGATCCGCTTGCAGCCGGTATCCAGCAGGTGCTGGGTCGCCTCCATGGTGGCACGCTGATCATCGCACAGCACACAATAGACACGCTCGCAGGCAAAGGAGCCGTTCAGCAGAATCAACGGCGTGCTTTTGGCTGCCTGACGGATGTAGTCGTTATCCTTATCGGCATTCTCGATGAAGGAAGAACCCATCAGCACCATACCGTCCACATGACGGGATTTGAGCAGCTCCACGCCGGCAATGCGGGCGTCCAGGCCTTTGCCCGTGCAGCTTAGCACGCAATCGTAGTTCCGGGTGCGGAAGGCATGCTCCAGATAAGCCAAAGCCTGAGCCTGATAGGGATCCGAAGCATCGGGACAAAGAAGGCCGATGGTCTTCATGGTGTTCAGACCAAGGCCTCGGGCAAACGCATTGGGAACGTAGCCGCTATCGTTGATGACGGCCATGACCTTTTGCCTGGTAGCGGGGCTGACGTGAGGACTATCGTTCAGCACACGGCTCACCGTTGCGATCGAAACGCCCGCCTTCTTGGAAATGTCGTAGATATTCACGCGCTCACCCCTCTTGGATTGTAAGTGTTTACAGGGATCCTCTCTTGATTGATTATACACGCTTTTCACCGGATTTGCAACACCTATTTCACTTTCACCGTCCAGATCCGTCAAAAACTTTGCCTGAATACACAAAATGCATTGACGGAGAGGAAAAAAGGATGTACAATGAAAGCGCGTGAAATGTAATCGTTTACACGCATCTGATCAGCAATTCACCACACCAGAGATATCATGGAGGATTTTACTATGGATCGACTCACTGCCGCCATGGCGCCCGCCGCTTCCCGTCCCGTGAAAGTGCTTCAGTTCGGCGAAGGCAACTTCCTGCGCGCTTTCGTTGACTATTTCATCGACATTGCCAACGAAAAGGCCGGTTTCAATGGCTCGGTCGCGCTGGTGAAGCCTATCTCCATCGGCACGCTGTTCCCCGCCTTCAAGGAGCAGGACTGCCGCTACACCGTGCTGCTGCGTGGCCTGGTGGATGGCGAGGCTGTGGAGCAATCCCGTGTGATCACCTCCGTATCCGACGCCGTAGACGCCTATGCTGATTACGACGCCTACGCCGCCTATGCCAGGTGCGAGACCCTGCGCTTCATCGTTTCCAATACCACTGAGGCCGGCATCGTCCTGGATGAAAACGACAAGCTTGAGCTCTGCCCGCCCAATTCCTACCCCGGCAAGCTTACCAAGCTCCTTTACGAACGCGCCGTACACTTCAACTATGCCCATGACAAGGGTCTGATCATCCTGCCCGTGGAGCTTATTGACGATAATGGCGTCATGCTCAAGAAGTGCGTGATGGCCCTGGCGAAGCTCTGGAAGCTGGGCGAGAAGTTCGAAACCTGGCTGGAGGAAGCCTGCGTGTTCACCTCCACCCTGGTGGACCGCATCGTTACCGGCTATCCCCGCGGCGAGGATCAGGCCATCTGGGAGAAGCTTGGCTATGAGGACCGCATCCTGGTCACCGCCGAGCCCTTTGGCCTGTGGGTCATCGAGAGCGAAAAGGACCTCTCCGGCGAACTGCCCCTGCCCCGGTGCGGACTGCCCGTGATCTACACCGATAACCAGAAGCCCTATAAGCAGCGCAAGGTGCGCATTCTCAACGGCGCTCACACATCCTTTGTGCCCATGGCCTTCCAGTGCGGCTATGACTATGTGCTGGACGCCATGAACGATCCGATGATCAAGACCTTCATGCAGAAGACCCTCTATGATGAAGTCATCCCCACGCTCACCCTTCCCAAGGATGATCTGATGGCCTTTGCGGAAGCCGTGACCGCCCGCTTCATGAATCCGTATATCAAGCATGCCCTGCTTTCCATCTGCCTGAACAGCGTTTCCAAGTGGCGTGCCCGCTGCATGCCCAGCCTGCTGGTCTACGCCGAAAAGGAAGGCAAGCTCCCTGAACACCTGACCTTCTCCCTGGCCGCGCTGATGAGCCTGTACCATGGCGGCAAGATCGCGGACGGCAAGCTGGAATGCGTCCGCGACGGCCAGCCCTACACCCTGCAGGATGATGCTGCCGTGCTGGAGTTCTTTGCCGAGAAGTCCTCCCTGCCCGCAGGCGAGATGGTCAAGTCATTCCTTGGCAACGAAGCCTTCTTCGGCGCCGACCTGATCAAGGTTCCCGGTATCGTGGAAAGTGTGACCGCTTCCCTGGAGGATATTCTGTCCCGCGGCATGAAGGCCGTTATGACCGAGCGTTTCGGAGGCTGAATCATGGCAGAGCTGCTTCGCATCACCCCAAAGGATAACGTAGCCGTCGCTCTTTCCGGCCTGAATGCCGGGACCGCCGTCACCCTGGAGGATAACCGCCTCACCCTTGCCACCGACGTGCCTGCAGGCCACAAAGTGGCGCTTGTGGACATCCCCAAGGGCAGCAATGTTATCAAGTATGGCTTCCCCATCGGCTATGCCAAAGAAGACATCACCAAGGGTAGCCACATCCATGTACACAATCTGCACACACTGCTCTCCGGCGAGCTGGAATATGAGTTCCGTCCGACCTTCCCCACGGTTGAAGCCACCGAGCCCTCCACCTTCATGGGCTATCCCCGGCACGATGGCAAGGCAGGCGTACGTAACGAGCTGTGGATCCTCCCCACCGTCGGCTGTGTGAACGACATTGCCAAAGCCCTGGAGAAGGAAGCCCAGTCCCTGGTGGGCGGCGGAGTGGAGAATGTATACGCCTTCCCCCATCCCTACGGCTGCTCCCAGATGGGCGATGATCAGGACAACACCCGGCAGATCCTTGCTGACCTGGCTACCCATCCCAATGTGGGCGGCGTGCTGGTGCTGGGCCTGGGCTGCGAAAACAGCGGCGTAAGCTATATCGAGGAGCGCATGGGCGATTACGACAAGGCCCGTGTTCGTTTCCTCGTCTGCCAGCAAGTGGAGGACGAGTTCGCCGAGGCCATGAAGCTCCTCACCGAGCTGGCTGAACATATGCGGGGTGAGGTTCGTGTCCCCTGTCCTGCCTCCAAGCTGGTCATCGGCCTGAAGTGCGGCGGCTCCGACGGCTTCAGCGGCATTACGGCAAACCCTGTTATCGGCGGCTTCTCCGATCTGCTTGTCGCCCAGGGCGGCACCACCATCCTTACCGAGGTGCCCGAGATGTTCGGCGCGGAAACGATCCTCATGGATCGCTGCGAGACCGAGGAAATGTTTGCAAAAACCGTATCCCTCATCAACGATTTCAAGCGGTATTTTGAGGAGCACCACCAGACCATCTACGAGAATCCTTCGCCCGGCAACAAGGCCGGCGGCATTTCCACCCTGGAGGACAAAGCCCTGGGCTGCACCCAGAAGAGCGGCTTCGCCCCTGTGAAGGATGTGCTGGCCTATGGCGAAAAGGTCAGGACTGCCGGGCTGAACCTGCTTTCCGCCCCCGGCAATGATCTGGTGGCCGCCACGGCGCTGGCTTCCTCCGGCGCGCAGATCGTTTTGTTCTCCACGGGCCGCGGCACACCCTTCGCCTGCCCTGTGCCCACCGTGAAGATCGCCAGCAACAGCAGGCTTGCAGGCTTCAAGCACGGCTGGATCGATTTTAACGCCGGCGAGCTGCTGGATGGCAAAACGCTGCCCGAGCTTTCCCAGGCACTGATGGATTTTGTGCTGGCCACCGCCTCCGGGCAGAAGGTATGCTCCGAGAAGCACGGCTTCCACGACCTGGCCATCTTCAAAACAGGCGTGACGCTGTGATCACAAAACACAAAGGATAACTGCCAATATGTTTTCATTCATCAAGAATATGAGCAGGGCTCAACGCGCCCTGCTTTTCACCTGCTTCTTCGCTTTTTTCTGTAACGGGTCGACCTCCCTGGTGCTGGGCGCCGCGCTGCCCGATCTGAAAGCAGCCTACAGCCTGAGCGAAACAGTCAGCGGTTTCTTCCTTTCCGCACACTCCGCCGGCAACCTGATCGCAGGTTTCATCAGCGGCCTTGTCCCGCTGTGGCTTGGCCAGCGCAGATCCATTGTGCTGCTTGCCTCCCTGGCCTGTATCGGCCTGTTGATGATGATCCTCTGGGGGAATCCCGTTTGGCTGCTCGTCGCATTTCTTTTTACGGGCATGGGCCGCGGAAGCGTTACCAATTTCGACAACCGCATGGTGAATCTGCTTTCCGGCGGCAGTCCGGCTGCTTCCAACCTGCTGCACTGCTCCTTTGCCATTGGCGCCATCACCACGCCGCTGATCTTTCTGTTTCTCAGCACCAAGGTCTCCTGGCAGGCCGGCCTCGCATACGTCATCATTTGCGTTGGGATCAGCGTGTTCAGGTTCAGCCGTATGCGCCTTGAAAACGATATGCCCGACCGCCGGGACAAAACCAACAGCACCATGTCCTTCCTGAAGAATCCCGCTTTCCTGATCCTGGCCGCCATGATGTTCTGCTACCTTTGCTCAGAGTACGCCATCAACGGCTGGCTGGTGACCTACATCCAGAACAAGGAAAACCTGGTCGCATCCCTGGCAGCTTCCAATTCCGACCCTGTCAGCTACAGTCAGACCATGTCCTCTCTGATGTGGGTGGTCATGCTGGTGGGACGCTTGACCTGTGCCCTCCTTTCCAGCCGTTTCAGCCAAAAGAAAATGATGATGATTTCCTCTTTTGGCGTGGCTGTGTTCTATTTCCTGATGCTTTCCTGCTCCACCGTGACCATGGTGACCATCTCCGTAGCGGGCCTCGGCCTGTGCATGGCCGGCATATGCCCCATGATCTATTCTGATGCAGCCGTCTTCACCAACACCTATCCCATGGCAACCAGCGCGTTGCTGGGCATTGGCTCCTCCGGCGCGATCCTGATGCCCTCGCTGGTAGGCGCCCTGGCAGAGCGTTTCGGTTTCAACGGCGGCATGAGCGCCATCTTTGTCACCATCCTGATGCTGATGGTCTTCGCGACGCTCAACGTTATCGTCAAAAATCGTCGTTCCGGCAATCCCTGACAAGGCGTACGCATTCCTCGTTATGCGGACACCCGTCAGATTTTCGATGAAAGCCCCGCGGGATGCGCAGAAAAAAAACAGAGAGCAGTTTGAGTTGTCTGCTCTCTGTTTTAATTATTCTTCGGTAAGTTCCACGTTTTTGGTTTCGATTCGTTCGCCTTCGTAGCCGGTGATCCGAACATCCCTGAGGATCATCTTGTGCACATCGCTGGCGACGATGCCCTTGTTGACGCACCTGGGCACACAATCGGCCATGGCAGGCTGCATGGGCTTGCCCGCGCGGGCGCACGTGATATTCACATGCTCCATGGTAACATTGTGGATGGGCTGCTCGGGAAGGCCGAGGAAGTACCCGGCGCAGGACACCTCTGTGGCATTGACATGACGGAAAGCAATGTTGCCCACATAAGGGGTGCGGTCATCCACGGGCTGAGGCTCCAGGCTCTGAACATATTCGGTATGGCCGTCAGGATCGCAGTAGTACAGGCAGTTCACCACAAAGGGTGTTCCCACATGCTCCATTTCAACATGATCGAACACGATATCATCGATCACGCCATTTTTGCCGCGACCACGCCGAGTCTTGACCCGCAGGCCACGATCGGTGTTTCGCATAACGCAATCACGCACCTGCACGTGTTTGACTCCGCCAGCCATTTCGCTGCCGGCAGTCACACCGCCGTGCCCGTTCTCCATCAGGCAATGGACGATCTCGATATCCTCGCAGGGGGTAGCATAGGTAGCGCCCATGTACAGCTTGCCGGATTTGATAGCAATGCAATCGTCACCCAGCGAGAAATGCGCGCCCGCTACCAGAATGCCCTTGCAGCTCTCAGGATCAAATCCATCGGTGTTGGGGCTGTCGGCAGGTGCCTGCACCGAAATATTCAGGAATTTCAGGTCATTGCTGAAATACGGATGCAGGTTCCATGCCGGACTGTTGCGGAAGGTGATCCCCTGCACGGTCACATTTTTGCACCTGCACAGGTACAGCAGCCGGGGACGCCATGCGCCGCGCCTGATGCGGTGATTCACCCACCAGTCGCTCTCCTGGGCCATGCCGTCCGCCACACCCTGGCCATAGATCACCACGTCGTTAACGTCCACACCGGTGATCAGCGAGCCGAACATATCCAGCGGATTGCCTTCCCAGGTGCCAAGGTTGAGATCCGTTTCCTCGTCAGTGGATTGGATCATGCCCGGCAGAATGGGAAACAGATCTCTTTCCCTCTCCAGCTGCAATACAGCGCCCTTCTGCAGTTCCAGCCTGATATGGCTTTTCAGAAACAGCGGCTTTACCCTGTAGCTTCCCCCGGGAATAAGCACACGTCCCTTTGGCGGGCAGCAGATGATCGCCGCCTGAATGGCGGCTGTATCGTCATGAACACCATCGCCCACAGCGCCGAAGCGGCGAACATTCATGGAAAAGCTTTCCTCTTCCGTGCGGAACTCAGTTTCCGCCACAAGCGTCTCGCCGTCCCAGACTTGGAGGTGATATTTCGTATCAGGCCAAAGATCATACAGGCTGGTAACAACTGTATTGATCATACCGGCTTCCTCACCGTTCAGCGTCAGACGATAAGGCTTGTTCGTCATGTAAAGCCCGCCATCCTCCACCTGTACAGTAACGCTGCGGGAGCAAAGAAACAGCTTATCGATCTTCATCCGGCTCACCTCCCCGCATCATTCATCATCAGTATTTCAGCGCAGACCATTGCTTCAATGCCCGGATGCGTCCCCTGCGGCAGGCTTTCAGCGAGCTTCAGTCCAACAGGGCGATACCGTTCCGGATCGATGATCCCCAGCCGGATCCCCTTCAGAATGCTGTATGCCGCCATACCGGGTATTTCCTCCGCTTTTCCCACACGGAGAATGCCGCGCAGCACATACCGGAAAATATCGACCATAGTGCGCCAATGCTCATACAATTGCTGGTCACACTGCTCAATGCCGTCGACAAGCGCCATCAGGAACCAGCCCGTCGCTTCCGCGGAAACCTCCGCACCCACGGAGGCGTGATGCAGGGCTTCTTTCTCATCATACAGCAGCTCATGCAAGCTTCTGAAGGCTGCTGCCACACGACTCACCCAAGCCATACGATTCAGCCGGAATTCATACGCCATTCGGAAGGGCAAAACGCAATAAGCGTCCACCATGCTCAATCCATCCAATGGCCGGGCCGCAAAAGCCTCTATCGTAGCGCGCCGATCCTCAGCGGGATCCTCTTCCATGGCAAAAAGCAGCGGCATTCCATCGGCCGCTCCATCTGGCACACCGGCACGAACCTGCTCCAGTGCCATATCCCGCCAGGCCTTCTCGCCCGTAGCACGGCATACATGGATACACCCCATCAGCATAACGTGATCCATTCGCTGCATATCCAGCATATTTTTTTCAAGCTGAGCCAACTTGTTTTCCATCGCAAACTTCCTTTCGACGGTCTGTAACCGTTTACATGAATGTATTCGCTGTTCCTTTTGCATTTTCCTACCACGCGCGAAAGAAAAGACGCTGAGTTCATCTCAGCGTCTATCCATTTCAGTTATCCAGCGCCTGATCCATCAACCGTTGCAGCTTCACCGGATTTGCCCTTCCGCCGCACAGCCCCATGGCCGCGCCCATGAGGGCCTTTTTCATGGTTTCCTTTCCCTTGCGGTACTTTTCCACCATGGCAGGGTTCTCGTCAATGGCACGGCGCACCAGCAGGGTCAGTTCGGCCACGTCGTTGATCTGCTTCAGCCCGCTGCGCTCCACAAAAGCCGACGGATCCTCGTCATGGAGCCAAAGTGCAGCGATGGTTCTTTTGGCCGTGCCGCCATTGATCTCCCCTTCCTGCAGCATATCGGCGATCTTCGCCAGATGCAGCGCACTCATGGGGATCAACTCGTCATCCGCCGCCATCAACCGGAAGACCTCCGTGGTCATCAGATTCACCAGCGTCTTCACCGCATGGGTGGAAGCAGCCGCTTCCTCAAACCAATCCGCCACTACCTTGCTTGAGGAGATCTGCTCCGCGGCGTAGCTGGTCAACCCATAGTCACGGACATAGGCGGCCTTGCGCTCGTCAGGCAAGGCAGGCAGTTCGCTTCTCCACGCGCCGATCTGCTCGCTGGTCAGCACCAGCGGCGGCAGGTCGGGTTCGGGGAAATAGCGGTAATCATGGGCGTTTTCCTTGCGGCGCATGGCATAGGTCAGCCCTGTCGCCTGATCGAACCGCCGTGTTTCCTGCAGGATAGCCTCGCCCCGCCGCACCGCCTCCACCTGACGGATGTATTCCGCCTCAATGGCCCGCTGCACGGATTGGAAGCTGTTCAGATTTTTCATTTCTGTACGCGTCCCCAGCGGTTCCCCCGGCTTGCGGATGGACAGATTCACATCGCACCGCAGCGATCCCTCGTTCATTCTGCAATCGCTGACGCCCGTATACAGGATCACCGTGCGCAGCTTGCGCAGATATGCCGCCGCCTCCTGCGGCGTACGGATATCAGGCTCTGAAACGATCTCGATCAGCGGTACGCCGCAGCGATTGCAGTCGATCAGCGTACCACGCTCATCATGGATCAGCTTTCCCGCGTCCTCCTCGATATGGATACGGGTAATGCCGATGTGCTTCACGCCCGCCGGCATCTCGACATCAAGGCCGCCGCCGAGGCAAAGCGGCAGATCGAACTGGCTGATCTGATAGGCCTTGGGCAAATCGGGGTAAAAGTAGTTCTTTCTGTCCTGTTTGGAATACAGGGCAATATCGCACCCAAGTGCCAGGCCTGCCAGGGCCGCGTAATGCACAACCTCGCCATTGAGCACGGGAAGCGTGCCGGGATAGCCCATGCACACCGGACAGCATTGCGTGTTTGGCGCAGCGCCGTAGGTCGTGGAGCAGGAGCAGAATATCTTCGTGCGTGTTTTCAGCTCCACGTGCACTTCCAGGCCGATGATCATCTCATAGCCATCGATCATTTTCCACTCAGCCATGCTGTATCACCTCCAGCACATGACCGATCCGATAGAGCAGCCGCTCTTCAAAGGGACGCCCCATCAGCTGCACACCCAGCGGCAAACCACGGCTATCCTTGCCAAAGGGAACGGATAACGCAGGGATCCCCGCCAGACTGGCTGGCACCGTGTGAAGGTCGCTCATGTACATCTCCGTAGGATCCGTCTTTTCGCCGAAGCGCCACGCGCCGGTCGCTGCAACGGGGCTCAGGAGAGCGTCACAGCGCGTGAATGCCACATGGAAGTCCTGCTTCACCAATTGCCTGACCTGCTGCGCCGTTTTGTAATAGGCATCGTAATACCCTGCCGAAAGCGCATAAGTCCCCAGCAGGATGCGCCTTTTTACCTCCTCGCCAAAGCCCTCGCTCCGGCTTCGGACATACAGATCGTCAAGATCGTCATATTCCTTCGCTCTCCGGCCATAGCGAACGCCGTCATACCGTGCCAGGTTGGAGGAAGCCTCCGCGCTGGAAAGCACATAATACGCAGGCAGCGCCTGTTGCGCATGAGGCAGGCTGATCTCCTCCACCCTGGCCCCCTGCGCTTCCAGCGCGTGCGCGGCGCTTTCAACGGCATGGCGGACATCAGCCGAAACGCCCTCCGCCAGCAGCTCTGCCGGAATACCGATGACCAGCCCTTTCACCCCCTGGCTGATCTGACCAGCCATGGGCAAATGCTCCCTGCGGGCTGAGGTGGCGTCCAGCGGGTCAGCACCCGCGAGAACGTCCAGGATCATCGCGTTATCAGCCACCGTGGAGGTCACAGGGCCGATGGTGTCCAGCGAGGAGGCAAAGGCCACAAGACCGTAGCGGCTCACTGTGCCATAAGTGGGCTTCATGCCTACCACACCGCAGAAAGCAGCAGGCTGACGCACAGATCCGCCCGTGTCGCTCCCAAGGGCAGCCGGCGCCAGGCCAGCCGCAACGGCTGCAGCGCTGCCGCCGGAAGAGCCGCCGGGAACATGCCCGGTATTGTGCGGATTACGGGTCACGCAGAAGGCGCTGTTCTCTGTGGAGGAGCCCATGCCGAACTCATCCATATTTGTCTTGCCCAGCAACACGCAGCCGGCCTGCTGCATGCGCTGCCACGCAGTCGCGTTATAGGGTGGAACAAAGTTTTCCAGCATTCTGGAAGCACAGCTCGTTCTCACGCCCGCGGTGCAAATGTTATCCTTCACGGCCACCGGTACGCCGCACAGCGGATGCGCATCGCCCTCAGCGCGCAAACGGTCTGCTCGCTCCGCCTGGAGCAAAGCGTCATCGCACCGGGTGATGAATGCGCCGATACTGTCCTCCTGGGCCATGAACGCTCTGGTGACCTCAACAGAAGTGATCTCCCTGCTGGCCAGACGCCAGGTCAGCTCCGTCAGCGGCATATCCATGATACTCATGCCTCTCCCTCCTCTGCGAGGGTTCTTGGCACCGCCATGTATTCCTTCGTCCGGGCGGGCGAAAGGGAAAGCAACGTTTCACGATCCATGGAGGGAAGCACCTCGTCCGCGCGGAGTACATTTCCGCAGGGCATTTCAGCCGGAGGCGTCGCCCCGGACGGCTGCATCTGCTGCACGAACTGCAGTATGCGTCCCAGTTCAGCCTCCATTCGTTCCTCCTGCGCCGGTTCAAGCTTCAGCTTTGCCAATTCAGCCACCTGACGTATCTTCATCCCGCGCACCTCCGTGTTTGTTCAGTAAAACCGCCACCCTGCATCGCTGCTGAGTGGCGGCTGTATCAATGGCTTACAGATAGAAATACATATCGCCGGATCTCACAAATGTGACCTTGACTCCGCCGTTGAAAATATGATTGATCATATCAGCCGCGTGGATCATGCCGGGCTCCTCCAGATTGAAGTGGCCCATGATCAGCATGGCTTTGTTTTTGCCAAGCTGTGCCGCATCACGCACGGCAGAGGCACAGGTCCAGTCGATCACCTCACCGGGGATCAAAAGGTCGATGTCCTCGCGGTTCATCAGGCGGATGGCTTCCATATCGCCATCCCCTGCCATGATGTGCGCAAAGAAGCAGGCCTTGCGTACCACGCACTCAGGATCGCCGACGCATCGCACCGCCTTGAGCTGGAAGCACTTCTTGATATGCTCGGCAACATCACACAGCTTCATATCCGGCAGGCAGAACATCGCGGGAGAAAAGCGCAGCTGGCTCAGATCCCCCTCGTAATACTGTTCCCAGCCCAGGGCCTTCACCATGCCCACCATGATGCTGTCGGGCGTATCGGTGTGCATATGGTCATGATCGCGCCAGATGGTGATGCGGTTTTCATCGCACAGCGCGCGCTTGGCATCATAGGTGGAATTCTGCCCCTCCAGCTCGTCGACATCATCCGGATGGCTGTAGAATACAGGCTCATGCGTTACGATCAGATTGGCGCCCAGCCGGATCGCCTCACGGATCACCGCCACCGAGGCACAGCAGGTGGTCACAATGCCGGTCAGTTCATCCTCGGGATAGCCACATTTGATGGTATCCACCGTGTCATCGCTGCGCAGCGGCGCGTGATGGCTGATGATCATATCGATGGCTTCACGGATAGTCATACTGTTCCCCTCCATTATCGCAATACCAGCGGCGTATCTTCGCCGAGATATTTCTTTACGTTGGTAAACGCACGCTCCATGCTTTCGACCTGGCTTTCACTCATGCCGTCCGGAGCAGGCTGATGGCTTGGTGTCACGCGATAGTAATACCGGCCGTCCTGCTTGAAGCGCCAGATATAGGTGGGCGTATAGCTCACCTGATCGAAGACGACCTTCTGTCCATCATAAGAGATCTTCAGGTGCAGCAGCATACCGGCCACATTGGAATTGGTACGTGACCCATTCAACAGGGTGCCCAGGGAGTAGGCGCAAAGGGTCTTTCCCTGCGAACCATCAGCCAGGTTGCCCGTCAGCCATGTTACAGGCTGCACAACACGGCTTCCCGCGCCGATGATCAAGTCCACCCCGGCGTCAGCCAGCTGCTGCGCGAAGGCGATCTGCTTGTTTGTGGCGCTCGCTTTTCCCGAGGACGCCGTACCGTTCAGCGAAACGATCACGACCTGCGCGCCCTGTTTGCGCGCCTCGGCCACATCCCGGAGGATCACGTCCGCTCCGTCGCTGAGGGCGTCAGTGGCAACGGCAAAGGAATTCCCGTCCTTCTTCATGGCGTTGCGACCCTTATCGCCCAGGGCGTCGGTCACATAATGTAGCAGAGCGACCTTCACACCGCCCAGCTCCATGATACGGCCAGCCACAGCTGCGTCGTTCTCGCTGGTGTAAGCGCCCAGCGCCGTCATACCCGTGGCCTGAACCGCGGAAACCGTGGAGGAAAGCCCGGCCATGCCCTGATTATACGCATTCCGATACCCAACCGCCACAGCGTCAACACCCATACGCGACAGCATGGGCAATGCATCGGCAGTCGTGTTGACATCCGAAAGCTTGATATCGGGGTAGATCATGTTCTCCAGCGTCACCATGGAAAAATCGGCGGAAAGCTCATCTCTCAGAAGCGCCAGCACATCCGAGAAGTCATACTTCTTGGCCTCGCTGAAATAGTGCTGCTGGCGCAGGTCACCATCGATGATAATACTGCCGCCAAACGTGGCGGTAAAACTGCCGCCCGGCACAGCCGTGGGCGCAGGCGATGCCGTGGGCTCCGCCGCCTGGTTCACCGGCGCAAACACCACCGGAGCAGACGGGTTCTCCTGCGCTGGCTGCGGCAGGGGCTCCAGCGTCGTCATCGGCTGCTGGGTATTGGCCTGGCTGATCGGAATATCGCCCAATGTCAATTCTGGCAGCAGTTCCCCCAGGGACAACGCCTGGAGCGCTTTGCCTGTATCAACGATCACATCCCGGTTGCTGCCCAGCCTGGGAAAAACAACCGCGAAGCCCAGAAGAACCACGACCGTAATGCAAAGCATCAGGATCGTACCAAAGGAAATACCCCGGCGCTTCCTTTGCCTGGCCATGGTTCATCCCTCCCTTCGCCGGATCAGGCCGATCTTAGAACACCTGAGACATAACAGCCGCCAGCAGCACCGAACCGATCATCACCACTGCCAGGGCCAGGCAGATGATACGGGTCATCTGCTGCTTCATTTCCGCCTTGCTCTTCTTAGCCATAGGTTATTCCTCCTGTTGTTTTACGCCTGCGCCATATGGGCAGGCTGTTTTTTCCATACGCGTACCTGTGTCACGCGGCGCTTGTCCATCTGCGTGACCTGTCCGCAAAGCAATTCAGTTTCAAAGCAGGCGCTGACGGCGGGAATGCACCCCAGCACCTCGGCGGCCCAGCCGCCCACGGTTTCCGCCTCGAAGGTATCCTCAACGTCCAGACTTTCCAGCAATTCGCTCAGCTGCACGCTGCCATCCACCAGACAGGAGCCGTCCTCCAGGGGGATCACGTCCTGGCTGATGATATCATGCTCGTCGTAGATCTCGCCCACGAGCTCCTCCAGCACGTCCTCCATGGTCACGATGCCCTCGGTACCGCCGAACTCATCCAGCACAACAACCATGTGCGTCTTGGTCTGCTGGAAAAGCTTCAGCAGTTTGGAGACCTTCAGCGTGGATGGCGCCATGACAGGAGCCGCCATGATCTGCCTGATGTCCTTGCAGCCGGCGTGCTGAAGCACATAAAAATCCTTCTCATGAAGAATGCCGACCACATGATCCATATCCTCGTGATACACAGGAATGCGGGAAAAACCGCTCTCGCGGAAAACATCGGCGGCGACCTCCATGCTGGCGGTGTCCTCCAGGGCAGTCACGTCTACGCGGGGCGTCATGATGCTCAGCACATCCAGATCGTTGAATTCAATGGCGGAGCGGATCAGTTCACCCTCGTGAGCGTCCATATCGCCTTCGTGTTCGGCCTCATCCACCATGGTCATCAGCTCGGCCTCGATGCGGCTTTCATCCTCCTGTGGCTTGAAAACACGGCTCAGCAGCCGGCGCCACAGCTTAAACAGCGCATTCACCGGCAGAAGGAGCTTCACGATCATGTTCAGCACGGGAGCGAACGACATCGCGATGCGCTCAGGCGATTCCTTGGCCAGCGCCTTGGGGGAAACCTCGCCAAAGATAAGCACCAGGACCGTCATCACCACAGTGGAGACGGTTGCGCCGTAGTTCCCGACCCATGCCGTAAAAAGCACCGTAGCAATGGAGGTGCCGGCAATATTCACCACGTTATTGCCCACCAGGATGGTGGTGAGCAGCTTGTCGTAATCCTCGGCCAGCTTCAGCGCCAGAGCAGCGCGTTTGCTGCCATCTGCCTGGAGCATCTTCAGCCGCACCTTGCTCACTGCGGAATAAGCTGTTTCAGAGGAGGAGAAAAAAGCGGAAAGCGCCACACAAACAAACAGTGCGGCAACAAGGACCCACATGGTCGTGGACATGGAGATCAAACATTCCTTTCAGTATTCGCCATCGCGACAGGGTATGCCGGCCACGCAGGCAGAAGACTTCCACGCAAGGGAGGTTGATCCACGAAGCCGCCACTCCTTTCGCCGCATTGATAAACAAAGACAGATTATTATACCATGTATAGTTATATTTTGCAACCGATCCCCCTGTTTGTCTCCTGAAATATGCGATAACACTTGACGATGAGGGAAAATTTTGCTACAATTTGTACATCTGGATCTATATTCAAATGGGAGAGGTTATTTTCTCCCATACATAAAACGGCAAGGTGGCTTATTACCGTTTTATATCATCATATAGGTGGAGGCATTATGATGAATCTGGAGCGCGAACTGGTATTCTGTTTTATTGAGGAAGACAATATTCAAAGGGCTTATTTCCGTGTGCGCCCTTTGCTGACCATCAGCGGCGACGTGCAGGAGGAAGCGCGGCGTCTGTGGCCGGATGACGGCTGCCTGCGCATCGTACCCGACCGCAATGAACAGCATACCTTCAAGGATCGTATGCGCACCCTCGGCGGCTACTGCATGATGAACCTGCAAGGCATCCCCGCCGACGCCAACAAGATCCGCACCAACAAGAACTATAAGCCCGACAAGGGTGAAACCAATCAGTTCATCCTCTACTCCGATACCGTTCACGCCCTGCCCGAGCACACCTTCTTCGAGGTGCTGGAGGGAAGCCCGGCCGAATATGCCGCCCTGGCCGAAAAGGCGCTGACGCCGCTTTTCTACATCCGTGAAAATGATACGATCTATGGCCCCGTGCGCAAGGCGGAGCCCGCCCAGCCTGCCACAGCCGAAGAAACCGCCGGCGTGCTGTATCCCCTCGCTTGCCCCGATGGCGCCGAGCGTGTGATGCTTTGCATCGAGCAGCCCGTCCCTGTCAAGCCGGCTGCCCCGGCGCCTGTTCCCGCGCCCGCGCCCACTCCCACACCCCAGGATGAAGCCCTGCCCATCGGCAAGCCTTTGCAGATCCTCGACAAGGGCAAGGATTTCGAAGAGACTCTCCACAGCCTGGATCAGCCGCTGTCCAAAAGTGCCAACCTGCTCCACCAGGAAAGCAAGCTTGAGGATGCCATTGCCGCTCCGGCGGAAAGCAAGCCGCTCTCCGGCACGCCGCTTTATCGCGCGCCTATGCGCACCGCCGTCCCCCAGCCCAAGAACAAGCTGCAGGAGGTCGTCTCCGCCCAGTGGCGCGTCGCCCGGAACGAGCCGCACACCGCTCCCCTGCCCGCAGGCGCGACCATGCGTCAGGTCGAGAATCCGGTGGAAGTGGCCTGCACCAGCATGCAGGCTGCCTGGCAGGTACCGGAGGCACAGACGCAGCTTATCGATTTTCTCCTCTCGCTGGATGGTATGCGTGCCAAGCTGGAGCCCCGCATGAGCGAATCCCCCGACGACACGCCCCTGCAGAAAACGCTGAAATCCCGCCTGGATGATATGGAGGCCGAGCGGCTTGCTGCGCTGCTGCAGCTGGACAAAGCCAAGGCTGACCTGGACGCGTACCGCCGCAGCATTATTGAAGGGATGTCTGCCAAGAGCAAGGAGGATGTCACCCGCCTCGAAGCTCTCAAGGCCGAGCATGAAGCCGCCATTGCCGCGCTCCGCAAGCAGCAGAATGCCCTCATCGCCCAGCGGGACGAGCTGACCCGCCGCGTGGACGAATTGCAGCACACTGAGCTTCCCGCTGCGCTGGCCAAGGCCATGGCTGACGCCCAGATCGCCGCGCCCGTTGCCGGAACGCCCCTGCATTTGCGGCCTATCGGCGGCGAGAGCATTGCGACCACCGAGCTGATCCGCCGCGTGATGGATACCTTTGCCGCCAGCGGACTGAACCTCCACCGCAATCATGCCGTGGCCGCTCTGGCCACGCTGACCATCTGTCCCCGCATCGGCGTGACATCCGTTACCCCGGCCGCCGCCGCTACGCTGGTATCCAACCTTGCCCTTCGTCTGGGCTGGGCTTCCAGCTTCGCCCATCAGGTCACACCCGAGCAAAAGCCTGTGCTTGACTCCCGGCCTGCCAACGGCACCCCTGCCATCCTGCTGACCAGCCTGGCCGCCTACGCGCCTCTTGAGAACATCACCAAGGTGTTCACCGCTCGCAACGTCATGAACCAGACCCACAGCACCGCCTATGAAGCCAGCTCCTGGCCGATCTTCCCCCTGCCGGCGCTGCCCTTCATTCCTCAGCTGAAGGCCGGCGTCCTGGCTCCCGTCAGCGCCGCTGCTTTGAAGGCGTTTGCCTCCTCTGCGTCTGTTTCGATGGATGAGATCCTTCAGATCCTGGAGAATGTGCTGAAGCTCATCGCGCCCCTTTCCGGCTCCGCCCTGAGCGAGCTGCACCAATTTGTTTCCGCCTGTACGCCGCTGATGGATGGCGGTCTTGCCGCTGCGATGGACTGGGCGATCCTGCTGTGGATCATCCCCGCCATGGAGCGCAACACCAGAACCATCGCCGCCATGAAGCCGCTGCTGGAGGAGTATCCCCTTTCCCTCGCAGCACTGCAAGCCTAACACATCAAGCCCGGAGGAGTACATCCTCCGGGCTTTTACTGTGTCAGCGTATCACAGATGGCCTGCGCCAGATACGGTATGCCATTCAATACCTGCTCCAGCGTGTTATAGTTCAGTCCGCACTCGATCAGCACGCAGCAGGGCGCGATGTGCTGGTTGAAGCGGCCTGTTTTCACCTTGACGTCTCTGCAAATCCCCTCTGCCTGCCGGTTAAGGCTTTGGGTCAGTTTCTCGGCCACGGAAAAATTGGCCTGCCAATCCGGCTTGACTTCGTACCCCTGTCCCTTGCCAACCAGCACCATAAACCTGGCGAGCTCCGCGCCTGCCACATTCACAGTGCGTTTGATCGAAGAAGCCGAAGCCACGGCGTCACGGTGCAGGTCGATGTACATATCATAGGTCTCGCCTGCCGCCTGCCGCTCTTCAAGCATCTTCAGGGATCGTTGGTAGGCCGTGGAAAGATCCGGCGGCTCAAAAGCCGTCTCATCATGCACAACGGTGCAGCCGAGCGCCTCAAGCGCCGCTGTCAGCGCGTTGCCCACGGCCACCATGTTGACGCTGTCATCCTTGCTGCGCCATTTTTCCGTTTCGACATATCGGCTGCCTTCCACCTGCTCAAAGGCTTCCCAGGTATGGGTGTGATAGATCAGCACACGTTTTCCGGACAGGGGCGGCTCTTCCGTGCTACGTATTACCTCCACCCGCAGCGATGTATCCACCACGGGCGGCGGCGTTTCCACCATATAGATCAGTTCGCCGCCCGCAAAGACAGCTGTCGCGTCCTCCACCGGCGCTTCGCCGGATGTAAGCAGCACCGTTGCCATCACAGCCGCGAGCGTCAGCAGCAGAGCCGCTCCCAGCAGCACCGCCAGTGCTTGTCCCTTCTTCCACACATAAAAACGTGCCATACCGCACCCCGCTGAACGATTTTGTACAGCATATGCGATACAGCACACCATTAGAATCAATGCAGATATTGCGACAGCTCTTCGATGGTGAAATCCGGCTGCAGCGCAGCGTTGATGGCCAGCGCAAGCATATCCGCCAGCCCCTGTACCAATTCATCGATGCTGCGGGGCGTTACCACGAAATCCCCCACCGATCCATCCGCCAGTTCTGCCGCCATGGCCTCCGCCTGCTCGATGGTGCTCTCCTTGGCCAGGATGCGTCTCAGCGCGTCCCGCACAATGGTGGAGGCGTACACCACCATGGGGATCCCGATGGCGATCACAGGCACCTGCAGCCACTCGGCATTGATGCCCTGGCGGTGGTTGCCCACGCCGCTTCCCGGGCTGATGCCCGTATCCGTCAGCTGGATCGTGGTACAGATGTGACTGGTCTCCATGGCCGCCAGCGCGTCGATCACCAGCACGGCCGAGGGCTTCAGTTTCTGCGTCAGGCCCAGGGCGAGCTCTGCCGTTTCCACGCCTGTAATGCCCAGCACGCCCGGCGCCATGGCGCATACGCTGCGCATCCTTTTCTCCTTGAGATGGCGTGTCACCAGCACTCCGCTGACCACTCTGTCGCCCAGCGCATCGGCCGTCATATGCCGGTTTCCAAGGCCAAGCACCAGCACATCCCCCTGGGGCGGCAGGAGCAGCCGCAGCATCTGGCTGACCTCCCGGGCGATCACCATCCTTTCCTCAGGGCTCAGGCTGGGCAGCCGCGGATGCGTCAGCGTCCAGTAAACGCCCTGGGCCTTGCCCAGCCTCTTCGATGCCTCCGGCGTATCGATGCGCACCCACGTTGTTTCCATATCGCCATCACGGTGGGCATTCACGTGCACGCCATCGCCCATTCCACCGGGCTGCACCGTGCGCTCCAGAGCCAGATCAGTACGAAATCCCGTCATGCCGCATTCCTCCTTGAATGCGGATAGTGTATGACCATTCAAAGCAGATTATACAAAAAAAAGACCTGCGCGCGGCAGGTCTGACAGTTTTATCCGATGATCTCGCCCTTGGCGTTGAACAGCGGCAGTTTTTCCAGGTATTTGATGTCGGGGCGCTGCTGGGCGTCGCCCTCGGCAAGGATGCACAGCTTGCCGACGATCTCGCCGCCGGCCTGCTTCACCAATTCTTCGATGGCACGCAGGGACTCGCCGGTGGAGATCACGTCATCCACGATGAGAATGCGCTTGCCTTTCATCAGGGCGGCGTCATTGCCGTCCAGATAGAGCTTCTGCACATGATTGGTGGTGATGGACTTCACCTCTACCGAGAAGGTGTTCTGCATATAGACCTTCTCACCCTTGCGGGCCAGCAGCCACTTGGCGTCGCCATGCTGACGGGCCATCTCGTAGCCCAGCGGGATGCCCTTGGACTCGGCGGTGATCAGGTAGTCATACTCGGGGGCAATGTCCAGCAGCGCCTTGGCGCAGGCCACAGTCAGCTCCACATCGCCAAAGATGACGAACGCGCCGATGTACAGCTCGTCAGAGACGGGGCACAGGGGCAGTTCACGCTTCACGCCAGCAATCGTCATGGGATACTTCATCGGTATCTACCTTCGTTTCATGTGAATTTGCAGCGGTCACAAGACCCTTGCATCTGATTGTAGCGCGAAACCTTCCGCTTGTCAACCTTACAGCAGGATGCAGATCATCCCGCCGTCCCCCTCGTTGATGATCCTGGAGAGGGTCTCCTGCACCTTCTGCTGCGCATCAGCGGGCATCCGCAGGAGCTTGTTGTTCAGTCCCTCCCGCACCATATCGTTCAGGCTCTTGCCAAAGAAATTGGTGCTCCAGATCTTCTGCGGATCCGTCTCGAATTCTTCCAGCAGATAGCGCACCAGCTCCTCGCTCTGCTTTTCCGTGCCGACCACAGGTGTGACCTCCGTCTCGATATCCACCCGGATCAAATGCAGCGAGGGGGCGTGTGCCTTCAGCTTCACGCCAAACTGACCGCCCTGCCGCACGATCTCCGGCTCCTCCAGGGCCATCTCGGCCATGGCGGGCGTCACCAGACCATAGCCTGTTTCCCGCACGGCCTGCAGAGCCTCCGCCACGTGGTCATATTCCGCTTTGGCGGCAACAAGCTCTTTCATCAGGGAGAGCAGATGCGCATCGCCCCTGATCTCGGTGCCGCACTCCTCGCCCAGCACCCGGTTGAACAAGCCCTCCTTCAGCGGCAGCGTGAAATCCATCCGACCCTCGCCAGGATTGATCCGCTGCTGACTGACCTCCTCCGCGTACTCCGAGGCATCGAACGCCTCGGCAAACACATCGCCCTCCCGCATACGGCGCGGCGTTTTCCCGGCGATACGCACGCCCTCCAGCACATGCTGTACCAGCCAGTGATCACTGTCCAGCGCGGCAAGCCACGCCGGCGTGGACAGATGCGCCTCACGCAGGGGAAACTCCATCAGGATGCTTTCCAGCACGTGCTGAATATCCTCCACGGACATTTCCTTTACATTCAGCAGCATCACCGGCACAGCGTATTTATCCTCCAGCGCGTCCCGCAGCGATAACGTCTCCGCCGCGCGGGGCTGGGCGGAATTCAGCACAATCACGAAGGGCTTGCCCAGCTGCTTAAGCTCCCCGACAACGCGCTCCTCCGCGTCCACATAAGCGCCCCTGGGCAGGTCAGTGATGCTGCCGTCGGTGGTCACCACCATACCGATGGTGGCATGATCGGTCATCACCTTGCGGGTGCCGATCTCCGCCGCCTGCTCAAAGGGAATATCCTGGTCGAACCAAGGCGTATGCACCATCCGTGCTGAATCGTTTTCCGAGGTTCCCAGTACGCCCTTGACCAGATAGCCAACGCTGTCCACCATACGTACGCGTACAGGGATCTGCTCCTGGAGCATCACCTGCACGGCCTCTCCCGGGACAAACTTGGGCTGTGTGGTCATAATGGTGCGCCCCGAGCCGCTCTGGGGCAGCTCATCGGCGATCCTGTCGCGCCTGGGGCCGGCAGTCAGCCGGGGCAGCACCAGTTCCTCCATAAACCGGGTAATAAACGTGCTCTTTCCCGTGCGGACAGGGCCAACCACGCCAATGTACACATCGCCGTCGGTCCGCTCCGCAATATCCTTGTAGAGATTGAATGTCGAATCCTTTTCCATGGATGTCCCTCCTCGCCAACGCTTATCCATGCATATGGCGGCGGAGCAACGATTATGCACAATCAAAACCACCGGCTTAGCCGGTGGTATGCACCGTGCCTTCAAGGCATTAGTTCCGGCAAGCATCTAAAGACGC
>SVGJ01000046.1 GCA_015056415.1 Clostridiales bacterium
ATTACATCATATTATGGGTACACGAAACCAATATGGCAGATTCTGCCACAATATGCAGTATACCATATGTCGCTTTTTGTGTCTACAATTATATGCGCAAAAACACCCACCTCCGTATTCGGAAGTGGGTGTTCAGAGGGCCGGAGGGCCCTTTGGCAGGGGTTTCCCAGGGGGGGAGCCACCTTTGGTTATTCGTTTTCCTTGCGGGCGGCGCGTTCCTTGGCGTAGATGGCCATGGCGCACTCCAGGCGCTTGCGCTCCAGCTGGCATTCCATGTCGTAGGGCTTGGAGATGTCGCCGTGGAAGGCCTCGGCATTGGCGGCGCAGCCGCCGGAGCAGTAGAAGCGGGCCCAGCAATCGCGGCACTTTTCCTTGGTGAGGACGTGGTTGTTGGCGAACTTCTTCTGCAGGTCGGAGTTGAAGGTGCCGTCCAGCACGGAGCCCATGCGGTAGCCCTCGCGGCCGACGAACTGATGGCAGGGGTAGATCTCGCCATCGGGGGTGACGGCGATGTACTCGTTGCCGGCGCCGCAGCCGGTGAGGCGCTTGCGCAGGCAGGGGCCGCCGGCCAGATCCACGTTGAAGTGGAAGAAGTTGAACCATTTGCCGTTGGCGCGGCGATCCATGTAAGCCACAGCCAGACGCTCATACTCCTCGCGGAGCTCGGGCAGGTCCTCCTCGCGCAGGGCGTATTCGCAGGCGGGGTCGGTGACCACGGGTTCTACGGAGAGCTGCTCAAAGCCCTCGTCGGCCAGGAAAAGGACGTCGTTGGCGAAATCCTTGTTGTAGCCGGTGAAGGTGCCGCGGACGTAGTATTCCTGATGGCCGCGGCGCTTGGCGAACTCCTTGGCCTTTTCGGCGATGATGGCGTAGCTGCCCTTGCCGTTGATGGTGGGGCGCATACGGTCATGCACCTCGGGGCGGCCGTCCATGGAGATGACCACGTTGCCCATTTCCCTGTTGAAGAAATCCATGATCTCATCGGTCATGAGCACGCAGTTGGTGGTGGTGGTGAATTTGAACTTCTTGTTCTTTTCCTCTTCGATGGAGCGGCCGTATTCCACCAGGCGCTTCATGACGTCGAAGTTCATCAGCGGCTCGCCGCCGAAGAAGTCCACCTCCAGGTGAACGCGCTTGCCGCTCTTTTCCACCAGCCAGTCCAGGGCCTTTTTGCCTACCTCGTAGGAGAGGAGCTTGCGCTCGCCCATGCAGAAATCGCCGGTGGCGGCGAAGCAGTACTTACAGCGCAGGTTGCAGTCGTGGGCCACGTGCAGGCACATGGACTTCACCACGCCGGGATCCTGGAGCTGCTTCACATCGTCGTAGTTATCGGGGGCGTTCAGCGCGCCGATCTCCTCCAGCTGGCACAGCTCGGCGATGACCTCGTCCAGTTCGGCCTCGGAATACTTATCCTTGAGCCGGGCCTTGATCTCCTCCTGGGAGCAATCGTTCCAGAGGGTGAGTACGTCATAGGCCAGGTCGTCCAGGGCATGAACGGCGCCGGAGCCAACGTCCAGCATCATGGGCTGGCCAACGGCCTTGAAAGTATGGATCACAGTGGTTGCCTCCTAATATTATGCCAATGAAAAGGGCGCGGAAATAAACCGCGCCCTGATGGGTTGAACGGAATTACTTGGATTCGCGGCGGATCTTGCCTTCGTTACCGGCCAGAACAGCGTTGTTCTCCTTGTTGGCGCAGGACTGGTTGGCCACGGTGCAGCTGGTCTTGCAGGCGCTCTGGCAGGAAGCCTGGCACTCGCCGCAGCCGCCGTGCACCAGGGACTGCTTCAGGCAGGGGGACTGGATGGTCTCGATATGCTTCATGGGAAATCTCCTCCGTTTACTAATGGAATGCACCCATTATACACCATCTTTTCGCATCTTGCAATCACTTCGGCGAAATATTCGACAGAATCATCCCCACGATGCCGCCGCCTGCCACGCCCATGCCCAGATCGGCCAGGTAGGAGGTCAGCGGCGCCTGCTGGCCGGAAAGCAGCGCGTACAGCGCCACGCCGATGGCCATGTACCCCAGGCCCACCGCCGCGCCCCGGAGCAATCCGCCCTGGCCGCCCCGGCCCACAGCCACCCATACGCCCACGGCGATGGAGAGGAGCTTCAGCACCTGATTGAAGATGCGTACCGCGCCCTCGGTGGGCTTGACCCACTGCATCACCAGCGCGAAGAGCACCACCCCGGCCAGCGTCACCAGGATCGAGACGCCCAGCCCCTTGAGAATATTCAGCCATTGATTCGTTTTCATGCCGCCGCGGCGGCGCGTCCGTGCCTGTGCCATACCGGAAGCCTCCTTGTGCTTTTTTGTCACAGGGTACGCGCCGGAAAGGCCGGATATGCCTTTATCAAAAAATAAAACGGGTTTACTTTTCCTGATAAGGCTGTGGCATTTCATGCAAAGCTATGCTATACTCGCTGTGTATCTGCTGAAGGCAATACTACCATTTCAAGGAGGAAACGACTTATGATGAAGCGTATTTCCGCTCTGCTGCTGGCCCTGGTCATGCTGATGACCGTGTCCGGCGCTGTGGCTGAAACCGTGACCGGTACCGGCGCTGCCCAGGGCTTTGCCGGCGAAGTGACCGTGAACGTGACCCTGACCGACGGCGTGATCACCGATGTGACCGCTGAAGGCCTGAGCGAGACCGAGGGCATCGGCTCCAAGGCCATCGAGAGCCTGCCCGCCGCCATGATCCAGGGCAACACCTGGAACGTGGACGTGCTGACCAGCGCTACCGTGACTTCCAACGCCCTGATCGAGGCGACCAAGGCTGCCCTGACCAACGCCGGCGTGAACCCCGACGACTATGCCGCCAAGGCTGAGGCTGCCAAGGCCGAAGACGCCACCTACGAAGCCGACGTGGTGATCGTGGGTGCCGGCGGCGCCGGCATGACCGCTGCCCTGACCGCTGCCGAGGCCGGCAAGAAGGTCATCATCCTGGAGAGCCAGGCCATGGTCGGCGGCAACACCGTGAAGGCCACCGGCGGCATGAACGCTGCCAAGACCGCCCATCAGGACAACAACACCTTCGGCGAGACCGCCGGCCTGGAGAAGCAGCTGGCTGCCGCCGCCGATTATGCCGATAACGCCGCCATCGCCGACCTGACCGCCAAGGTCACCGTGCAGTGGAACGACTATCAGGCCAATCCCACCGGCTACTTCGACTCCGTTGAGCTGATGCAGCTGGATACCATGATCGGCGGCAAGGGCGTGAACGACGCCGAGCTGGTGGCCACCATGGTCAACGGCACCGCCGACGCCATCGACTGGCTGAAGACCGTCAACATCGACCTGCACGACGTGGCTTCCTTCGGCGGCGCTTCCGTGAAGCGTATCCATCGCCCCACCAACGCCGAGGGCAAGACCGTTTCCGTGGGCGCCTACATGGTTCCCCTGCTGGAGACTGCCTGCGCCAATAACGAGAACATCACCATCCTGCTGGAGACCACCGCTAACACCATCCTGACCAACGAAGGCGCTGCCTGCGGCATCGTGGCCACCGGCAAGACCGGCGAGACCGTGACCGTCAACGCCAAGGCCGTGATTCTGGCCACCGGCGGCTTCGGCGCCAACCTGGAGATGGTTTCTCAGCTCAAGCCCGAGCTGGACGGCTTCATGACCACCAACGCTGCCGGCCTGCAGGGCCAGGGCATTGCGATGGCCGAGGCCATCGGCGCTGCCACCGTGGATATGGACCAGATCCAGATCCACCCCACCGTTGAGGCCAACACCGCCGCCCTGATCACCGAGGGCCTGCGCGGCGACGGCGCTATCCTGGTCAATGCCGAGGGCAAGCGCTTCATCGACGAAGTCGGCACCCGCGACGTGGTTTCCGCTGCCGAGATCGCCCAGACCGGTTCCTACTCCTGGCTGATCGTGGACGAGGCCATGCTGCAGAAGTCCACCGTTATCCAGGGCTACGTGACCAAGGGCCTCACCTTCTCCGGCAATACCTACGAGGAGCTGGGCGCTGCCATCGGCGTTGACGGCGCTGCCCTGACCGAGACCATGAACACCTGGAACAGCTACGTTGAGGCCAAGAACGACCCCGACTTCGGCCGTACCAGCTTTGCCAATCCCCTGAACACCGCTCCCTACTATGCCGTGAAGGTGACTGCCGGCATCCACCACACCATGGGCGGCCTGAAGATCAACACCAACACCGAGGTTATCGACGTGAATGGCAATGTGATCCCCGGCCTGTACGCTGCCGGCGAAGTGACCGGCGGTGTGCATGGCGCCAACCGTCTGGGCGGCAACGCCGTGGCTGACATCGTTGTGTTCGGCCGCATCGCCGGTGCCGCCGCTGCGGAGTTTGCCAAGTAATCCACCCCCACAAAAAAGAGGAACGCGAAAGCGTTCCTCTTTTTTTGATAAGCGCAAGGGTATACGCAGTATGCCCCCATACCGGCGCTCTCCCCGGGGAGGTGTCGGAGGGCCCGAAGGCCCTCTGACTGCAATCGTATCCGCCGGGTCTCCCGGCGGGGCGGGTCGTTTTCGCCTCTGGCGAAAACATTCCTTACACGGAGGAGCGGCCGTGGGCTTCAGCCCACAGCGACGGAGTGCCAAAAACTCAAAAAAGTGACCCGAAGGTCACTTTTTTGAAGCGCGTCAGCGCCTTATGCCCAGGGATTCTCCGTGGGATAGGGCAGGGACTTGGGCTGGTTGTAGGCGATGTCCTTCACGCCCAGGTACTTGAAGACCTCAAACAGCTGCTTCGCGCAGTGAGAGAAGGCCACAGCGCCGTGGTGGGGATAGCCCTTCTGCACCAGCACGTGACGGTAGAAGCGATCCATCTCCTTGATGGCGAAGATGCCGATGCCGCCGAAGGACTGGGTAGCCACGGGCAGAACCTCGCCCTGAGCGATGTAGGAGCGCAGGTCGCCGTTGGAATCGCACTGCAGGCGATAGAAGGTGATGTCGCTGGGAGCGATGTCGCCTTCCAGGGTGCCGCGGGAGATGTCGGGCTCGGAGCCTTCGGGCTCGAGGACGCGGTGCTGGATCAGCTGATACTTCACAGCACGGTCAGCGCACATCTTGCAGGAGGGGGTGTTGCCGCAGTGGAAGCCCATGAAGGTCTCGGTCAGACGATAGTCGAACTTGCCCTTGATGTCGGCGTCGTAGATGTACTCGGGCACGGAGTTGTTGATGTCCAGCAGGGTCACAGCGTCGCCGGTCAGGCAGGCGCCGATGTACTCGGACACAGCACCGTACACGTCCACTTCGCAGGCCACCGGGATGCCGCGGGAGGCCAGACGGGAGTTGACGTAGCAGGGCTCAAAGCCAAACTGGGAGGGGAAGGCGGGCCAGCACTTGTCGGCGAACACGACGTACTTGCGGGCGCCCTTGTGGTTCTCGGCCCAGTCCAGCAGGGTCAGCTCAAACTGAGCCATGCGGGCGTTGAGATCCTCGTAGTACTTGCCCTCGCCCATTTCGGCGGCCATTTCGGCGCACACGGCGGGGATGCGGGGATCATTGGCATGCTCCTTGTAGGAGACCAGCAGGTCCAGCTCGGAGTTCTCTTCGATCTCGATGCCCAGCTCGTACAGGCCCTTGATGGGGGCGTTGCAGGCGAAGAAGTCCTGGGGACGGGGGCCGAAGGTGATGACCTTCAGGTTCTTCACGCCGATGATGGCGCGGGCGATGGGCACGAACTCGGCGATCTTGTCGGCCAGCTCTTCAGCGTTGCCCACGGGATACTCGGGGATGTAGCCCTTCAGGTGACGCATGCCCAGGTTGTAGGAGCAGTTCAGCATGCCGCAGTAGGCGTCGCCACGGCCGTTGATCATGTCGCCGTCGCCTTCAGCAGCGGCCACGAACATGCAGGGGCCGTCGAAATACTTGGCGATCAGGGTCTCGGGGGTCTCGGGGCCGAAGTTGCCCAGGAACACCACGCAGGCGTTGCACTCGTTGGCCTTGAGCTCTTCAACGGCCTTGAGCATGTCCTTCTCGTTCTCGACGGTGGTCTTGATCTCAACGATCTCCAGGTTCTTCTGGCCGCACTTTTCGGCGATGGCGGCACGGCGCTTCTCGCTCAGGGTGATGGGGAAGCAATCGCGGGACACGGCCACCAGGCCAAGCTTGACCACAGGGATGTTCTGCATAATATTTACCTCCTAACATGATATGTTCTTTGCGAACATAGAGCTTCTTTCTACAGAATATCACGTAATTCGCCGTCCGTCAACTCAAACTTAACGGCTTGTTAGTCAAATGTTGCGCTGTTACAGGCTCGCGAGGAAATCCTCATAGGTGAAGGCGTCGGCCTCCTTGCGGGAGAGCGGACGGGCGAAGGGGGCGCGGGGCGCGGCGGGCGGGGGAAACTCGGCGTAAAAGCCTGATTTGTGAAAGGGCGGCTTATCCCAGTCGTGCCAGCCTTCGGGACGGATGTGGGGGCCGATGTGGCAGTCCAGCAGCACCGTTTGGGCATAGTCCCGCCAGGGGCGGCCCAGATAGCAGCTGGCTTCGGGCAGGCCTTCGCCAAGGAAGCGGCAGCGCCTGAACACATAGCCGTACTTCTGCCCCTGTGGGGTGGAGGCGGCGGTGGCATAGCCCGCGCCGACGGAGACGATATCGCAGTCCTCAAACCAGGCAGATGCGCCGCCGAAGATGAAATCCACATCGCCCTCGATGCGGCAACGGCGGTAGGTGTGGCGCTGGGGCGTGCGGGGCGCGAACTGCTTGGGGCCGATGAAGCCGTTTTTCTGCAGCTCTTTGGGCGGCAGGGGCGCGGTGAACAGCGTATCCTGATGGGAGCGCAGGGTGCAAGCCTCGCAGGTGAAGAAATCCCCATCGGCATAAAGGGCGATGGCCTGGCCCACCTGTTCCCGGGGCGCGGCGGCGTTTTCCACGGTGAGATGGCGCAGCGTCACATGATGCGCGTCCACCAGCAGCGTGGCGGTGCGGAAGGTGCCCCGGTTCATGCCGTCGGGCAAAAGCTCTCTGGCGCCGTCATCCCAGAGGATGATGGTATCCTGCGCGCCGGAGCCCTCCAGGGTGGTGAAGGGACGCCGCAGCGTCACCTTCTCGCGGTACACGCCGGGGGCAAGGCGCAGGGTCGCGGGGGCGTCATCCGCCGGCAGAGCGGCGATGGCGCGGGACAGCGCGTTCGCGCCGGGAGAAACGGCGATCTCATGCGTCATGATGCTCCGCTTCCTTTCCTCTGGCGAAGGCCTCGCGCTCGGCGGTGAGCTCGCTGTGGAGCCGCACCGGATCCCACTGGGCGTTGGTGGGCGTCACCACTGCCTTGAGCCGGATGGGCAGGCGGCCCTGCTTCAGCGCGGCGAGCAGGCGGTTGGCCAGCTGCTGGGTGAAATTGGCCATGACCAGCATATCCTCGGTAAAGGTCTCTTCGGGGGCGGGAGCCTCGGTGCGCTCCGCCATGCCGCACAGCGCGCCGATGCTCTGGCCGTAATCGGCTTTCTCCACGGGGCGCACCTGGACGCCCAGCCGCATGCAGGTGAAGCGCAGCTTGGCCAGCTTATCGGCAGGGATATTGAACACAAGAATCATGGGACTCATGCTGGATGCCTCCTTGCAGGTTGTGTGCAAGGAATTCGACGGGGGGAAGGGGTTTTCCTTTAGGGGATCAGATCCAGCATATCGGAATCCCCGTTCAGGTCCACAAAGGAATCCGGCACCTGCCCCACAATGATGCTCTCCGCCACGGCCATCTGGGTGGAGGCCTCCATCACCGCCGCGCCGGTGGGGATCACCAGGCGCACCGTGGCGGTGAGGGTCAGAAGCAGCTTGTGCCGGGTCTGGTTGATGCCGGCGGTCTGAAACTCGGTATCGAAGCGGGGGATCACCGCGCCCACGGGGAGGATCCGCACCTGGATCCGGGGGCCGGAGCCGGCGAAGATCGTCAGCCCCAGCGCCGAGCCCAGCGGCACCGAGATGACCTGATCCTCCAGCTCCTCCAGCTTCTTCTGGGCCAGCAGCGTCACCCGGGAGGCCAGGCGGTTCATTTCCGCCGTGTTGGCCTGGACAAAACGCACCGTGCCGTCGGGGCCGGTGGTCACGGACATGAGCTGGTCGTAGCTCACCCCGGAGGCGAGGGTCTCCTCCACGGCTTCGTTCAGCACCTGCACCGCCAGCGACCGGGCACGGGCGTCCGCCAGGGAAAGGACCACCTCGGTCAGGTTCCCGTCCAGATACAGCCAGCACAGCGCCAGCAGGGCCAGGATCACCGCCAGGAGGATCAGTCCCGGGCGGCGTTTTTTTTCGCACCTTGCAGACATTGCGGAACCTCCTTCGTTGTTATTGTGTAACGGCAAGCAGTTGTGCTATAATTACAATGTACAGTTATGCCGCCAAGCAGCCCATGGAGGTGAACACCTTGAGAAGAAAGCGCTACGAGCAGGAGCAGGGCGATCTCTACGATGAATCCCGGCAGGAGGAGCAGCTGGTCTACCCGCCTGAGGACGCCTATGCCCCTGATTATGACGACGGGGAGGCGCCTTACGCCCCGGAGTACGCGGAGCCTGAGTATCCCGAATATGACGAAGCGGCGGAGCCTGCCTATGCTCCGGACTATGACGAAGCCGTGGAGACCACCGCCTATGCCCAGGAGAATTACTGGGACGATCAGCCTGTTTATGACGACGTGGAGACCGGGGAAGAGGAGCGTGAGTATGCCCGGAGCATCTTCAAGCCGGCGACGGGCAAGCCGAATTTTGTGGTTTCCGTGCTGGTGAACGTGGTGCGTATCCTGGCGGTGCTGGTGCTGCTGGTGGGTCTGGTGCTGGTGGGCGCCGTGGCGGGCATCGCCAAAGGCTATATGGAAACAGCGCCCGACCTGAACCTTGCCTCGCTGCAGGATCAGGATCAGACCTCCTTTATTTATGACGCCAACGGTAATCTTATCACCGAGTACAAGGGCATTGAAAACCGCGTGATGGTCTCCATCGCCGCCATGCCCAAATATCTTCAGCAAGCCTTTGTGGCTGTGGAGGACGCCCGGTTCTATACCCACTCCGGCATCGATCTGAAGCGCATCGTGGGCGCGTTCGTGTCGAACCTTTCCTCCTCCTCAACCCAGGGCGGCTCCACCATCACCCAGCAGCTGATCAAGAATACCCTGCTTTCCAGCGAGCAGAGCTACAAGCGCAAGATCCAGGAGGCCTACCTGGCCATGCAGCTGGAGCAGAAGTACACCAAGGACGAGATCCTTGAGGCCTACCTGAACACCATCTGGCTGGGCGAGAATTACTACGGTGTGCAGACTGCGGCCGAGGGCTATTTCGGCAAATCCCTGGCGGAGCTCACCCTGCGTGAGTGCGCCATGCTGGCCGGTACCTGCAACAGCCCCTATTACTACAACCCCCGCCGCAATTACTACACCCGCTCCAAGGAGGGCGTGGACTATGTGGCCATCACCAACGACCGCACGGATTACGTCCTGCGCTGCATGTATGAGAATCAGTTCATCACCTATGAGCAGTATCAGGAGGCGCTGAAGCCGGCCACGGCCAACGTGCTGAAGGAGGACCCCAGCACCGGCACGGGTATGTATGCCCATGCCCATTATGTGGAGTACGCCATCAGCGAGGTGGTGGACATCCTGCTGGAAATGGAAGGCCTGGAAAATACCACCGCCAACCGCAACGCCATGGAGAACAAGCTCCGCTCCGCGGGCTACCACGTGAAGCTGGCCATCGATACCGATGTGCAGCAGACCGTGGAGGAAACCCTGGAGAACTGGACGAAGTACCCCTCCCTGCGCGATCCCTCCGATAAGGTCTACCGCAGCAAGAATTCCGACGGTACCTATGACGAGATCATCCAGCCCCAGGCCGCCGCCGTGGTGCTGGACTACCGCACGGGCGAATTGAAGGCCATCGTGGGCAGCCGTACCAGACCCACCGCCAAGAAGACCCTGAACCGCGCCGTGAATATGCAGATGCCCGTGGGCTCCTCCATCAAGCCCATCGCGGTCTACGCTCCCGCGCTGGAGCTGGGCGCTTCCCCAGCGAGCATCGTGTTCAACATGCCCCTGCCCATCTCCGGCTGGAAGGACGCCAAGGGCAACGATACCTGGCCCAAGAACTACGGCGGCGGGGGCTACACCGGCCCCACCACCCTGCGCTACGCCATGCGCAAGAGCCTCAACACCGCCGCCGCCCAGACGCTGATGACCATGGTGGGGGTGGAGCGCTCCACGGATTTCCTGCTGCGCATGGGCATTGACGAGGATCACATCGACCAGACCCCCTTCGGCCTGAGCCTGGGCTCCAGCGGCATCACGCCCATGCAGATGACCGTGGCCTTCGGCGTGCTGGCCAATGGCGGCGTGTATCAGGAGCCCATCTCCGTGCTGGGCATTTCCGACAGCGAGGGTAACGTGGTCTGGGACGGCCACGCCCAGCAGCACCGCAGGCGCGTGTTCTCGGAATCCACGGCGTGGATGATCGTGGATATGCTCAAGGACGCCGTGTCCAGCGGCACCGGCACCTCCGCGAAGATCAAGGGGCAGACCGTGGGCGGCAAGACCGGCACCAATTCCGACCAGAAGGGCGTGTTCTTCGCCGGCATGACGGGGTACTACTCCTCCGCCATCTGGGTGGGCCACGATAATTACAAGGCCCTCAGCGGCTCCTCCACGGGCAGCGGTGCGGCCGCGCCCCTGTGGCAGAGCTATATGAGCAAGATCCACACGCAGAAGGGCCTTGGCAACCGGGATATCCTGGAGGGCGATCCCAGCCAGTACGGGCTGGTGAGAGCCACCACCTGCGCTGTTTCCGGCCAGCTGGCCACCGACGCCTGCCGCAACGACGCCATGGGCTACGGCACGGTAACGGACTACTGGGCCCAGGGCACGGTGCCCACGGTGTCCTGCCAGATGCACGTCACGCAGACCGTCTGCTCCGAAAGCGGACAGATCGCCTCCCAATACTGCCCCTACGCGGTGCAGAAGGGCGTGATCCGCCTGCCCCAGGGCCACCCGCTGTACAAATTCCTCGGCACCGGCTATGAGGAAGAGCTGGAGGACTACCTTGGCAGCGCGGCGGCGGTAAGCGGCACGTGTACATATCACACCTCCTCCAACGGCGGCAGCACCATGGTGGAGAACACCCTCATCCCGGACGCGAAGCTGCTGATCTCCCAGGCCCAGAGCATGATGGGCGGCATGGATCCCGCCAGCGTCCAGTACCAGAGCATCCAGAACGCCATCAGCTATCTGCAGGCGGTGATCGCCTCGGGCAATCCCAGCCAGAGCGAGGTGGCCGGAGCCATGGGCCAGCTGACCCAGGCCATGGCAGGTATCTATTGATGAAACAACTGATCGAAGCATTACAGACGCTCCGCGCGCCTATCCAGCAGGGAGAATACGACCTGCACCGTCTGGTGATGGAGACGCTCGCGGCCCATGGGATACCCTGCGAGCACGAGGTATCCCTGGCGCCGCGGTGCCGTATCGATCTGATGTGCGGCGGCGTGGGGATCGAGATCAAGCGGGGCAAGCCCGTGCGCGGGCGGCTGCTGGAGCAGCTGACCCGCTACGCCCGCTGTGAGGGCGTGCAGGGACTGATTCTTGTGGTGGAGCGCAGCGTGGATCTGCCCGGAAGCCTCTGCGGCAAGCCCGTGCGGGTCATCTGCCTGAACCGACTGTGGGGGATCGCGCTATGATGGACGACTGGCAGGACATCTACAACCAGCCGGAGGAGGAGCTTCTTCCGGCATATCTGCGTCCTGTGGAGAGCGCGCCGGGGCACGTCTACGGCACGCTGAGCTTCAACCGCCGCAGCAAGTGCTGGGTGGTGAAGGGCGATCCTTCCGTAACGGAGATGTGCAAGCGGCTCTTTCCCGGATCGGCCGGATCAAAGCGCGGCGAGGCCCGCTTCACGGCGCACCGCCGCGTGGTGGGGGAATTGTGCTGGCTGATGCTGCGCTTTCCCCTCACAGTGAAAATGTCCGACCTGGCCCTGTGGGACAAGGCCGTGGCCGATGCCCGGGAATACGCCGTCCGCAGGGAAAAGGCCGCCCGGATGCCAACCTTTGCCACCCCGCCGGAGGGTACGTTCACCGGACAATTGATGTCCTTCCAGCAGGAGGGCCTGGGCTTCCTTTTGCAGCACGACCGCTGCCTGCTGGCTGATGAGATGGGCCTGGGCAAAACCGTGCAGGCCCTTTCCTGGCTGGCGTCCACCGGATCCTTCCCCGCGCTGGTGATCCCTCCGGCGCACCTTACCCGCAACTGGCAGGAGGAGGCCACACGCTTTCTGCGGCTCAGCGGCCAGAGACCAAGAGTGCACGTCATTAAAGGGCTCAAACCCTATGACCTGCCTGAGGCGGATATCTACATCATGCACTATCTGCTCCTGCGGGGCTGGAAGGAAGTGCTGCCCGCGCTGCCCTTCCGCGCGGTGATCTTTGACGAGATCCAGGAGCTGCGCCATACCGGCACCGAGAAATACTCCGCCGCCAGCCTCCTCTCCGAGAGCTGCGAAAAGGTCATCGGTCTTTCCGGCACGCCCATTTACAACAAGGGCGGCGAGATCTGGAATGTGATCAACATCCTTGATTTCCACTTCCTGGGCGACTGGGAGAGCTTCTCCCGGGAGTGGTGCTACGGCTACGGAAACGCCGTGGTGGTCAAGCCCGACCTGCTGGGCGCCTACCTGAAGCGGGAGGGCCTGATGCTGCGCCGCACCAAGCAGGAAGTGCTGAAGGAATTGCCTCCCAAGCGCCGCCTGGTGCAGGAGCTGGACTGGAATGACAAAGTCTATGCCAAGCTGATGGAGCCCATCCTGCCCCAGCTGGTCCGCTGGAAGACCGATGGCACCCTGACAGCCTCCACCCGAGCCATGCTGGAGGAGAGCATCTCCCAGCGGGCGAGGCAGGCCACCGGCGTTGCCAAGGCCCCCTATGTGTGCCAGTTTGTCCGCGCCCTGCTGGAGGGCGGCGAACAGGTGCTGCTCTTTGCCCACCACCATGAGGTGATGGACATCTACAAGAAGGAGCTGCACGCCTTCTCGCCGGGTTTCATCACCGGCCGGGAGACCTCCGCCATGAAGGACAAGGCCGTGGAGCGCTTCATGACCGGCAAGACGGACGTTTTGTGCATCAGCCTGCGGGCGGCCAGCGGATTGAACCTGCAGCGGGCGACGTGCGTTGTCTTCGGCGAGCTGGACTGGTCGCCGGCGGTGCACTCCCAGGCCGAGGACCGGGCCCACCGCATCGGCCAGGAGGATTCCCTGCTGTGCTACTATCTGGTGGCCCCCCAGGGCAGCGACGCCTCCATGCAGGAGGCGCTGGGCCTGAAGGTCAGCCAGTTTGTGGGCCTGATGGGCGATACGCCCGTTTCGGCCCAGCAGGCGGCGGACGCGGCCAGCCAGGCCCGGAAGCATGTTGAAAAAATCGTACAGGAGCTTATGCCATGAAGCTTGATTTCCCCAATATCCTCGCGGAGCTGCGGGAGCGCCACACGCTCCCTGACGAGGAGGAGCACGAGGATTATCTCCTCTCCGGGATCGACCTGGCCGGAGCGGATCTGCGCGCGCGGGAATTCCGCGGCTGTGTGCTGCGCAAGGTGAATCTCACCGACGCCGACCTGCGCAGGGCCGCCTTTGTGGATGTGGTGTTTGACCACTGCGACCTTTCCGGCTGCAGGCTGGAGGACGCGGTGTTCCAGCGGGTACAGTTCAAGGGCTGCCGCATGACCGGCGCGGACATGGCTCACAATGTACTGCGCAATACCGCTTTCACCGACTGCCGCATGGACTACCTGAACCTCTCCCGGGCGAAGACCGATCGTGCGCAGCTGACCGGTTGTGTCCTGCGGGAGGCCGCTCTGGCGGAGTGCGCATTGCAGAAGATCGATTTCGACAACTGCGATCTCACCCGCGCCACCATCCACATGACGCCCATGAAGGGCATTGACCTGCGCTCCTGCTGCATCGATGGGGTGGCCATCGGCATCATGGATGTGCGGGGAATGATCGTGAACAGTATGCAGGCCGTGACGCTTTCCGCGCTGCTGGGCCTCATCGTAAAGGAGTAAACCATGCTGAAGATCGGGTGCCATTTATCCGCCTCCAAGGGCTATCTGCACATGGCGAAGGAAGCCCTTTCCATCGGCGCGAACACCTTTCAGTTTTTCACCCGCAATCCCCGGGGCGGCACGGCCAAAGATCTGGATGAAAAGGATGTGGCCGCCTTCCGGGATTATGCCGCGGAAAACGGCATCGGGGTGATCCTCGCCCACGCGCCCTATACCCTCAACGGCTGCTCGGCCGACCCGGCGATCCGTGATTTCGCCGCCCGCACCATGGCGGATGATCTGCGCCGCATGGAGCATACCCCCGGCAACCTGTACAACTTCCACCCCGGCAGTCATGTGAAGCAGGGTGCGGAGGCTGGCATTGCCATGATCGCCGATATGCTCAACGGTATTCTTTGGGAGGATATGACCACCACCGTACTGCTGGAGACCATGGCCGGCAAGGGCAGCGAGGTGGGCTCAAGCTTTGAGGAGCTGCGGGCCATCATCGACCGGGTGGAGCTTAAGGACAGGCTGGGCGTGTGCCTGGATACCTGCCATCTCAGCGACGCGGGCTATGACATCGTCAGCGACCTGGACGGCGTGTTGACGCATTTCGACAGCGTGGTGGGCCTGGAGCGCATCAGGGCCGTGCATATCAACGACAGCAAGAATCCCCCGGGCTCCCGCAAGGACAGGCACGAGAAGATCGGCCAGGGCACCATCGGCACGGAGGCTATCCTGCGGCTGATGACGCATCCCGCCCTGCGGGATAAGCCCTTTTATCTGGAAACGCCCAACGAGCTGGAGGGCTACGCGGCGGAGATCGCCCTGCTGAAGGAGAAATGGTCATGATCGAGGTATCGGCGGGGATCATCCGCCGCGAGGACGGCAGGGTGCTGATCTGCCGGCGGGGCGAGGGGCGCAGCAACGCTCACCTGTGGGAGTTCCCCGGCGGCAAGCTGGAGGCGGGGGAATCCCCCTGCGATTGCCTGAAGCGCGAATTGCTGGAGGAGCTTTCCCTGCCGGTGGAGGGCCTGCGGGAGATCTGCCGGAGCGAGGCGCAGGGCATCCTGTTCCACTTTATTGAAGGTACTGCGCAGGCGGAACCGCGGCTTACCGAGCATGAGGCCTTCGCCTTCGTGGAGGAACGGGAGATGCTGGGCTACGCCTTCTGCCCCGCGGATACAGAGATCGCCCGGGCGCTGGCGCTGAACGATCCTCCGCTGCGGCACTTCTTCTGGGATTTTGACGGCACGGTGATGGACACCTACCCCGCCATGACCGAGGCATTCGTTCGCATGGCGGCCCGGCTGGGGGTGGACATCAGCCATCAGCGGGCGCTGAGCCTGCTGAAAAACAACCTGACCCACGCCCTGCGGGTTCTGGCTGATGAAAACGGCCTGGACGCGGCCGCCATGGTTCCCCTCTACCGGGAGAAAGAGCGGGAAACCCTGCGACGCATGGCGCGGCCTGTGGCGGGCATCCCTGAGGCACTGCGGGCGTTGCCGGGCAGGCACTACCTGGTGACCCACCGCGACCGGGCGGCGCTGGATTATCTGGATACCATGGGACTGAAGGGCTTCTTTGCCGATTTTGTAGTGGAGGACGACGGCTTTCCCCGCAAGCCCGCGCCGGACAGCCTGCTGCACCTGGTGCGTAAGCACGGGCTGGATCCGGCGGAATGCGTGATGATCGGCGATCGTCCGCTGGACACCGCCGCCGGCCGAAACGCGGGGATGCTTTCCTGCCTGCTGGACGAGGAGGGGCGCTTCCCGGATGATCCGTGTGAGCTGCGGACGGCCTCGGCCACGGAGCTTCCGGCGCTGCTGTGCCCGGCAAAGCCCTGAAGGGGATTTGTGCGTTCGGCCGCTCTGGGGGTAGCCAAGGGACAAAAAATCTGGTATGATAGATGAATAGTGCACGAATCCGCACTGACAAACCGTTGTTTTATTGAAACCTTACGCAAGATGTGCGAACCGGAGGAATATCATGCGCAAGCTAATCGTAGTTTTATTGATGCTTATGCTGGCGTGCGGCGCCGCGGCCGCGGAGGGTGAGCTTGCCCTCGAGGTGTCCGACACGGTGATCCGCCCCGGCAAGGCAGCCACCATCAGCTTTAACGCTCCCGAGGCGGGCACGGCTGAGATCCTGCTCAAGGATATGCAGGGGCAGACGCTCTCGGTGGTGGTGGAGAACTTCAGCGCCGTTCAGGGCTATAACAGCCTGTGGTGGAACGGTACCTACCAGGGCGCGCCCGCGCCCCAGGGCGAGCATCAGCTGGTGATGAGCCTGAATGGCGACAGCGCCGCCGTTCCCGTAACGGTGGGCGCCATCGCCCCCTACCTGACCAGTATCGATATTTCCAGCGACGCCGTAACGCCCGCTGTGCCGGTGACGGTCTCCTTCTATGCCAGCACCGGGGGTGTGCTGACCGTGGGCCTTCTGCAGGATGAAGCTCACCTGGAAATGGCGACCGTGCCGGTGCAGGAAGGCCAGCAGAGCTATGTGTGGCAGACGGATCTGTACACCCAGCTGGGCATTGCCGATGGCAGCGCCTCCCTGACGCTGATGCTGACCGACGGCGAGGATTTCAACTCCAACGAGGAACATATCGCGCTGACGCTCTCCGGCTTCGCCGCCGCGGAGCCCACGGAGGAGCCTGCCCCTCAGCCCACCGACGAGCCCACGGAGGAGCCCATCCCCGAGGTCACGGAGGAGCCCGTGGCTGAGGAGACCGACGAGCCTGGCGAGGAAGTCGTTGAGGAGATCGTCTTCGACACGGAAGGCGATGTGCTGGAGGATGAGGAGCAGTTGGGCGAGGAGGAGATCCCCGGCGAGATCGTTTACACCCCCTCCTACGGCAGCCCCTATCCGGCGGGGGAAGAGCTGAATTACTGGAACCTTCCCATGGACATCACCGATGAGGCAGCCGTGTGGGAGGTGCTCATGCAGCCCATGACCATCCTCTATTCCAATGTGGACAAGGCCGAACGTACCCAGGTGGTGCTCCGTGCCGAGCCCAGCGAGGACAGCGAGGGCGTGGGCGTGGTCACCCGGATGAATCAGGGCGTGCGCGTCATTGAGCATCTGGATAACGGCTGGTCCCTGATCGAGGCGTATTCCTCCACCTTCAAGTCCAGCAGCGTCAAGCGCTGGAACCTGCTGGTGCAGGGCTATGTGGAGACCAAGAACCTCAAGGAGGTCCAGCCCCAGCAGGAGTACGGCTTCGTGGTGGATAAGCTGACCCAGCGCCTGTATATGTTCAAGGACGGCAAGCTGTTCACCACGCTGATGATCTCCACCGGCCTGGTGAACGGCATCGATCCCATCCAGCCCTTCAACGAGACCCGCTCCGGCGAGTATCTCCTCACCAGCCCCGTGGGCGATTTCGCCAGCGGCAACCTGACCTGCGCCATGGCCCTGCGCTTCAACAGCGGCGACCTCCTGCACGAGGTGCCCTATGTCACCAATGCGGACGGCTCCAAGAATTATGGCTATACCGAGCCCAAGCTGGGCAGCAAGGCCAGCCACGGCTGCATCCGCGTTCAGCGCCGCAAGACCCCCGAGGGCATCAACATG
>SVGJ01000047.1 GCA_015056415.1 Clostridiales bacterium
TCGTCCACATAGGCCAGGCCGCGCTGGATCCAGTCCTCGGCGATCTCGTAGCACTTGTCATAGTAATCGCTGGCGTAATACAGGCCGCCGGTCCAGTGAAAGCCCAGCCAGTTGATATCACGCTTGATTGCCTCGACGTACTCGGTATCCTCTTTGGCGGGGTTGGTATCGTCAAAACGCAGGTTGCACTTGCCGCCGTACTTTTCCGCCGTCAGGAAGTCCATGATCAACGCCTTGCAGTGGCCGATGTGCATATAGCCGTTGGGTTCGGGAGGGAAGCGCGTGTGTACTTGCTGGTACCTGCCTTCCTTCAAGTCCTGTTCGATGGCGTCCCAGATAAAGTTGCTGCGCGTCGTGGTTTCCGTGTTCATGTTTTCCATAGGAAACAGATCCTCCTTTTTCCCAAATTGCATGATTGCCATGCATACAGACCATTATATCCTCATTCGCCGGAAAGTGCAAGGAAAAACATAGGGAAATTGGTTTTTCTTTCATGGGTGAAAACGTTTTAGAAAATGTCCGAAAAAACGTGCATTATAATGAAGAAAACCCTTCCATTTTGCAGCGTTTTTTGGTATAATCATTATGTTGGATTGCTATGGCGAGAAGGCGGTTTTCCACCCGGGAAGGAGGCGTCCTGATGCTGGTTCATCTGGGCAGGGGCGTGTCTGTTCACGGGGAGGATATCATCGCTTTGACCGACCTGCAGCGTGATCAATCCCCCCAGACCGAGACCCTCATCGGCCAGTTCCGGCGCAGAGGGCTCCTGCGCGACCTGGGAGGGGAACCCAAAACGCTGGTGATCTGCCGCGAGCGCACCAGGAGCGTGTGCTACCTGAGCGGCGTGGGGCTGCGTACCCTGCGCAGGCGCGTGGAGGAACGGCAGCTGATTGAGATGAGAGAGGTGCAGCATGGCTGACGAACTGGATCAGACATTGGAAAACGCGACCGTAGTCACCGAGGACTACGGCGAGGAGCAAATTCAGGTGCTGGAGGGCCTGGAGGCCGTTCGCAAGCGTCCGGGCATGTACATCGGTTCCACCGACGCCCGCGGCCTTCATCACCTGGTATATGAGATCGTGGACAACGCCGTGGACGAGGCGCTGGCCGGCTACTGCAAGCGCATCGATGTGACGCTGCACAAGGATGGCAGCGTCTCCGTCAAGGATGATGGCCGCGGCTTCCCCGTGGGCATCCACCCCAAGATGGGCCGCCCCGCTGTTGAGGTGTGCCTCACGGTGCTGCATGCCGGCGGCAAGTTCGGCGGCGGCGGCTACAAGGTATCCGGCGGCCTGCACGGCGTGGGCGCTTCTGTGGTGAACGCTCTGTCCAGCCATTTCATGGTCACGGTGTATCAGGATGGCAAGATCCACCAGCAGGAGTATGAGCGCGGCAAGATCTGCTATGACCTGAAGGTCATCGGCGAGACGGACCGCACCGGCACCACCATTCAGTTCTGGCCCGACGTACGCTCGCAGGAGAATCCCGAGGGTGTGTTCGAGCCCGGCGTGACCTTTGATTATAACGTCCTCAAGACCCGCCTGCGGGAGATGGCCTTCCTGAACAAGGGCATCCGCATCGTGTTCACCGATGAGCGCGGCGAGGAGATCGTGGAGAAGGAATTCTACTACGAGGGCGGCCTGAAGGAATTCGTGAAGTACCTCAACCGCAACAAGGAGGCCCTCTTCGCCGAGCCCATCTATACCGAGGGCATGAAGAACGGCATCCTGGTGGAAGTGGCCATGCAGTACAACGACTCCTATGCGGAGAATGTGTACACCTTCGTCAACAATATCGCCACGCCCGACGGCGGTACCCATCTGATGGGCTTCAATACCGCCCTGACCAACGCCATCAACGAGTATGGCCGCAAGTACAAGATCCTCAAGGAAAAGGACGACAACCTCAAGGGCGAGGACGTCCGCGAGAGCCTGACGGCTATCGTCTCCATCAAGATGGAGGATCCCCAGTTCGAGAGCCAGACCAAGTCCAAACTGGGCTCGGCCCAGGCCCGCGGCGCGGTGTATGAGATCGTGAAGGACGCTCTGGCCACCTACCTGGAGGAGACCCCCTCCGTGGGCAAGATCATCCTTGACCGCTGCCTGAGCGCCCAGCGTGCCCGCGAGGCAGCCCGCAAGGCCCGTGAGGCCACCCGCAAGAGCCCCCTTGCCTCCGCCACCATGCCCGGCAAGCTGGCTGACTGCTCCGAGCGGGATCCCTCCAAGTGCGAGATCTTCCTCGTTGAGGGCGATTCCGCCGGCGGCTCCGCCAAGGGCGGCCGTGACAGCCGCTTCCAGGCTATCCTGCCCCTGCGCGGCAAGATCCTCAACGTGGAAAAGACCCGTGTGGACAAGGCGCTGGGCAACGCGGAGATCAGAGCCATGATCACCGCCTTCGGCTGCGGCTTCGGCGAGGACTTCGACGAGAGCAAGCTGCGCTACCACCGCATCGTCTGCATGACGGACGCGGACGTGGATGGCGCGCATATCCGCATCCTGATGCTCACCTTCTTCTACCGCTATATGCGCCCCCTGGTGGAGAAGGGCTACGTTTACGCCGCCATGCCGCCCCTGTACAAGGTCACCAAGGGCAAGACGGAAAAGTACGTCTACAGCGACGAGGAACTCCAGGAGCTGCTGGACGAGATCGGCCGCGATCCCAAGCCGGAGATCCAGCGCTACAAAGGCCTGGGCGAAATGAACAAGGAGCAGCTGTGGGAGACCACCATGAACCCTGCTACCCGCACCATGATGCAGATCACCCCTGAGGACGCCATGGCGGCCGATGAGATCTTCACCCTGCTGATGGGCGACCAGGTGGAGCCCCGCAAGCAATTCATCCAGGAGAACAGCGACCTCGTGAAAGACCTTGACATTTAACCAAGGCATGATGGAGTGAAAACATGAGCAGCATTCAAGATAAACTGATCCCGGTCAACCTGGAGCAGGAGGTCAAGAAATCCTTCATCTCCTACGCCATGGCCGTTATTATCGACCGTGCACTGCCGGATGTGCGCGACGGCCTGAAGCCCGTCCACCGCCGCATCCTCTACGATATGAACGAGCTGGGCATGACCCCCGACAAGGCATACCGCAAGTCCGCCCGTCTGGTGGGCGACGTGCTGGGTAAATTCCACCCCCATGGCGATTCCTCCGTGTACGACGCCATGGTGCGCCTGGCCCAGCCCTTCAACATCCGCTACCCCCTGGTGGATGGTCAGGGCAACTTCGGCTCCGTTGACGGCGACGGCGCCGCCGCCATGCGATACACCGAGGCCCGTATGTCCCGCCTCACCCCCTACCTGCTGGAGGGCATCGAGAAGGACACCGTGGACTTCTACCCCAACTTTGACGAGACCCTCATGCAGCCTGCCGTGCTGCCCAGCCGCTTCCCGAACCTCCTGGTGAACGGCTCCAGCGGCATCGCCGTGGGCATGGCCACCAACATCCCGCCCCATAACCTGGGCGAGGTGATCAACGGCGTTATCTGCATGATTGATAAGCCTGACTGCACCATCGACGACCTGATGGAGCACATCCAGGGCCCCGATTTCCCCACCGGCGGCACGATCCTGGGCCGTCGTGGCATCCGCGAGGCCTATTACACCGGCCGCGGCAAGATCGACGTGCGGGCAAAGACCAACATCGAGCCTATGCCCAACAACCGTAACCGCATCATCGTCACCGAGATCCCCTATCAGGTCAACAAGGCCCGACTGGTGGAAAAGATCGCCGATCTGGTGCACGAAAAGCGCCTGGAGGGCATCAGTGATATCCGCGACGAATCCGACCGCAACGGCATGCGCATCGTCATCGAGCTGAAGAAGGACGTGTATCCCCAGGTGGTGCTGAACTTCCTGTATAAGCACACCTCCCTGCAGGAGTCCTTCGGCGCGAATATGCTGGCGCTGGTGAACGGCAAGCCCCGCATCCTGACTCTGCGGGAGATGATCTACTACTATCTGGAGCACCAGAAGGAAGTCGTTACCCGCCGTACCCGCTTCGACCTGGGCAAGGCCGAGGCCCGTGCCCACATCTTGGAGGGCCTGATCAAGGCGCTGGATCACATCGACGAGATCGTGGCCATTATCCGCAGCAACCGCGATACCGCCTCTGCCCGCGTTGCCCTGATGGAGCGCTTTGGCTTCACCGAGAAGCAGGCTCAGGCCATTCTGGATATGCGTCTGGCCCGCCTGACCGGCCTGGAGCGCGAGCGCCTGATGGAGGAATATGAGGAGCTGGAGCGCACCATTGCCCGCCTGCGTGCCATCCTGGCTGACGAGCAGCTGCTGATGGGCGTCATCAAGGACGAACTGACCGTCATCCGTGACAAGTTTGCCGATGACCGCCGTACCGAGCTCACCACCATCGAGGGCGAGATCGACGTGGAAGACCTCATTGCCGAGGAGGACATGGTCGTTACCCTGACCCACGAGGGCTATGTGAAGCGCATCGCCAAGTCTGCCTACCGTGCCCAGCACCGTGGCGGCCGCGGCGTTTCCGGCATGACCACCAAGGATGAGGACTACGCCGTGCAGATGCGTGTGGTCAACACCCACGCGGAGATCATGTTCTTCACCAACCTGGGTCGCGTGTACCGCCTCAAGTGCTATCAGATCCCCGAGGCAGGCCGTCAGGCCCGCGGCACGGCTATCGTGAACCTGCTGCAGATCTCCGGCAGCGAGAAGGTCACCACCATCGTGCCTGTGCCCGGCGTTACGGAAGGCCACAATCTGGTGATGGCCACCAGGAGCGGCATGATCAAGAAAACTCCCTTTGAGGAGTTCCAGAACCTGCGCAAGAACGGTCTGATCGCCATCGTCCTCAAGGAAGACGACGAGCTGGTGGGCGTGGAGCTTACCGACGGTCAGGACGAGATCATGCTGGGCACCCGCAAGGGCATGAGCATCCGCTTCAACGAGAAGCACATCCGTCCCATGGGCCGCGCCAGCATGGGCGTGCACGCCATGAGGCTGGATGAGGACGATTACATCATCGATATGTGCCCCCTGAACGCCGGCAGCGAGGTGCTGGCCATCACGGCGCTGGGTTACGGCAAGCGCACCAGCCCCGATGAATACCGCGAGCAGGGCCGCAACGGCAAGGGCATCCGTGCCATGAACCTCACCGAGAAGACCGGCGACCTGGCCGCGCTGCTGCTGGTGAACCCGGAGGAGGACATCCTGCTGATCACCGACGATGGCACCATCATCCGCACCAGCGTGGAGGATGTGCGCTTCTGCGGCCGCGCCACCCAGGGTGTGCGCATCATGAAGCTGGCCGAAGGCAGCCAGGTGGTGGGCGTCGCCCGCGCCGACAAGGAAGAGGAAGAGGCGGCCGACGAGACCGTGGAAGCCGCTGAAACTGCCGAAGCCGAAACCAGCGAAGAGTAAAATATAACAAAGGAGCCACACGGCCTGCAAGCGCTGTGTGGCTCTTTCTTATTGCTGGATATAGTCTCCTGCGCCAGTCCCATTGTCAAAGAGGCTGAAGCCGTTTGAATACAGATGGAGCTCCATGGTTTCGCTGGAATCCTTGCTGTAATTCATCGTCAGGAAGAATGGATCGCCGCTGCTGATCTCCCATGTCCCCGTGCTTCCGTCCTGCTGGGTAAAGGTGTGGTCGTAGTGGAAAGTGACGGAATCGCTCAGGGGATTGCCTCCCCGCAGGCAGGTGTAAGTGCCCTGTAGCTGACCGCCAGCCAGCTGGGGACTATACTCATCGGTTTCCAGATCCCGCAGGGGGATGAAACCACGGGTGAGCATGCCTTCATGGACGAAAGTGACGTAGGCGTAAAAGTCATCCCATCGGCCAAGGAGAAGCATGGTTTTACCGGCGGGGATAAACCCCTGCTGAAACTGGGACACGTCAGGGTCATCGGTAAAGTAGGTGTCTGCTGCGGCAACAACGGGGATCATATGCCAGCCCAGGGCGAAGGCCGGATCAGGCTGCGCATTGATGGATTGGATGTACCCCACACGGCTTGTGCGCATGCTGACCTTATACTGGATCAGCTCCCAGCCTTTTTCCACGATGCCGAAGCGGTACAGCCCATCGGGATCCCGCAGGCTGACGTAGGCCTTGCCTTGCTTGGCCCGCCAGGAGTCCTCGGTGGGTGCGCTGTACACGGCAGGCTTGCCCTGGGACGCCTCCATGGGGACCGGGGTGAACATATCGGCAGTCAGGTCGTAAAACTGGTTCATACGGGCAACCTCTTCCATGCGGCGGGGCAGGAGGCGGATGTTGAAGTTGCTGATAAACAACCCGTGGGGCACATGCCACAGGGTAGTGGAGGAGCCGTCGCTGACCTCGTAATCGCCGTCCTCTCGCAGGGTGTAGGTCATGGTGCCGCACTTGGCCTGGGTCAGTTCGCTGTTTTCAAAGCGGTAGTTTTCATTTTCATACAGCAGGGTAAAGCCCTTGTCGTCCTGTCTGGTCTCCGGCCACGTGTCGTCTGCCTGGGGATCATCGGGCTGCCACACGGCCTTGGTGGAGGCCTGGACGACCGCCCACTCCTTGCCTGCCTTTTCGGCAATGAGCAGCTGCTGGTGGTAGCGTGTATTGACCACAAAATGAACGGCGTCGCGCTTGTGGCTGTAGTCTTCGGCAACGACGGAATAATCATTGTAGTCAGTGCCGTTGAACAGGTCGATGGTGTCGCCGGGAGCACCCCATGAATTGGCTGAGGCGGTGGAAGTGAGCATCACGCACAGGAACAGGAAATAACAGAATATTTTTCGCTTCATGGAAAAACCTCCCTTCTCTGTCCATTCAACGGAAGAAAGGGAGGTTTTGTTTAGCCATAACTATTTTGTTACAACTTACTTGCCATCGAAGGCATCCAGCACAGCCTGGGCCATGCCGTCCTTTTCACAGCGGGCCTTGTGGCGTACGGGCAGCTCCCGCAGCTCCTTGACCTGCTGGGGCACCGGCATGCCGGAGACCTTCTCCAGCTCCTCGGAGCACTGGAAGGCATCCAGGCCGGAAACGGCTTCCTTGCCCTTCAGGGCGGTGAGCACATCGGCGGCGAATTTGTAGGGGCTGGCGGTGGAGACGATCACGGTGAGCGTCTGATCGCCGGTCTTCTCGCGGTATTCGCGCAGTACATGGCTGGCCACGGCGGTGTGGGTGTCCATCAGGTAATCGTCCTGCTCAAACACCGTGCGGATCTCCTCGTTGGTCTGCATATCATCGGCATAGCCGGCGGCGAAGATGCTATTGAGCCACTCCAGGCGCTGCTCGCCCACGGCGTAGCTGCCGCATTCCTTGAGCAGCTTCATCCAACGGGCGATCAGCTCGCCGTCCCGGTCCGCCACCTCAAAGAGGAGACGCTCCAGGTTGGAGGAGATGAGGATGTCCATGCTGGGGGAACTGGTCTTGAAGAACTGGCGGCGCACATCGTAGGTGCCGGTGGCGAAGAAATCCGTCAGGACATTGTTGCGATTGCTGGCGCAGATCAGCTTGCGAATGGGCAGGCCCATGCTGCGGGCATAATAAGCGGCAAGAATATTGCCGAAGTTGCCTGTGGGCACCACGAAATTGATGCTGTCGCCAAGCTGGATGGCGCCGGAGCTCATCAGGTCGGCATAGGCGCTGAAGTAGTACACGATCTGGGGAACCAGTCGGCCGAAGTTGATGGAGTTGGCGGAGGAAAGCACCTTGCCACGGCTGTTCACATCCCCGGCAAACACGGCGGAGGAGAACAGGTTCTTAACGCCGGTCTGGGCGTCGTCGAAATTACCGTTGATGGCGATAACGTGGGTGTTATCGCCGCCGGTGGTGGTCATCTGCAGCTTCTGCACATCGCTAACGCCATCGGTGGGGAAGAACACCGTGCAGCTGGTGCCGGGCACGTCCTTGAAGCCCTCCAGGGCCGCCTTGCCGGTATCGCCGCTGGTGGCCACCAGGATACTCACCTCGCGCTCCTCGCCGTTTTTGCGGGCGGAGAGGGTGGTCAGGTGGGGCAGCAGCTGCAGCGCCATATCCTTGAAGGCCAGCGTGGGACCGTGGAACAGCTCCAGCACGTGGGTGTTATCATCCAGCTTGCGCAGGGGCGCCACGGCGGGATCGTCGAACTTGGCGGGGGCGTAGGCGGCCTGCAAAGCGGCGTCGATCTCGGGAATGGTGAAGTCCTCAAGGAAGGTGCGCAGGATTGCCGAGGCACGCTGGCGATAGTCCATATTAGCCAGCTCGCTCAGCTTCTGCCGGGAGATCTGCGGGAACATGGCGGGCACATACAGTCCGCCGTCCGGGGCCAGACCATAGAGGATCGCCTGAGAGGCAGTGACGCACGCACCGCCGCGGGTGGAGAAGAAAGACATGGGGATCACCCTCCTGAGTGGGTATTTTGATAAAATACAAAAAGGGCGGCGGGCAAGAACCAACCGCCCTCGTATTCACTTCTCTGCCGATTGGTGAAATCAGATGATGTAGGCCTTGATGAACTCGGGCATAGCGGCGGGATCCTCGCTCACGGAGAGAACGAAGTTCACGTCATGCTTGGCGCTGAGCTCTTCCAGGGTCTTGAACAGGGGTTCGGCCGCGGCCAGATCGGTCTTGCACAGCTTGGTGAAAGCATCGATAAAGATCGTGCCCACGTCGAAGTTCTGGCTCAGCATGCCGCTGATGAAGCCCAGGAACATCTCGGGGGTATGCACGTGATAGTCACCAGCGTTGATAAAACGGACCTTGTGGTCGATGTCGAACATGTAGCGGTTGTCGTCATCCAGGAAGATCACATCGTTGGTAGCCTGCTTGGCGGTATCATTGGTCATATCGATAAGCCGCTTGGTCTTGCCGGAGCCCTTTTTACCTGCGATAATCTGAATCATGGGAAACGCCTCCTTGTGAGTTGTTTTCTCTGACCCCATTATAACCCATTTCCTCCAAATATGCAATAGGCAACCAGAGGGGATTTCATCCCCTCTGGACTCCCCGACCAAAGGGCTTTCAGCCCTCTGGACTCCCTTTTTGGCGGGGATGGGGCTGGAAGATGGCTTATAAGGGGTCACGCCTCGCGAAGGGCGAGGCGCGACGCGGAAGATGCGGTTTTTTGTTTTTTCTTTGTTTTGGGGGTGGGGAGGGTTATTCAGGGGTGGAAGAAGCGCGAAGCTTGGCCATCAGGTCTTCGCGGGACATGCTCGCCAGCTTGCGTTTTTCGCAGCCGGGGAGCTTGGGGTCAAGGCCGCACACGGCGGAGTAATCGCAGTATTCGCAGGCGGACCACTGGTCGATCTGGGCGGGAGCGGCGGTGATACGCCCTTCGCGGATATGGTCGGCCAAGAGGGCGGCGGTGTGCTCGGCATGGGTGAGGAGGGCGTTCATTTCCTCCAGCTCCAGGGCGTTGGCGGATCTGGCGATGGTGCCATCCTGGTTGAAGACCTTGTCGATGGAGTATTGCTGTTCCCCGGCGTCCATGGCGTCCACCACCTCGGCCTCGGCAAGGACGACGCCTTTGAGGTGCAGGCTGCGGGCGATGAGCTTTTCGGCGGTGGCCTTCACGTCATCATCTGCTTTGACCATGGGATCCTTGACGGTAAAGTAGAAGGCGCCGGCGGGGAGCGCGTTTTCACTGATCTGTGTGGCGGCCTTTAAGTAGAGCAGCAGCTGGAGCTGCAGTCCGTACCACATACGAACGGGGTCGAGGGTCTTCTGGCTGCTCTTGTAGTCTACTACCCGCAGGTACAGGCCCTTGTCGCCCTCGTAGCGGTCGATGCGGTCGATGGTGCCGCGCAGGGCGATGCGGCGGCCATCATGGAGCGTCAGCACAACGGGGGGCAGACCGTTTTCGGTGCCGAAGGAGACCTCGGCGCCCCAGGTGGTAAAGCGGCTGTTCTGCAAGTGCCGGGTGAAAAGCCACGCGGCGCGGCGCACGGCGCGTACGTAGCTTTCGCCCAGCTGGCGGCCCATGGGATCCTCACGCAGGGGGCCGCCCTCCCACTCGTCAGTTAGAGGGGAGAGCACCTGATCCAGCATACGGTCGATGTCCTCGTCCTCCACATTGGGCCACTGGGGCAGGGCGGAGGCCAGCGTGGCATAGCCCTGCAGGGCGGCATGGAAGAAGCTGCCGCGCTCATCGGCCTCAAAGGTGAAGGGGCGGCGCTGAACGGGCTTCAGGCCGTAATCCACAAAATGACGGTAGGGGCAGGCGGCGAAGTTTTCCAGCCGGGAGATGGATACCGTGTCCTGGGTGAAGAGCCGACGGGTCTGCTCAGGGGTGAGCCGGCCTGCTTCCCATTTGCTGTTCAGGCTTTCCACCACGCGGCGGATGCGTCCGTGCCAGCTTTCATGCTGCCACAGCCAGCGCAGGGCCTCTTGCCAGCGGATGTCCATGCCGGAGGATTCACCGTCGGCCAGGGCACGCAGCCGCAGGGCAAGACCGTCCAGCGCCAGCAGGGGTGAAAGCGGGGCGTCATCGGAGCCATCAGCCGTCACGCCGCCGGTAATGCGGACCTCGGGGAAGAGCGCCTGCACGTCGGAGATCAGGCTGGCGGGGCGCAGAGCGGCGCCGTCCTGACCGCCCTGGGAATAGGTCAGCGTCAGGTGTTTGAGCGGCAGCGCCATGGTGCGGTAGAAGTCCGACTGGCGCAGAGCGGATTGCTCCTGGCGGGTCAGACCCACCGGGCGATGCATGGCGTCAGAAAGGGCAGACCGCTCCGCCTCGGTGATGAGGCTCTCCATGCCGGAGGCAAGCACGCCGTCCTGCAGGCCCATGACCAGCAGGGCGTCCACGCTGCCGGGCATCAGGTGACCGGCCTCGCCTACCATGACGGTATCGGGCTGGGGCGGCAGGGAGCTGATGGCCGCGCTGGTCAGACCGGACTCGATGAACCGGGCCATGTCACGCAGGTTGGCGCGGCTTTCGCCCAAAAGGGCGTGGAGCTGATCCAGCAGGTTCATCACGATCTGCCACACCTGGCGGTTCTGGGCGGCCTCGGCCTGCATACCGCGGCGGAGAAGCTCCTCCTCACGGGCCAGCAGGCGGTCGTAGGCGTTCACGTTTTCCAGCAGGCGGAACACCGCTTCCACCGAGGCGGTGGCGGTGCGGGCCTGCTTCAAATCTGCATGAAGGGTGAGAAGCGGCTCCATCAGCCGCTGGCGGATGGGCTCCATGGCTTCGGCCCGATCGCCACGGGTGAAGGGCTTCTGCCACTTGCCCCGGGTGACGCCGTTTTCAAGGGCGTAGTTTTCCAGCAGCATGGCCTCCTTGTCCGTCAGGGGAGAGAAGCCGCTCTTGGCCGCGTCCAGTACATCCTGCTGGGCATACCCGCCGCTCACGGCCCGCAGTGCGCCCAGCATCATCCGGCACAGTCCGTGGCGGATGGCGCTGTCCTTGCGGGCAAGATAATGCGGGATGCCTGCGGCCTCCAGCGTCACGGCCAGGATGCCGTCCAGCGCGGCGGGCTCTGCCAGGGCTACGGCCATGCGGCTCCACGGGATGCCGCGTTCGTGCCATGCCTGCAACACCTGGGCGGCATGGGATGCCTCGGCAAAGGGATGGGCCGAGGCGTGGATGCGGATGGCGCTGCTGTCGCCCTCAAAGGGCGCGGTACGCCGGGTGAAAAGATGCTGCTCCAGATGAACCAGCGCGGCGTCCTTGCCGGGAATATCACGGTGGGGCAGGTAGCGCATTTCCCAGGGCAGGTTACGCTCCTTCAGGTGGCGGATCAGCTCGGCGGCGCTCTGCCGCTGCGTCAGGAAGATTCGGCCGTCGTAGGCCTCCTTGGCGTCCATGGTCAGCGTGACGGTGACCTGGCTGGCCAGGGTGGCTGCCTCGGTCAGGAGGGAGCACATGGGCTGGGGCAGCACGTCAAAGCCATAGACGAACAGGCACGCGTCCGCCATGACGCCGCTGGGGCGCAGGCGGCGCAGCATTTCCTGCTGCTGTATGGTCTCATCGGCGAAGCGGCCTTCGATGATACCGCTGTAGGCGGCCCAGATGCGGGCCAGATCGGTCTCTTTGGCACGGGAGGCGCCGCTGGCAAGGAATTCCGCGTGGGCCAGCAGCGCTTCGGGGGTAATGCCGCAGCGCTGCATATCGGCGATCAGGCTGGAAAGCTTATCGGGCAGGCCGGGGGACTGGGCCACCCGGCGGTAATAGATCAATTCGTCACGGCAAAGGTTCAGCGCCTGGCTCAGGGCCATGCTGCGGCCCCGGTCGTCCAGCGGGGCCAGCTTGCCCCTGCCTCCCCGTTCCGCCACGCGCCGGGAAAGCCGGCGGGGGGAGAGTACGTCCAGGTCGATCAGGCCCGGCAGCTCCAGGCCTTCGATCAGCTCCCGCTCGGCCTGCAGGGTATACTGCTCCGGCACCAGCAGGATGATCCGCTGGCGCTGCGTGCGCGCATGGGCGATGCGCTGGAGCAGATGGGGCAGCACCTGGCCTGAACGGCCGCCGAGAATCTGAACGGGCAGCATTTTCTTCACCTCGTGTCCATTATGCCACAAAGCGGGGTCGGATTCAAGATTGTCCCGGGGAAGGTTTTGTGCTATACTCATCGGGAGGTGAACATCCATGAGCAAGACCAAGGAGCGCATTCGCGACAGCCAACTGAGATATAAGCAGAACCTGGGCCAGAATTTCCTCTACGACGAGGCTCTGCTCGCGGCGCTGGTGGCGTGCAGCGGCGTCACGGCCGAGGATGACGTGCTGGAGATCGGCCCCGGCAGCGGCAGCATGACCAAATATCTGTGCGATACGGCACATCATGTGCTTTCCGTGGAGCTGGACGAGCGGCTGATCCCGCTGCTGACCGCCTTTATGCACGATAAGTCCAACTTCACCCTGGTGCAGGGGGATGTGATGCAGCTGAACCTGCCGGAGGTCACCGCAGGGCTGCGCAAGCCGCTCTCCGTGGTGGCGAACATCCCGTATTACATCACCACGCCGCTGATCACCCTGCTGCTCACCAGCGGCCTGCCCATGCGTCGCCTGGCGCTGATGGTGCAGAAGGAAGTGGCGGATAAGATCCTCTCCAAGCCCGGAGACGACGGCTGGGGCATGCTGGCGGTGCGCTGCCAGTATTACTGCGAGCCGGAGCTGGGTATGGACGTGCCCGCGCATCTGTTCACGCCGCCGCCCAAGGTTGACAGCGCCTTTGTGTTGCTCCCTGTGCGGGAAGCGCCTGCTGTTCAGGTGAAGTGCGAGGATGATTTCTTCCGTGTGGCAGGGGCGGCCTTTGCCCTGCGCCGCAAGACCATGACCAACAACCTCTGCGCCACCTTCCGCATGAGCCGTGAGGAGGCCGTGGTGCTGATGCAGACCGCCGGGCTGGACGAAAAGATCCGCGGCGAAAGGCTGACGCTGGAGGAACTGGCCCGCCTGGCCGACGCCTATACCGCATTCCGGGAGGGAAAGGCATGAGCATCGCGCGATTTGCGAGGATATCCGAGGCACAGTACCGGCAGGATGCCGCTGCCTATGATGTGAAGCTCCCCCTGGCGGAGCTGCCCCTGCCCTGCCGCGCCACCACCGGCAGCGCGGGCTATGATTTCGTGTGCCCGGTGGAGGTGACCATGCGCCCCGGCGAGACGGCGGTGATCCCTACGGGGATCCGCTGCTTCATGGAGCAGGGCTGGGTGCTGCTGAACTGCCCCCGTTCCTCCCTGGGCCGCAAGCATGGCATCCGACTGGCGAACACCGTGGGCGTCATCGACAGCGATTACGTCCATGCGGATAACGAGGGCCATATCCTGGTCATGCTGGTGAACGGCGGCGACCACGAGGTGACGCTCCGTCCCGGCGAACGCTTCTGCCAGGGGATCTTCCTGCCCTTCGGTCTGGCCGAGGAGGCGGAGGTCACGGGCGAGCGGAGCGGCGGATTCGGTTCAACGGGGGCATGATGAAAGCCGGGGCGTCCCTCCCTGATGATGCGATGATGGCAACCACGCCTGCGGCACAAGACGCAAAACTTCGCAATTTCCCTCTTGACGGGCTGGCAGGGGCGTGCTATAATAATTAGGCTGGTTCCTCGTGGAGAGATGGCCGAGCGGTTTAAGGCGCTGGTCTTGAAAACCAGTGATGTCGCGAGACACCGGGGGTTCGAATCCCTCTCTCTCCGCCAGTTTTCCTTAAACAGCGGTGTGCCGCTCATATTCGCTTGACATGGAGAAGTACCCAAGAGGCCGAAGGGGCTCCCCTGCTAAGGGAGTAGTGTGCGATAAGCGCAGCGAGGGTTCAAATCCCTCCTTCTCCGCCAAATAGCCGCAACCCAAGAGAAATCAAAGGGTTGCGGCTTTTCTTTTGCCCGTTTCAGATGGCATTTCATTTGTGTATATTTTTATCTATTTCAAAAAATACTTCTCTATTGCTCGACCTATTGCTATACGTCTTCCCTCGGTTTGAGGTCGATTTTCCCGACTGCCTCCAAAGCCTTGTCGGTGGAAATGTCCATGTAGTGCTTTGCCGTGGTAGCGTAGTTCTTGTGTCGAAGCACCGACGCAATGATGGACGGAGAGACACCCAGCAGTTCCGGTTCGGTGGCGGTAGAATGGCGGGAAGAGTATGGCCTGACATCCTCGCGGATGGACAGGTCTTTTTTCATTGTTGCAAAACTATTGTAAAACTTGTCGCGGTTCATGCCCAGAACAAAGCCTTGCCGGGAAACGGAAGTTCTGACCAAGTCGGAAAGCACAGGGAGGATGGTATCCGACAGGACGATGGGCTTTTCCTTGCGCTCCTTCGTCTTGAGTCCGCATCCAACAATGGTGCGCTTTTCAAAGTCGATCATATCTCTTTTTGCTGGAATAGCTCACCTGGCATCATGCCGGTGTATATCATGAGAAGACATGCGGCAGCAATGCGGTTGCCCTTCCCATATGTTGTCCACAGCTTTTCGATTTCATCTGGTTGCCAGGCAGGTATCTCTTTGCTGTTCTTTTCCGGCAAGGACAGTAGAGACGAAGGATTCACAGACACAAAACCATCGGCGATGGCTCGTTGGAAGAGTTTGGACATTAGGTCTTTAACATCCTTGGCCGGATCATACAGCAAGCGCGACAACTATTTGTTGGACAGTAGCGAATATTCACGTTTCATGCGCAATTGGGAAAGCCGGAAAAATAATCATTTCACCAGGCGTCAAAACGGCGGCGTTCTCATTGATATGGGGAACCTTTTGGTGTATACTGATCGTAAAGGGGCACCCCAGCATGTTCTTGAAGTGCTGACTGATGACCTGTGGACAGATAATGACATCGTGCAAAAAGCGGTGTTGCTTGAAACGGAAGGATATGACATTGATGAGCAACAAGAGATTCTTGAAAACACATGCGGAGCGGGAAGTTTCCGATTCCGAGTTCCTGGAGATCGCAGCGGCAATCGTGGGAAAGTCGGAACGAGAAAAGGACAAAATTCTCGAAAAGTACGCAGAACAAATCGAGAAGAACAATCCGCCGAGGGAACGTCCGCTGAAGTTCAAGTAAAGCAAACCTCTCTCCGTGACACCGAATACCTGTCCGCTGTTGAATCCGGCGACATGGAGAAGGCGCAGAGGATGGTAGATGAAGCGGCCGAAAAGCGATTCCCTGATATCGCATTGCTAACAAAGAGTCCTCAAAACGTTGGAAAACAAGGGATTTAGGCTCCCTGCTAAGGGAGTAGTGTGCGATAAGCGCAGCGAGGGTTCAAATCCCTCCTTCTCCGCACAAGGAGCTTTGAAACTGCATGGTTTCAAAGCTTTTTTCTTTTGCGCTCGATGGCAATATCTGGCGTTTGGTCGTTGACAAGTATTCTTCGGACGGCTATAATTGTGTCAACCAGGGAGCTTCTATTTCATGGATTAAAGGAGAATAGATCATGGCAATGAGCAAGGCGAAGGTTTCGATTCAGCTGGATCGGGCGCTTGCGGATGTGGATCACCTGATTTTCGGGCATTTCACGGAGCATGCCTTCGGCAATGTATACGGGGGCGTTTATGATCCGGCCAATCCCCTTTCCGACGGGGACGGCATGCGGGCGGATGTGCTGGAAAAGCTCCGGCAGGCCAATGCCACGCTGCTGCGCTATCCCGGCGGTAATTTTGTTTCCAACTACCACTGGGAGGATGGCGTGGGCCCCAGGGAAAGCCGCAAGCGTGTGTTTGAGTATGCCTGGCATACCGAGGAGAGCAACCATTTCGGCACGGCGGAGTTCGTGGCGGAGTGCCGCAAGGTGGGCGCGGAGCCCTACCTGTGCGTGAACATGGGCACCGGCACCGTGGAGGAAGCCATGCACTGGGTGGAATACTGCAATGGCACCGGCAACACCTATTACGCCAACCTGCGCCGTTCCCATGGCTATGAGGAGCCCTTCAATGTGAAGTACTGGGGCCTGGGCAACGAGATGTACGGCGATTGGCAGATGTGCAAGCTCAGTGCCGAGGAATACGGCAGGCGCGCCCTGGAGTTCGCCAAGGCCATGAAGTGGGTGGATGATTCCATCAAGCTGGTGGTTTGCGGCCTGCAGGACAGCTGCGACTGGAACGTGGATGCCCTCAAGCCCCTGTACAGTATGGTGGATTACATTTCCGCCCATGTATACGCGGTGGGCTGGGGCGCGTTCAAGCGTGATGACTATCTGGATAACCTCTATGTGCCCACCTTTATGGAGAAGCAGAACAACATGGCCAAGGCCAGCATCATTGTGGCCCAGAACGACGATGAAAATCGCATCAAGGTGGCATGGGACGAGTGGAACCTCTTCGGCTGGGTGGTGGATGGCGTCAATGACGACCGCAGCTACGACCTGCAGAATGCCATTATTACCGCGCTGATCCTGAATTTCTTCATCAAGAACGCCGATTCTGTGGGCATGGCCAACTACTCCACCTTTGTCAACATCAACGGCGCCCTTTCCGTGAAGGAGGACGGTGTGCTGTGCCGCGCCCAATACTGCGTGTTCGACCTGCTGGCTAACAATACCGGCAGCCTGCTGGTGGATACGCGGGTGCAGTGCGGCGCGTACAACCGCGTCGTGCCCCGGAATGCCAGCAAGCGCAAGGCTCCCGGCACGGACGCGCTGCTCCTGAACAAGGAGACCGAGAACCGGGCGGATATCCCCTTTGTGGACGCGGTCACCACGGTGGATCAGCAGGGGAACATCTATCTCTCGCTGATCAACAAGCACCTGGAAGAGGATATGGAGATCACGCTGGAATTCATGGGTGACGAAGCTCCCACCGGGGAAGCCAGCATACAGACCATCTATGCCGAGGACATCCATGCCTGCAATGAAATGGGCAAGGAACCCCAGGTACGCATCCAGGACATGGGCAGCGTTACTGCCGGCAAGACCATGACGCTGACAGTGAAGAAGCACTCCGTCAATATGATCAAAATGCATATGGCAAACTGAGAAATCCGGGGACAAGAAAAAAGGTCCTGCTCCTGGCGAGGGGATTCTTAAGGAACAATTTGTCCAGCAACGAACAAACGAGCATCCGTCGAAAATAACGGATGCTCGTTTGCTTATGTGGTCCCACAAACGCAATGCACCGGAATGGTGCGTATAATTGCGCCCTCCTAAGAGGGAGAAAATCTGCTTTGGTTTGCTCAACA
>SVGJ01000078.1 GCA_015056415.1 Clostridiales bacterium
AATCACGCCTTTCTTGATGGCAACAAGCGCATCGGCCTGTATGTCATGCTCTCATTCCTAGAAATGAACGGCATTCGCATCCGGTGCACCGACGAGGAACTCGTCTACGTCGGCCTTTCCATCGCGGACGGGAAGATGGGATATGAGGATCTATATAATTGGGTGATAGAGCACGAGGAATAAACACTTGATGTATTTGAGCAGCGTAGGCGCCCAGCCGCCTATGATGCGTAAGGTATCCTCATTCTCCGCCGGATTCGCACTCTCCATGTTGTCAAGTGAAGAGTACAGTAAAATCGAGGTTTTAAGGGGATAAAGTATTAAGGAGGGGTTTCAATGGGTATCATCAAGAAATGGAATTCCATGAGTCTGATTTTGCGTATTCTGATCGGCCTGGTCATCGGTGCGATACTGGGTTTCCTGGCGCCGAAGGCGACGTGGATCGGTGTGCCGGGAGAGCTTTTCGTGGGTGCGTTGAAGGCCATCGCGCCAATTCTGGTGTTTGTGCTGGTGGCGTCGTCGCTGGCCAACTCCAAGGGCGGCAATATGGAGAAGTTCCGCACCGTCATCATCCTGTACCTGGCCAGTACGCTGTGCGCAGCCATCGTGTCCGTGTTCACCAGCTTTGCCTTCAAGGTCACCATCCCTCTGGCGGGATTGGACACCGCGGATACCTCGGCCGCCCCCCAGGGCATGATGGACGTGGTGATGAACCTGTTGAAGAGCATCGTCGTCAACCCGGTGGACGCGCTTGCGAACGCCAACTACATTGGCATCCTGTTCTGGGCGGTGGTATTTGGCATCGCGCTGAAGCTGGCCGCGCCGACCACCAAGACTATGATGGGGGATCTGTCCAACGCCGTGTCCACCGCGGTCCGGTGGGTCATCAGCTGCGCCCCAATCGGTATCATGGGCCTGATGTACACGGCCGTGGCGACCAGCGGCCCGGAGATCTTCGCCAAGTACGGCCAGCTTGTGGCGCTGCTGGTAGGCACCATGCTGTTAGTGGCGCTGTTCGTCAACCCGCTCATCGTGTTTCTCGTCCTGCGCCACAACCCCTACCCGCTGGTATTCCGGTGCCTGCGGCAGAGTGGCATCACGGCGTTCTTCACCCGCAGTTCCGCGGCAAATATCCCCGTGAACATGGAATTGTGCAAGGAGCTTGGGCTGGATGAGAATCTGTACTCTGTGTCCATCCCGCTGGGATCCACCATCAATATGGACGGTGCGGCGGTGACCATCACCATCTTCTCCCTGGTGGCGGCCTTCTCCGCTGGCGTGAAGGTGACTGTTCCAATGGCCATCTTCCTGAGCATCGTTGCCACATTCTCCGCCTGCGGCACCTCCGGCGTGGCCGGCGGCTCGCTGATGCTGGTGCCCCTGGGCTGTTCGCTGTTCGGCATCTCCGGCGATGTCGCCATGCAGCTGGTTGGCGTCGGCTTCATCATCAGTGTGATCCAGGATTCCCTGGAAACTGCGCTGAATTCCTCCGGCGACGTGCTCTTTACCGCCACAGCCGAGTTCAAGGACTGGCAGAAACAGGGCAAAAAGCTGCCGCTGTAAGGAGGCGTTGGATATGAAGACCATCAAGAGCGTATACAAGATCGGCAACGGCCCGTCCAGTTCCCATACCGTAGGCCCATTCCACGCGGCGCAAATCTTCGGGCAGCGCCATCCCGAGGCTGACAGCTACCGGGTGACGCTCTTCGGCTCCCTGGCATTCACCGGAGAGGGCCACGGCACCGGAAAGGCCATACAGGCCGTCCTGCCCGGGGCGCAGATCGTGTTCAATAAGGAGGAGCATGACCTGCCCCATCCCAACACCATGCTGTTCGAAGCCTTCAAGGACGGCCAACTGATCGGTTCCAACCGCATTTTCAGCATCGGCGGCGGTTCCATCCGCATCGAGGGAGAAACCTCGGAGGACGAGATCGAAGTCTATCCCCAGAATTCCTTTACGGAGATCCTGCAGATTTGCAAGCAGCACAACATGAACCTGGCCCAGTTCATCTACCGCATGGAGGACGACCGGCTGAGGGACTATCTGAGGACCGTGTGGGAAGCCATGAAGGACGCTATCCGCCGCGGGCTGAACACGGAGGGCATCCTGCCCGGAGGACTGGGCGTGGCGCGCAAGGCGAAGCTGCTGTATGAAAAGCGCTGCTACAACGAGAGCGCGGACGTGACCATGAACCGGGTCATCGCCGCCTACGCCTACGCTGTCAGCGAGGAGAACGCCGACGAGAACATCGTTGTCACAGCGCCCACCTGCGGCAGCTGCGGCGTGCTGCCGTCGGTGCTGTACTACATGCATGTGGATCGGGGCTTCCCGGAGGAGGAAATCCTGGATGCGTTGGCGGTGGCCGGGATCATCGGCAACGTGATCCGCACCAACGCCTCGATCTCCGGCGCGGAGTGCGGCTGCCAGGCCGAGATCGGCAGCGCCTGCTCCATGACCGCCGCAGCGCTGGCGTCGCTCTACGGGCTGAATATCGACCAGATCGAGTACGCCGCCGAGATCGCCATGGAGCATAATCTGGGCTTGACCTGCGATCCGGTGAAGGGCCTGGTGCAAATTCCCTGCATCGAGCGCAATGCCGTCGCCGCCATGCGAGCGATCAGCTCCGTGAACCTGTCGCGGTTTCTGTTTTCCACCCGCAAGATCTCCTTTGACGAGGTGGTGGCCACCATGTACCGCACCGGGCGGGACATGGACGAGAAGTACCGCGAAACCTCCCACGGAGGGTTGGCGCAAATCTATTACGCCCAGTGACCACGACCCCTAGCGCCTCCCTACGGAGATCAATATGATGGAATGGGTTTCTCAAGTATCCGATTATCTAGCAGGATTAATGACATTGGGGAGTGACTTGTAACACTGATCCTTCTCTACTGGGTTCCTCTTATTCAGGGTCAAACCGGATATGCTTGATGACGCGTCGTGCCTGCACGTAAAGAAAAAGAGCTGGCCGTGTAGAAGCCAGCTCTTTTTCTTATTAAGTTCTCAATATGATATGTTCAGATGAGGCAGTGCCTTACCGAAGCCTGCCTATATCAGGATTTCTGCTCGCGTGCGGCAATGATATCCATAAGGTATTCGGGGGTAAAGAACTTGTCCATGAATTGGTAGTAGCCAACCAAGGGGAGCACGGCCTTGTACTGGTCGATCAGATGGTCCTGTTCGATATGAATGTCATCAGGCCCGGCGATGACCAGAACGTTCTGGTCGCCGGCCGAGTACGCCTTCCATTCGATCTGGTCTGTCGACGGATCGCCGCAGCGCGCGAAATTGGTCCACATCTGCTGAACGGTCGTGAACATCTCATCAGGGATGTTCGTGCCATTGAATGGGCTGGCCGTCCCCACGCCGCGAAGGTTGAACTCAAAGATGAGCTCTACGGAATGTGCTGCCCCAATATCCGGATTGCTGCCCGGGTACGACCAGTAGTAGAAGAACGTTTTGTTGAACGCGCTCTGCACGTCGAGCTGCTGAAGCAGAGCAACCCTGAATATGACCTCATTTAAGAACTCCGTTTCGATCAATCCCGGCTCCTGCAGCCTGCAGACCCTTTGAAATTCCTCATAAGATTTCTTATCTTCTTCCTTCAGATAGTGGAGTGCCTCACCCACGCTGTGCTGGGCGAATATCTTCTGCTCTTCCAGGCTCAGTTTCGGACCCTCGCCCATGAACAGCCTGGCCTCATCGGCCGTGCTGCCTGCCATGATGGATATGTGCTTTGCGTAGCCTTTCTTGTACAGCTCGATGGGTGCCTCGGGGAGAACCTCATTTCCGTAGTAGGGGCTGCTCATGAACTTG
>SVGJ01000011.1 GCA_015056415.1 Clostridiales bacterium
TCACATCGCCCTGGGAAACGCGGTATTGCTTGCCACCCGTCGCAATGATTGCATACATGGTGCAGCACCTCCTGAAAATTACTCGCCGGGCACTGAGGTTGCGCTTGCGCACATTTGGACAGACCTCTCCCGAGCGGCTTACCGAAATATATTACCATGCCGGACTGAGACTGTCAAGGGAAAAACAGCGATTTTGCAAGAAAAATCAAGGCTTATTCAGCGAAAAACGCGTCCAGCTTGCCGGGCCGGTTGTAGCACAGGCCCTGCCACCCCGCACGGAGACAGCCTTCGATATTGGCGGGGTTATCATCAATAAAGAGCGTGCGTGCCGGGTCAAGGGCAAATCGCTGGGTCGCTTTGGTATAAATGGCGGGATCGGGCTTGATCAGCTGGTGGTGGCTGGAGATGAACAGATCGTCGAACAACTGGAAGAACCCATGTGTGTGGAGGGCGTGCTCAAAGGGAGCCCTGCTGTAATTGGACAGGACGTAGAGCTTCTTGCCATGGGCCTTGCAGGTGTGAACGGAACGCACGCCCTCTGCGATCTCCTCCAGGTCGATCCAGTTTTCCATCACCCGGCGGATGTAGGGCGCAAGCTCCTGTGGGGCACGGGTGGTCATGCGGGCGGCGGCCTCCTCCACGCTGAGGCCCCGGTCCATCATCACCCAGTAGGGGGACTGGAAGACCCATGTGTGGAGCATACTGTGCAGGTCGGGCCGCTCGGGCACGATGCGCTCCAGCAGCTGCTGCGGAACAAAACGGAGCAGCACTTGCCCCACATCGAACACCACGGCGTCGATTTCGTTCCAGGGCATCTTATCGTATTGGTCGTCGATCATCAGGTGGTTCATCTTCGGCACCTCCAATAAGAAAAGGATAAGCCATTGCGAGGGAAAAATCAAGCCGGACTTTTCATTTGGCGCAAAATCGTGTACAATAGGGGCAAGGAGTGTGATCCTGATGAAAAGAGTATTTATCACCGTTCTTGACGGCGCGGGCGCCGGCTGGCTGCCGGACGCTGCCCAGTATGGCGACGAGGGCGCTTCCACCCTCGCACACGTGATCGAAAGGTGCCGTCCCAGCCTGCCCAATATGGCTAGGCTGGGCCTGGGGCATATTGAAGCGCTGGGCTACCCGAAGGACGAAAGCGCCATTGGCGCCTTTGGCCGCAGCATGGAGAAGAGCGCGGGCAAGGATACCACCACCGGCCACTGGGAGATCAGCGGCCTGCACCTGGCAAAGCCTTTCCCCACGTTCATCAACTTTCCCCAGGATTTTATCAGCGCGTATGAGCAGGCCATCGGTCACAGGGTGATCGGCAACAAGCCGGCCTCCGGCACCGCCATCCTGGACGAGCTGGGCCCGCAGCACGTGGCGGACAGGACGCCCATCGTGTACACCTCCGCGGACAGCGTGTTCCAGATCGCCTGCCACGAGGAGGTCTTCAGCCGTGAGGAGCTCTACGGGTTCTGCCGGATCGCCCGCGAGATGCTCCAGGGCGACCTGGGCGTGGGCCGTGTGATCGCCCGCCCGTTCATCGGCGAGCCCGGGGCCTATGTGCGAACCAGCGGCCGCAAGGACTTCTCCCTGCCCCCCTGCGGCGAGACGCTGCTGGATGTGGTCAGCAAGGCCGGTATGCAGAGCCTGGGCGTGGGCAAGATCGAGGACATTTTTGATTTCCGGGGGCTGACGGGCTCCAATCACGCCAGCGGCAATCCTGCCTGCATCGAGGGCCAAATTGCCTACATGAAGCAGGAATTTGACGGCCTGTGCTTTACCAACCTGGTGGACACGGATTCCCTCTACGGCCACCGTAATGACGCTGAGGGCTTTGCACGGGCGCTGGAATACTTCGATCAGAAGCTGCCCGAGATCCAGTCTCTGATGGGCGAGGGCGATCTGCTGATTATCACCGCCGATCACGGCTGCGATCCCACCTATCCCGGCACCGATCACACCCGCGAGCATATCCCGCTGATGGTGTGGCACCCGGCTATGCGTGAACTGACCGACCTGGGTACCCGCGCCACCTACGCGGATATCGCCGCCACGGCTGCCGAGTGGCTGGGCCTGCCGGAGCGGTTCAACGCCACGTCCTTTTGCGACAAGCTGAAATAAGGAGAGAACGATATGGTTACGTATGAGCAGATCGTGAATTGTGCCGAGGCTATCCGCGGCGCTGTGGGCGGCGCGGAGATCGGTGTGGTGCTGGGCAGCGGCCTGGGCGATTACGTCGAGGCACTGGAGGACGCGAAGTACATCGACTACAAGGATATTCCCGGTTTCCCGGTTTCCACCGCCCCCGGCCATGAGGGCCGCTGGTGGACGGGCAAGCTTCACGGCAAGACCGTCTGCATGATGCAGGGCCGCCTGCACGCCTACGAGGGCTACGGCCTGGATCTGGTGACCATGCCCATCCGCATCATGAAGCTGCTGGGCGTGAAGACGCTGATCCTCACCAATGCCGCCGGCGGCGTGAACGAGACCTTCAAGCCCGGCACGCTGATGATCCTCACGGACTGCATCAACTTCTCCGGCAAGAATCCGCTCACCGGCCCCAATATGGACGAGTTCGGCCCCCGCTTCCCGGACATGACCTATGCCTACGATCCCGAGCTGATCGACCTGTGCGAAAAGCAGGCGGAGAAGATCGGTACGGATTGTGTGCGCAAGGGCGTGTATATGTGGTTCAACGGCCCCTGCTACGAGACCCCTGCGGAGATCCGCCTGGCCCGCATCTGCGGCGCGGACGCCGTGGGTATGTCCACCGTGCCGGAGACCATTATCGCCAATCATTGCGGCATCAGGGTGCTGGGCGTGAGCTGCATCACCAACATGGCGGCGGGCATCCTGAACCAGAAGCTGGATCACACAGAGGTGGTGGAAACCGCCAACCGGGTGAAGGCTACCTTCCGCTGCCTGCTGGACGAGACCATCGCGGCCATGTAAACAATTCCCATGCAAGCAACCCTCTTCCACGGGCCAAACTACGGCCAAAGGAAGGGGGATTTTTTCATGAGCGGATTCAAGCGGATCGTGGCGGCGGCGCTGAGCCTGTGCCTGTGGATCCCTTTCGCGGGCGCTGCGCCCCTGGAGGCGGGTACGCCCATGGCGCTGACCTCGCCCTCAGCCATCCTGGCGGAGGCGGCCACCGGCACGGTGATCTTTGAAAAGGACGCCGATGTGCGCCGGGAGGCGGCTTCCATCACCAAGCTGATGACGGTGCTGCTGGTCTTTGAGGCGCTGGAAAAGGGCGAGATCAGCCTGAACGACCAGGTGACCGTCAGCGACCACGCCGCAGGACAGAAGGGGAGCCAGGCGTTGCTGGACGCCAACGCGACCTACAAGCTGGAGGATCTTCTTCGCACCACCATCATGGCCAGCGCCAACGACAGCGCTGTGGCCCTGGCGGAGAAGCTCTGCGGCTCGGAGGAGGCCTTCGCACAGCGTATGAACGCACGGGCGGCGGAATTGGGCATGAACAATACCCACTATGTCAACGCTACAGGCTACCCGCAGGAAGGGCAGTACACCACTGCCCGTGACGTGATGACCCTCTCCTGCGAGGTGGCGAAACATCCGGATTACCACAAGTACGCCAGCGTGTGGATCGATACGCTGACCCATCCCGGCGGCCGTGTCACCGACCTGACCAACACCAATCGGCTGGTGCGCTTCTATGAGGGCTGCGACGGCTTCAAGACCGGCTCCACTGACGCGGCGAAGTACTGCCTTTCCGCCACGGCGGAGAAGAACGGTATGCGGCTTGTGGCGGTGGTGCTGGGCACGCCCAACTCCCAGACCCGCTTCAATGAAGCCCGGAGCATGCTGGATTACGGCTTTGCCAACTATCAGCGAGCGGTGATCGCCAACAAGGGCGATCTGCTGGGGGAAAGTGTTCCCGTGAAAGGCGGCAGCGCCGAGACCGTGGAACTGATGCTGGGCAGCGGGCTGAGCATGCTGCTGCGTAACGGCCAGCAAAGCGCCCTGAAGCTGGAACTTTCCCTGCCGGAAAGCGTGGACGCGCCCATCGCGGCAGGGGACGTGCTGGGTACGGTGAATGTGCTGCTGGAGGGACGGGTCATCGCCAGACTGAATTGTGTGGCGGCTGACAATGTGCCCAGGCCTGGGTTTATCGAGGGGCTTTATCGTATACTGAACAATTGGCGGTGAGGGACGCGGAAGCGTCCCTTTTTTTGTTTGCCTGCGGCATGGGTGTGTGGTATAATCGGGCATGGAGGGATCTGGATGAAAACTGGATTTGTTGATCTTGCGGCGTATATCCCCGGCTTGGCGGTGGACGCGCGCTATGCCACGCAGCACAACCTGACGGGGCATCCGCTGGATGGCTACCGGGCGGGCAAGGCGCTCGCCACGGTGGAGGCCGCCGACGCGCTGAAGTGTGCCTTTGCGCTGGCGAGGCAGCTGGGCTATGGCATGCTGGTCTACGATGCCTACCGGCCCCAGAGGGCGGTGGACGATTTCGTCCGCTGGAGCGAGGCGCCGGAGGATGAGCTGACCCGGGCGGAATACTACCCCGCGCTGGAAAAGACGCAGCTGTTTCCGCTGGGGTACATCGCGCGAAGGTCCGGGCACAGCCGCGGCTCCACCATCGACCTGACCCTGACCCGTGACGGCGTGCCTGTGGACATGGGCGGCCACTTCGACCTGATGGACGAGCGCAGCCATCATAACGCGCCGGGGCTTTCGCCTGATCAGGAGGAAAACCGCCGCAGACTGTGCGCCATCATGGCCTATGCGGGCTTTGCTCCCTATGAGTGCGAATGGTGGCACTACCGCCTGATGAAAGAACCTTACCCGGATACGTATTTCGATTTCAATATAGAATAAGGGGGATATTATGCTCGATCAGAACCTTGCCAGGGAAGTGCTGGCCTGTGCCGTGCGCACCGGCGGCGACTTTGCCGAGATCTTCATGGAGGACAGGGTGGATCATGCCCTGCTGATGCGCTCCGGCCGCATCGAAACGGTGAATACCGGGCGCATCCACGGCGCGGGCGTGCGCGTGTTCAGCGGCACCAACGCTATTTATGTGCATACCAACGATACCTCCCGTCAGGGCTTGCTGGCCTGCGCGGAGCAGGCTGCCGCCGCGGTGAAGGTCGGCTCGGGCTGCGTGGTGGAGGCGTTCAAGCCCTCCTGCTGGGTACGCCCTGAGGAGATCCGCATCCTGCCCACGGACGTGAAGGCTAATGTGAAGGCCGAGAAGATCCGCGCTGCTGAAGCAGCTGCACGGCGGGTGTCGCCTGAGATCGTGCAGGTGAATGTGAACTACATCGATCATGTGCAGGACGTGCTGATCTGCAATACCGAGGGCGTATTCGCCACCGACCGCCGTGTCCGCACCCGCATGAGCGTGGGCGCTGTGGCCAGCAACGGCGCGGAGATCCAGACGGGCACCGAGGGGCCCGGCGCGGCCATGGGCTTTGAGATCTTCGATGAGCGCATCGATCCGGAAAAGGTCGGCGAGGCGGCGGCGAAGCAGGCTGTGACCATGCTGCACGCGCCCCTTTGTCCCGCCGGTGTAATGCCTGTGGTGATCGATAACGGCTTTGGCGGCGTGATCTTCCACGAGGCCTGCGGCCACAGCCTGGAGGCTACCAGCGTGGCCTTTGGCGTGAGCGAGTTCTCGGGCAAGCTGGGCCAGATGGTGGCGGCGCCCTGCGTTACTGCCATCGACGACGGCACCATGCTGAACGAATGGGGCAGCCTGCACATCGATGACGAGGGTATGCCCACCACCCGCCTGACGCTGATCGAAAACGGTGTTTTGAAGAACTACATGATCGACAAGCTGGGCGGCCGACGCATGAACATGGCGCCCACCGGCTCCGGTCGCCGCCAGAGCTACGCCTGGGCGCCCACCTCCCGCATGCGCAATACCTTCATCGCCGCCGGTAAGGACGACGAAGCCGAGATGATCGCCACCATGGGCGATGGACTGTACGCCAAAAAGATGGGCGGCGGTTCGGTGAATCCCGCCACGGGCGAGTTCAACTTCGCCGTGAACGAGGGCTATCTGGTCAAGGATGGCAAGATCGCCCATCCTGTGCGCGGCGCCAGCCTGATCGGCCGGGGCAGCGAGGTGCTTCTGAAGATCGACCGCGTGGGCAGGGATATGCAGATGGGGCAGGGTATGTGCGGCTCCTCCAGCGGCAGCATCCCCACCAATGTGGGCCAGCCCATGATCCGCGTCAGCAGCCTCACCGTGGGCGGACAGGGCTAAGGAGGTACGAGAGATGAACATGGATCTGTTTATTGATAAGCTGCTGGCTGCCGCCAAGGCCGCCGGCATCGACACTGCTGAAGTGTATTACGAGGAAGAGCCCTCTTTTTCTGCCCGGGCTATGGACGGGGAGATACGGGATTACAAAGTCTCCTCTTCCTGTGGACTGAGCCTGCGCGGAACTGTAGCGGGCAAGATGGGCTACGCCGCCACCCAGGCCTTTGATGACGCGGCGGTGGATCAGCTCATTGAGGGCGTGAAGGAATCCGCTGCGCTGGTGGAGACCGACGAGCAGGATGAGATTTTTGCCGGAGAAAAAGAGTATCCCCAGCTGAAGCAATTGGAAACGGATATGGACAGCGTGCCCGCCGAGGATAAGCTGGCCCTGTGCCTGGCCATCGAAAAGGCTGCCAGGGAGGCTGATGAGCGCATCTGGAAGGTGAACGGCGCCACCGTAGCGACTTCCCGCTCGGCCATCCGGCTGAAGAACAGCTTTGGCCTGGATCTGCAGTGGGGCGGCGCCCTATGCTATGCCTACGCAATGCCCATCGCCAAGGACGGCGATTCCACCGCCACCGGCATGAAACTTTCCTGCGCCGGCAAGTTCTGTGAGCTGGATGCGCAGCGTATCGGCGCGGAATCCGCCAGGGACGCCCTGGATAAGCTTCATGGCCAGTCCGTGCCTCAGGGCAGCTATCGGGTCATTATGAGCAATGACGCCATGAGCGACCTGCTGCGGGTGTTCTGTGGCATTTTCTCGGCCGAGAACGTGCAGCAGAAGATGTCGCTGCTGGGGGACAAGGAAGGTCAAACCATCGCCAGCGATGTGGTGACGCTGATGGACGACCCGCTGCTGGAGGGCGGCTTCGCTTCCTGCCCCTTCGATGCGGAGGGCTCTGCCAGCCGCACCAAAGCCGTGATCGACAAGGGCGTGCTGACCACGCTCCTGCACAGCCGCAAGACTGCCCGGAAGCAGGGCGTGGAAACCACCGGCAACGCCAGCCGGGGAAGTTATGCCGCACCTGTGCGGGTAGCGCCCACCAACTTCTTCTTCAAGCCCGGCGAAAAGGATCTGACGGGCCTCATGGCCGATATGGGCGAGGGCCTGGTGATCACCGAGCTGGGCGGCCTGCATGCCGGAGCCAATCCTACCAGCGGCGATTTCTCTCTGCTTTCCAAGGGATATACCGTCAGGAACGGCCTGCGGGACAAGACGGTGGAGCAGATTACCGTGGCCGGCAATTTCTACGAGCTGCTGAAGAACATCCGCGCCATCGGCAGCGACCTGCTCTTCCCGGGCAGCTCTGTGGGCAGCCCCTCGGTGGACGTGGGCATGCTGCAGGTTTCCGGTAAGTAAGCCGGAGATCATCCCAAAGAGGTGAGAAGGATCAATACACAGCATGACTTCGGCGGGCGGCCGCTGACCCATGAAGAACACAAGGCTGCGCTTTCTGTTGAAAGAAAGCGCAGCCGGTGGTTCTGGAGCGTGATGCTGGTGGCGGCGCTGATATTGTCCATCGCCGTGACGGGCATGATGATCAACTACTGTGACGCGAGGCTCGAACGGGCCGTCGTGCGTGGGCTGGGTATCGACCCGCAGTATGACGAGGCGAATTATAATGCCTACTGCATGATCGAGTACCACAACCAACTGCACGGGACGGACTATGATTACTTCAGCGGGGAGAGCCGGCAGAGCATCAGCCCGGAGCTGGAGGCTGAGATGCGGCGCGCTTACATGATGGGCTTTCTCTACGCGCCCCAGGAAGAACGCATCGACTTTGAACCGGAGCTTGACGATGAAGAATTCGACGACGAGATCCAGCGCATGGCAGAGGCGGCGCGAAATAAGCTGAAGCCTGCCTATGAACGGCCGGGGTATGTCTGCGTGATAGCCGGCGTATGCCTGCTGGCCTTCTGCCTGCTGATGATCGTTTTCCCCGGGGGCCGGCGACACCTGAACGCCCGGGAGCTCACGTGTCGCGGGGGAATGCTGGGCACATCGATGGTTTTTCCGGCGATTGCTTTCAGGGCGTATCTCCAGGCGGATGAGCTGGGGCCTGAGTATTCGAAGTATGTCAGGATCACCTGGTGGAACATCATGCCCAGGGAGATGATCATGGTGCTCCGGTCGGATGAAATACCTGTGCTGATCGTCATGGCTGACGGGCAGGTGCGCTTTTATCCCGTGGGATTGCTGAAATCCGTATCGAAATAAAAAAAGCCGCGGCGGTTGATTAACCGCTGACGGCGTTGTATTCCATGGCAGTGGCAGCCCACAGCACGGCGGCCACTGCCTCTTTTGCGTTGATGGTTTTCGGGTAGCGGACGTATCGCTCATAGGAGGTCTGCACGCAAAGACCGTCGCAGGCGTCGGGGATGTTCACGTTCCCCTCGCAATCCAGCACGTATTTGGTCTTGATACCCTCGAAGGCACGGCGGATCACGCTGTCGTATTCGTTGCCGATGAAGCCGCGCAGGCGGGCCTTTTGGAAGGTGTAGAGGAACATGGCGCTGCCGGAGGTATCGTGCCAGTTACCGGGAAGCTTGACGCGGTCGACCACCTGGAACCACAGGCCGCAGGAATCCTGCACGCGGCTGAGCGCCGAAAGGAGCTTGCGCAGCTGATGCAGGATGCTTTCATACCCGGGGGTGGAAGCGGGCATCAGGTCAAGCACCTCAGCAAGGATCATGGCGTACCAGCCCAGACCCTCGCTCCACACCTCGGGGGAGCGGCCGTCCAGCATGCTGGCCCAGGGGATCCACCGATCCTCGCTGTAGGCATGGTAAAGCAGACCGCTGTCATCCTTTTCGCAGCGTGCAAAAACGATATTCAGCTGTTTTACGGTCTCGGCGAAGCAATATTCGCTCTCACCAATGAAAGCGCCGTAGCGGGTGAGGAACATCAGCCCCATGAAAAGGCCATCCACCCACATTTCGCCCGGCAGGTTGCGGCCATGCCAGAAGCCGCCATCGGGGTTGCGGGGATAATCATCAAAGGCGGCGCGGATGCGTTCGCAGGCAAGCCTGTAGCGCTGCTGGCCGGTGTGCCGCCAGGCCCAGACCAGCACAGAGCCTGTCATCATATCATCCAGGCTGCAGCCGGTAAAGCCGGAGATCCCGCCCTCGCTGTCCACGTGCTTTTCGCAGTAGCGAAGCACGTAATCGGCATAGCGCTGGTCGCCCAATGCCTCGTACAGGCGGATGAAGCCCCAGAGCATGAAGCCCTGGGAATAGGACCAGGATCGGTAAGGGAAATCATCCGCATCGGGGAAGCGACGCAAAAGGGTCTGGGCAAGGGTGCATGCGTATTCCATAGATCAATCCTCGTTGATGTGGTCGGTGCCCTGCTGGAGCAGCGAGCGCACGTGTTCATCGGCCAGGGAATAGAAGATGGTCTTGCCGTCGCGGCGGCTCTTCACCAGGCGGGCCTGCTTCAGGATCCGCAGCTGATGGGATACGGCGGACTGCGTCATGCCCAGCAGCCTGGCCAGGTCGCATACGCAGACCTCGGATTCAAACAGCACATACAGGATACGGATGCGGGTCCCATCGCCAAAGACCTTGAACAGGTCAGCCAGCCGGGAAAGGGTATCCTCATCCGGGAGGGAAGCCTGCACCTGCGATACGATATCCTCGTGCACGCAAAGATAGCCGCAGGTGTCCAGTTCATGTTCTGCCAATGCTTTCGCCTCCTTTTGCACCATTATATCAGGTTTTGCATTGAAACGCAAAAAGAAAATGGAGGCAGCGCGGGGCTGCCTCCGTGACGTTACAGGTCGCTGGGACTGGCGGGAGTGTCATCTGGCTTCTGCGTGGGTTCCTCAGTGGGAGCTTGTGTAGGAGCATCGGTGGGCTTCTGAGTAGGTTCGGGCGTGGGCTTTTGCGTGGGTTCAGGCGTGGGTTTTTGCGTGGGTTCAGGCGTGGGGGTGGCGTTGGGGATGGGTGATTCCTCGTCATAGAGGAGCTTGAGGGTCTCGGCGTCCGCTTCGCCGGTGACCTCCAGCCCGGCCACAAACTGGAACTGCTCCACGGCAGCCCTGGTATCAGCGCCGTACTTGCCGTCGATTCCCTTCTCGCCGACGCTGTAGCCCAGCTCATCCAGGAAGGTCTGCATGATCTTCACATCCGCGCCTTCATCGCCCTCCTTCATGGGAGCATAGAGGTCATAGGCGGGGGCGTTTTTGCCATACAGCCGGCTGAGCATGCTTTCAGAGGCATAGGAGCGGTTGCGGTAGCCGATGGCGCACTGGAAAAGATTCACGGCCAGAAGGGTGTTCTCGCCAAAGTCGCCGTCAACGGAGCCGACGGGATAGCCAAGCTCCAGCAGCCGTCGCTGCATTTTGCGTACATCATAGCCGGTATCGCCCTTGGAAATGCGTCCGTCGTCCTCAACGGCAGGTTTGGGGGTGGCGGTGGGCGTGACGGTAGGCACGGCGGTGGGCGCCAGGGTGGGTTCCGGGGTGAGCGTGAGCATGAGATCCGCCGTCAGCGCCTGGAGGTCGGTGTTGTACTCCTCGCAGGATAGAACGGTGTACATGCCCTCTTCGCTGCGGGAGAGGGTGATGAGCTTGTTGTTGTACGCGATGGCATGGGTCAGGCCGTCAAGGTCGCGGGCAAGGAACTCGGTGAGCCTGGTGTTGCGATCGAGGATGGCGATCTCGCCGTTGTCCGCAACGATGACCACCTTCTGGGGCGATGCGGTGATGCTCAGCGGCTTGCTGACACTGGCGTTCACCACCTGTCCGGCGGGGACGGTGCTCCCCTCGATGGGCAGGGGGAGGGTCATCAGCGCGTAGCCGCCCATGCCGTTTGCGGTCACGTAATAGATCGCGTCGGGCGCGGCGCAGGCAGCCTCCACGCCGGGAATGCCGGGAAGGTCAATTCCCTCGGCGTTGCGGAGTACAAGCACACCCTCCTCCAGGGTGAAGGAGTCGGCAGGCCAGAGAGGGCTGTCATCCGTCACCACACGGGAGGAGGAGCCGTCCAGCTTGACCTCGAAGCGGCGGCTGTCGGCGGTGGTGCAGTAAAGATACTCATCGGTGATGCCGTCCAGGCTGGCGATGGGAGACTGCAGCACTTTGGTGAGTCCCTCAGGGTCGGTCAGGTACAGATAATTGCTTTCGCCCAGATAGGCGGTGTAGCCCTGGCTGTTGCTGATCAGGGGCTCGGCTCCGGCGCTCAGCGTCATGAGCAGCGCGAGTATCAGACAGACAAGGGACAGACTTCGTTTTTTCATGCTTTTACCTCCTGCTGGCAGGGTTTTGTTAACTCGTCCGAAAAAGAGACGGTCAGAAAAAGGAAAATCATCCGATCGTCTTGCACATTTTACAATTTTAACATATACTTGTTGCGGCGTTTTCATGAGAGGGAATGCTCGTGCAGCCTGCTGAGAAAAGAAACAAAAACTTAACAGTATCTTCTCAGTTGGCGGGGAAGAAACCGTGCCCTGCCGGCGTTTCATTGGTGTAAAAGGAAAAAATCTCCGGGAAGCGAGGAGATCGGTATGAAAAAGAAACTTTGGTTGATCCTGTTGCTGGCGGCGGCGCTGCTGGCGGCCGTTCCTGCCCTGGCGGACGAGGAATTTGGCGTGGTGTATAACAACAGCTACGTCAACCTGCGCCAGGAGGCGAACCAGAATTCCACCTGGCTGGGCTCCTATACCTCCGGCAACTGGGTGGAGATCAACGGCCAGACCGGCAACTGGTATCATGTGACCGGCCCTGACGGGAAGACCGGCTATATGAGCAAGAATTATATTCAGGTGCAGGAGCCCAAGTACAGCGTGATCGGCATCGTATCCAATCCCAAGGCTACTTCCTTCCTGAACCTGCGCGCGGCGCCCAGCTACGGCGCCACGGTGGTGGATATCTACTACAACGGGGCTCCCTGTGTGCTGCTGAGCCAGTCCGCCGGATGGTATCACGTCCGGGTGAACGGCGTGGACGGCTACTTCCGCGAGGAGTATATCACCCGCGTCAACAGCGCCTACAGCGAGGAGGTGGCGACTGTCGTCACCCCCAACAATACCGGGCTGAACCTGCGCGTCGGCCCCGGCACCGGCTATGCTTCTGTGGGTCTGTACCGCGGCGGCAGCTATGTGATGGTGCTGCAGAAGGGCAACGGCTGGTGGAAGGTCGCCATCGACGGCAAGGTGGGCTACATGGACACAAACTTCCTGCAGGATGGCGTGCAGAAGCCCACGCAAAGCCAGCTGACCGGAAACAATTACGTCAATGTGGACACCAGCAGTGCTTACGCCGTGGTGAATAACCCCAAGTCCACCCAGGTGCTGAATATGCGCGCCCAGGCCAACACCACCAGCACAGTGCTGGGCCAGTACCGCAACGGCGTGAAGCTGACTGTGCTGGAGCATGGCACGGAATGGTGCAAGGTGCAGGATGGCTACGGCAACACCGGCTATATGATGACGCAATATCTTTCGCTGGTGAATGTGGTGGGCGTTCCCTCTCTGCAGGTGGATCACCCCCAGCGCACCTTCGTGAACCTGCGCAGCAAGCCCTCCATGATTACCGGCTCGGTGATGACCCGCATTCCCCATGGCGCGGCGGTAACGGTGCTTGCTCCGGCCAGCAACGGCTGGGTGAAGGTGTACTATAACGGATACACCGGCTATGCGGTGGACTATTTCCTGAAATAATGCGTAACAAAACGGCGGAGCTGCCCATGCGGGCGGCTCCGCTGTTTTTATGTGCTTCCCCCAGCCGGATGAGGTGACGTATCCGTGGCTCATGGAGAAGCATTCCAGGGATCGTGCGCTGTAAGTGGTTTCTTGACAGAAGTTCCGCTTGGAATTATAATCATATCACATACATTTGTTCAACAAAATATCGATACTTTCATATATGCGGGAGGGAAAATCATGCTGAATCAGATTTCCGAGAACCTTCAGATCGGCAAGGCAAAGATCGTCAAGCAGCTGGTGCAGGAGGCCATTGACGCCGGCATTCCCGCGCGGGAGATCCTTGAAAAGGGCCTGCTGGATGGCATGAACGTCGTGGGCGAGAAGTTCCGCAAGAACGAGGTCTTCGTTCCCGAGGTGATGGTGGCTGCCCGCGCCATGAACATGGGCGTCCAGCTGCTCAAGCCGCTGCTGGCCGAAAGCGGCGTCAAGGCCACAGGCAAGGTGTGCATCGGCACCATCCAGGGCGACCTGCACGATATCGGCAAGAATCTGGTCAAGATGATGCTGGAGGGCAAGGGCCTGGAGGTCATCGACCTGGGTACCGATGTGGCTCCCGAAACCTACGTGAAGACTGCCATCGAGCAGAACTGTCAGGTCATCTGCTGCTCCGCTCTGCTGACGACCACCATGCCCCTGATGGCTGACGTGGTGAAGGCTGCCGAGGCTGCCGGCATCCGCGACAAGGTCAAGATCATGATCGGCGGCGCTCCCGTGACCGAGGAGTTCCGCGCTCAGATCGGCGCCGATGTGTACACCGACGACGCTGCCTCTGCCGCTGATGCCGCTGTGAAGCTTTGCGCGGGCTGAGCCGGAGGAGACGGTATGGATATTCGCGAACTGCTTTGGGAAACTGCACGCGCCGAAAAGAAGCGGGCGCTGCCCATTCTCTCGTTTCCGGCTGCGCAGAAGCTGGGCGTTAGTGTGGAAACCCTGGTGAAGTCCGCTGAGCTGCAGGCCAGAGCCATGGAGACCATCGCCCGGGAAACTGACACGCTGGCAGCGGTGAGCCTGATGGATCTTTCTGTAGAGGCGCAGGCCTTCGGCGCGCAGGTACGCTTTTCCGAGAACGAAGTCCCCGCTATTGTGGGTCAGCTGGTATCCGATGAGGATGAGGCCAACGCTCTGGAGGTGCCGGATCTGACGGCGGGTCGAGCCATGCTTTGCGTGGAGGCTGTGCGTACCGCCAGGAAGAGCATCACCGATAAGCCGGTGGTCGCCGGAATGATCGGCCCTTATTCTCTTGCAGGCCGCTTGATGGACGTGACGGAGATCATGTACCTGTGCTTTGACGAGCCGGAGACAGTGCACATCGTGCTGGACAAGGCTGCCCGGTACCTGATCCGGTATGGCCAGGCCATGAAGGACGCGGGCGCGGATGGCATTATGATGGCCGAGCCCCTGGCGGGCATTCTCAGCCCGGATATGGCCGGGGAGTTCTCCATGCCCTATGTGAAGCGCATCATCGATGCCCTGCAGGATGATGATTTTGCCGTGCTCTATCACAACTGCGGCAACAGCGTTCCGCAGATGCTGGATGATATCTATGCTCTGGGCGCCGCCGCGTATCACTTCGGCAACGCGGTGGATATGGCGGCGATCCTGGCCCGAACGCCCGATGATAAGCTGGTCATGGGCAATGTTGATCCCGCGGGCGAATTTGCGGGCGGCACGGTGGAATCCATCACCAGGGCCACCCGTGACCTGATGGAGAAGTGCGGCGGCTACAGGAATTTTGTGCCATCCTCCGGATGCGATATTCCCGCCCACGCCAAATGGGAGAATATCCAGGCGTTCTTTGCGGCGATCGATCAGTAAAAAATGACAGGAGACCATCCGATGAATTCCTATGAGCGCATCAAACGTATGTATGAGCACCGGGAGGCTGACCGTATTCCGATCATCGATGATCCGTGGAAGGGAACCATCCGCCGCTGGCATCGCGAAGGCATGCCTGCAGGGATGGACTGGTGCGACTACTTCGATGTGGACAAGGTGGGCATTATTGAGATCGACATTTCTCCCCGTATGCCTGTGAAGGTGCTGGAGGAGACGGATCGATATTATATCGCCACCTCGCCCTGGGGCGTGACCATGAAGCACTTCAAGGAGGAGGACTCCACTCCCGAATTCCTTGATTTCACCATCACCACCGAGGAGACCTGGGAAAAAGCCAAGCAGCAGATGACCCTGGAGGATGACCGTATTCCGTGGCAGCTGCTCAGGGAGAACTACGATAAGTGGCGTGCCGAGGGCCGGTGGATCCGCGGCGTGTTCTGGTTCGGCTTTGACGTGACCCACTCCTGGATGATGGGCACCGAGAATATGCTTGTGGCTTTGATCGAGGAGCCGGAATTGGTGGAGGATATGTTCGCCACCTATCTGGATCGCTCCAAGAAGCTCTTTTCCCGCATCTGGGACGCGGGCTACCATTTCGACGAGATGTTCTGGTATGACGATATGGGCTACAAGGGCACCACGTTCTTCTCGCCCAATATGTACAGGAACCTGCTCCAGCCCTACCACACCCGGGCGGTGAAGTGGGCGCACGACCACGGTATCTATGCCCAGCTGCATTCCTGCGGTGATGTGCATACCCTGCTGCCGGATATTGTGGCCACCGGCGTTGACGCGCTGAACCCGCTGGAGGTCAAGGCGGGGATGGACGCCATCCAGATCAAGAAGGACTGGGGCGACAAGCTGCTTTTGCGGGGCGGCATCAACGCCGTTTTATGGAATGATGCGGAGAAGATCATTGCCGAGATCAACGAGAAGATCCCGGTGCTCAAGCAGAATGGGGGCTTCATATTCTCCTCCGACCATTCCATCCCCAACAGTGTTTCGCTGGAGAATATGAAGCGCATCGTTGAAGAAGTGAAAAAGGTGGGCCGTTATTGAGCCCACGGGGGAGTTATATGCAGAATCAAAACGAACTGATTCAGCTGGCGCTCTCGGCCGGCGCGAAGAAAGCGACGGTCATCCGGGCGGAGGACATTGTTGTGTCCTCCGCCTTTCGGGATATCTGTGCCAGCAATTCCTGCGGTATGTACGGCAAATGCTGGATGTGCCCGCCTGACATCGGCGCGATCGATGAGCTGATGGCGAGGCTGAAGCGCTACAGCCATGGTCTGCTGTACCAGACCATCTACCAGATCGAGGACAGCTTCGACATAGAGGGTATGGGCGAGGCCGGAGCCGATCATGAGCGGGTCAGCCAGGCGGTGGACGAAGCCGTGAAAAGCCTGCTGCCGGCGCGCCTCCACCTTTCCTGCGGCGGCTGCCACCTGTGTCCGCGCTGCGCCAGGCTGGATGATCAGCCCTGCCGCCAGCCCGAGAAGGCCCTGCCGCCCATGGAAGGCTACGGCATCGATGTGTACAAGACCACCCAGCCCACGGAACTGAAGTACATCAATGGACAGAACACGGTGACCTTCTTCGGCATCGTGCTGTACTGACCAGGAGGAGAACCATGCCAACGTTGACTATTCGCCGGGGGCATCAGGTGCAACAGGCCGGGTTCGACCAGCCTGCCCCTCTTTCCGCGCTGCTGGCGCAGGCAGGTCAGCCGCTGGGCCAACCCTGCGGCGGCCGGGGCGTGTGTGGCAAGTGTGCCGTACTGCTGGAGGGGGAGGTCTCTGAACCCAACGCCGCGGAGATGCGCTGGGGCGTCCGGTTGGCCTGTCAGGCGATGGTGCTGGGCGATGCCTGCGTCATCCTGCCGGAGGAGCAGCTCATGGAGCAGATCGAGGGCGGCAGCGGCGCGGCCCTGCGTCCCGTACACCCCATGCCGGGGGAGATGGGCGCGGCCATCGACATAGGCACCACCACGCTGGCCATGCGCCTCTATGACCTGCGCAGCGGCGAATGCCTTTCCGGCGCGACTATGCTGAATCCGCAGACCACTGTGGCGGCGGACGTGATCGGCCGTATCGACGCGGCTATGCATGGCGCCGAGGAGCGGCTGCGTGAGGCCATGGAAGCGGCGCTGCACACCATGCTGCTCATTGCCTGTGCCCGGGCGGGCTGCGAGGCGGATAAGGTGACCTCGCTGGTGGTCACGGGCAACACCACCATGCTGTACCTGCTTTGTGGGCGGGATCCCACAGCCTTGTCCCACGCACCCTTTGAGGCCGATCATCTTTTCGGCACGGAATGCGTGCTTCTGGGGCGCAGGGCTTATTTGCCGCCTTGTCTGCACGCCTTTGTGGGCGCGGATACATCCTGCGCGCTCCTGGCCAGCGGTATGCTGGCGCAAAGCGATACGGCCCTGCTGTGCGATATCGGCACAAACGGCGAGATCGCGCTGTGGCACCATGGCGAGCTGACCATTGCCTCCACAGCCGCCGGCCCTGCCTTTGAAGGCGCGGGGATCAGCTGCGGCTGCGGCAGCATTCCCGGGGCCATCGATCAGGTCAGCGTGGAGGACGGCACGATTAGCGTCCATACCATTGGCGGGAAAGCTCCGGTGGGTCTGTGCGGCTCCGGCCTGGTGGACGCGGTGGCGGCGCTGCTGGAGATCGGCGTCATCGACGAGACCGGCGCTATGGATGAAGCCTGCGTCCTTTCGCCAGGGGTCTGCCTGACGCCGCGGGATGTGCGGGCCCTGCAGCTGGCCAAGGCTGCCATGGCGGCGGGGGTGGACAGCCTGCTCCATGCCGCGTCCTGTCCGCAGGAAAGTGTGAGAGCGGTGCACCTTGCGGGGGGCTTCGGAAGCCACTTGAGTATGCGGAGCGCCGCTGCGATCGGGCTGCTTTCACCTGTGCTGGCGCAGAAGGTGCGGGTCATTGGTAACGCGGCGCTGGATGGAGCGGCCATGCTGCTGATGGATGTGTCCCTCCGGACTGATATGGAGCGCATCGGGCAGCAGGCACGGCATATCCGGCTGGACGGCAATCCGTTTTTCAACCAGCGGTATGTGGACGCCATGATGTTTGAACAGGAATGACAACGTAAACAGCATCGGTTTGCGGAAGCAAGCCATGCTGTTTTTTCTTTTTGGCGTAACTTTTCGGAAGGCTGAAACGTTATACAAGTGAAGATCTTCTGAATCACTCCATGGAGGACAAACATGAACGAAGCTGAATTCACAGGGCTTTGCCGTGAGCTTATGCCTGCGCTGTACCGTGTCAGCATGGCGGTGGTACGCAATCACGCCGATGCGCAGGACGTTGTGCAGCAGGCGTTGATGAAGGCATGGGCAGCACGGGAACGGATCCGCCCGGGAAAGGAGAGGGCGTGGCTGATGCGCGTGGCGATCAACGAATGCCGCGATGTGCAGCGCCGGCGTATGCGCGCGCTGCCTATGGAGCAACTGCCGGAAAAGGGCTGGACGCCGCCGGATGCTGCCCTGCGGGAGGCTATCGACGCCCTGCCGGAAACCTGGCGGCTGCCGCTTTTGCTCAAGTACATGGAAGGCATGACGGAGAAAGAGGCTTCCGTAACGCTGGGCATCAGCCAAACGGCGCTGAAGGGACGACTGCACCGGGCACGAAAAGCCCTGGAGAAAGCATTGAACGAGGAGGTAGAGCTGGGATGAAGCGTGTGACGCGGGAGACATTGCAGGCGATGTATCCTCCCATGCCGGAGGATTTTGCGGCCAGGGCGCTCTCCGGTTTGCCTCGCGGAGAGGAGAAGATCATCGTGAAGAGAAAGGTATCTGCCGCGCTTGTGCTGGCGGCGATGTTGGTGCTACTGGCTGTCGGCAGCGTGGCCGCGGCCTTGAACTGGGACGCGATCCTTTTCCTGTATGGGAAGGAAGAACCGCAGCTGAGCGACCTGATGAGTCCCGTGAACCGCAAGGGCGAGGCCGGCGGCGTGTCCCTGGAGATCACCAGCGCGGTAACGGACGGCCGGGCGCTGGCCTTTGACTGGACGCTGCAGGTGGATGAAACAGTTTTGCCCGTATATCTGCAGGTGGATGAGATCCGCATGAATGAATGGGAGCAGTTTTTCCTGGATACGGTCGCGGGGCTGAACCGTGTGTGGATCGGCCCGGACGAGAAAACCGTGCACAGCGGCGAGCTGCTGCAGCTGCCCGAGCCTGTGCAGGCCGGGGAGAATATTCACGTGGAACTGACGCTGGGGATCTACAAGCCCAAGCGGGAGGTGACGCTGTTCTTCTCGCCGCGGGATCAGCAGGAAGCACAGGCCTTGCGGTCGCAGGGAGTTTGGGCGGTTGCCCCCGTGAATGAGGTGCCTTCCATGCGGCGGGCCGGGGAGCTTAGCCCGCTTTGGCGCTACGATACGCTTTCCGAGAAAGAAAAGGCTGACTATGATCGCAGCGAGATCACTCTGGTCTTCGATGTGATGGTGACGGAGACTGACGCGCAGGAGCTTGTGCCGGATCAGGACGCGTATGAAATGCCCGGCGCGACCTTCCGTGTCGTGCAGGCATACCGCACGCCCCTGAGCCTGTGCGCGCGCATTGATCTGGTGATCGAGGGCGTGGAGACCGAGGCGGAGGCTATGCGGCAATCCCGCTACTATTCTTTCTCCTTCAGGGACGCAAGAGGGGAGTATCTGTACGGCCAGAGCTTCACAGGCGCGATGGCGCCAACGTGTTATTACTGGAAGGACGATGAGCTCCACATGGTCCAGGAGGTGTGGACAGAGGCCTATGATAATACTGTCATCGCGGAGGATGAGTACTTGTGTCTGACCTATTCCCATGGCAGGGATGACGGGAAAGACCGGATCATGCTGACGAGGATCGGCGAGGTACGCCTGCGGATGGAGGAATAAGCACAAAGAAAAGCACCGGCCCGGCCGGTGCTTTTCTTGATCAGTGTCCATACGTCGTGCGGATGGTGAAGGGCACGCCCCACATATAATAGCTGATGTTCAGCTCGCGTACGGAGTGCATATTGACGTCTGTGAGGATGGTGGCGCTCAGGTCGCCGGTAGTGCGGGCGGGAAGCGCGCGGGCACTTTCATCCGCCAGCTGGAGCACGTCGCCTGTCATGGGCGTGACCTGCACCTCCACCATATCGGCTTTGACAAAGCAGTTGTTCTTCAGCCGGACGGTGTAGGTGTAGAACTGGTAACCGGATGCGTCGCCCAGCGGTTGGCTGGTGAAGGCTGTGCCGATGACGGACTGGCTTTCCATTTGCTGGCGCAGCTGCTGGAAAACCTCAGGCTGGGTGGAGGCCTCCACAGCCACGACGCCAATGGCCTCCACGGTGACGTTGGCTGTCAGGTACAGGTAGCCCACGCCGATCAGGCTGGCAATGAGCAGGATAACAGTCAGTATGGCGATATATTTCATTATTCGGTCTCCATCTCCTGAAGGATGCGGTTCATCTCGGCGATCATGTCGGCGTCGCGCAGGCTGAACTTGAACTCAACACGGCGGGACTTTTCATCGTTGATGGTGCCGTCCTCATTATATACGGGATCGGTATAGCTCTTGCCCTTGGGCACGATCAGCGTGCGGAGAAGCTCGCGCTGCTGGGCGGAAAGGGCGGGGGTAGTCAGGATATACTTTACCACCGTCTGCGCGCGGGCCTGGGAGAGCTCCAGGTTGGTCATGTATTCGCCCACGCTGTCGGTGTGCCCCTCGATGATGATCTCGCCCAGGTAATCCCGGTATTCAGCGGAAAGCAGTACGCTCATGTAGGCGGGGAGGAAACGGTCCAGCAGGGCCTTACCCTCTGCAGAGAGCTCGGAGGAGTTGAAGCCGAAGAACACGGCGCTTTCCAGCATGATGTCGCCGGTGGTGGAATCCACCGTGGCACGCAGGCCGGAACGGCTCAGCGTGGTGGAAAGGTCGGAAACGATCTGTGTGCGCAGGCCGACGATGTTATCGATCTTCTGGGCTTGAGCGGCAAGTTCCTGCTTTTGGGCGGTGAGCACCGCGGTGGCGGCGTCCAGCTCGACCTGCTTGCTGGCCAGCTCGCCCTGCAGGATGATGAGCTGCGCTTCACGGGAGGCCAGGGCGGTGTTAGCCTCGTCCAGCTCGGTTTGCTGGCTGATGAGGATGATCTGCGCGGCCTCCAGCTCGTCCTGGGCGGTGGCCAGCTCGTCCTGGGCCAGGATCAGCTCGGCAGACTGGGCGTCCAGCGCGGTTTGCTTTTCGTCCAGCTGGATGATGATCTTGTCCACCTCGGCCTGTTTGGCGATGACCAGCGCGCGCTGCTCATCCAGCTCGAGGGACTTTTGCTCCAGCTGGTTCATATAGGAGTGAAGCGCGACAGACAGGATCAGCACGAAGATCAGCACCAGGGCGGCCATCATGTCAGAATAGCTGATCCAGCTGGTGCCGGTGCTGGTGGAGCCGCGGCCGGCGCGGCGGTTGTGCATGCTTTGTCTGGCCATGATCAGGCCTCCTTCTGGTCAAGGCTGTTGGCGGCCTGCTTCAGGGAAGCCTGCATGGAGGTGAGCATGCGCTGGATCTCGCTGAGCTGGGCGGCGGTCTGTCCGCTGGTGCCGGAGGCGGTTACCGCGTCAACCTTTTCCGTCAGCGTGGCGACGAGGCTGTTCATGTTTTCATCAAACATACCCAGCGCCCGGGAGAGTCCTTCCACCACGTTCTGCACAAAGCCCTGATAGCTCTGGGCAAGCTGGGTGCTGGAGGTCTGCATGGTCTTGCCCACGGCTTCCAGATGCCCGCCGGTGAGGTCGGTCTCGTGCTGCATGGCTCCAATGGCGTCACGGGTCTGGGTTCGGAACTGCTCCAGCGAGGCTGTGAGATCGTTCTGATAGCCCATCAGATGATGAATGGCCTCGGTCTGCTGGTCGGCAGCCTGGTGCATACGGCTGAGCAGGTCAGCAGAGGCCTGCTCGAAGCGCTCGTCGCGGGATCGGGCGTCGCTCAGCTCACGGACGTAGTTTTCGAAGTGGGTCATCACTTCCTGGGATACGCCCTGGAGGCGGGTGACCTCGCCCACGATGACGCTGGCCGATTGCAGGGACTGATCCATGCGCTCCATGGTGAGCTGCTGGTTCTGGTTGATCTCCGTAAGCGTGCGGCCCAGCTCCAGAAACTCGTTGTTCAGGCTGGCGTTCATCTGGTTGACGAAGCTGTTCACAATGCGGCCCACGCCGTCCACCTGCGCCCGGGTGGCGCCGATCAGGAAGCTGTCCATGCTCTGGGCAACGGGCTGCATGGCACGGCTGACGCTGATCTCCATGGATTTGGCCAGCTGGCCGGGCAGGGTGTCGGTAAGGGTGGAGAGCATATGATTGCTGTCCTGATTCTGGCAGATCAGCTGCACGTCGTTATCCAGGGGGCGCTGCATGGCCAGCTGGGTGAAGGACTCGACAAAGTCATCGATGGCACGGTAGCTGGAGCCCTGGGCAATGCGGTTGAGCATACTGAAGATAATGGAGCAGCTCACGCCCGCCACCGAGGTGCCAAAGGCGAAGCGCATTCCGGACAGCAGGGTGGGAATACCCTCGATAATAGCGTCGGAATTGGCGAAGTTCAGCCCGCCGATGCCGCGCACCATGCCCATGAAGGTGCCCAGGATGCCCAGGGAGGTGAGCATGTTGGGGAGCAGCTCCGCCAGATTGGCGTTGCCCGGGCCGTGGGCGACGGTATCATCGTTGATGTAGTCCTCCACGTTGCAGGGCAGGCCGCGGCGGTCGAGCTGCTCGGCATTCTGCAGGAAGCGAAGCCAGTAGCCCCGCAGGCGGCGGCCCATAAAACGGCTCTCCTGCCAGACGGGCTTTTCGGCGGTGGTATTGCCCGCGTCCTGCTGCAGGCGGCGGATGGCCCGGCGCAGGGCATGGGTCGTATTCCACAGGGGCAGGAGACATTTGATCACACCGATCAGTGTAACCACCGCGATAGCCGTATAAACAAGAAAATCGGCCAGCTGGGGCAGCAACCCGGTCAGTTTGTTCAAATTCTGCATATGATGTACCTCCTTCGGGGTGGCTTCATCTTATTGTACATGATTTTCCCTTAATTGTAAATATTTTTGGTTGCCTATATAACAAAAACGTAACAAAATGTCCGTTTGTTGCAGTGGTCAAAAAATTTTTTGCTGCATAGGATGTAACGGAAGCGAGGGATCGGCAATGCGTAATGGGATGAACGGACTGGGCTGCGGGCGACGCGGCGGGAGCGGCATGCTGGCGACGGTGGGCGTGGCGCTGATTGCCGCCGGTCTGATCCTGCTGTTCGCGTGTATTCCGGGCTGGGCCTGGGCAGCTCTGGCAGGGCTCGCGCTGATCGTGGCCGGGTACGTGCTGATCCGGCTGGAGGCAGGGAGGTGAAACGATGGCTGTGCGCATGGTGTGCGTCAAGGCCCCCAAGGGCATCAGCGGACTGCTGAGATTGCTCACGGGAAAAAAGAAAAGCACTTGAGCGGCGCGTTCTGCGCCGTGTTTTGTTGAAAAAACAAAGAAGAAACAAATGAAGGGCTTACCGCGCTTGACAGGCGTGGAAGCCACGTGATATGATGTTCACGTTTCCCGGAAGTACATAGAAACGGAATCAGAGGCGCATTTTTCATGAGTAACGCGGCGGAGGATGAGCATCCTGTGATGCAGCGCGAAAGGGAACGATGCCGAAAGGCGGTTCAGGCTCAATGCATCGCCTTGGGCGCGGGGTGAACAAGTCCGCGACTGTCATCGGGCGGAAAGGCCCGGCGGAGCGCTGGTTCAACAGGTGAAGCAGGATGCGTGGCATACCTGTATCATGCTGGCGCACCGCAGGCATCGCTTGGGGTGATTTTTTCTATATGCCGGATGATGAATGAGGAGGATGCAGCAATGGAAAAGTATCGTGTAGGCATCGTTGGCGCCACGGGCATGGTGGGCCAGCGCTTTATCTCCCTTTTGAAGGATCACCCCTGGTTTCAGGTGACCTGCGTGGCGGCCTCTGCCCGCAGCGCCGGTAAAAAGTACAAGGACGCCGTGGGCGCCAACTGGGCATTCGACTGGGAAATCCCCGCTGATGTGGCCGAGCTGACCGTGGTGGACGCTTCTCACATCGAAGAGGTGGGCGCTCAGGTGGATTTCGTTTTCTGCGCGGTGGCCAACCTGACCAAGGATGAGATCCGTGCCCTTGAGGAAGACTACGCCAAGCACGACATCCCCGTGGTGAGCAACAACTCCGCCTGCCGCGGCGTGAAGGATGTACCCATGGTGGTGCCGGAGATCAATGCCGACCACATCCGCGTGATCGAGCAGCAGCGCAAGCGCCTGGGCTGCAAGAAGGGCTTCATCGCCGTGAAGCCCAACTGCTCCATCCAGAGCTATGTGCCCGCCCTGACCCCCCTGATGGACTTCGGCCTGGACAAGATCAGCGTGTGCACCTACCAGGCCATCAGCGGCGCTGGCAAGACCTTCAAGACCTGGCCCGAGATGGTGGACAATGTGATCCCCTACATCGGCGGCGAGGACGAGAAGAGCGAGAACGAGCCCCTGAAGCTGTGGGGCAAGGTGGAGGAGACTGAGGACGGCCTGGCCATCGTGAACGCCACGGAGCCCGTCATCAGCGCCCAGTGCCTGCGCGTGGCCGCCTCCGACGGCCACATGGCGGCGGTGAGCGTCTCCTTCAAGAACAAGCCCAGCATCGAGGAGATCAAGGAACGCTGGAACAACTATGAGACCGAGGCCCAGCGCCTGAACCTGCCCAACGCCCCCAAGCCCTTCCTGCAGTACTTTGAGGATCCCACCCGTCCCCAGACGAAGCTGGACCGGGATTTCCAGAACGGCTTCGGCGTTTCCATCGGCCGCCTGCGCGAGGACAAGATCTTCGATTACCGCTTCGTGTGCCTGAGCCACAACACCGTGCGCGGCGCTGCCGGCGGCGCGATCCTGACGGCGGAGCTGCTCTGCGCCAAGGGTTATATCGAGAAGAACTGATTCTGACTGATCAAAATGGAGGTAACCAGCATGAGAAAGCCTTTGTTCACCGGTTGCGGTACTGCCCTCATCACCCCCTTTAAGAATGGTGAAGTGGACTACGAGGCCCTGGATAAGCTGGTGGAGGACCAGATCGCCAATGGCGTGAGCGCGCTGATCGCAGTGGGCACCACCGGCGAGCCTGCCACCATGACCTGGGAGGAGCATCTGGCGGTGATCCGCCGCGTGGTGGAGAAGGCTGATCATCGTGTGCCTGTGATCGCCGGTACCGGCTCCAACGCCACCAGCGAGGCTGTGTACGCCGCCAAGCACTCCGCGGAGTTCGGCGCCGACGCGCAGCTGGTCGTCACCCCTTATTACAACAAGACCAGCCAGGCTGGCCTGGTGGCGCACTTCAACGCCATCGCTGACGCTGCCACCCTGCCGGTGATCGTCTACAACGTACCAAGCCGCACCGGCCTGAATATCGGCCCTGAGGCTCTGGCTGAGATCTGCCGGCACGAGAACGTCATCGCCGTGAAGGAAGCCAATTCCGATGTGGCGCAGGCCATGGAGAAGGTGCGCCTGTGCGGCGACAAGGTAGACTTCTATTGCGGCAATGACGATCTCATTGTGCCCACCATCGCCTGCGGCTTCAAGGGCGTGATCTCCGTGCTGTCCAACGTGCTGCCTGCCGAGACCTCTCGTATGGCGCAGCTTGCCCTGGAGGGCCGGAATGCCGAGGCGGCGGAGATCCAGCTGAAGCTGCTGCCCTTTGTGAACGCACTCTTCAGCGAGACCAGCCCCATCCCGGTGAAAGCCGCCATGGCCAAGCTGGGCGTGTGCGAGGACGAGCTGCGCCTGCCCCTGGTACCCATGCAGGACGGCCCCCGGCAGAAGATGTACGCCATCATGCGGGAGCTGGGCCTGATCGCCTGAGGAGGTATGTACCGATGAAGATTCTCATCAGCGGCGCGGCAGGCTTTATGGGCCGCGAGGTGGCTGCCCAGGCACAGGCGGCGGGCATCGAAATCGCCGGCGGTGTGGACGTGGCGCCCTTTGCCGCAGATTTCCCTGTCTGGCAAACCTATGCCGAAGCCCCGGCCGATGTGGATTGCATTGTGGATTTTTCCAAGCCCGGCAGTCTGGATGATCTGCTGGCCTACGCCGGAAAGAACGGCATCCCGGCGGTGCTGGCCACCACGGGCTATTCCGGGGAGCAGCTGGCACAGATCGATGAAGCGGCGAAGGAGATCGCCATCTTCCGCTCGGCCAACATGAGCGTGGGTATCGCCCTGCTGCGGGCCTTGAGCCGCAAGGCTGCCGAGGTACTGGGCGAGAGCTTCGATGTTGAGATCGTGGAGGCCCATCACAACCGCAAGGCGGATGCGCCCAGCGGCACGGCGATCATGCTCTATGACGCCATCAAGGACGCTTACGCTGAGCCCAGAGTGGCGCAGAATGGCCGCTCCGGCCGCGATTGCAAACGCCAGCATAACGAGATCGGCATGCACGCTCTTCGCGGCGGCACGGTCACCGGCGAGCACGAAGTGTGCTTCTTCGGCCCGGCGGAGAGGATCAAGGTGAGCCACAGCGCCGAGAATCGGAGCGTGTTTGCTCAGGGCGCGCTGCGGGCGGCCGCTTTCCTGGCGGAACAGACCCCCGGTCTGTATACCATGGACGATGTGGTCGGGAAAATTTGACTTATCTGGGGACAGTCGCTGTTGCGTCTGTCTCTTTTTCGTGATACGATAGCTGGGAGGTGATCGCATGAACGTCGAGCTGAAAACGGCTTCCGTATCAGATGCGGAGGAGCTTTGGCGGATGCAGGTGGAAGGCTTTGCCAGCCTGCTGGAGAAGTATCAGGATTTTGACATGAACCCGGCCTGCGAAACGGTGGAGAAGACCATTATGCGGCTGGAGCGGGTGTGCGGCACGTACTATTTCATCCTGGTTGATGGCGAAAAGGTCGGGGCGATCTGTATCCGTGAATTTGACGATGGCTGGAAGAAGCTCGGACCGCTGTTTGTGCTTCCCGCGTGGCGGGGAAAGGGGATCGCCCAAAGGGCCATCCGTCTGGCGGAGGACATCCACGGCGTTGATCGCTGGATGCTGGACACTATTGCGCAGGAGCCGGGTAATTGCCACCTTTACGAGAAACTGGGCTACCGGCAGACCGGAACACCCCGCGTGGTGAACGAGCGCATGACGCTGGTGGATTATGTGAAGGAATAAAAAGAGAGATGCCGGAAGGCATCTCTCTTTTTGCGTGTCAGGATCAATCCTCGTCGTCGTCCTGCTTGTCGGCGGCGGCGATGATCTTTTCGGCCACGTTGGCGGGCACTTCTTCGTAACGCTCAAAGCGCATGGAGAAGGAACCGCGGGCCTGCGTCATGGAGCGCAGGTCGGTGGCGTACTTGAACATCTCGGCCTGGGGAGCTTCGGCTTCCACCATCTGCTGACCATCGGTCTGGGTCATGCCGATGATGCGGCCACGGCGCTTGTTCATGTCGCCCATGATGTCGCCCATGTACTCGTCGGGCACGATGACTTCCACGTGCATGATGGGCTCCAGCAGCACGGGGGAGGCGTCGGCGCAGCCCTTCTTGTAGGCGATGCGGGCGGCCGTCTTGAAGGCCATTTCAGAGGAATCGACGGGGTGATAGGAGCCGTCGTACAGCTTGGCACGCAGGTGCACCATGGGATAGCCGGCCAGCACACCGCGGACCAGGTTCTCGCGCAGGCCCTTCTCAACGGAGGGGATGAAGTTGCGCGGCACAACGCCACCGACAACGGCATCGACGAACTCGAAATCGACTTCCTCGTCCAGGATGGGGGAGAACTCGATCCACACATCGCCGAACTGACCGTGACCGCCGGACTGCTTCTTGTGGCGGCCCTGAACCTTCACGGACTTGCGGATGGTCTCGCGGTAGGGGATCTTGGGATCCTGCAGGATAGCGTTGGCGCCGAACTTGGCAGCCAGACGGTTGCGGATCACGTCCAGATGCATTTCGCCCTGGCCGGAGATGAGGGTCTCGGTGGTCTCGACGTTCTTTTCGATGGTGATGGAGGGATCTTCTTCCATCAGACGGTTCAGGCCGGAGAAGATCTTGTCTTCCTCGCCCTGCTTGGAGGCGTACACAGCCTTGCTCATGCAGGCGGCGGGCCAGGCCAGGCCGGGATACTGGATGGGATTCTGATAATCGGCCAGGGTGTCGCCGGTCTGGGTATACTGCAGCTTGGAGAAGGCGCCCAGGTCGCCAGCGTGCAGGGTCTGCTTGGCGACCTGCTTCTTGCCGCGCAGGATGTACAGGCCGGAAGACTTCTCGGTCTTGTCCTTGTTGACGTTATAGAGGATGGTGCTGGGGGTGAGCGTGCCGGAGAAGATGCGGAACAGGCTCAGCTTGCCAACGAAGGGGTCGGCAATGGTCTTGTAAACGAAGGCGGAGAAAGGCTGGTCGTCCTTGCAGACGCGAACCTGAGCCTCGCCGGTGCGGGGGTTGAAGCCATCGTGCTCAATGCCCTCGTGAGCGGGAGAAGGCAGGTACTTGGCCATCAGGTCCATCATGCGGGCGATGCCGACGCCGGTCAGGGCGGAGCAGGCGCACACGGGAACGATGTCGCCGTTCTTCATGCCCTTGCGGAAGCCGATGAGGATCTCATCGTAGCTCAGCTCGCCTTCCTCAAAGTACTTTTCCATCAGCTCGTCATCGGAGCCGGCAGCGGCTTCGACAAGGTCGTCAAAGGCCTTGTCGACCTTGTCCTTCATATTCTCGGGCATGGGAACTTCCACGCTCTTCTTATAAGCGCCTTCATAGGCCTTCTTTTCCAATACGTTGATAACGCCCTTGAAGTCGGGGCCTTCGCCGATGGGCATCAGCACGGGCACCACGCAGGAACCGTGGCGGTCGCGCAGCTGCTGGGTGACCTTGTCGAAGTTGGCATGGTCGCGATCCATCTGGTTGATGACGAACATACGGCCCACGCCGCTCTTCACAGCGTGCTTGAAGGCCTTCTCAGCGCCGACGTTGAAGCCGGTCACGCCGCCAACGACGATACAGGCGGTCTCCACCACGCGCAGCGGGCCGACCATTTCGGCAATAAAATCGAAGTAGCCGGGCACGTCGATGATGTTGAGCATCTTGTCGTTCCAGTCGATGGGCGCGCAGGCAGCGCTGATGGAACACTTACGCTTGATCTCTTCGGATTCGAAGTCAGTGGTGGTGGTGCCGTCCTCCACCTTGCCCTGACGGTCGATAATGCCAGCGGCGTAGAGCATGGCCTCGGTCAGCGTGGTCTTGCCCTCGCCGCCATGACCCATGAGGGCGATGTTGCGAATGTTACTCGTCAAATAATCAGCCATGATATGTTCCTCCTCGTTGAAATTTGAAATTGGGTATAAGTCCGGGGATGCCGAACGGATGGACTTATACATCTCTTTTACGATAAGAGTATCATATCATAAAAACTGCCAAAAGGAAAGCCTGATTTTCATCAAAAGCGTATCTTTGGCAGTTTTTTATAAAGTTTATTTTGTCTTTTTGGTGTTCTGATGGCCAGAAACGACATGAAAAACCTTATGCCCGGGCCAGCAGCTGATGCATCAGTGGCAATACGGAGGCGCTGTCTCCGCTGGTTTCAAGGCGGATGGAGCCGCCGGTGCGGTTCAGCAGATCACGCTGCTCCAGCACCCGGGCCAGCTGACGGGCGGTGCCTGCGTTGCCGTCCAGAATGAGCACGTGGGGCGGCAGGATCTCCTGCAGGATGGGGCGCAGGAACACATAATGCGTGCAGCCCAGCACCACGGCGTCCACGGTGGACATATCGTAGGCCAGGAAGTGTTCCAGCAGATAACGGCGCGCCTGATCGAAGGCCTGGGTCTCCACCAGCTCCATCAGTCCGGGGCAGGGCAGGGGAACAGCGCCCTCGCCATAGCGGGCGTAGAGGGCCTGGAATTTGGGCAGACGCAGGGTCATGGGCGTGGCCAGAACGAGGATCTGTCCGCCGCGGCGCTGCTCGGCGGCAGGCTTCAGGGCCGGCTCCATGCCGATGATGGGCAGTGCCAACTCGGAGCGCAGGGCTGCCGCGGCCACGCTGGTGGCGGTGTTGCAGGCGATGACCACGGCCTTCACATCCCGGGCAATCAGGTGATCCATCACGCCGCGGACGTAGCCCAGTACCTCGGCCTCTGGCTTTGTGCCGTAAGGGGCGTGGAGATTATCGCCGTAGTACAGAAAGTCCTCATAGGGCAGGGTGCGGGCCAGTTCGCCCAGCACGCTGACGCCACCCACGCCGCTGTCGAACACGCCGATGGGGGAAAAACGATCAGGCATGGGGGCACCTCCTTTGGCAGGTTTTCTTCCGGATGATTCTATTCTATTATAGTCAGACAGGATGAAATTAGCAAGGCGGATTTCAGCGAATCACCAAAATGCCAAAGGCATTTTGGTGAGGTTGCACTCCGTCACTGTGGGCTGAAGCCCACGGCCGTTCCTGCGTGTGAGGAAAGTTCCCGGCAAAGCCGGGAACGACCCGCCCCGTCGGCAAAGCCGCCGGATACGAACAGAGTCGGAGGGACTGCGGCCCCTCCGACGCCTCCCATGGTTTATGCGCTTGCCTGAAATTAGCAAGGCGGATTTTCTTGCGCAAAGTGTCGAAAGCGGGTATAATGGTGCGTATTCCAAGGCAAGGAGATATACGTATGGCTGATATTCAGGAAATCCGCCTGGGCGACGTGGTGCTTACCCGCAAGCAGCATCCATGCGGTTCCAGCGAGTGGACGGTGATCCGCACCGGCGCGGATATCAAGATCAAGTGCAATGGCTGCGGCCGCATCGTGATGATGGATCGGGAAACGTTCCTCAAGCGGCGCAAGAAGGTGCTGGTGCAGGGCCCTGCGGTGGAATGACCTGCCCGCCTGCGGTGCACAGATACAGGAGAGGAGGCGGCGCGGTATGGTACACACGATGATCTGCCTGGTGTGCTGGATCATCATCGCGCTGCTGGTACGGCAATTCGCGGTGGAGTTCGTCAGGGTGAAGGGCTCCAGTATGCGCTCCACCCTGCAGAACAAAGAGGTCATGCTGGTCACCAAGACGGAGTACCTCTTTGGCAGGCCGAAGCGGCATGATGTGGTGATCTGCCACTATCCTGGGCGGTACATAGACAAATGGAATCTGATCAAGCAGTACTTCGTCAAGCGTGTCGTGGGCCTTCCGGGCGAGACGGTGTCCATCGAGGAGGGCGTGGTGCACATCAACGGAGTCCCTCTGGAGGAACCCTTCCTGGATGAAGCCCACAACCGGCGCAAACGAAGCATGGAGCCTGTGACGCTGAAGGCGGACGAATACTTCGTCATGGGGGACAACCGGGATAATTCCAACGACAGCCGCCGCGTCGGCCCGCTGAAGCGCAGGGCTATCGTGGGCCAGGTACACGCGGTGCTGTGGCCCTTCAGGGCACTTCGGCGCATTCGGTAAAGAGGCAGGATGCGATGGCATAGCCGGTGTTGTCCAGCGAAAGGTCATCGATCTGGGCAAGCGGTAAAGTGAATGAGGTGAGGTGCTCCCCGGCGCGCTGGCAGATAGCCGCCGCCAGGGGAGCGCCGTTTTCGTTATACAGGGTCAGGGACCCGTGCTGCCGGAGCAGCGCCAGATACTCCTCAAAGGAAGCGTCCAGCGTGTGCATCAGCATGGCGTGGGCCCGGCCCACGTATCGGAAATGCCAGGCGTGGCAGCTGTAGCCGGAGGGCTGCGCCTGCGGCCAGCGGCGGATAAAGCCGTATTCCCAGCAGTGCTCTGTCAGCCAACGGCCGGCTGCGGAGGCCTCGAAGGCTTCTTCCAGGGGCGCTCCGTTCCACACGGGACACAGGCGCAGGTCGATGGCCCAGGGTGTCTGGTGCTCGGTGCAGTCAACGGAGGCCACGGCCTCGCGGGCGGCGCGCAGGGCATCCTCCAGGGGCATATCCCGGGAGAGATCAGCCAGCGTGTCGGTCAGGAGGATCCGCTGCTGATCGGCAGAGCGCGTACCTGCGAAGACAGTATACTGCACAATGCGTGCCTGCCGCGCGGCGGCGAAGAGCTCCGCCAGCGCCTGCAGCGTATCCTGACCGGAAACGGCAGTAAGATCGCGGCAGGTCACACGCCCCTGGGTGTGGTTCAACACGGAGAAGGTGTCGCCGGGCGCGTAGCCTTCCGGCAGGGGATGGGTTTCGTCGATGAGCAGCATACGGCCCTTCATCAAGTGCTGGGCGGGCACGGAAAGCGTCTGCCTTTCGCCCTGCGGCAGCCCGGCCCGGATCCCTTCGGGCAGGGTTTGAACGGGCTGGGGCTCAGGTGTGAGTACCGGCGCGTGGAGCGGATAAGCCCGGGTGTCCACCTGGGCGGGACGGTGAATGATCAGCGCCATGGCCAGCAGAATGCATGGAATACACCATACAGGCCAGCGGCTGCGGCGTTTGGGCGGCTGCGGGGGGATGGGCGTCCAGCCTCGGGTCATGGCGATGCGCCTCCTGTTGGGTTGATGTACGCAGTATGCCCGGAAGCGTATCTGTTTATACGATTGTTACAGGCGTTTCTTGCCTATTGGAAAAACATATGCTATAATGCAATGGGTTCGTTTGCCCGTTTTGAAGAATATACAAGGCTGGTGATCTATCAATGAAGAAATTCCTTCTGGCTCTCCTGGTGGCGCTGTGCGTGCTGGGTGTTGCCTCCGCCGAGGCGGAAAAGCTGAATTTCGATGTGATCTCCGCTACCTGCGAGATCGATGACGCCTATATCCTGATCACAACCGAAAATATGAGCGCCCATCCGGACTGGATCGCCAACCGTGGCTCCACGCTGGAGGCGCTGCAGGCGGATTTCGCGGCCCGGGGCGTGCTGGCCCAGGCCTGGAACAAGGATGGCGACGTGTGCATCGAGTTCTCCGCTGTGCAGGACTCGCTGGCCCTGGAATATTTCGACGTGGATCAGCAATCGGCCACCGCCCGTGCATCCTACCGCAAGCAGCACCTGAACGGCGCGCAGTTCAAATCCGAGGGCTACAGCTATTCCGAGGCCGAATGGAAGAAGCTGACCAAGGGCGGACGCTTCCTGCAGCTGAAGTACAAGTATGAAGCCAATGGAGATAGCCACAAGGGCTTTGCCCGGCGCACCGTGCGCAACGGATATACTGTCACCATCGATTATAAGGTCTACGGCCGCAGCCTGAAAAATGCCGATAACAACAAGCTCACTACCCTGATGAAAACCTGGGAGTTCTACAAGGTACAGGCCAAGCCGCTGGATGTGGTGGGCAAGGTCGTTTTCGAATCCACGCCCCCGGCTGAGACGGACACCGGCAAGTTCACCGTGGAGGGTACCTGCGACCCGGGCCTGCACTTCACCGGTGTGCTGATGCGTATGTCCTCGCCCGAGCCCCTGCTGATCGAGACCACCGCCACCGCCAAGGGCAAATTCTCCATGGATGTGGAGTTGCCTGCGGAGGGTGTGTGGCTCATGACCATGACGGTGGATAATCAGGGCACTGTGACCGAGGAACTCGTTTTTGATACCACCACTTATCAGGATAATCTCCTGCCTGTTAACTTTGACGAGAATATGCCCATCGACTTTGAAGTGGCCGAGGCTTCAGCCATTGAGGGCAACACGCTGGTGATCTCCGGCAAGACGATCCGCAACGTGAAGATCCAGTGCATCGTGGGCGATTCCTACGACAAGCAGGTGACCACCAACGCCAACGGCAAGTTCTCCTTCAAGATCCCCACCAAGGAGGAGGGCGATTATAAGATCACCATCTCCTTCCAGAAGAAGAACTACACCACCCGCCGCTTTACCGCCATCGGCAACCGCACCCTGACGGAGGAGGACGTGAAGGCTCAGTACCGCGAGGAAGCCTGCAAGCCCGCTCACTCCACCCTGACAGACAAGATCAAGGGCTATACCGGCCGCATCATGGGGTATGAGCTTTATCTGGTGGACAAGGTACAGCGCGAGGACGATGGCAAGTGGATCATCACCATGGGTATGCGTACCACCACCAAAACCAAGAGTGGCTACCGTGACATCGTCTACATCGTTGCCGATGAGGAGCCGACCTTCGCCGTTGGCAGCAAGCAGAAGATGTACGGCAGGTGCATTGGCGAAATGGACTTGGACGGCAAGGAGTATCCGGCGTTCGAGCTGCTGTTCTGGGACGGAGCGGTGAAATAATGAAAAAGCAAGGAGCTGACCCAAGCGGTCAGCTCCTTTTGCTATGCTTTACTTTTGATGATATGTTTTGCACATCTCCCGCAGGGCGCAGCCTTCACACAGGGGGCGTTGTGCCTTGCAGACCCGGCGGCCGTGCCAGATCAGCCAGTGGTGGGCGTCGCACCAGTCGGCCTTGGGAATGGCGCGCATGAGCTGCTTTTCGGTCTCCTCCACGGTTTTCGCATCGGCCAGACCCAGGCGGTTGCTGACGCGGAACACGTGGGTGTCCACGGCCAGGGCGGGCACCTTGAAGGCGTTGGCCAGCACCACGTTGGCTGTCTTGCGGCCCACGCCGGGCAGGGCGGTGAGCTCCTCGCGGGTGGCGGGAACTTCGCCGCCGTGACGGGCTACCAGCAGCCGTGAGGCTTCGATGATGTTGCTGGCCTTGCTCCTGAAGCCGCAGCTCTTCACCATGGGGAAGAGCTCCTCCAGGTCAGCCTGCGCCATGGCGGCGGCGTCGGGGAAGCGGGCAAACACGGCGGGAGTCACCTTGTTCACCTGCTTGTCGGTGCACTGGGCGGAGAGCATGGTGGCGATCAGCGTCTCATAGGGGTTGGTGAAGTTCAGCTCCGGGCCGGCGTCGGGATAAAGCTCCCGCAAGGCGGCGAGGATAGCTTTTTTGCTTGTACGCATGGCAGTTCTCACTTCAGTTCGATTTTCGCGCGGCGCAGGCTTGCCAGCAGCGGGAAGCCGATGAGAATGTTCGCGGGGATCTCCACCAGATAGGAGGGGCCGCGTTTGATCAGCCAGCCCCAGTAGCTCCGGCCGCCTGCGATGGGCACCGTGATGCTGAGCCACAGGGAGTTGAGCAGCCAGTTGATCAGCATGGAAATCACAACGGTGATGGCTACCCGCAGCAGGGTAGGCTTTCCCCGGCGGAGGATCAGCCCACAGCACAGACCTACCAGCACGTTGGTCAGGGTGAAGCCGGGGAAGTACGCCCCCTGGGGAAACAGGTGCGAGCCGATCACATCGCCCAGGGCGCCCACCAGCATGGCGGAAGGCGCGCCCAACAGCCATCCCGCGATGAGGATGGGCTGGAAGCCGAAGTTATACTGCTTTTCCATAAAGGGGACCTGCAGAATGTTGCCAAGAACGACCTGCATGGCTACCAGCATGGCGGTGAGGGTGATGAAAAGGATACTTTTCTTTTGGGACATAGAAAACCTCCTGCGAGTAATGATGACTCGCAGGAGGCAGCAAACGCAAGCAGCGGGATGCGCCGCTGGCACCGCGGGAACCGACCTGTTTGTTACGGGCACACAACTCGTAAGAAACGGGACGAAGTCCCCTTCGTTTCATGGCAACTCCCCGTCCATGAACACTTAACGCGCCAGCAGCTACTCTGCCTGATACGAATCAATACAGACATTGTACCTTTTTTCGGGGGAATTTGCAACCTGTATACAAAGGAAATGCAAGGCGGATCATGCGTTGGAGACAAGGGTTTCCAGCACGGAGACCATAGTCTCCATGGCCTGGACGGAGATGAGCTCCTTGCGGCCGTGGAAGTTATACCCGCCGGTGGAGAGATTGGGACAGGGCAGCCCCATGAAGGAGAGCGTGGCGCCGTCGGTGCCGCCGCGGATGGGCGTGGTGATGGGTGTGACGCCGTTGGCCAGGAAGGCGGCGCGGGCCTTTTCGATGATGTGCATATGGGGCTCGACCTTTTCCTTCATGTTGCGGTAGCTGTCGCGCAGGAAAAGCTCCACGGTGCCCTCGCCATACTTGGCATTGATGTAATCAGTGATGCGCTGCACGGTGGCCTTGCGCGCGGCGAACTTTTCGGCGTCGTGGTCGCGGATGATGTAGATCAGCGAGGCATTTTCCTCATTGCCCTCCATGCCGCACAGGTGGTAGAAGCCCTCGTAGCCCTCGGTGTGGGCAGGGGTTTCGTGGGCAGGGAGCATGGAAGCCCATTCCATGGCGATGAGCGCGGCGTTCTTCATCTGGTTCTTGGCGGAGCCGGGGTGGATGTTCACGCCGTGGAACACCAGTTTGCAGCCGGCGGCGTTGAAATTCTCATATTCCAGCTCGCCCAGGGCGCCGCCGTCCACGGTATAGCCGTATTCCGCGCCAAAGCCGGCCACATCGAAGTGATCCGCGCCGCGGCCGATCTCCTCATCGGGGGTGAAGGCCAGGCATACGGTGCAGTGCTCCGGCGCATCTGCCCGCATGAGGCGTTCGGCCAGGGTCATGATCTCCGCTACGCCGGCTTTGTCATCCGCGCCCAGGACGCTCTCGCCATCGGTGACGATCAGCTCCTGACCGGCCAGACCGGGCAGAAAGTCAAACCCATCGATGACCACGCCATTTTTCAGCGTGATGGCCTTGCCGTCGTAATTGGGGATGATCTGCGGATGGGTGGGGCCCTTCACGCCGTCGGAGGTGTCCATGTGGGCAATGAGGCCCACCCGGGCGGGATGGTCGCCCTTGGCGGGAATGGTGCCGTAGACATAGCCGTATTCATCCACCCGGGCGTCGGCGATGCCCAGCGCTTTCATTTCCTCTGCCAGAACGCCTGCCAGTGTCAGCTGGCCGGGCGAAGAGGGACAGGAAGGGCTGCTTTCGTCCGAGGTGGTCTCGATCTGTACATATTTGAGAAAGCGTTCCTTGACGGTCATGGGTCAGACCTCCTTGTTGGATGTAAATGAGATTCATGCCGCTGTCCGGAATGGGAGAGCAGGTCACGCATGGCTTCTCTCCAGCGCGGCATGGGCGGCGGCGATGCCATCCACCGCCGCGGAGACGATGCCGCCCGCGTAGCCTGCTCCTTCGCCCACAGGGAAAAGACCGTCCATGCGGTCGGCCAGGTAATCCGTGCCGCGGGGCAGGCGTACAGGGGAGGAGGAGCGTGTCTCCACGCCGGTGAGAACAGCGTCGGGATGGGCAAAGCCGTGGAGCTGCCTGTCCATCTGCGTGACGCCGAGCTTCAGGTCGCGGATGATGAAATCCGGCAGGCAGTCCCGCAGATCGGCGGGGGTCACGCCGGGCTGGTAGGTGGGCTGCACCTCACCAAGACGGGTGGAGGCGCGTCCTGCGAGGAAATCCTCCACGCGTTGCACGGGGGCGCGGAAATCGCCGCCGCCGGTGCGGTAGGCAGCCTGCTCGATGCTGCGCTGCCACACAAAGCCGGCCAGGGGATGATCATCGCCGAAATCCACGGGATTCACGCCCACCAGCAGGGCCGCGTTGGCATTGCGGCCGTCGCGGGCGTGGTAGCTCATGCCGTTGACCACCAGACCGCCTGGCTGGGAAGCAGTGGCGATGACCTCACCGCCGGGACACATACAGAAGGTGTAAACGCCGCGCCCATCGGGGGTGTGAACGTTCAGCTTATAGTCCGCGGCGTGCAGGGCGGGATGGTCGGCAAAGCGGCCGTACTGGCTGCGGTTGATCAGGCTCTGGGGATGCTCGATGCGTACGCCCATGGCAAAGGGCTTCTGTACCATGGTCACGCCCTGCTGGAACAGCGTCTGGATGGTATCGCGGGCGCTGTGACCGATGGCAAGGAGCACCGTATCGGTAAGGATCTCCTCCGTTACGCCGTCGCGCTGGACGGTCACGCCCTCCACGTGCTGGCCACGGAGGATCAGTCCGGTGAGGCGGGTCTCGAAGCGCACCTCGCCGCCCAGGGTGATGATCTCGCGGCGGATGGAGGCCACCACGCCCTTGAGCCTGTCGGTGCCGATGTGCGGCTTTTGCAGAAAGAGGATCTCATCCGGCGCGCCATGACGCACGAAGGTCTCCAGCACGGTGCGCTGGTGGGGGGATTTGATCCCCGTGGTGAGCTTGCCATCGGAGAACGCGCCCGCGCCGCCCTCGCCAAACTGCACGTTGCTGTTGGGGTCAAGAACGCCGTCCTTCATCATGGCGGAAACATCCTGGGTGCGCCGGTCAACGGGGCGGCCCCGCTCAATGAGGATGGGATTGGCGCCGGCTTTGGCCAGCGTCAGCGCGGCGAACAGGCCGGCGGGGCCTGCGCCCACCACCACCGGGGGACGGCGGAATGCCGCGGGCGGGAGGGGCTTGGCGGGCTTGGACGTGACCTTGACGGCTACGCCATTCTTCAGCCTGCGGAGCACGTCATCCTCGTTTTTCACGGAGGCGTCCACCGTGAGGACAAAGTGCACATCGCCCTTATCACGGGCGTCGATGGACTTTTTCACCAGCGTGACGGACTGGATCTGCCCGGCGGGAACCTTCAGCCTGCGGGCAATGAGCGCCAGCAGCTCATCGTCTGTCTGGGAAAGGGGAACGGAAAGATTGGCTAAGCGAAGCATAGTGCCTCCTGTGGGGATGATTCAGCGAACGAACAGCTCGGGCCAGCGCCGGGGCGCGACGGCCGTCCACTCCTCGTGGGCGGCCTGCCAGGTGTCCTTGGCAAAGGGACGGCGGGTGTCGCCGATGCGGTTGGCGTATTCCTCGGTATAGGTGAGGAAGAAAAAGACCTTCTCCCGGCAGGTGCGCCACTCGGAGAAGATGATCTCGCTCCAGACGCGGGCGGAGGCGTACTGACCGGTGGTCTTCACCTGGTCGATGAGGGTATCCAGGTCGTAGGGTACGCGGCGCTCCTCCACCGTAACGGTGTTGTTCTCGAGGGTCAGCAGGGAATAACAAGCGCCGAAGTCGCCGCCGTCCAGCGGCATACCGCAGGAGCCGGGATCGATCAGCCAGCGGCCGTCGAAGCAGCCGTGGGCCTGAATATGATTGTGGCCGAAGATGTACACGCCGGGCTCCAGGGCGTGGATAGCGGCGCGGCAGGCCTCGTCCTGCGCCATGGTGCGGCGGAAATCAGCGAGGAGCGCCTCGCGGGAGACCGCGCCGTGGGGATATCGGGCGGGAAGGATGCTGGTGCGGAAGTGCGCCTGGAGCGCCTTGCCCACAAAGGCCTGGGAGGCGTGGGCCATGCGGATGGGTATGCCTTCGCAGCAGAATGCGGCCTCCTCCGGCAGGGCGTCCAGCCAGGCTTTATTTTCGGACGTAAGGGTCCGGCTGCACCAGCGGGAGACCTCGAACTGGCCGTCGTCACCAGCGGGAACGTCCAGGTGGCTCTCGTCATTGCCGCGGACGAAAACTGCATTGGGCAGGGTGCGGAGAATGTCCGTGACCTCGTTGGGCCAGGGGGCGCTGATGCAGTAATCGCCCGCGAGAAGATATGCGTCCGCCCCCTGCTGCTGTGCGTCCGCCAGGGCGAGGCGCAGGGAGGGGGCGTTGCCGTGGATATCGGAAATAATGGCGAATTTCATGGATCAATCCTCGTGCCAGCGGATGGCGTCGGGCAGGGTGAAGGCTGCCTCGGGGTAATCCACCCGGGTGAGCTCCAGCCCCTGGGGCGGCGCCGTAACGCCCAGATCGAGCCGATTCAGGCTGGTGATGGCGCGGGTGAAGGCGTCCTCGCCCCGGCGGTGGTGGCCGATCTCGATCAGCGTGCCGGCGATGATGCGCACCATGTTGTACAGGAAGGCGTCGCCCTCCACGGTGAGGATGATCTCATCCCCGAGGCGGGTCAGCTCAGCCCGGTGGATGGTGCGCACAGTGGTCTTGGCTGTGCCGCCACTGGCCTGAAAGGCGGCGAAATCGTGCTTGCCCAGCAGTGTCTGCGCGGCCCGCTGCATAGGGGCCAGATCCAGCGGAACAGGCACATGGACGTGCGTATTGCGGCGGATGGCGCTGCCGTGGCGGGTATTGATGATGCGGTAGGTATACTGCTTGCCGCAGGTCATGAAGCGGGCGTGAAAATCAGCGGGGACCTCCCGGCCGGTGAGCACGCGCACGTCACGGGGCAGCATGGTATTGAGCACGAAGGGATATTTTTCCGGGGGGATGGAGGATTCCGTGTCGAAGTGCACGGCCTGCCCCAGGGCATGAACGCCTGCGTCGGTGCGGCTGGCACCGGTAACCACGATGCGCTCGCCCGTGGCCTTGCGCAGGGCTTCCTCCAGCACCTGCTGCACGGCCAGTCCGTTGATTTGCCGCTGCCAGCCGGCGTAGTTGGTTCCGTCATATTCGACGGTCAGCAGGATGCGCTTCACAGGAAGATCCCCTCCACCATCGGGAGGACGAGCCCCTCTGCCACGATCAGCAGGATCAGACCGGCCATGACAGCACAGGCAAGCCAATCGTTTTTGGTGACCTTCAGCACGCGCATACGGGTGCGGTGCTCGCCGCCGTGGTAGCAGCGGGCCTCCATGGCCATGGCCAGGTCGCCCGCGCGGCGGAACGCGCTGACGAACAGCGGCACCAGCAGCGGTACCATGGCCTTGGCGCGCTGCAGCAGGTTGCCGGATTCAAAATCCGCGCCGCGGGCCATCTGTGCCTTCTGGATCTTGTCGGTCTCCTCCAGCAGGGTGGGGATGAACCGCAGTGCGATGGACATCATCATGCCCAGCTCGTGAGCGGGAAAGCGGATGATCTTCAGCGGAGAGAGCAGCAGCTCGATGCCGTCGGAGAGCATGATGGGCGAGGTGGTCAGCGTCAGCAGCGATGTGCCCATCACCAGGAATACCAGGCGCAGGGAATAATGGATGGCCTGCATGAGTCCCTCACGGGTGATGCGGATAAAGCTCAATTCCACCAGGGGGGTACCCTCGCCGCTGAAGAAGAGATTCAGCAGAAAGGTGAGGATCAGGATGAAACGCAGGGGCTTGAGGCCCTTGGCAAGCATTTTGAAGGGGATATTGCTCAGCCGGGAGACCATGTACACAAAGCCCAGGATCACGGCGTAGCCAGCCAGGGTGTGAACCATGAACACCGCTACGATAAAGGCGATGGCCAGGACGATCTTGACGCGGGGGTCAAGCCGGTGGACGAGGCTGTCCACGGGATAATACTGGCCCATGGTGATGTTTTTCAGCATGGATGTGCCTCCTTCCATTTGGAGAGCAGGCAGTCCCGGAGCTCATCGGGGGTGTAGAGGTCATCGGGCAGGTCGACGCCGCGGGCGCGCAGCAGGGCGCAGAGCCTGGCGGCTTCGGGCACGCCCAGATGGATGCGCTCCATCATCTCCACCTGGCGGAAAATCTCGCGGGGAGTACCGGTGGCGACGACTTCACCCTTGCTCATGACGATCAGACGGGTGGCGAGGCGGGCAACATCGTCCATGCTGTGGCTGACCATAATCACGGTCACGCCGCCCTGGGCATGGAGCTCCTGCACCATGGAAAGGATACTGTCGCGGCCCTTAGGGTCAAGGCCGGCGGTGGGCTCGTCCAGGATGAGCACCTTGGGCTCCATGGCCAATACGCCCGCGATGGCCACACGGCGCATCTGGCCGCCGGAAAGCTCGAAGGGGCTGCGCTCGGAATATTTGTCGTAATCCAGATGCACATGAGCCATGGCACGGCGCACGCGCCGGTCGATCTCCTCATCGGAAAGGCCCAGATTCTTCGGGCCGAAGGCAATGTCCTTGGCTACGGTCTCCTCAAAAAGCTGATACTCGGGGTATTGGAACACCAGGCCCACCTTCTGGCGGATGCGGCGTCGGTCGGTCTTTTCGCCGTTGAGATCCTCGCCGTCGATGAGGATCTGGCCATCGGTGGGCTTGAGCAGGCCGTTCAGGTGCTGCACCAGGGTGCTTTTGCCGCTGCCGGTATGGCCGATGACGGCGATGAACTCGCCATCCTCGATGGTCATGGTCACATTGCGGATGGCCGTAGCCTGGAAGGCGCTGCCCTGGGAATAAGTATGCGTGACGTTGTTCAGTTGGATGGGCATAGCAGCTTGCACACCTCCTCGGCCATTTCATCTACGCTAAGGATCCCCTGGGGCAGGGGCATACCGCCCTTGTGCAGCTCGGCGGCAAGGGCAGTCATGTGAGGCACGTCCAGGTGGAGGTCACGCATTTCATCAATGTGCTGAAAGACCTCCCGGGGCGTGCCGATGCGGGCGATACGGCCCTGGTTGATCACCACTACCCGGTCGGCCTGTGCGGCCTCCTCCATGAAGTGGGTGATCCAGACGACCGTGATGCCCTTGTGGCGGTTCAGGCGGCGCACGGTGTCCAGCACCTCCTGACGGCCAGAGGGATCCAGCATGGCGGTGGCCTCGTCAGCGATGATCACGGAGGGCTCCATGGCCAGGATACCCGCGATGGCCACGCGCTGCTTCTGGCCGCCGGAGAGCATATGGGGCGCGCTGTCGGCAAACTCGTTCATGCGCACGGCGGAAAGGGCGGATTCGATCCGGCCGGGCATCTCCTCGGTAGGGACGCCCAGGTTTTCCAGGCCGAAGGCCACGTCCTCCTTGACCACGGTGGCGACGATCTGGTTATCCGGGTTCTGGAAGATCATGCCGGCCTGCTGGCGGATGTCCCAGATTTTATCTTCGTCACGGGTGTCCAGCCCGCAAACGACCACCGCGCCCTGGGTGGGGATGTATAAGGCGTTGAGCAGCTTGGCCAGGGTGGACTTGCCGGAGCCGTTATGCCCCAGCACAGCCACGAACTCGCCGGGCTGCACCTTCATGTCGATGCCGGTGAGAGCGGGATCTTCCGCTTCCTCATAGGTGAAGGACACCTGCTCGACCTTGATTCTTTCTTCCATGGCGATCTCCTTGAAAAAAAGCATAGTATACCATCCGCTATTCTACCACAATACGCATGAAGTCGCAAGTGAAAAGGCAAGATAGCAGGGGAGGTGCGGCTATGCTGACGCTGTTTGTACGCTCGGTGCTTCTGTTCATTTCGGCGGTGGTGGCCATGCGGCTGATGGGAAAAAGGGAGATCGGTCAATTGCAGCCCTATGAGCTGGTGGTGGTCATCATGATCGCCGAGCTGGCGGCTACCCCCATCAGCGATGTGGGCTCGCCCCTGCTCTACGGCATTCTGCCCATGGCGGCGCTGGTGATCTGCCAGGGGATTATATCCTGGCTGTGCATGGTGAGCGATAAGTTCCGCACGATGATGTGCGGCCAGCCCACGGTGCTGATCCGGGATGGGGTCATCTGCGAAAAGCAGCTGCGGGAGATGAGCGTGACGCTCACTGACCTGATGGAGGACCTGCGCATCGGCGGCGTGATGGATCCCGCGGAGGTTGGCATGGCCGTGCTGGAGACCGGCGGTCAGGTCACGGTTTTCCCAAAGGCGGAGCACAGGCCGCTGTCGCCCGGGGACATGGGTATGCAGCCCGACAGAGAGGGCCTGCCCCTGACGCTGATCATGGATGGCAAGGTGCAGCGGCAGAACCTGAGCCGGGGCCAGCTGAGCGAAGCGTGGCTGACCGGCCAGCTGCGGGAGTTGGGCTATGCCCACCCGGCGGAGGTGTTTTTCATGTGCGTGAACACTCAGGGTCTGTTGATGGTCCAGGGCAAGGGCCGGGTGGAGATGCAGACAAGGCAGGTCTTCCCGGCGGAGAGGGCGAGGTGGTAGGATGCGCAGCCGGCTGACGATCTCACTGACGCTGTTGGCGGTGGTCATCGTGTGCGGGGTGATGAACATATACGTTACGAAGAATATCTCCAACAGGTATGTTTCCGCGGCGGAGGAGCTGCGGGAGCTGACCGGCGCGGAGGATTGGCCCCGTGCGGATCAAACGGTTCAGGCCTATCACCAGACCTGGAAGGACACCCTGCAATGGCTGCAGATGCTCATCAATCACAGCGACGGGGACGAGGTCTCGCGGGCGCTGGAGCGTATTGAGGCGGGCATCCGGGCGCAGGAGGTCGCCACCTGCCTGGAGGGCTGCGCGGAGCTTCGGGAGGCGGCGGAGCATATCTACCACAGGGACGCCTTCACCCTGGGGAATATCCTGTAAACAAAAAAAGAGTGCGGCGATGAAAGCCGCACTCTTTTCACATATCGGATCATTTGATCTTTTCCATGCTCCTGGGGACGCACAGGAAAAGCACGAAGCCCACCACGAACATCAGCAGCACCGGCAGGATGCCAAGCTGCACCTGGTTGGTCGCGTCCCAGACCAGGGAGAACAGGGCAGGACCCACCACGGCGGAAAACTTGCCGAAGATATCAAAGAAGCCGAAGAACTCGTTGGAGGATTCGGCGGGGATCAGCTTGCCGAAGTAGCTGCGGCTCAGGGCCTGGATGCCGCCCTGGGCGGTACCCACCAGCATGGCCAGCAGGATGAAGCCGCCCATCAGCGCGCCGGAGCTGATCTGCCGCAGGGGCTCCAGCGCCAGGGCTACGAAGCACACCAGCATATAGGTGCCGACGCCGAAAAGGATCATATTGCGTACGCCGTACTTTTTCGCAAGCTCGCCATAGGCGATGGCGCAGGGGAAGGCTACCACCTGCACTACCAGCAGGATCACGACGAGGGCATTGCTGTCCAGCCCCATGGTCTCGCCAAAGACGGTGGCCATGTGGATGATGGTCCCCACGCCGTCGATATAGAAGAAATAAGCCAGCAGGAAGAAGATCAGGCCCTTGCTTTTGCACAGACGGCTCAGCACGCTGCCCATGCGCCGCATCGTCTGCCGGAGCAGGTTGCCCTCGGGCTCTACATTGTGTACCTGGTGGACGTTTTTCCACATGGGGATGGTGAACACCAGCCACCAGATGGCGGTGATCATGAAGGAGATCTGGCAGGCCAGGTCGCCGGGGACGCCGAAGGACTCGCCAAAGAGGATCAGCACCAGGCTCATCACCAGCGGAATGGTGCTGCCGCCAATGTAGCCCAGGCCGTAGCCGTAGGAGGAAACGGCGTCCATGCGCTCGTCGGTAGTAACGTCGTGCAGGAAGCCGTCATAGAAGACGTTGGAGGCGTTGAAGCCAATGGAGCCCAGGATGTACAGCACGAGGATGGCCTTCCAATTGGCGGTGAATGCCAGGGCGGCTGTGGCGGCGATGCCCAGCAGGGCAAAGGCGGAGAAGAGCTTTTTCTTATAGCCGCGGTAATTGCCCAGTGTGCCAAGGAAGGGCGCGCATACGGCGCTGATCAGCGTGGCGATGCTGGTGGCGTAGCCCCACCAGGGCGTGGCGCCATCAATGCCATTGGTAAGCGTGGTGAAAAACTGGGGAAGGATAATCGCCGCGATGATGGCGGAAAAGGCGGAGTTTGCCCAGTCGTACATGATCCAGCCCCGCTCGGCTTTGGTGAATTTTTTGAGCATGGAGACGGCTCCCTTTCGTAAAGTATGTCCCCCATATTATAGCAGGCTGGCCGCAGAATAACAAGTGGTGCGCGCATATCGAAACACATCGATGTGTGTTTTGTTGCAAAATGTGGCAAAAAGCGCAAGGAATGCCTGCTGTTCGCCTTGACACACCTGACCGTGTTTGTTATAAAATTACGATGTATTGTTCATATCTGTCCGGAAGGTGGTCAAGTATGCCGAAGAAGTGGAATGAGGATGCGGTGCTTGTGGAGAGCGTGGCGGGGAATATATTCGAAATGTTGCCCGTTTTCCCCAAGAGCCTGCTGCACATTGACGCCCTTGTGCGTGATCACCAGATGCCTTTTTCTCACATCCAGATCCTGGTGCTGCTCTCGCGGCGGGAGATGTCCATCGGTCAGATCTCCGAGCGTTTGGGCATCGCCAAGCCCAACATCACCCCGCTGGTGGATATCCTGCGGGACAGCGGCCTGGTGGAGCGCATCCGCAGCCAGACGGACAGGCGCATCGTGCACGTTCACCTGCTGCCTGCCGGCGCTGAAAAGCTGGCGGCCATCCGCAGGGACGTCGCGGCTCAGGTGGCGGCATGGAAGGGTAGCCTCAGCCGCAGTGAGATCAAGGAGTTCAACAACGCCCTGGCAAGCATCGTCAGGATCGCCGGGAGCATCAACGAATAAAAAACGGGGCGGCAGAGTGTGGATCTGCCGCCCCGTTTGTTTGCGAAAATAGAAAATATTTTTTGAAAAAAGTGCTTGACATTCTGCTGGGAATCGTGTAATATATCCCTTGTCGCCGCTGAGGTGAAGATGTCGCGGGGTAGAGCAGCTTGGTAGCTCGTCGGGCTCATAACCCGGAGGTCGTGGGTTCAAGTCCCACCCCCGCAACCATGTGGCTCCGTAGCTCAGTTGGCTAGAGCATTCGGTTCATACCCGGAGTGTCATTGGTTCGAGTCCAATCGGAGCCACTCCCAAAGCCCTTGGATCTATAAAAGATCCAAGGGCTTTTTCGTGCTTAGAAATCCGTTTTACTGGTGGGATTATTCAGTACGCCGAAGGCTACCAGCAGCTGCAGCACACTGGCGGCCAATGCGTCAAGGGCCTCGCTCACGCCGGTGTCGATGACGCCCAGCGTCACCAGGATCGCCAGGACCTGCGCGGCGATGGCGCCCCATACAACAGGGGAGAGCAAACGATTCTGTTCCATTGGCATCATCCTTTCTCAATTGGGTCGGTGATAGTTCTTCAGGTCGCGCACGTCGTGCCGCAGCTCGGTGATGGCGCCCTCGGCGGTATACATACGTTCGATCATGCCATTGTGCTTATCCACCTTTTCTTCCAGCCGCTCGATGCGGTAGGTGGTCAGCTTGCTGGCGGTGATGATGCCGCCGAAGGTACCCGTCAGCGTACCCAGCAGGGTGAGCAGACCTACGATGATCGTGTCGCTCATGGGCATTCCTCCCATTCCAGGGCACTGTCCAGAGCGGTGCGAAGCCGCTCGGCGTCACTTCGGGACAGGGTAAGGGTGATGGTTTTGTCTGTCTGATCGGCCGCGCTGTTCTGAATGAGATATTTGCTCATCATCCAGCCGGAATAGCTGCCCCAGGTCACGCGGCACCAGCTATCCTGGCGGTCTGTCACGGTTACGCCGGCACCGACGGGAACTCGCTCCACCAGAGCGCCGCCGGGGCTTTGGCGGAGATTGACCGTGCTGCCGCTTGCTGCGGTGACGGTGGCGGTGGTCAGGGAGCATGCGGCGGGGGATTCCTCCTGTGCGATCATACGCAGGCTTCCGTGGTGGCTCCATTGGCCCAGCCTGGCGTCATACACGATGCCGGGGGTGGTGCAGTGGACGATCCGCAGCGGAGAAACGCTGAGTACCACACCCACGTGATAATAGTCCAGCTGGTCGGGGTGATTGTCATAACGGCTGGGCAGGGCGTAGCCGGCGCTGGATGTTTCGTGGGCCTTGAAGACCAGCTCGCCGGCGGAAAGGCCGGATGCATTGCTGATGGGGGTGATGGAGCGCATCTCGTTCCGGGCGGCATGGTTGCTGCCATGAATGCCGTTCCACTCGCCTCCCGCACGGCGCAGCGCGCCGATGATCAGACCGATGCAATCGCACTGCCCGTCGCTGCCGTCATGGCCCGGCTGATAGGTCGGCTGCTCGGCGGCAATGGCTTCAATGCCGGCAAGAAAGCTGCTCATGGGGATCTGTGTCATGGAATGCCTCCTGTGGCGGGGCTGATCACAGCAGCTGGATCAGCTCGGTGTACTCCGCGCCGGTCAGACGGCCGGCTGCATAGTAGACATCCAGCATATCGGCAGTCAGTTTATCCAGCGCGATCAGGCGTTTGCACAGTTTGTAAGTCATTTTACATAACCTCGCTTTCATTCAGGCCCAGCTCCATCATGCAGAGCCGGTATTCGTGATTGGCGGCAATCTCCAGCAGCAGCTCCTCGTTGGTCTGCTCAGGGGGCGGCAGGGCGGCAAAGTCCGCGTCCATTTCGGCGGCGGTGCGCTCAGTCACGACGCCCTCCACCAGTTTGAAGCGGCAAACGCCGCGGTCGTCCACCAGGGGCATGGGCAGATAGTTTCCCTGGGCATGGGCATAACGGTCGCCGTAGCCCTGGTCGATCAGTGTCCAGCCCTCCGTGTCAGGCAGGAAAGCGCCGGAATTGATGGCGGTGATCCGGTTGGTTTCATCCGCGCGGATGTATACCCCGCAGGGCTTCAATTCATGTTCCATGGTCGATCCTCCTTACAGCGCATAGTCGGCAGAAAGTGTAAACACCGGGCTTGTCCACACGCCCACATGATTTGCGATGCCGCTGGTGGTGCTGAAAGCCAGCTGGATGTTGAGACTGTCATTCGTGGCAGCGCTGATGCTGGCTCCCGTGGGTGTGATGTTGTTGCCATTAACACGGAGTGTGCCGTAGTCGGTCACCGTCAGCGTGGGGGGTATACGCATGGGGATGGTCAGCGGCAGTCCCATGTAAGCCGCTGACGTGGTGCAAAAGCCCGTCGCGCGGCCTGTACCCTGGATCTTGCGGAAGTACCGCATACATTCGATAAGCTCCGCGGCATAGCCTTTGGGCTGGTAGGGCGGAAGTGTGGTGCGGGTATACTCGCCCTCGTAGAGCGCTGCCCAGCGCACCGTGTTGCCGTTGCAGAAGATCCTGAAGCGCAGCATATCTTCGGAAGAGTTGGTAAGCAACAGATTGGTACCGTTCACGCTCGTGTTGATGAAATTGGACCAGGTGCCGTCAGCGGGAACAACGCCCTTTTTCGCGAGTACCGTGCCGTCGGAAAGGCCGACAGCGGCTGTCAGCGTCTTGCCCACAAGGCCGGATTTGGGAATGAGCTGGAAGAATTCTCCGTCAGCCGTCAGACCATGGGAGGAAAGCGTGGGCGTTATGGTATTGCCGGTGGCAGCCATCCATCTGTCCAGAAAATAGGAGCTCTTGGCAACCTGGGTTTTGTTCAGCCAGCTTCGCTGATTGACAGGCGCGGTAAAATCGCTGTTGTCCAGAAGATTGAAGACGCGGTCGCGTTTAGAGATGGCGCTCACTTCGGCGATCAGGGCGTCGAAGGAGCTTACCGCACTGCCGGCGCTGGTCAGGCTGTCGGTACGGGAGACCTCCACATACCCCTGAACACGCAGCAGGGTGTGAATCACACTGGAGGATTCCAGCTTGACAGACAGCTTGAATCGCCCGGGCACGGTATAGCAGTTGGGCGCCAGGGTGAAGGTGACCGTATTGCCGGAGATAACGCCCTCCAGCGGCACGGTGACGCCGTCCGAACGGATGAACCAGCCGGTGCAGGTCGTGTCGGCCAGATTGGCGGCGGCCTCGCCGTTCATCAGGACGATGGTGAAAACGTGCGCGCGGCTGTCCAGCGAGGACAGCGGCTGCTTGAGGATGATGCTCTCGCCGCCCTGCTGCGGGTCGATCTGATAACGGAAGGTGGTGGTGATGGCCATGTCACTTCACCTCCCCGGCGCTGGGGGATTCCCCGGGAGCTTCAGGCGTATAGGGCATGGACTGCAGGGGCTTGAGCTTCTGGATGCAGAACAGGACCAGCTCATGGTTTTGTTCGCCGCGCACATCCAGCTGATTCAGGGCCTGCAAGACCTTGAAAATGGTAGGATTCATATGGTTCCCTCCTTTAGGCGAATGCGACGTAGGTGATTTCTTTGGTGCTGCAATTAACGTTGCCGCCCGTGATGGCATAGCCGGTGACGTTGCCTGCAGCGTCACGGATGGCGACGGTGCCGGTGGCTTGGAAGCTGGCGCCGGTCAGCACGGTGACGGTTCTGGTCGTAAGAGTCAGACCATTGATGGTCAGCCGGTCGAATCTGCCGGTTGTGCAGTTCAGCAGGTTGATGCTTGCCGAATCCTTGACGGTCAGGTCGGAGGTGCGCAGCCAGCTGGCTGTGGTCAGACCGGATTCCAGATTGTCGATCCGGGCGAAGGCGGAGTTGAAGGCCTCCATGGTGACATAGCCGTCAAGCTCGATGCGGTCGGCCTTCAGGGAGATGGCATTGGCGTTGGCGGTGATCTGCCCGTCCATGAGCGTGATCTGGGCTGTGTTTTCAGCCACGCCGGAGCGCAGGGTGATCATGTCTTTGGCGCAGAGGGTGATATCGTTCTGGGCAGCGATGAGCAGCGACTTCTGCGTGTCCAGCTCGTCCCATTGCTCCACCACGCGCTTGCGGATGCGGGTGGTGTCCACCACCAGGCTGGAGAGAAGGGTGGTGGCAGTTTGCGGCTTGTTGGCCAGGGTCACCTTCACCGCTTCGGGGGTGCCGTATACATCCGGCCAGGAGAGCGTTACGATACGCTGCGTCAGGGGCGTGGGATGATCCGGCAGACAAACGCGGCACATGCCGCCCAGACGGAAGCTGTCCAGCGCGGCGCCGGTGATCCCGCACAGCTCGAGCGCCTCCAGCGAAACGGTGACCTGCGGGTTTTTGTGCTTGTCCAGATATTGCTGGCCACGGGTACGCAGCTCCGCCTCGCCCAGGTCGGCATCGGCGGAAAGCTGGGCACTGACAGCTCCCCACTGGTCAATGGTATCAGCCACCAGGGGCTCGGCGATATCAGGTAGAAAGAGCTGCGTGCACAGCTCGGACCGGTCTGTTTCCACCGTCAGGCTGCGGAGATTACGGGTCAGGCGGCACTCGGTGGCACAGGCCTCCGTCAGGGCCAGCAGATGCAGCGCCCAGGGCTGGGTGGTGTGGTCGAAGGCAAGGCGGTAATCAGGCAGAGCGTCCATCATTTCGGAAAGGGCGTCCAGCAGGCTGCCGCTTCCCTCGATGGTGACTTTCGTGCCGGAGGGTACCTCGATACGGCCGGCCTGCCACAGCTTCTGCTGGGAGAGGATCCCGCGGAACAGCTGCGGGACGGAAAGTGCCCCCTCTGCTTCCGGGGTGATGTACAGGCTGTCTGCCAGGGTGATGAGGCTGTGGGAGAGATACACCCGGGTGGAGGTCTGATAGTTGCGCTCCACCTGCTCCACACGGAACAGGCCGGCGCTCCCCTGAAGGGTGAACAGCTCCACGAACTGCCCGGTCTCCACCTGGGGCCCGGCGGCGGGCAGCGTCATCACCGCGGTGGAGAGGGGCGTCAGGTTCTCCTCGATGGACAGGGACGAGGGCTCCAGCCGGCACAGCTCACGAAGGCTGCGGTCCATCAGGCGGGGAAGGCGAATGTCTGTCACAGCCAGCGCCCCCTTGCGGAAAGAGTATAGTCACCGGTGGAAGCGCCGGTAACGGAGACCGTTACGGCATTGGCCTTGCGGCAATTCAGCAGCAGGTCGTCGCTGCTTTGCGGCGTACGGCAGGCAAGCACGTCCGCTCCGTTCACCGTGGCGGAGAGAAAGCCGTTTTCATGGCTGATGATGAGCTCCTGTCCGGTGTTGATCGGCAGGTCGGAGAAAACGATGCTGCTCAGGGGCGTGGTAACGCTCAGCGTGATCTTGCCGGAGGTGGAGCCGCACTTCCACCGCAGATCCAGCGGACAGCAGGGCGCGTCGCCCGGCGGGGTGATGACAGGGGAGGCCTGCCCGGCCTGGACGGGGATGGCTTCCTCCCAGTAGGGCGAAGCGCAGGCGATGAAGGAGACGGAGCAGGCATCGGTCCACTTCAGGGCGCTCTGCACGGCGGGCAGGGTTTCGGCTTCCACCAGCAGGCGCTGGCCGGGGCGGTCGCCCAGGGAAAGCCAGCGCCCCTGGGCCCAGGCGCGGATGTCCTGCATGATGGCTTTGCGGCGGGCCGGGGAATATTCCCGGATGGCAAAGCGCACAGTGATGCTCAGCGAATTGCGGCTGCGCCGGGTGACGAACTGACCGTCTCCCAAGGCCCGGGAGGCCGTGGTGAACTGGCGGGATGGCGTTTCCTCCTGTACGTCGAGGACGCGGATGGCCGGATGGACGTCCTGCAGGCCCAGGCCGTCGAGCCATACTTGATAACGGGTCATGTGCACCTCCTTGTGCTTCAGGCGGACGGAGCGTCCGCGGGCGGTCTGTATGCCTGATACGCGGCGGAACGCAGCGGATCAGGGCGGGGAAAGGGGAAGATCCGGGTCGGCATGGGCAGACCTCCTTTAGGAAAATGAAACAGAGCCAGGTCATTGACCCAGCTCTGTTGATAGCAGTTTAGCATGATCGCACCGGACGTGCAACGACAGGTGCGGACATGATGGACGGATTATGCCTGCCTTGCCCGGCGGAGGATGGCGGCGTCCCAGGTGACGGAGAAGAGCTGACCGGCCATGCTGGCCAGCGCAGCGCCAAAGAGCCGCAGCTGTGGGCTGGACGCCAGAAGAGCCAGGCACAGCATGGAAAGCACGCTGCTGATGACTGTTCCGGTGAGGGCCTGTCGCTGCAGTCCCAGGCCGGTGATAACGCCCATCTGTACCTGATGAATGGCAAAAAGCACCGTGATGGGACACAGAACGCGCAAAAGCGGTGCCAGGGCGGGTGTGCGGTACAGGTGAAGGCTGATGAGGTCGGCGCCGAAAAACAGCACGACCGCGCTGACAAGACCAATGCCCAGGGCAGGGAACAGCAGGCGGCGCATGGTGCAGCGCAGGGCGCGGGGGTCGTTCTCACAGCGGGAGATGGCAGGGGTGGTGACCATGCACAGGGCGCTGGTGACCACGCCGGGCAGCAGCATCATGGGCATGGCCATGCCGGTAAGCAGGCCGAACTGCGCGGTGGCCGCCGCAGCGCTGAGCCCGGAGCGGCGCAGGCAGACCGGCAGCAGCACGGCCTCCAGTGCCCGTGTGCCTGTGAGACACAGCCGGGCGAGCGTGGTGGGCGCGGCCAGCTGGAAGATCTGCCTCTGCAGGGCGTGGCTGGGCGCGGTCAGCTGACGGCGCAGGGGGATCATCCGGCGGAAGATCAGCACCACCACCAGCGCGGCAACGGTCTCGGCTGCGCCGGGCAGCGCGGCGGTTATGCCGACCCCCGCACGACGGAAACACAGAACCAGCGCAATGGAAAGCACAAAGCGTACGCCTTGCTCAGCACACTCGGCAGCGGCGGGGAGCAGCGTGTTCTCCTGGCCGTAGCAATAGCCGCAGTATACGCCGCAAAGCCCCAGCAGCAGGATGTCCGGCGCGGTGAAAAGGATGGCCGGCAGTGTGCGCAGATCGCCCAGCATCCACGCCATGCATGGAGAGAGCAGGAACAGCGCCGGGGTCAGCCACAGGGCGAGCCTGGAAATGAGATGCAGACCGGCACGGAGAACGCTGGGCTGGTCGACGGAGGGATGCTTGGCGGTGAGGCGGCTCATGGCGGAGGGAATGCCCGCGGTGACCGGCGTGAGCGCCAGCATACCCACGGAGTTGGCCATTTCCATCACGCCAAGGGCCTCTGCACCCATCCACCGGGCCAGCAGCAGCCGCAGGATGAAGCCCAGCCCACGGGTCAGGCCGTTGCCCAGGGTGAGGATCAGGGCTTGTTTGGCAAGGTTCACGCGCATCGCCTCCATTCGGGGAAGCATATGCACCCGCCGCGCGGAAATTGACAAGCAGGCCCTGACTATGTATAATGAGAAAAAACGTTGAAGGCGGCGAATGATATGGATAAGTGGGACAGCAGATTTATGGAAATGGCACACGTGATCGCAGGCTGGACGAGCTGCTATGTGGAGGGCAGGAGCATCGGCTGCGTGATCGTGAAGGACAAGCGCATCATGACCACCGGCTATAACGGCGCCCCTGCCGGCCTGAAGACCTGCCGCGAGCGCAAGGAATGCATGCGCCGCAAGCTGGGCATCCAGTCCGGAACCCGGGCGGAACTGTGCTATGCCATCCATGCTGAACAGAATGCCATCATCCAGGCGGCGAAGCTGGGCGTCTCCATCGATGGAGCGACGCTGTACTGCACCCATCAGCCCTGCAGCGTCTGCGCGAAGATGATCATCAACGCGGGCATCAAGCGTGTGGTGTATCAGGAAGGCTATCCGGACTCCTTCTCCCTGGAGATCTTTGCGGAGGCGGGTATCCTGCTGGAGAAATTCGACCCGGCCACCGCGCCTGCAACTAACTGACAACACAAAAAGCAGCTTGCACAGGCAAGCTGCTTTTTGTATGCGCCAATCAGGGCAGGAGCTGCTCCAGGGTCATGGCGGTCCGGTACAGGCGGAGTTCGTCCGCGCCGTAGAGGATGAGGCCTCTGGGTACGCCGTGGCCGTCAGTCTTTTGACCTGCGAGGGCAACGGAAGCCAGCCCACAGAAATGCATGATGTTGGTAGGGCCGGTCATGATCACAGCATCCACGTCCTGCAACTCATGCCGGGTGACGCGGATCGCCCGCTCACGCTGCTCCATGGCCTGGAGATAAGGCTCGCCCCGCAGACCGCAAGGGGTTTTGTCCAGCGCCTGCTGAAGGAGCGTAATGCCATATTTCATCATTGTTCCGGGGTTCTCCAGATAGCAGGCAACGATCTCCCGGAGCGTTCTGCGCGAGGCGGCGGAGGAACGAAGGTAGTCTTCCAGGTGAGGCATGAACTCCCATTGCATGATGATCTGCTGCAGGGGCGTAGGCTCCTGCAGGATCTCCCTGACGGTCGCGCCGCGGCTGCGGAGCCGGTTTAGGGTTTCATGCAGGAAAGCCTTCTGGCCGGGAGAGACCATATCGTTGTTGGCTGTGTTGACGGCGATGCGCAGGCTGCTTGCGGCGCAGGACTGCACCTTGGGAAGGGGAGCATCGCGCATGGCGTTGTACAGGGCCAGCGCGGTGGAAAAGTCCCGGGCCAGGGAGCCCACGCTGTCCAGCGTACGGGCAATGGGAACCACGCCCTGCCAGGGCAGCGTGCCGGCGGGCGGCTTCAGGCCGCAGACGCCATTGGCCTGGGCGCAGGCGACGATGGAGAAGGAGGTGTCCGTACCCACGGCGGCTGGGACGATCCCTGCGGCAACCGCCACCGCCGAGCCGCTGGAGGAGCCGGATGGGCTCAGAGCCGGATCGGCGGCATGGATGACCTGGCCGCCGCGGGAACTGTATCCTCCCGGCATGCCGGCGGTGGTGTAATTGGCGAACTCGGTCATGTTTGTCTTGCCCAGAATCACAGCGCCTCTGCGGCGGAGGCTGCGGATAACGGGCGCGTCACAGGCGGCGATATTGTCGGCCAGGGCGAGGCTTCCGGCGGAAGTGTGCAACCCGGCCACGTCGATGTTATCCTTCACAAGAATAGGACAGGGGAAGGGCAGCTGCTGCCCCTGGGCAAGCTGTCTGTCGATCAGCCTTGCCTGATCAGGCGCGGTAGGGTCGAGCTCCGCGATGCAGTTGAGCATGGCGCGCGCCTGCGCTCTTTCCAGGGCCGCGGCGGTCTTCTCCAGCATGGTGCACAATACGGACGCTCTCCTCTCCTGAACGCTTATTTTGCCTTGGGGTTGGGCTCCTGACCGACACACCAGCCCCGGAGCTTGTTGACGGTGCGCTCCACAGCGTCCTGGCTGTTGTACCAGGGCTCGTCCAGGAAACGGTAGTCGAATTTCTTGATGAACCAGCTGATATCCTCCTGCATACGATCCAGGTTGGAGGATTCCATGGCGGTGAGCTTTTCGATGAATCCGGCTACCTCCTTGGCGGGGAGCTCCTGGGGCGCCCACTGGATCAACGTGGCCATGTGGGGCAGGCAGACGGCCTTGGAGCCGTTGAACCTGTTGCGGAACTCGGTATCGTTCTGATACAGGTGGAAGAAGGTGTGCATATAGCGGTTCATGTTTTCCTCGATGCTGTCGCACAGGATGCAGCTGGAGGCCATGGCGTCCAGCTCACCGGCGATCTTCTCCATATCGGCTCTGGCGGAGTTGCCCTTCTTGAGCCGATCCAGCATGGAGGCGCTGGAATAAGCCTTGGCGGCCTTGTTCAGCGCGGCGAATGCCTTGGCGGTGCGCTGGCGGGTCTCGGCCAGGTGGGATTCCAGCATCAGCGCGTGGCCAAGACGGTTGCTCATGCTGAAGAGCATGGCGTGGTGATGGGGGCAGAAGCCCTTGTCATTGACCTGGATGCGGGTGTCCGGCTCCATGACGGAGGCGCCCAGGTAGCGCTCGGCCTCACCCAGCTCGGTCTTGCGGCGCAGGGCACAGAGCAGGCACTCGCCCTCCAGCTTCAGGGAATCCCACACGGGAATGGTGTCGATATGGTATCTCATTTGCGATCACTCTTCTTTACATACGTTTCATTTCAGGTTTATTTGGCGGGAAGGGCCGCCTCGGAATAGAGCAAGGAGAGGGTCTCCTGATCGGCGATGCCGGTCTGCTTCAGGCCGTTGCGCTTCTGGAACTGCTTCACGCGCTGGACGCAGGTATCGTTATAAGAGGCGCTCAGGTCCGCGTTCTTCTTGAAGTAGCCCAGCTCCTGCAGGCGTTCCTTCAGGGCGATCACGTCATCGCCCTTGCTGCCCTTCTTCAGGGTTTCGTACTGGACGACTGTTCTGCCCTCGCGTTCCACCAGCTTGATCTCGGAAATGGCCACGTCTGTCTTGTACTTGGTGCCCTTGTAGATGCTGATAACGCGGAGCTTCACGGCGGAGACGTTCTCGCGGTGGCCAAGCTGCAGGATCTGCCAGTCCTTGCGGGCCTTGTCGTCCTTCAGGGTCAGCTTGATCTCGTCCTTGTAGTCGCTTTCACCCTCATAGAGGAAGCTGACGCCGATCTGCTTGGGTCGGCAGTTGGCGGTGTACTGGTCGTTGTTGTTGGTGATGCGCCAGAAGCCGTTCTTGATCCACAATTCATCCACTGTGCCGGTGGAACGGAGGGTGATCTCCAGCGCCGCGTTGCCCAGCTTCATTTTCTTGGTGGAGAACTGCCAGCAGGTGGTTTCATCGCCGTCAATGGTCATGGCGCCGCTGAAGTCGTTCACGTTGCTGACCACGCGGGAGTTGGCGATGGCTGTCTTGATCCGATGCTCGAAGGCGCCCTCAATGCCCTCGATGGCCATGCGGACGGGAACGGCCGTGGGTGCGGGCGTGGCGGTGATCTCCACAGACGCTGCCGTGACGGGAACAGCGGTGATCTCCACAGGCGCTGCCGTAACGGGAACGGCGGTCACATCCGGCTGGGGCTGGGATACGGCTTCGGTATTGACGGGATCGGGCGTGGGCTGGGAGATCGCGGTGGGGTCGGGAGCGGGCTGCGCGACGGCGGTGGCTGCGGGGGCGGATGCATGGGTGCTTACGCCCAGCGTGCGCAGGGTCTCGATGTCCGCCATGAGCACAGGACGGACGCCTATATGGTCATGATCCACGATCGTGCCGTAGGTGCCAACAGCACCGCGGTTGGAGACAGTCAGGACATAGCTGCTGCTCCAGCCCTGTGTGCGCAGGAACCATTGCATATGACCGGCGTTCATATAGTATTTATCGACCTTGGCCAAGGTGTAGGCCGTGGGCTGCGCCAGACGGCCTGTATCGCCCCTGAGAAGCGAGAAGGCCTCACCGTAGGAAAGCAGGAACACGTGACTGTTGGTCCTGTATTCGCCGCGCTGCGTGCCGGTAGAGGGATTGTCGGGATTGAAGGTTTCCGTCTCGATGATGGCGGAGCGCTCCGTATCGGTGAAGGCGCTCTGATAGAAATCGCCGTTCAGCCAGGCGAACAGATCGGATTCCTCCCAGGCGGTGGGCTCGTTGTAGCGGGAGAATCGCATGGATTCCAGGATGTTTTCGCTCATCAGCATGGCCTGGCCGTCCTCGTTCTTCAGCACGCGCCAAAGGATGGGCTCGGTGCCGTTGGAAAGGTCGTTGTCCTGCTCGTAGGAGCCGAGGTAGACCTGGGAGCCGACCTGGCAGAAGGGATCGGCAGGTTCGGGGGCGGGCCCGTCGATCCTGACCCACACGGCGGCTCTTACCACAGGCTGAACGCTGCTGTATTGCTTGGTGAAGTCCACGTAGTGGCCATAGTACTCCATCTGCCCCATGGAATCCACATAAGCGACCATGCTGTTGTCATTACCGGGGGTACGGGTCAGCCAGAAGGCGTTTTTCTTATCGTTGATGGTGGCGCCCTCGGCGATGGCGGAGGCCGTGGCCCCGGAGGTGCGTTTGCTATCGCTGGAGAAGTAGTACAGCGCTTCGTCCAGGCTCAGCAGGAAGACCCGGTCCAGCGTGTCGTTGCCGCCCTTGGCGTCGGTGTCGGGGTTGTCGGGGTTGGTGTTGAGCGTTTCGACGATCAGGGATTTTTCCACATCAGAGAATGCCTGCTGGTAGAACTCGCCATTGAGCCACTGGCGCAGGTCGCTGGTTTCCCAGGTGACGTCCTCGCGGGTCTCGTTGTAGCGTCTCATGGTGATGCCGGCACTCACCAGCAATGCCATGCCGTCGCGGCGGTCAACGATGCTCCAGCTCAGTTCCTCAGGGCCGTTGCCGGGATCATTATCCAGCTCATAGCGGCCAAAGTCCGTTCCGCGCTGGGTATCGGACAGCACAAGGCCGTTGGCGGTGTAATCGGGCACGGGGGTGGGGGTGGGCGTGGGCGCGGGGAGGCCGTTGATGAACTCATCCGCGGTCATGCTCACCGAGGAAACCACGGCGACCTGGTTCATCAGATCGCTGACGATGGTGTCCGCGATCTCCTGGCAGGGCGTGAAGCCGCCGTTGTAGGTCTCGGCAAAGACGCACATCACGCCGCTGCCGGTATCGATCATGATGGCAACGAGGCCGTCCTTGGTATCCTCGCCGCGCACCATGCGCATGCCGTTGGACAGCTGCATATCGGCGTAAGTCATGCGCTGCTGGGTGCGGGAATTGAACTTGCGGAACACATGGGCGATCAGGTCGTCCCCGGCGCCCTCGGTGCGGAGCTTGTCAGCCGGATACCAGTATACGTTCATCTCCGCATACTCGCCGAATTTATAGTAGATGTTTTCTGCGCCGATGGAGGAAACGTTGCTTCCCGTCCACTTGGGCATAGCCAGCTTCAACCCGCCCATATCGACATAGTGATCGATCTCCCAGGGCGCGATGGGCTTGGGCGTGGGCGAGGGGGTGGGCGCTGCGGTGACGATCACGGCGGAGGAATCCATGGGCGAAAGACGCAGCGTGCTGATGACACGATCCATGTGGAAGGCGACCAGCTCGTCAAGACTACGATCGGTGGAGGAAACAGAAACCTCGATCACGCCATCGGGACGCGCGATGAGCAAGGTATCCACATACTCGGGGTCTTGCCAGTCCTTGGTGTTTACCTGGACGAAGCGCAGCGCGTGGGAGCCGTCGTCCAGCTGATAGCGCTGGCGCTGGATCTCTGTCAGGAAGCTGTAGTCCATCAGCCGGTTGGCACGCTCGGAGAGATACGTATCAGCGTTCCCGTCTGTGCAGACAGCGGTTTTGCAGGGGTAATCCATCATGGAATCCACCGGATGCTGTTCGAAGTCCAGCCAGATGCTTGTGGCGCCGGCATCGTAGGAATAGGAATCAGAATCGAAGATGGAACGCTCGTAGAGCGCGGGCAGGCCGAAAGTCAAGCCAAACTTCTCAATCGGGTTTACGTGGGAATTGCTCAGCGCGGCGCTCAGGTCAATGGGCACAGGCGTGGCGTTGACAACCTCATAGGGAACGGATATGCCATCACGGATGAGATCCATGAACTGGGTGCAGGCGTCCTCGTGGCCGGGGGTGGAGGAGACCTCGGCAACGTAGCAATACGTCATGTCCACCATAAGGAGCGTGTCGTAATGGCATGCGCCATAGCCCGTGTAGTCATGGCTGTGACGGGCGGAGAACAATTTGTCCGCCAGATCGGTGACGCCATAATCCGAAGGCCTGTATGAATCGACGCCGGGCTCAAGGAATTTTTCGTCGATCAAATCCGACAGCACATCCCTGGCTTCCGGGACGCTGGAGATCGGCCCCTGATCGCTGCGATCGTCGATCAGATAGCCGGAGAGCGTGAACAGGAGTTCGGTGCCGTCCGCAAGGACATACTTATAGTTAGAGTAGCCCCCGTCGGCGCCAACATAGGACTCGACGGAGCCCTGGGGAATGGTCAGTTCCACGTCACGGAAGCGGATCTTCTCTGTGTTGCTGAAAAGATCTTGTACCGTGGAAAGCGTATGGGCGGGCGTTGATGTGGGCTCGGCGGTAGGCTCAACAGTAGGCTCAACAGTAGGCTCGGTGGTGGGCGCTGCCGTGGGAGCCTCGGTGGTTTCGGCGGTACCGGTGGGAGGAACGATCATGACGCTGCTGAGCGCAGTTGAGAAATAAGTGAGGCAAGTCTGAACCTGGCCGGGATCGCCGTAGCAAACGACCAACGCGGCGTTATCAGCGTTGCCGACCGCGCCATAGATGATACTGCGCTCCTGGCCCTCCACGGAAGACTGATCGGAGGCCTGCGGGGTCGTTAGCCAGATATCGCCGAAATACTGGCAGTCCGGCCACTGGAAGTAAGGCGAACCGTCAAAGGCAGCGGCAAAGGATAGGGGCTCGGGGAAGGTGGGATCCTTTTCGGCGCTGGTGGCAAGCTGAACAGTCAGCGTGAAGCTTGAAGAACCTTCAGCGGGATATACATAGGTATATTGGCCGTTGGAGACGCGCGTGAGCTGCGGATCATAACCGGCAGGAACGGCAAGCTGGAAATCGCCGGAGGGGAGATAGCTGTCTATCTCGCACTGCTGATACATAAGAGGGACGAGGCCGGATTCGTCGGAAAACGCCTCTTCAGCGGTTTCTTCCATGGCGTCATAAGCCTCGCGGAAGCTCTCGGTGTATTCCGTAGCGGTTGGCCAGTCGAACTCCGATACGCCCAGATCTTTCAGCTCAAAGAGGTACATATTGTGCAGGTTGATGAACATCAGACCGTTGACGAAACGGCGGTTTTCGGCGATGGTGGTCTTGTTCTGCACCAGCTCGCTGTAGCCGTCCAGGAAGAGACTCATCAGCGAGGAGTTCTGTGTCTCCACCCACTTGCCCACGCGCTGGGTCTCCATCACGATCAGCTGTGTCATAGTGGCGGCGGCTTTGCAGAAGTCGGTATACTGGCCGACCGGGTCCTCCATGAAAGCCTTCAACGCCGCTTTGTATGTGGCCTCGTAGGCTTCGGTGAGATCAATAGCCCAAACGGCCTCGAAGGCGGCGGTATTGGTAGCGTTGGTGCTGAAGAGGGTGTCGTTTACCCAGGTGCCGCATTTGATAGCTCCCACATAGGCGGCGATGACAGGGTTGAAGCTGCCCACCTGGTCCATGAAGCTGCTGCGCACCATGTTCAGCGCTTCCTGGCTCAGGTCGAGGCCGGCGGTCTGCAGCACATACGACCACATCAGGTTTTCCGAGGAGATGACTTCCTCCAGGATGCCTGCCACGGCCAGCAGATCGGGATCGTTGGAGCGCTTCATGCCATCGATGACCACCTGCAGGCCCTCTTTATCCACATTGCTGTAGCGCAGCCCCTTGAAGAGGGCCTCCACCAGCGAGCGGGCGATGGTCATGGTGGTATTGGCGGCTTCCTTCTTTTTCTGCTTCTCGCTGCCGTTGCCGGAGATCTTTGCCAGGTTGTTTTTGTAGTAGCTGTTGATGTCCGACTGGGTGCTCATGCGATAGGTGACTCTTCCGTCGAGATATTCCGTACGGGTCAGGATCGGATAGCCCTCCAGGTAGAGATCGCCCGTTTTGACGAACTTGCCCAGCACAGAAGAGCCCAGCGTGCTTTCCATGATGCGCTTCACATTGTCGTATACATCCGAAGTGATCTCGGCGGCGGTGATCTCGGGCGAGAACTGCTCCAGCAGGTTTTCTGCCAGCGCGAGCTGCCTGACCACCTTCACGTCTGCGGCGCTGAGGGTGTCGCCGAAAAGCGCAGAATAGCCGCGCACAAGGCCGTTGTTGGCATACTCGTAAACGTGGCCGCCTTCATAGAGCTTGTTGTTTGCGAACACTTCCTTATCGATGAAAACATTGTGGATGGCCAGGAGCGAATCCGAGACATTCTGGATGCCTTCCAGCGAATCCGCGAAGCGGTGCAGGTCGATATCGCCGCACTTGTCGCAATAGCGGGTGGTGGAGGCTTCGTGGTACTCAAAGGAAGCCCACTTCCGGTCGGAGAGGGTAGCCTCCTGGCCGCAATCGGCGCAGGTGAAGGTGGAAAGGGTCACGTCGTATACGGAGTGCACCTCATCATCGCCGGCGGATTCATACTCCGTGATGAACTGGCGGGACTCGTTCAGCCGTTCGCCGGTGTGGGGGCAATCCACCGCATAAGGCGCAGGGCCATAGAGCACGGTATAGCCTTTTCCTTTGGCCCAGCGCTCTGCATAGGAGCCTTTTTGCACATATACCGTTTCGAGTGAACTGCAATAAGCGAACGCTTCGTTATTGATCTGGGTCACACTGGCGGGGAGCTCAATGCTTGTCAGAGCGCTGCATTCATAGAATGTTGCCCATTCTATGGTCGTTACGCCTTCGGGAATGACGATATTTTGCAGGCTGGCACATCCGCGGAAGACGCCGGTACCCAGAGAGGTGAGATTTGCCGGAAGGGAAACACTGGTCATTTGGGGACAGTAATCGAATGCGTCGAGATCAATGGTCGTAACATTATCGGGAATGACAATACTCTTTAAACTTGTGCACCATTCAAAAGTTCTGTGAGCGATGGATGTCAGTCCTTTGGGCAGAACAAGGGCAGGAAGGGCGGTGCAGCAATAGAAGGCTTCGCTTTCGATGGTTGTAACACTGTCGGGAATGTTGATTTCAATCAGTGCGGAGCAGCTGCAAAAGGCCCTGGAGCTGATGGTTGTAACTCCATCCGGGATGGTGACACTCCTCAGGTTTTCCTTGTCATAGAATGATTCCTTGCCAAGTTTGGTAACTTTCAGGCCGTTGATCTCGGCGGGAATGATGATGGATTCTTCATTGCCGGTATACATCGCGATCGAAATCGTACCATCGGCAAGGTATTCATAATCGTAATCAGGCGCAACGCCGATGGGGGTGATATCATCCAATAACTTGACTGTGTATCCGTTACTCTTTGCCCATTGCTCCGCATAAGAGCCGGGATGGGCATAGATCGTCTGGAGGGCGTCGCAGGCATGGAAAGCTGTGGCGTCAATTGTGGTGACGCTTGCAGGGATCTTTACTTCTTTCAGGTTGATGCAATCAAAAAATGTATAGGCATTAAGGACCGTGACACGGTTGGATATGGTAACGCTGCGCAGATAACGGCAATTCTGAAAAGCGTTGTTCCCGATCGTTCGCACAGTATCAGGAATGATTACGGTATCCAGACTGTTCTGGGAAGCAAGCGCATAGCTTGCGATATCCGTAACGGTACCTTCCTCCCATTCGGAGGGAATGACCGCTGTGGCGTATGGGCCCAGATACCCAACGTAAAAACCGGTGATGGAGACAGTACCATCATCTCTCAGGGTATAGTCAAAGGCTGCGACAGAGGGATCTACCTTTGGCACAAAAGGAGAACCCTTGATGGAGTATGTATCGCCATAGGCACTGACTGTTACACTCAGCAGCATGGCAAAGATGAGAAGGACGGCAAGGAGCTTTTTCATGGTTTGTTTCCTCCCTGAGATGGATTGTATGCAAGGATGAACGCCTCAATATATATCTGTATTTAAGGTACATGATTTCCCGGGTTTTGTCAATATGGACGAGGGGCAGTGAAATTGGTGTTGCCTTAAGGTGGTGTTTTCGATTATAATAGACAAAGATGGATGTGGAATGAAAGAAGCTGCGCGTGCATACCCTTGCCTGAAAGGCAGGGGAATTGAATGGGACGTGTGGAAAAACGGATGTACAGGCGCGCGAGGGGACAGGCTCTCCTGCGCAGAGCATTGGTTGCAGCCATCCTGGCGGTGATCGCGCTGGGCGTGGCCGTCCGCCTGAAGGGCGGAAGCGGCCTGGACGCGCAGCACGTGCCGGCGCCTACGCCCACGCCCGTGACCTCAGCCTATGACGAGACAGTGGAGACCCGCGAGGTGACGCTGCCGGAAGAGTGCTGGTACGCTATTCAGACGGGGATCTACTCCACATCGGCCGCGGCGCAGGAGAATCGTGATACCTATGCCCGCCGGGGTGCGCCGGGGTATGTGAATCAGGATGGCGGAAAGTGGCGTGTGTATATCGCCTGCTACGGCCTGAAGGAAGACGCCTCCGCCGTGCGGGAGCGGCTCAGCGCGAATCAGGATGTGGAGACCTTCCTGCACACCTGGGTCTGCCCGGAGATCACTTTGCGGCTTACCGGCATGGTCGGTCAGCTGGATGTGGTGGAGGCGGGACTTTCGCTGTTGGGCAGCGCGGCCGCTGCACTGCGGGACAACGCCGCGCTGCTGGACGGTGGCGAGCGTACCCTGGAAGATGTCCAGGGTGTGGTGGAGGCGCTGGACGAACAGATCCGCCTGTGGCGCGAGACCGCGCGCAGCCGGTTCACCAGGCCATACCCGGAGCTGGTGGAGCTTGAAATGCGGCTGGCCGACGGCTGGGACGCCAAGTATGCCGCCATGCGTGAAGCCGGGGACGCGACGGCCCTTTCGGCGGCAATGAAGCTGCAGGCCATGGCGCTTTATGATGAAAGCTGCGCCCTGCGCCAGGGGCTGATGGAATGAATGCACATGATGCAGATAGAGGAGGAATACGCTTGACGATTCGTGACGTGATGAACATTCTGGAAGGCAATGTACTCTATGGCGAGGATTTGCTGGATCATCCTGTGGACACGGGCTGCGGCTCTGACCTGATGAGCGACGTGCTGGCCTTCGTGAAGGAAAAAACGGTGCTGATCACCGGCCTGATCAACACCCATGTGGTGCGTACCGCCGAGATGCTGGATATCACCTGCATCGTGTTCTCCCGGGGCAAGCAGCCCAATGAGGAGATCCTCGAAATGGCGGAGGAAGCCGGGATCGCCGTGCTTTCCACCCGCATGACCACCTATACGGCCTGCGGTGAATTGTACAAGCATGGCCTGCCGGGCACCAAAGAAAAGACAAAGTAAGGAGACGCTTCCATGGCGATTTTGATGGAACAGGTATTCCCTGTGGAATCGGGCGCGTACGCCACTGCCGGCGAGGCGTCCACCACCATTAAGCGCAAGCTCAAGCAGCTGGGCATCGACGCCACCGTGCTGCGCCGCGTTTCCGTGGCCAGCTATGAGGTGGAGCTGAACCTGGTGATCCACTCCATGGGCGGTACGCTGACCCTGCAGGTGGATCCTGAGAAGGTCACGCTGATCTCACAGGACGTGGGCCCGGGCATCCCGGATATCGACAAAGCAATGACCGAGGGCTATTCCACCGCCAACGAGGAGGCACGTACCCTGGGCTTTGGCGCTGGTATGGGCCTTCCCAATATGAAACGCAACGCCACCGACTTTTATATCCAGAGCCAGGTGGGCGTGGGCACGACCATCATGATGTCCTTCGCGCTGAAGGGCTGATACAGGAGCATTACCAATGGAAGAGAAACGTACATTTCACTCGGTGCGGCTTGAAAAGGAAAAGTGCAAGGCCTGCACCAACTGTCTTAAGCGCTGCCCCACCGAGGCCATCCGCGTCCGTGGCGGCAGGGCGCATATCATCGACGAGCGCTGCATCGACTGCGGCGAGTGCATCCGCGTGTGCGAATATCACGCCAAGATCGCCGTGACCGACCCGCTTTCCTCCATCAGCCGGTTCAAGTACAAGATCGCGCTGCCTGCGCCCTCGCTGTACGGCCAGTTCAAGAACCTCCGCAGCATCGCCCAGGTGCTCACGGGCCTGAAGCACATGGGCTTTGATGAGGTCTTTGAGGTGGCCAGGGGCGCTGATGTGGTGACCCGCGCCATCCGCGAGAAGCTGCGCCAGCCCGATCTGCCCAGGCCGCTGATCTCCGCTGCCTGCCCGGCCATCGTTCGGCTGATCCAGGTGCGCTTCCCGGACCTGATCGACCACATCGTGGATATCCGCCAGCCCATGGAGGTGGCCGCGCTGATCGCCAAGCGGGAGTTCGCCCGCAAGCATCAGGTGGACGAAAATGAGGTGGGGTGCTTCTTTATCACGCCCTGCCCGGCCAAGGTGACGGCCATCCGCAATCCCATCGGCCATGAGAAGAGCGCGGTGGACGGCGCCATCAGCGTGCTGGAGATCTACGGCCTTCTGTCCAGCCACACCCGCGGCCATGATACCGACGAGAGCCTGGTGAAGGCCTCCTCCTGGGGCGTGGGCTGGGCCAACAGTGGCGGCGAGGCCAGCGCCGTGTGCCCCGAGAACTCTATGGCGGTGGACGGCATTGAGAACGTGATCCGCGTCCTGGAGGAGATTGAGAACAACAAGCTCAGCGACCTGACCTTCTTTGAGGGATCGGCCTGTACTGGCGGCTGCGTGGGCGGCCCCCTGAATTTTGAGAACAACTACGTGGCCCGCAACATGATCCGCCGCCTGGTGGACAAGAATGGCGAAATGCACCCGGAGCATCAGGTGGACGTGAGCATGCTGACCAAATATCCCCTCTACAACCAGAAGGACATCATGCCCAACACCGCCATGAAGCTGGACGATGACATCGTCGAGGCCATGCGCAAGCTGGAGAAGATGGAAGAGATCTACAAGCGGCTCCCGGGCTACGACTGCGGCTCCTGCGGAAGCCCCACCTGCCGCACCTTTGCCGAGGACATCGTGCAGGGCTTTGCCCGTGACATGGACTGCATCCACCGCCTGAAGGAGCAGCTCAAGATCATGGCCCAGCAGATGGTCAACCTGGCCCAGACCACCCGCGAGTGACCAGAGGAGGCTCTGCCTCCTCTGGACTCCACCGCCCAAGGGCGCTGCCCTTGGAGAACCCGCCAAAGGGCCGTTCGGCCCTCTGGACTCCCGCTTTGGGGAAAAGATGCTTGAGGGCTCTTTTGCGGGGGTCACGGTGCGCGGAGGGCGCACCGCGACGCGGGGGAATGCGATAAATAGAAAGGATGATACCAATGACTATTCGGGAACTGATCGAGCTTACCGGCGCGACGGATCTGACGCCGGATACTGACAAGAATGTCGCTATTTCCTGCGGCTATACCTGCGATCTGCTCAGCTGGGTGATGGCGCATGGTCAGGCGGGTATGGCGTGGATCACTGTGCAGACGCACATGAATGTGATCGCCGTGGCCTCGCTGATGGAGATGGCGGCGGTGATCGTGCCCGAGGGCATCGAGATGGAGGCTGCCTCGCTGGAGAAGGCGAAGGAAGAGGGCATCACTGTGCTGGCCAGCGACAAGACCGCCTATGAGCTGTGCGCGCTGATGGCCGGGAAGGGCCTGCCCGGTTCCCCCAGGGAGGAATGATCCATGTTTGTGGATCTGCACATTCACTCCTGCCTCTCACCCTGCGCCGATGACGATATGACGCCAGCCAATATCTGCGGCATGGCCCACATCAAGGGGCTGGACGCCATTGCGGTGACGGATCACAATACGGCGCGGAACCTGCCGCACGTAAAGGAGGCAGCGGACTATTACAAGCTGATCCTGCTGCCGGGCATGGAGGTCACCACCCGCGAGGAGGTGCACCTGCTGGGGTATTTCCCCACCGTGGATGACGCCCTGGAGGCAGGGGAGGTCTTCTCCTCCCATTTGCCCAAGATGCCCAACCGGCCCAAATTCTTCGGCAATCAGTATATCGTCAATACCGATGACGAGATCATGGGAGAGGAAACCCGCATGCTCATCGGCGCCACGGATCTGGATCTGACCGAATGCACCGAGATCATCCGCAAGCGGGGCGGCGTGGCTGTTCCGGCCCATATCAACCGGGGCAGCAATGGCCTGCTGGTGAACCTGGGCCTGATGCCCCAGGAGCCTGGCTACCCTGTGGTGGAGGTCGCGCGACACATGGATATCCATCCTTCCGTCGTAAAGGATCGCATGGTGCTGTATTCTTCCGACGCGCATCAGCTGGGGAACATCATGGAGGCGGAATTTGACTTCCCTGTGGAAAGATTTTCCCTGGGCGGCCTGTTTGATACGCTGAAAAACGCGCGGTGAAGCGGTAGGTCTCATTAACAAAATTCGGCGTTTTTCACAGCTGCGAGAATGATTTCCTGTGCAAAACAACGGTTTTGTCGAACCGGCGAAAAAAAGGTTTATCTTTGTAGATAATGGTGCTTTCTTTTTCGGAAAATTCATGTTAAAATATCTACAATGTGCGCAGAAATATTCTGTGCATTGGAGTTGTAACCATTGAAGGAGGTTTCATGTACCATGCCTGAAATGAAGGAAAAGTACGTGCAGCTGGACGAGGTCATCGCAAAGCACAAGGGTACGCCCGGTGCGCTGATGCCCGTGCTGCAGGAAGCTCAGAACATTTTCGGCTACGTTCCCATGGACGTGCAGCAGATCATCGCTGACGGCCTGGGCACCACCCTGGCTGAGGTGTATGGCGTCGCCACGTTCTACGCTCAGTTCTCCCTGGAGCCCAAGGGCGAGTATGTCGTGGGCGTCTGCCTCGGCACCGCCTGCTACGTCAAGGGCAGCCAGAAGGTGCTGGACAAGCTGGCTGAGGTGCTGGAAGTGCCCGTTGGCAAGACCACCGCTGACGGCAAGTTCACCCTGAACGCCACCCGCTGCCTGGGCGCTTGCGGCCTGGCCCCTGTTATGATGATCAACGACGAGGTGTACGGCCGTCTGGTTCCCGAGGATATCCCCGGCATCGTGGCCAAGTACCGCGCCTGATAAGCCAAGACGCTGAGGTAGGTGAACCCCATGCGCGACCTTTCGCTGCATTTGCTTGACCTGGCACAGAACAGTATCAAGGCCGGTGCGAGCCTTGTCACCATCCGCATGGCGGTGGATGTGAACGGCTGGCTGACCTTTACCCTGATCGATGACGGCTGCGGCATGAGCCCGGAGCTGCTCAGCCGGGTCACAAGCCCCTTCGCGACCACCCGCACCACCCGCAAGGTGGGCCTGGGCATTCCCATGATGATGGAGAACGCGCAGCGCGCGGGCGGCGATCTGACCATTCTCAGCGAGGTGGGCAAGGGCACCACCCTCACCGTAACCTACGATACCCGCAACATCGACAGCCTTCCCATGGGTGATCTGGCCGGGACCATCCTGAGCCTGATTCTCGTGAACCCCGACAGGCCTGATTTCCTCTTCGAGGGAAAGTCACCTGCGGGCGAGGGGAGCTTCGACACGCGGGAGGTCCGGGCCGTGCTGGCCGGCGTTCCCCTGAACGAGCCTGCCGTGACCGCCTGGATGAAGGACGCACTGGAAGAAACCATCAACCCAATCTTTGGAGGTGTTTGAGCTATGAAGTCCCTGGCTGATCTGGAAGCAATCCGCGCCAAGACGCTGGAGAACATCGCCATGCGCAAGGATAATCACGACGCTGCCCGCGTTGTGGTCGGCATGGCTACCTGCGGTATCGCCGCTGGCGCCCGCCCTGTGATGCTGCAGTTTGTTGAAGAGATCAAGAAGCGCAACCTGGAACAGGTGACCGTGTCCCAGACTGGCTGCATCGGCATGTGCCGCTTCGAGCCCATGGTCGACGTGATCCTGCCCGGTAAGGAAAAGGTGACCTATGTGAAGGTTACCCCCGAAATGGTGGGCCGCATCGTTGCCGAGCACATCGTGAACGGCCGTCCCGTGGAAGAGTACACCATCGGCGCTGCTGAGTAATCTCTACGACACATGAGGAGGAGTACCCATGAATCTTTATCGCGCACACGTGCTGGTCTGCGGCGGTACGGGCTGTTCTTCGTCCGGTTCTGCGCAGCTGATCGAGCGTTTTGAAGAGCAACTGAAGGAAAAGGGCCTGGAGAAGGAAGTCCAGGTCGTCCGCACCGGCTGCTTCGGCCTGTGCGAGGCTGGCCCTGTTGTTATCGTGTATCCCGAAGGCACCTTCTACAGCCGCGTGAAGGTCGAAGACGTTGACGAGATCGTCTCCGAGCACCTGCTGAAGGGCCGTAAGGTGCAGCACCTGGTGTATGTTGACCATGCCACCAAGGAGAGCACCGTTCAGAAGTCCCTGGACGAGGTCGGCTT
>SVGJ01000048.1 GCA_015056415.1 Clostridiales bacterium
CTGCCCGTGATCCCCACCGAGGAAGAGTTCCCCTATGCCCTGCGCCTGGTGAGCGAGATCCTGTCCTCCAACGGTTCCTCCTCCATGGCTTCCGTGTGCGGCTCCACCCTGTCCCTGATGGACGCCGGTGTGCCGATCCACGCTCCTGTTGCCGGCGTGGCCATGGGCCTGATCAAGAACGCTGAGAGCGGCCAGGTCTCCGTGCTGACCGACATCCAGGGCCTGGAAGACTTCCTGGGCGACATGGACTTCAAGGTGGCCGGCACCATGAACGGCATCACCGCCATCCAGATGGATATCAAGATCGCCGGCATCGACCGCGCGATCCTCAAGCAGGCCCTGGCCCAGGCTCTGGAAGGCCGCCTGCACATCCTCAAAATTATGCTGGATACCATTGGAGAGCCCCGTGCTGAGCTGAGCCAGTATGCTCCCAAGATCGTCCGCTTCACCATCAATCCCGAGAAGATCCGCGAGGTCATCGGACCCGGCGGCAAGATGATCAACAAGATCATTGCCGAGACCGGCGTGAAGATCGACATCGAGGACGATGGCCGCGTGTTCATCTCCACCCCCGATGCCGACGCCGCCGCCAAGGCCCGCAAGATCATCGAAGGCATCGCCAAGGATATCGAGGTGGGTGATGTGTTCACCGGCAAGGTCGTGCGCATCATGAACTTCGGCGCCTTCGTGGAACTGGCCCCCGGCAAGGACGGCATGATCCACATCTCCAAGCTGGACAACAAGCGCGTGGAGAAGGTCGAAGACGTTGTGAACATCGGTGACGAGCTGGAAGTGAAGGTCAACGAGATCGACGCTCAGGGCCGCATCAACCTGATCCGCAACGACATGGTCTACGAGAACAAGCCCGCCGAGCGTCGCGAAGGTGGCAACTTCCGCTCCCGCCCCCCGCGCCGTGACGGCCGTCAGTAAGCAGGGGTTTCACCCCTGCACTCCAGTCAGGACGCTGCCCTGACAACCCGCTTAAGGGCGCTGCCCTTAAGAATCCCGCGAAGGGCCGTTCGGCCCTTTCGAAACCCATTTTTGAGGGCGGTGCTTGGCTGCATATAAGCTGCTGAACAGCACAGCAACAAAAAATGGGGTGCGAAGGTTTCCAAAGGGCATCACGAAAGAGCGTCTCCCCGGTGGGGAGTTGCCGAAGGCAAAGCGATGAGTGATGTTGAGTATCGCAAAGCCCTTTGGTCGCGTCCGCAGACGCGAAACCTCTTGCGACACATACGGTCCAGAGGGTGAATTGCCCTCTGGACTTTCACTTTACATAGGAAGGAAAGCAGGTGGATATGCTAATGGAAAAGCATTTGGGGATTGAGAAGCGTATGAACGATCAGTGGATTCTTCCCAACGGCCTGCGGATCATCGGCGAGCGGCTGCCTTACCTGCGCTCGGTTTCCATCGGCGTGTGGCTGGGCGTGGGCTCCATGATGGAAACACCCACGGAGAATGGCCTGAGCCACTTCCTGGAGCACATGGTGTTCAAGGGTACGGCCAGGCGCAGCGCGCGGCAGATCGCCGAGGAGATGGACGCGGTGGGCGGCCAGCTCAACGCCTTCACCGGCAAGGACTGCACCTGCTACTATGCCAAGGTGATCGATGAGAACCTGCCCCTGGCGGTGGATATCCTGGCGGACCTGACCTGCCATGCCGTGCTGGACGAGAACGAGCTGAACAAGGAGCGCGGCGTGATCCTGGAGGAGATTGCCATGGACGAGGACTCTCCGGAGGATCTGGTGCATGAATTGCTGAGCAAGGCGCAGTTCGGCGAGCAGAGCCTGGGCATGCCCATCCTGGGCACCAGCGAGCTGATCGAAAACTACTCCAGGGCTGACCTGGCGGCCTATCGGCAGAAGCACTACTGCCCCGGCAACACCGTGGTGGCCCTGGCCGGCAACTATGACCCGGAGCAGGTCAAGGCGCTGGTGGAGGAGTTCTTCGGCGAGTGGGAGAACCCGGCCATCGGACTGATGCTGCCGGAGCAGAAGCCTCTTTCCGGCGTGAACCTCTCCAAGGAGAAGGATACCGAGCAGATGCACCTGTGCATGGGCTTCAACGGAACGCCCTACGGCGGCGAGGATATCTACCCCCAGGCTGTGTTGAACAACCTCCTGGGCGGGGCCATGTCCTCCCGGCTGTTCCAGCGCATCCGCGAGGATCTGGGCATGGCCTATTCCATCTACACCTACCCCAACAGCTACCGTGGCTGCGGCACCTTCGCGGTATATGCCGGTGTTTCCCCTCGCAATGCCGAAAAGGTGCTGGAGGAGATCCGCGGCGAAATGAAAAAGCTGCTGGAGGATGGCGTCACCCAAAAGGAATTCGACGCCTCCAAGCAGCAGCTGCGCTCCGGCTACCTGCTGGGCCTGGAAAGCCCCGGTACCCGCATGCAGGCCATGGGCCGCGGCCTTCTGCTGCTGGGTAAATCCGTTACCCCGGGCGAGACCATCGCCCGCATCGAAGCGGTGACCATGGAGCACGTGATGGACAAGGCCCGCCGCATCCTGACGGCCGATCCCTGCATCGCTGTGGTGGGCAAAGGCGCGGGAGAAATTCGAAATCAAGGATCATGAATCGAGAGCGTAACGACACCGCGTCGCGGCGCATCCGTTATGCGCCGTGACCCCAACAAAGCAATAACCAAGCAACATACCCACACAAAGGGATTCTTAAGGGTCGAAGACCCTTAAGCGGGAGTGCAGAGGGCGGCGCCCTCTGCAAGAGGTGCTTTATGAACGAAAGAATTCTGGCACTGGATATCGGCGATGTGCGCATTGGCGTGGCGGTGAGCGACGCCATGCGGATGATCGCCACGCCGGTGGAGGTCATCAAGCGGGTGGGCTTTGGCCCCGATGTGAAGCGGGTCAAGCAGCTGTGCGAGCAGTACGATACCACCATCGTGCTCAGCGGACTTCCCTATAATATGGATGGAACGCTGGGTTTTCAATCGGAAAAAGTAAAACTATTCTGTCAACAGCTTGAAAAAGCGGGCCTGACGGTGTATTATCAGGATGAGCGGCTCACCACCGTGACGGCCGAGCACGCCCTGCTGGAGGACAATATGCATCGGGCGGAGCGCCGACAGAATGTGGACAAGGTGGCTGCGGCCATCATTCTGCAGCAATTCCTGGATTCCCAGGCACAAAATACGATGCCCACCGGGCACGAAAGCGAGGAAAACACCATGACCATGGAAAACGAGAGCAACATCATTGAGCTGATCGACGACGAGACCGGCGCCACCGTGCCCTTCGAGCACCTGGCCACCATCGAGCATGAGGGCGAGTACTACATCGCGCTGATGGTCATCGAGGAGGAAGACCAGAACGACGAAGAGGGCGAAGTGGTCATCATGAAGATCGAGGCCGACGACCAGGGCAACGAGTGCTACGTCTGCGTGGAGGACGAGGAGCTGCAGGAGACCGTGTTCGAAAAGTTCCTCCAGCTGATGGAAGAAGCCGAGGACGAAGAGTAATGAGCGAGCATGATCTGAACGACGCTGTGGTGGAGCTTACCGCTCCTGACGGCCAGGTGTTCCGCTTCCGCTACGGCGCCACGATCCCCTACGCGGGCGAGGAATACGTCGTTCTGCTGGAGATGGAGAACGACCAGAACGGCGAGGAGCAGATCCTCATCACCCGCGTGGAGGAGAAGGACGGCCAGCTGTCCTTCGTCGTGGCGGAGGAAGAGGACGTGATCCAGCAGGTGTTCGATAAGTACGTGGCGCTAACGATCCATCAGGCTGTGGACGGCCTGGAGGACTGCGATTGCGGCTGCGGACATGAGCACCATCACCACCATCATGACGGCTGCGACTGCGGCTGCCATCACGAGGAATGATCCTATGCGCCGCGGTGAGAATCGCGGCGCTTGCCCGTTGTTACATATGTTACGCCCAAGGAGGAACGCATGAAACGCTTGCTTGCCCTGGCCTTGACCCTGCTTTTGCTGCTGCCGGCCATCCCGGCGGGGGCGATTGAGGATTGCCATCGTGTGGAGGTCACCAAGAGGGACACCACGCAGGAGAACAAGAGCATCATCCGCCGCTGGAAGGTGGATACCGTGCTGGACAGCGTGGATGAGGAGCTGGGCGTGATCGCTGATGAGTATGTGGAGCGCCTTGGCCCCACGCTGCAGAAGGCGAAGAACAACACCAGCCAGAATTCCCGCCTGGATGTGGTGACACGCTACAGCCGCACAGGCCTGACCTGGATGAGCTTTCTGGTGCAGGCCCGGGTGACCTATCACCGGGACCTGATCGGCCAGGAGATCCAGAGCCGTACCTTCGATATGACCACCGGCGAGCGCATCTGGCTGACGGATATTTTCGATGCGGAGAGCGAGGGCTGGGCGATCCTGGAACAGGCGGTGCGGGAGCAGGCTGCCGCCTACTGGCCCGAGATGGAGCCGGATCAGGCCGCGCTGGAGGAAATGTGCACCCAGATGGCGATCTCCGAGATGGACTTCACCCTGCATGGTATGTCGCTGGTGCTGCATATCCCCGCGGAAAAGCTCTATCCGGGCAAAACCACCCTGATGGAGATCACCGTCATGTACCCGGAGATCCGCCCTTATATGACGGAACGGGCTCAGGTGGAAACGGACAACCTGGCCTACTACAAGACCTGCGCCCTGACCTTTGACGACGGCCCCAGCCGCACCAACACCAGCCTGACCCTCAACGCCCTGACTGAAGCGGGCGCCCGGGCCACCTTCTTTGTGCTGGGCAACCGCATCGGGGAGTATGACGACCTGGTGCAGCGCGAGCATGACGAGGGCCATGCCGTGGCCTCCCACAACTGGAACCACAACAATGTGTCCAAATCGAAGGCTTCGACGCTGCGGGCCATGGTGGCCAAGTGCGATAACGCGCTGATCGATGCCATTGGCCTGCCCACACGCTACAACCGTGTGCCCTATGGCCTGTATAACCAGATGATCGACGCCAAGACCGGCTGGCCGCTGATCCAGTGGAGCGTTGATACCTACGACTGGCGCGGCCTCCCCACCAGCACGGTGCTGAAGCGCGTGAAAAACAACATCAGCGACGGGGATATTATCCTCTGCCACGATATCAAGGACAATACGCCCAAATCAGCCAAGGCCATCGCCGATTACCTGGCGGAGGAAGGCTACATGCTCCTGACCATCGATGAGCTCTTTGCCAAGGATGGCGTGGAGCTCAAGGGCGACAAGGTCTATTACCGCTGTGTGGATGGCGATACCAGCATCAAGAAAGAGAAATAAAATTGTAATAATTTCTAAATATTTTCGTTGACGCAGGTATCAAAGGATGGTATAATCATTTTTGAACTTACAAATATGCCCAAGGAGGGGTTTCATGAAGAGGATTGTGAGTTTGCTGCTGGTTCTGGCGCTGCTGCTGGGTATTATGCCGCTGGCGCTCGCGGACACAGCGATTGATCCCGGCGAGAAGCGCAAGATCAAGCTGGAGAAGGTGGGCCTGAACGAGGGTGAGGAGGGCATGAGCCCCACCACCGGTCTGCCCCTGGAGGATCTTGAGCAGGTCGAGGGCTTCGCCGGCCTGGCTGTGACCGGCCGTTATATGCCCATGCTGGTGCAGATCGACAATACCGATGGCGGCGTGGACAAGCGCGCCCCCTGGGGTGTAAGCTTTGCCGATATCGTCTATGAAACCCCCTTGCACAAAAACGGCAACACCCGTCTGACCTTCCTGTTTTCTGATCTGATCCCCGACAGCGTGGGCCCCGTGCGCTCCGCCCGTATGGGCCATGTGTGGCTGCGCGAGGAGTGGGACGCCGGCTTCCTGTATTACGGCTATTCGGAGTATGATTCCGCCGATTGCGGCGCTGAGCTGCGCAAATGGAAGGTGGAGGACAAGGGTCTGGCCTTCTCCGGCACGGTGAGCAACAGCAAGCCCTGGAAGCAGTACTATACCCGCCGCAAGGGCGTGGCCGCTCCCCACAACGTGGACGCCAACGTCTCCGCCATGTATGACCTGATCGACAAGGATTTCGTGGCCCCGAACCACACCTTCCTTTTCACGGATGAGCTGCCCGAGGGCGAGCAGGCCGATGAGATCCACATCAATACCGGCCACAAGTCCTATTCCTCCACGTTGATTTATGACATTGACACCAATCTGTACAACCGTTATCTGGGCACTGGTGACGACCTGACCCCCTACGAGGATCTGGACACCCAGGATCACATCGGCTTCTCCAACGTGATCATCCAGTTCACTGAGGTGAAGTGGCCCCGTGTGGACGCTCCCGTTGCCTTCCAGGCTGGCCAGAAGTATTATGACAAGAAAGGCAGCTATGAGGTGGGCGGCAACGCTGATTTCTTCATGGGCGGCGTTCGTGTCAAGGGCTACTGGAACCGCGAGGATATGGAGTCCCGCACGGTGTTCTATACTGCCGATGGCGAGGAACTGCAGCTGCAGCGCGGCAAGACGCTGATCGTCATTGCTGACAGCGAGCGCTGGAAGGTCTCCTACGAGGCGTATTAACAAAAAAACGAAACCACCGGATCAGCCGGTGGTTTCGTTTTTTGCTGTTACCAGGGATATTCCTCACCGGACCAGGTCACGAAGATCGGACCGGTCTTGTCATGACGCTTGGCCTCGAACATCAGGCGCATGGTTTCGGCGTGATCATAGGGCTCGAAGGGGGCCTTGGCGTTGCCCTCGTTGGTGTGCATCCAGCCGGGATGCACCGTGATGATATTCATCTTCGGGTCATCCTTGAACTTGTTGTGCAGGGTCTTGGTCGCCATGTTCAGCGCGGCCTTGGCCATGCCGTAATCGATGTAGGTGCTGCGATAGCAAGCGCCGATGCTTCCGGCCTCGGAGGAGATGTTCACGATCAGCGCCGTATCGGGGGATTTCTGCATCAGCGGCAGAAAAGCCTTGATGACGCGGAGCGCGCCCACGGTGGCCACGTTCAGGGCGGGCATCACGGTATCCAGGTCGAAGTCCTCCAGCTCCTTGTTGGTATCGGGAGAGGTGGTCACGGCATTGTTGATGATCAGGTCGATGCAGGGAACGATCTCGGCGGCCCTGGCGGCGGCCTGGTTGACGGAATCGGTGCTGCCGATATCCATCACCATGGTGGTCAGCGTTTCGGGGTACTGCTCCTTCAGCTTCTCAAGGGCAGGGGAGGGCGTGCGGACCGTGGCGATCACGTGGTCGCCCTGCTCCAGGTAGCGGCGGACGAAGTTGAATCCCAGGGCCATTTCACGGCCTGTTCCGGTCACGAGGACGTGCTGTTTCATGGTATGCCTCCTTATGAATGATGGGATAAAGAACGCTGGATATGTGTATACATTATATAATATGGGATCGGAAAAGGCAATAAAAAAAGAAGCGGAACCTGAGGCTCCACTTCTGGCGGCTCATCATTCTTCGTACCCGCGTACCGTTGCCTCGGCCATATGAAGGAAGCGGCTGAGCAAGGCGCGTTCTTTGGCGGAAAGCCCCTGCGGGATGGGGTAGCTATCGTTGTTCAGGCTGGCCTGGAGCAAGTATTCCGGCGCCACGTTCAGCGTGTTGCACAGGGCGACCAGGGTTTCGAGGCTTGCGACGCGGGTGCCGCGCTCGATATGTCCCATGAAGGAAGCGGAGATCCCCACCTCTTCGGAAAGCTCCTCCTGCGTCAGGCCCTTCTGACGGCGGAGCTCACGGACGCGGTGACCAAAATCCTGGTAATCCATACGGAGACCTCCATTCGGCACGATTCTTACTTGTATTATAATGGAAGTAATGCTGGAAGGGAACGGACAACGGGAACAGAAAAAGTTCCTTGGGAATTGTATTCAACAGAAGGAACGCCGCTTCCTTGCAGGGGAAAAAATTTGCGGCGAGGGCTGTACATTTGGGAAACAGCATGATATAATATCCAGCGTAACCCAGCCAGGAATGACCGGTTTCTTTTCCTCCTTTGGTTGTCACCAGACCAATGTCGGGACCCATGGAAGCAACGGAATGGCAATTTGGGATGGGTAAACAATTTTAGGGAGGTATACCTACCATGTATCAGGACAAGACTCTGACCTGCCGTGACTGCGGCAACGAATTCGTTTTCTCTGCTTCCGAGCAGGCCTTCTTCGCTGAGAAGGGCTTCCAGAACGAGCCCAGCCGCTGCCCCGCTTGCCGCGCTGCTCGTCGTGCCCAGAACGGCGGCAACACTGCTCCCCGTCAGATGTACGAAGTGATCTGCGACGGCTGCGGCTGCACCACCCAGGTGCCCTTCCAGCCCCGTGGCGACCGTCCCGTGTACTGCCGCGAGTGCTTCGAGGCCCAGCGTCAGAACCGCTTCTAATCCAAGCGGCGACCCGCGCGGTCACCGGCGGACTGTGATAGTCTGACCAGAGAGCTGCTGATGTTTTCATCGGCAGCTCTTTTTTTCGTTGTCAAAATAAATTGTACTTCTCGTGTATTATGCTTGCAATTTTCGCTAAGATAGTGCATACTATGTTCAGTGGTTCGGATTTCACCCGGCGGGCGAAAAACGTCCCACCAACAACGAAGCGAATGACCCCTGAAAGATAAAGGAGGAACTCATGATGGAACGCGTATATAACTTCTCTCCCGGCCCCTCGATGCTGGCTCAGTCTGTGCTGGAAAAGGCCCAGCAGGAAATGGTCGTCTATGGCAACACCGGTATGTCCGTGATGGAGATGAGCCATCGCAGCAAGATGTACACCGATATTTATGACAAGACCGTGGCCGACCTGCGCGACCTGATGAACATCCCCGATACCCACGAGGTGCTGCTGCTCCAGGGTGGCGCGACCCAGCAGTTCTCTGCCATCCCGCTGAACCTGATGGTGAACGGCAAGGCTGATTACATCGATTCCGGCAACTTCGCTCACCTGGCCGCCGAGGAGGCCAAGCGCTATGGCGAGGTGAACATCGTGGCCTCCAGCCGCGATGATGTGTACACCTACATCCCCGATTGGAAGAAGGGCGCCTTCACCCCCGATGCGGATTACGTGCACATCACCAGCAACAACACCATTTACGGCACCCGCTATGTGGAGCTGCCCGAGGTGAACGCCCCCCTGGTTACCGACGCCTCCTCCATGATCCTCTCTGAGGTGATGGACGTGTCGAAGTTCGGCGTGATCTACGCCGGCGCCCAGAAGAACATCGGCCCCTCCGGCCTGTGCGTGGTCATCGTCCGCAAGGATCTGCTGGGCAAGGCCAAGGACATCTGCCCCAAGCTCCTCAACTGGGAGGTGCAGGCCAAGGCTGGCAGCATGTACAACACCCCCAATACCTACGGCATCTATCTGGCGGGCCTGACCTTCCAGTGGGTGAAGGAAATGGGCGGCGTGGCCGAGATGGAGAAGATCAACATCGAGAAGGCCGCTCTGCTCTACGACTTCCTGGATAACAGCAAGCTCTTCAAGGCTACCGCGCAGAAGGAATTCCGTTCCCGCATGAACGTGACCTTCATTACCGGCGACGCCGATAAGGACGCCGCCTTCGTGAAGGCTGCCGCGGCCGAGGGCCTGGTGAACCTGAAGGGTCACCGCTCCGTGGGCGGCATGCGCGCCAGCATCTACAATGCCATGCCCCGCGAAGGCGTGGTCAAGCTGGTGGATTTCATGAAGAAGTTTGAGGCAGAAAACATCTAAGGAGTGGCAACCATGTTTAAGATTCAGACGCTGAACGCGATTTCCGATATCATCCATGCCGAGCTTTCGGCGGATATGTATACCGTGGCCAAGGAAGAACCCACGCCCGATGGCATTCTGGTGCGCTCCGCCGCCATGCACGATATGGAGCTGGGCGAGAACCTGCTGGCGATTGCACGTGCCGGCGCCGGTGTGAATAATATCCCGATCGATAAGTGCTCCAAGCAGGGTATCGTGGTGTTCAATACCCCCGGCGCCAATGCCAATGCCGTGGCGGAGCTGGTCATCGGCGGCCTGATCCTGGGCAGCCGTAACGTGGCGGCCGCCAATGCCTGGGCTGCCGGGCTGAAGGGCCAGGGCGCTGATGTACCCAAGCTGGTGGAAAAGGGCAAGGGCCAGTTTGTTGGCCCGGAGCTCCGGGGCAAGACCCTGGGCGTGATCGGCCTGGGCGCCATCGGCGCGCTGGTGGCCAACAAGGCTGCCCGTGGCCTGGGCATGAAGGTCGTGGGCTACGATCCCTTCATCTCCGTTGAGAACGCGTGGAGCCTGTCCAGCGGCGTCGGCCGTGCCGCCAGCGAGGATGAGGTGCTGGCCCAGGCGGACTATGTCACCTATCACATCCCGCTCAACGACAAGACCCGTGGCTCCATCGACGCCGCCAAGATCGCCAAGATGAAGGACGGCGCTTACCTGATGAACTTCTCCCGTGCCGAGCTGGTCAATGCTGATGACATGAAGGCTGCTCTGGCTGCGGGGAAGCTGGCCGGCTATGTGGTGGACTTCCCCACGGACGAGATGCTGGGCGTTGACAAGGTCACCTGCATCCCGCACCTGGGCGCTTCCACCCCCGAGAGCGAGGAGAACTGCGCTCAGATGGCCGCTGCCGAGCTGCGCGACTACCTGGAGGTGGGCTGCATCCACAACAGCGTGAACCTGCCCGAGGTTCAGCTGGCTGCCCCCGACGCTGCCCGCGTGCTGGTCATCCACGAGAATATCCCCAACACTGTGGCGCCGATTTCCGCCTGCATCAGTAAGGAAGACATCAACATCGATACCATGGTCAACAAGTCCAAGAAGGAAATGGCCGTGACCGTGTTCGATCTGCCTGACCTGCCCAGCGCCGCTGCGCTGGACGCCATCAAGGCGCTGCCGGGCATCATCCGGATCAGGACTTTTGTCCGCTAATCGCATAACCATTATGCAGGAGGAGCGATCCTCCTGCTTTTTTTCTTGACGGAGCCTGCGGTATGCGCTACACTTATATTATTATTGTACATTCGAGGTGTTTTCCATGGTGCAGAAGGTTCTTCGCGGACGGGGCAGGCTGGCCCGGATCGCGGAATTGATGGATAAGCTGAATATCAAAAAGCCCCTGCTGGTCAGCGGCGACCACCTGGCGGCCGTGTTTGCTGAAAAGGCTCCGGGCGTGACGTTCGCGCACTTCAAGGGCTATCATCCTAACCCGGATTATGCGGATTGTGCCGCCGGCGCGGCCATGTATCGGGAAAACGGCTGCGATGGCCTGATCTCCCTGGGCGGCGGCAGCGCCATGGATACGGCCAAGGCCATCAAGGCCATGCTCATCGCGCAGGATGAGGACAAGGCCCTGCGCAGCCTGTTGCCGGAGGATGCCGTGCTGCCTCACATCGCTGTGCCCGGCACTGCCGGCACCGGCGCGGAGGCTACCCAGATCGCCGTGGTGTATGTGAATGACCAGAAGGTGTCCATCAGCCATGAGGCGCTGATGCCCGAGGGTGTGGTGCTGGATGCCGATCTGCTGGACTCCCTGCCGGAGTATCACAAGAAGGCTTGCGCGCTGGACGCGCTTTGCCAGGGCATTGAGTCCTGGTGGGCAAAGGCTGCCAACGATGAAAGCCAGGTACACGCTTACCTGGCCATCATTGGCGTGCTGGACAACATCCGTGCCTACCTCTTGGGGGATGCCCACGCGGCGGAAGCCATGCTGGAGGCGGCCTACCGCAGCGGCAGGGCGATCTCCATCAGCCGCACCACCGCCGCTCACGCCATGAGCTATCAGATCACCAAGAAGCTGGGTCTGGCCCACGGCCATGCCTGTATGCTGACTTTGCCTGTCCTGTGGGATAAGCTGATCGACCACGAGGACGCCCTGCCCGCACTGAAGGACCTGGCATCAAAGATGCGCCTGGGCAGCGAGTACATGGGCTCCCGGCTGCTGGCAGGCATGCTGATCGACCTGGGACTTGAGCCGGAGGCCATGCCTGACGAGGCCACGCTGGACGCGCTGGCGGACTCGGTGGATGTGAGCAGGCTGGGCAACCATCCCATGCCCCTGACCCGCGACGACCTGAAGAAGATCTACCGCCGCGCCTTCACCCGCCGTGCCGGCGCTGACCGCCAGGTCTGCATCGACCTGTGGAATTACTATGGAAAGTAAACTGACGCTGGGCGCGGAGACCTTTGTCCGCGCGGTGAGCGATTTCATTTTTGTGGAGAATACCCCGGCAAAGAGCGATGTGATCTTCATCCCCGGCGCCAGCCATCCTGAGCATGCGCTGCGGGCGGCGGAGCTATATCGTCAGGGCATGGCGCCCTACGTGCTGCCTGCCGGCCGCTTCAGCGTGAAGCTGGGGCATTTCAAGGGCGTGCCGGAGGCCTTCCGGGCAGATTATCCCGATGATTACGAAACCGAATGGGCGTACCTGCGGACGGTGCTGCTGAAGGCCGGTGTGCCGGATGAAGCCATCCTGCGGGAGGACTGCTCCACCTATACCTGGGAGAACGCCCAGTTTTCCCGCAAGGTCTGCGACGCCATGGGTCTTGAGGTGCGCCAGGCCATCCTGTGCTGCCGCGCCTTCCATGCCCGACGGGCGATGATGTATTACCATGCCGCGTTTCCCGAAGCACGGATCCTCGTCTGTCCCGTCGGCGTCCCCGGCGAAAGCCGTGACGACTGGTTCACCAACGAAAAGGGCCGCCGCCGCGTGATGGGCGAGGTAAACCGGCTCGGCAGCCAGGTGAACGAGGTTTTTGAAATGATGCTGGCCGATAAGCGCCAGAATTGATCCCATATGCAAGAAAAATGACCAATGATTCGTTATAGGCGGTGAAGAGGATGACCATGCACGAAGGGCATCGGAAGCGGATGCGTGAGCGATACAGGAAAGAAGGCCTGGATGGCTTCGCAGATCACGAGGTGCTGGAGCTGCTGCTGTTTTACGGCAGGGCCCGGGGCGATGTGAATCCGCTGGCGCACACGTTGATGGACACCTTCGGCTCGCTCAAGGGCGTGCTGGAGGCCAAGCCCGACCAGCTGATGGCTGTCCATGGCCTGGGCGAGGAGACCGCTACGCTGATCTCCCTCATGCTGCCGATGTTCCGGCGCTACAACGCCTGCCTGTGCAGGGAGCGCCGCCGCTTTGCCACCCGCACGGAGGTCAAGCAGTTCTGCAAAGCGCTTTTGTCCGGCTGGCGGGCGGAAAGGCTGTATGTGATCGGCCTGGACGCGGATCATCAGTTGCTGGGACAACGGCTGATCGCCGAGGGAACCACAGGCGGCGTGCAGATGCAGCCCCGGCTGGTGGTGGAGGCTGCACTGAACCTCAATGCCCGGGCGGTGATCCTCTGTCATAATCATCCCGGCGGAACTCCGTGGCCCTCTGTGCAGGACCTGAACGCCACCGCGCACATCAACCTGCTGCTGGGAAACCTGGAGATCGAGCTGCTGGATCATGTGATCGTGGCAGGAGATACCGCGTACAGCATGGATGAAAACAACGAGCTGCGGCGCGGACTGGAGCTTGTTGCCAATACGCGATCCCAGGCGGCTGACAGCGGCGGACAGGTTTCTGCCAGGCAGCGAAAGAGAAACGGCGTGAAATGAAAGGAAACAACATAAATGAAGAAAATTCCCGGAGGAGGGCGTCGTGTATTGATGCTCCTGCTGATCGCTGTGTTGGTGGCCATCATTGCCTATCTGGGCGTGGTGGGTATGCTGGTGTGGAAGGTGAACACCGTCCCCCCGGCGGAGAATTACGATGCCATCGTGGTGCTGGGCGCCCAGGTGAAGCCGGACGGAACGCTCTCGCTGCAGCTGCAGTGGCGGCTGGACGCGGCTTTTGAGGCATGGAAGAAGGAACCTGGGCTGATCGTGGCCTGCGGGGCGCAGGGCGCCAACGAGCCTGAGCCCGAGGCTCATGCCATGCGGGATTACCTGGTGGGAAAGGGAGTGCCGCAGGAGAGTATCCTGATCGACGACGCCTCCTTCAACACCCGGCAGAACATCCGCAATGCGGCGCGGCTGCTGAGCGGGCACAACGCGCAGCGGGTGCTGATCGTGACCAGTGACTATCATCTGCCCCGGGCTATGGCTCTGGCGGAGGATGAAGGCCTGCAGGCCACCGGCGTCGGCGCGGAAACACTGCCCGAATACTGGATCAAGAACTATGGCCGGGAGGCGCTCTCCTGGATCAAATACTGGCTGCAGAAACACCTGCACCTGCCCTTGGAGTGAAGCCTATGACCACCGTTGAGCTTGCTGATCGCCTGACGCAGTGCGGCATCCCTTTTGCGGAGGATCTGCCGGAGAAGCTTTTGCGCTACCACGCTCTGCTGATGGATTGGAATACCCGCATGGATCTGACCGCCGTGACCGATGAGGACGAGATGATCGACCGCCACTATGTGGACAGCCTCATGGCCCTGAAGGAGCCGGGGCTGATCCCGGCGCGGGGGCGGCTGATCGACGTGGGTACCGGCGCCGGCTTTCCCGGTATGCCTTTGGCGTTGGCCTGCCCGGAGCTGCAGGTGACGCTGATGGACGCCCAGCAGAAGCGGCTGACCTTCCTGCAGGCGGTGATCGACGACCTGGGCGTCGCCAATGTGACGCTGGTGCACCGCCGTGCCGAGGATGGCGCCAGGGACGCCGCGCTGCGGGAGCAGTTTGACGTAGCGGTGGCCCGGGCTGTGGCGCCCCTGGCGGTGCTTTCGGAATATCTGCTGCCTTTTGTGAAGGTGGGCGGTCAGGCCGTGTGCTGGAAGGGCCCCGCCCTGCAGGAGGAAATCATCCAGGGCCGTCGGGCGGCGTTCCTGCTGGGTGGTCAGGCGGGAGAGGCCTTCGCCTGCGAATTCCCCGGCCGGGAATGGCAGCATCAACTGCTTCCCATCAAAAAAGTTGCGAAAACCGCTCGACAGTATCCGCGAAAAGCCGGCACGCCCAGCAAGTCTCCCCTGGGACAAACGGCAAATAACCCTCTGAAGTGACAAAATCAAGGTTGATCCACCCTGCGGGCAGCGGGAATCATGACGAACGATTCCTGTATAGCCCGGCAGGGTTTTTCCTTTTCCTGAACGAAAAGCAGGGGAAGGAGGGGAATTGGATGAAGCATGGCGTTAACAGGCAGGGATGCGGGGAGCAGGTGTGCTGGCTGCCTATGGACCGCATCACGCCGCGACCTTCGCTGGGCATGGAGGCGGCAGACAGCATGACGCTGATGGAGCTGGTGGATTCCATCAGGCTTCATGGGCTGATCCAGCCCATCACCGTGCAGGCTACCCGCGGCGGGCGGTATGTGATCGTTTCCGGAAACCGGCGGTTCATGGCCTGTCGCATGGCAGGGCTGACCCATGTGGACGCCGTGGTGCTGGAGGGCACGGCGCCGGATCAGGCTGCCCGGGCGGTGCTGGAAAGCATCATGGGCGGAGGTATGCACTATCTGACGGAGGCAACGGCGCTCAAGCAGCTGATGGATCAGCATGGCTTCACCCGGGAGGAGCTGGCGCGGCTGCTGGGCTGCACGGCGGCGAACATTGCCCAGCGGGTGCGTCTGACAGAGCTGGACGCCGGCCTGCGGGCGTTCCTGCTGGAGCAGGGGATGCCGGAGCGCTATGCTCAGGCGCTATTGAAGCTGCCGGATCGCCGGGTCAGGATGGATATCGCCCGGCAGGCCGTGCGGGAGAAGCTCTGCGTGCGGGATGTGGAGCTGCTGGTGGCCAGCGCGCAGGCCAGGCTGCCGGTGCCGCCGGTTCAGGGGCGGCGCACCATCGCGCTGATGCGGGATCACCGGCTGTACCTGAACGCGATCCGCAGCATCGTGGCGCAGATGCAGGAGGCGGGCATCGCCGCTACCACTGACGAGCGCGTACTGGACGGCAGCGTGGAGGTGATCCTGCGTCTGCCTACCCGGCGCAGAAGGGCGGGACAGGAAAGCTGACAGAATTACTTTTTTCAATGAAAAAATAAAAAATAGGGGTTGACAAAAGACGGACGGTGAGGTATTATAAACAAGTCGCCGCAGTAACCGCAAGGTTACAGAAGTCAAGCCACTTGGCTATGGCGCACGGGAGCATAGCTCAGCTGGGAGAGCATCTGCCTTACAAGCAGAGGGTCAC
>SVGJ01000049.1 GCA_015056415.1 Clostridiales bacterium
ACCTTTGCTCACAATAATGCTTCCATAAGAGTTTTGGAAAAGAACGGTTTTGTAGTTATGGAAGAATTTGAAGAAGACGGAATTTTATCAAAGTATCTTCAGTATGAGTGCTGACAAATTCCAATTTGTCGAGCAGACGAAAAACTCATTCTCCCACCATTTCAGGAGGGCGCAATTATACGCACCATTTCGGTTCATTGCGTTTGTGGGGCGCATAAGCAAACGAGCATCCGGCATGTTCACCGGATGCTCGTCTTTTCTCGTTGTGGGATAAAATGTTCCTTAACAGTTCTCCCACCAGGAGGGAGCCGTTTTGTGCGCTGTGGGATATACTTTAAGGTTTCCCCCTGGAAAGAGCCGGGAGCGCATCATTGCAGCGTTTCATAATCGGAATACTCCACTTTGCCGTGGACGCCTTCCAGTCCGCCGGGGACCAACTCCTTGACCATCAGGCAGGAAATGTGGGGCAGATGCACCGTTTCGCCGGGGAGAATGCCGTGGTCCGCGGCGGTAACGAAGCCCCGGGCATGGTAGTTCTGCGGGTTGCCCTCCACGATGACGGCCTTGTAGCCCAGCTCCACGGCGCGGCGGAAGCCATGCTCGATCAGCTCCTTGCTGATGTGCCGGCGCTGCATATCGGTGCGCACGGCGGCAGGGGTAAGGATCAGCAGCTCGTTCTCATAACGGCCCTCCAGGTGGAAGCGGGAGAACATCACATAGCCGATGGGCTCGTCCGCGTCATTCACCATAAGGAGCTCCAGCTCAGGCAGGTAGAAGGGCTTGCGGCGGATCTCCTCAACCAGGTGGCGCACAAGACGGCCTTCCGCGGCGTTTTCGTGCTCGGTGAATACCTGCTCCACCAACTCGAGGCTGGGGAGCAGGTATTTTTCTTCCATGGATTTGATGAAGCGGGCCATAGCGTCTCCTTACAGGGTGATGGTCTCGCCGGGCTTGATGCTGTAGGCTGTGCCGCGGTGGTTGAACCACAGCTCCGTGGCGGTGGGGTTGAAGACGGTCTTGCCATCGGCGGAGAACTCCAGCTTCTGGTAGGCCAGGTGATAATTGCAGATCTCGATGTTGGTGGCGTACCAGATATCCTCGCGGCCGCCCATCTTCTCGGCGAACTCCTCGATGACGTTCCAGTTGTTATCGGCCTCAAACTCGTAGGAGTGGCCCCACAGATAGAACAGGCGGGGGCAGAAGGAGGCGGGGTCGGCCAGGAAACGGTCGGCCAGGGCCATCAGCTGGGGATCGCTGTGGTGGCAGGTGGCGCCCAGACGCAGCCAATCCTGGGGCATGGAGAAATCGTGGGTGGAGTGCACGGTGCGGGCATAGCGGATGCCGCAGGTGCGCAGTACGTTCACGGCCTGATCGTTGTAGGTGCCGAAGGGATAGGCCATTCCGCGGATGATGCCGCCGAAATCACGCTCCAGGTTCTCGCGGTCCTTCATGACCTCCCACACGGCCTGCTCGGTGTTGCACTCGGTCAGGGAGGCGTGGGTCAGGCAGTGGACGGCCACCTCGTGCTCGCCATCGGCATAGAGCAGCTTGGCCTGGGAAAGGGGCATGCGGCGGTGGATGGTCCCTTCGGGATAAACGGTGCCCTCGGGGGCCCACAGGCCGGAATTCAGGTTGAAGGTGCACTTCAGGCCGTGCAGGTTCAGAATGGAGATCAGCTCCGCGTCCTGCTCCACGCCGTCGTCATAGCTGAGGGTGAGGGCCTTGCGCAGGCCGTTGGGAAAGAGCATGAACATGATGTGTTCCTCCTTATCTTATGCTTCGATCAGCGCGCGCAGCGCCATAATATAGCCATAGAAGCCAAAGCCTACGATCTGCCCGCGGCAGGCGGAGGCGGTGAGGGACTTGTGGCGGAAGTCCTCCCGGGCGTGGACGTTGCTCATGTGCACCTCGATGGTGGGCAGGGGCACGGAGGCAATGGCGTCGTGCAGGGCCACGGAGGTGTGGGTGTAGCCGCCGGGGTTGAACACCACGCCGTCAAGCCCATCGAAGTAGGCCTTCTGCAGCGCGTCGATCAGCTCACCCTCGTGATTGGATTGCGCAAAGCGCACCTGTACGCCCAGCCTGTCGGCCTCCTGACGGATCTCCGCCATCAGGTCGTCAAAGGTCTTGGCGCCGTAAACGGATTTTTCCCGCAGGCCGGTGAGGTTGATATTGGGCCCGTTGAGCACCAGGATGTGTTTCATAACAGCGTCAACTCCTTCATCAGCGTTTCGGTAAGGTCATCGGGCATGGGGAGGCCCTGCCAGAGGCTTTCGGCGGCCACGGCCTGGCCGATGAGCATGTAAAGGCCTGTGCAGGCGGGAATGCCCGCTGCCCTGGCCGCGGCGGTAAGCACCGTTTCCGGCGGGTTGTAGATCACGTCCACCACGCCTTTGGCACGGGCAAGGATGCCGGGGAGCGCTGCCTCGTCAATGGGGCAGGGGTCCTTCTGATACAGCATTCCGGCGGGGGTGGTGTTCACCAGAATGCCGGAGAAATCCTCGGTCAGCCGCTGATAGTCGATCTGCCCCGGGCCAGGATGGCGGGAGACCACTGTGACGCTTTTCGCGCCCATGCGCATAAGCGCTGCGCAGGCGGTCTTGGCGGTGCCGCCGCCGCCCAGAACATAGCAGGGCTGATCCAGGGGGTCAATGCCGTAGTGGCGCAGCATGGCGGTGAAGCCCAGGATATCCGTGTTGTGGCCGCAGACGCGCGCGCCCTTTACCACGGTGTTCACCGCGCCGATGGCCTGGGCGGCAGGGTCGATGGCGTCCAGCAGGGGCATGACGTCCTGCTTGTAGGGGATGGTGACGTTGAAGCCGTCCAGCTCCGCGATCAGGCGGCGCACGGTGGGGGCGAAGTCATCCCTGGGGATCTCGATAAGGCGGTAGTCCGCGTCGATCCCCAGCCGTTGGAAGATCGCCTCATGGATGGGGACGGACAGGCTATGCCCCAGCTTTTCGCCGATGAGGGCATAATGTTTCATAAGCGCACCTCCATATAAAGGTATTATAATCCTTCGGGAGGATCTTGTCCACCTGAGAGCGCGAAAAGTACGAAAAAGCACAGCTTTACATTCTGGGTCGAATCAAGTATAATGCCTGTGACATACCCGAAAGGACTGACGCAAATGACGCGGAAGAGCACATTTCCGTGGTTGGATTTCATCAAAAAGATCGCGGTGATCGCCGTGCCGGTAGCTCTGCAGAACCTGCTGACCACCACCGGCTCCATGGTGGATACCATCATGATCGCCCCCCTGGGCGAGATCACTGTGGGCGCGGTGGGCCTGTGCGCCCAGTTCACCTCGCTGATGTTCAGCTGCTATTGGGGCTTTGTGGGCGGCGGCATGCTGTTCTTCGGCCAGTATTGGGGCGCCAAGGATGATGACGGCATCGACCGTTCCTACGGCATCACCATCAGCTTCATGATGTTCGTGGCGGTGGTTTTTGCCTGTCTGGCCACTCTGGCGCCGGAGTGGGTCATGAGCATTTATACCGATAAACCCGCCTTTCAGGAGATCGGCGTTCAATACCTGCGGGTGGTGGGTTTTGCGTATCCCATGCAGATCTTCTCCATGGGCATGAGCGCGCTGCTCCGCTCCACCGAGCGGGTGCGCATCCCCTTCTACGCGGCCATCGCCTCGGTGCTGACCAACATGGTGCTGAACTGGGCGCTGATCCACGGCAACCTGGGCTTCCAGCCCATGGGTGTGCAGGGCGCGGCCCTGGCCACGACCATCGCCGCCCTGGTGAACGCCGGCGTGATCCTCCTGCTGGCCCGGGTGCAGAAGTACCCCTATCTGTTCCACTTCCGCCGGCACTTCCGCTGGACGAAGCCGGCCCTTGCGCTGTATCTTCGCCGGTGCTTCCCCATCATCTGCAACGAGGCGTTCCTGGGCATCGCGCTGATGATCACCAACATGGTGCTGGGCCGCCAGAGCGAGGCGGCCATCGCTGCCACTGCGGTGTTCCGAACGCTGGAGGGCCTGGTGATCGGCTTCTTTGCCGGGTTCTCCAACGCCTCCTCGGTGCTGGTGGGCAAGTGCGTTGGCGCGGGCGAGCTGGACACGGCCTACGAGCGGGCGAAGCGGCTGGTCTTCCTGTGCGCCGGGTGCATCCTGCTGGTATGCCTCACGCTGATGGTGGCGCATAAGCCTGTGCTGACCATCATGAGCCTTTCCGGCGAGAGCCTGCGCATCGGCACGGGTCTGCTGGCCATTTACTGCGTGGCGGCGGTGATCCGTATGTGCAACTGGACCATGAACGATACCTACCGTGCCGCCGGCGACGCCACCACCGGCACCGTGCTGGAGATCTCCTTCATGTACGTGATGGTGCTGCCCTGCGTATGCCTGAGCGGCCTGGTGTTCAAGGCCCCGTATCTGCTGATCTTCGCCTGCTGCTTCATTGACGAGCCCATCCGCTTCGTGCTGATGCAGCGGCATATGTATTCCGGAAGATGGATCCGGCCCGTGACCCCGGAGGGTCAGGCGGCGTTGCCGGCGTTCAGGAAAATGCGGAATGCGAAAACAGAAAACTGACGGCCTGTGCCGTCAGTTTTTTCGTATCAGCGTGCCGTTCTTTTCTTCGATAGGATGGAAATGCGGCCTTTCCAGCAGATGCTCGTTGGGGCTGTGGAGGGTCAGGTATAATTGGCCGTCCAGGGCGCGGAACACCATGCCGTGGCCGCCGTCGTCCATAAAGAGGGGCTCGGCCTGGGTGAACCGGCCGGTGATCCCGCCATTATCAGAAACGGCCACCGCCTCGGTATAGCCGCCCTGGGAAAAGCTGGCCCACAGGCACAGCAGCGTGCCGTTTTCCGTCCGCCAGAAGAAGGGCCCGTCAGTGACGCAGCCCTCCACACCGGAGGAGTGGCGCATCACCTTGCACCAACTGGCCTCGGAGGCGCGGAAGAGCAGCCAGGGCTCCCCGGCGGGGGCGCGCAGGTCATCGGTGAGCCGCATGGCGCAGATCTCCCCGTCTCCGGCCTGCACCCACTCATGGCAGAAGACCATGTAAGGCGTGCCCTCCGGGCTGAGGTAGAGCGTGCCGTCCAGGCATTCCCACTCAGCGGGGGTGACACAGCCCCCGGAATGAGGACGGAAGGGGCCCATGGGGGAATCGGAGCGCAGGATGGCGGTGCCCCGGCGCAGGCCATCACGCTTAAAGCTGGCAAACATATAGAACGCGCCCCGGTACAGGTGCACCTCCGGCGCCCAGTAGTTCCTGTCCGCCCAGAAGGAGCCATCGTTGCGGAAAACCTCGTGGGGGCCGCTCCACTCCTCCAGATCCCCGGAAACATACACGTCAAAGCCACTGGCAGGCCCCCAGCAGGTTTCGCCACGGGTGCCGTAGAGATAATACCTTCCTCCGTGGACCAGTACATAGGGGTCGCGGATGTTGATGTCTGTGCGCTTCATGGGCTGCCTCCCGGTAAGATTTTCACCATTTTAACATGGAGGGGCGTGCGGGTCAACCGTGACGGGATCCGCGGCTGCGCATATCATCCTCGATGCGCTCCTTCCAGTTGCAGGGCAGGGCGGCCTCGTTTCGCATACAGGTCACAGCGTCGCTGATCACGTCGTAGTTCAGCAGGGTGCCCTGGCTGTCGCTGCGGTAGCTGACGGCCCGGTCATGGCCGATGCCGAAGTGGCGGGCGGTCTCCACGGCGTCGATGTTCGCGCCCAGGAAAAGGAACTCCCAGCCGTACTTTACCTTCTGGCGCTGGATCTGATCTTTGATCTGGGCGGCGGTGTAGCGGCAGCTGGCGTTCTCCATGCCATCGGTGGTGATGACGAACAGCGTGTGCTCCGGTATATCCTCCTCCCGGGCATACTTGTGGATGTTGCCGATGTGGCGGATGGCGTCGCCGATGGCGTCCAGCAGGGCGGTGGTGCCACCCACCTGATAATCCTCACCGGTCATCGGCCTGATGCGGCGCAGATCCACCCGATCGTGGACGACCTTCTGCTCATCGTCGAACAGGAGGGTGGAAACATACGCGGTGCCCTCCTCCTTCTTCTGCTTTTCGATCATGGCGTTGAAGCCGCCGATGGTGTCGCTCTCCAAACCGGCCATGGAGCCGCTGCGGTCAAGAATGAAAACCAGCTCTGTCAAACCCTTCTTCATGATGGGATCCTCCTTTGCCTCACGCGTGGCGTGGTTGATGATCCCATGATAGCAGCCGGGAAAAAGAAAAGGGTCGCCTTTGCGGCGACCTTGAAATAATTACAGCAAAGTTCCGCCCAGGAGCGGCAGGTCCAGCTCGTAGAGGATCTCGTTGATCCGCATGATATCGTAAAACCGGTTCCTGATGAAGTATTCCACCGCGATGTCGAATTTCTCGCTGTGGCTCAGGGCCAGGCCGGCCTTCATCAGCAGCTCCCGCGTCTCGTCCAGGGGGAGCTCCAGCGCGATGGCCAGGGCCAGAACGTTGTTTTTCCGGGGCTTGTGATGGGGGTTGGTGATGATCTTGGAAAACAGCTTCTTATCGATATTGGCCCGCTTGTAGCAATCAGAGTTCTTGATGCCCCTTTCGGAGATCAGCCGTACCAGCATCTGCGAGAAGCTTTCATCAACGTGGTTCAGCGCCTCCTTCAGCGAGGCGGGATCCCATTCCTCCGCCGGGCAGGGTGCGCACAGCTCATCGCGCTGGTACATTTGGGGCATGGGCTCCGGAGGACGGTTGTACAGCTCCCCGGGCCACAGGCATGCGTCCGCCTGCTGTGAGCGCCGCAGCTCGCGGAGGGCATTGTAATGCTCCTCCACATAGCATTCGTCGATGTACTGCCTGACGTTGGAAAACAGCTGGCTCCCAGCCAGGAAGCTTTCCCGGGTGAAGGTGACCAGGTAGACCATCAGGTCGTTATCCGGCACATGGAGCAGGAGAAAATCGCTGATGGCCTGGGTGGCGATGCGCAGCGCCTGCGGGTTGGGGCAGCCGTGGTTGCCCGAGGCGATCAGAGGGAAGGCGATGCTTCCGCAGCCCAGCTGTACCGCCGTTTCCAGCGAGCGCCGGTAGCAGGCGGCCAGGAGTGCGTACTCATGCGGGTCGCCGTGCCACACCGGGCTGACTGTGTGAAGCACATACCGGCAGGGCAGGTCGAATCCGGGGGTGACCTTTACCTCGCCCGTGGCGCAGCCGCCCAGACGGCGGCAGGCCTGCTCCAGCAATGGCCCAGCGGCCTTGTGGATAGCCGCGTTCACGCCGCCGGTCACCCGCAGCCGGTTGTCGCAGGTGGTAACGATGGCGTCCACGTGCATTCTTGAGATATCGTTGCGAATGATCTGGATCGGCAATGGAAAGACCCTCCTGTATGATGTTGTTTCATTATATCCCAGGCGGTGAACAAATTGCAAGGGGCAGGCGGTATGTAAGAGGGTTTCACGGCGGAGGCAACGAAACTACCGCATAATACACTCAAGAAGGAGTGACCGGCATGATCACTGTGAAGGACAACAAGGCCACCGGCCTGCAGGTGGCATATATCGGCGGCGGCAGCCGCGGCTGGGCCTGGGGATTTATGACCGACCTGGCCATGGACGAGCAGCTTTGCGGCTCCGTGCGGCTCTATGATATCGACCGCAGCGCCGCCCAGCGCAACGAGATCATCGGCAACCGGCTTTCCCTGCGGGAGGGCGTGAAGTCCAAATGGACCTATTCCGTCAGCGATTCCCTGAAGGAAGCCCTCACCGGCGCGGATTTCGTGGTGATCTCCATTCTGCCCGGCACCTTTGAGGAGATGCGCTCCGACGTGCACCTGCCCGAGCGGGTGGGCGTGTGGCAGCCCGTGGGCGATACTGTGGGCCCCGGCGGCTTCATGCGAGCCATGCGCACCATTCCCATGTTTGTGGAGATCGGCGAGGCCATCCGCGATTACGCGCCCGAGGCGTGGGTCATCAACTACACCAACCCCATGAGCCTGTGCGTGCGCACGCTGTATGAGGTATTCCCGAAGATCAAGGCCTTCGGCTGCTGTCACGAGGTCTTCGGAACCCAGCACCTGATGTGCCGGATGCTCAGGCAGGAGTACGGCATCGAAGCCAACCGCCACGAGCTGTATACCACGGTGACGGGCATCAACCACTTCACCTGGCTGACCCGGGCCACCTACAAGGGCATGGATCTGATGCCCCTGTATGCCAAGTATGCCAGCGAGTACGCCGATGGCTACGATGAGGGCGGCGACAAGAACTGGATGAACTCCTCCTTCAGCTGCGCGCAGAAGGTGAAGTTTGATCTCTTCCGCCGCTACGGCGCTATTGCCGCCGCCGGCGACCGGCATCTGGTGGAGTTCCTGCCCCCCTGGTACAACGATTGCCCTGAAACGGTGACCAGATGGAAATACGGCCTGACCTCCGTGGATTGGCGCGTGAGAGACCTGGCCAACCGCATGAAGCGCAGTGATGATCTCATCGCCGGCCGGGAGGAGCTGAACCTGAAGGGCTCCGGCGAGGAGGGCCATCTGCTGCTCAAGGCCGTGCTGGGCCTGGGCGACCTGGTCTCCAATGTGAATGTGCCCAACCGGGGCCAGATCCCCAACCTGCCCCTCGGCGCGGTGGTGGAGACCAACGCTCTCTTCGGCTACGACCGCATCGAGCCCGTGCACGCCGGCCCCATCCCGCAGAACATCCTGCCCCTGGTGGCACGGCACATCCACAACCAGGAAAACACCCTGCGCGCCGCCCTGACCTGCGACCGCGCGCTGGGCTTTACCACCTTTATGAATGATCCCCAGATGGGCGGGGTCTCCCTGGAGGACGGCCAGAAGCTCTTCGACGATATGCTGGAAAACCAGCGCAAGTATCTGCCCAGGGGCTGGTTTGAATAAAGGACAGACAGCAAAGCCTCCGCCCGGATCCGGGCGGAGGCTTTGCCATGGTGAGCCGGGCGCGCTTGCGCATCAGATGGAGACCCACCAGCAAACGCCAAACTTGTCGATGACCGTTGCGCAGCAACTGCTCCAGGGCAATTCGTGGATCGGCTCGAGAACAACGCCGCCATCGCTCAGGACGTCGAGGGCGTTGCGCACGGCTTCCTCGCTCCCCATTTCAAAGGCGTTGAAGGTCATCGTTTCCCACTTCATTTTGTGGACGAACGCCACGTCGCAGGGGTTCCTGGCCTCGGCCAACGCAAGGAAACCTTCGCCGTTGACGGATAATACGCAGTGCTCATAGGCGGTACCATCGTTGTTTTTCATTTCAAGGGTGATCTGAGCGCCGAAAGCTCTGCAGTAAACGTCTGCCGCCTCGAAGCTGTTTTTGACGTAGACCTGAGTGTAGTTTTTCATGCTGTTTATCCTCCGCAGACGGTATGGTCAGCCTGTGGCCCGTGGGATCACGCCTGCCAGCCCTTCCGGTCAAGGAAATCCATAAACCGGTTCCAGTCCTCGCGGCTGAAGTAATGCAGGCCGCCGCGGCGGTGGTAGCCGATGCTGCCCTCGTGGAGCACATCCCCGGGAACGGGCATACGGTCGGGGGTGATGAAGCCGGGCACGCCCAGCTTCTCCCAGGCGGGGGAGGCCGCCACGCAGCTCAGGAATTCATGGCTGGGGCCGGCCCATTCGTCGCCCTCGGCGCTGGAGATGCACACCAGCCGGGGCGCCAGAGCGGCCAGCAGCCAATCCTGCTCGAAGGGCAGGGCGGCTTCGTTGCCGGCGTAGCGGCGGTAGTTTTCGCAGAACCAGAAGGGGAACACGCGGGTGATGTCCTCCACGTGCTCGCCGGGCTTGCCGCGGGTGATGGCGGCGCCGCTACAGCCCGAGGCGTTGGAGATCACGCAGGCGAAGCGCTCGTCCAGCATGCCGGCCAGCAGGGCCGTTTTTCCCAGGCGGGAGTGACCGATTACTGCGGTACGGGCCGCGTCTACCCCGGGCTGGGTCAGCGCCCAGTCCATCATGCGGGAGGCCGCCCACGCCCAGATGGCGATCTTGCCCGGCAGCTGCTCACGGGGTACGCCGGCCTGGGCGGCAGCGTTCCGCAGGAGCTTGCCAAGGCCCGTGGCATAATCATCGGCAGCGTCGGCGGAAACATCGTTATAGCCCACGGACAAAACCGCGTAGCCCCGGTCGCAGATCTCCTCGGAGGGGAGATACTTGTCCGGCACATCGGGGGAGAAGTTCAGCAGCACGAACAGCGGGTGCGCCCCCTCTCCCACAGGGCGGACGTAGGTGGTGGGGAAGGTGTAGCTGCCGCCGGGCAGCGCGATGGTGAGCTCCACCGTCTGCCGCAGGGCCTTGCCGGCACAGAAATCCTCCTCCTCCCCGGCGACGCGGCCTTCCACCGTGAAGGGGACGGAGGGGATCACGCCATACTCCTGCTCCAGCAGGGTACGGATCAGGGCCTGGCGGTCATCCGGCCGGGCGGGGAGATGAAGCTGATGCAGTTTTTCCTCAAGGAACGACATAGGCATGCCTCCTGTTATTTTCTGCATTGATTATAGCATATTGCCTGCCCCTGCCGCAAGCCGCCCTTGCGGGGCGGTGCTTCTTCGTGATACAATACGCAGGTAAGAACGATACGGAGGAAGACGAATGAAAACCTCTACCCTGGTCAGAAGATTTCTGCCCTATTTCAAAAAGTACAAGGGGATCGTGGTCTTCGACCTGCTCTGCGCGTCGCTGACCACCGTGTGCGAGCTGGTGCTGCCGCTGATCGTTTCCGAGATTACCGACCGCGCCACGGTGGATCCCGCCACGCTGACGGTGCGTTTCGTGCTGATGACCGGCGGAGTGTACATCCTGCTGCGGATCATCGATGCTGCTGCCAACTATTTCATGCAGTCGGTGGGCCACATCATGGGCTCCAGGCTGGAAACGGATATGCGCAACGATCTGTTCCACCACCTGCAGCAGCTGTCCTTCAGCTACTATAGCGAGACGAAGGTGGGTCAAATTATGGCCCGCATCACCTCCGACCTGTTCCAGGTAACGGAGTTCGCCCACCACTGCCCGGAGGAATTCTTCATCGCGGGTATCAAGATCGTGGTGAGCTTCGTGGTGCTGTGCGGCATGAATATTCCCCTGACGCTGCTGGTGTTCGCTGTGCTGCCCTTCATGCTGGCGGCCTCCTTCTATTTCAACCGCCGGATGCGCAGAGTCTTCAAGGATCGCAACAAGCAGGTGGGCGAGATCAACGCCCAGGTGGAAGACAGCCTGCTGGGCGTCCGCGTGGTGAAGTCCTTCGCCAACGAGGACATCGAGGAGGAGAAGTTCCGCCAGGGCAATCAGCGCTTCCTGGAGCTGAAGGCTGAATCCTACAAGGTGATGGCCCAGTTCGGCACCTCCAACCGGATTTTTGACGGCCTGATGTACATCATCATCGTCATGGCCGGCGCGATCCTCATGGGCAGGGGCCAGCTGTCCATCGCCGATTTTACGGCCTATCTGCTCTATGCCACGGTGCTGCTCAATTCCATCCGCCGCATCGTGGAGTTCACCGAGCAGTTCCAGCAGGGCATGACGGGCATCGAGCGCTTCTTTGAGGTGCTGGACGCCCCTGAGGAGATCCAGGACAAGCCCGATGCCAGGGAGCTGAGCGGGGTGAAGGGCGCTGTGACCTTCGATAACGTGTCCTTCCATTACGCCGATGACGACGCCGAGGTGCTCCACCGCCTGAACCTCACCGTGAAGCCCGGCGAGTCCATCGCTCTGGTGGGCCCCTCCGGCGCGGGCAAGACCACCCTGTGCAATCTGATCCCCCGCTTCTATGACGTGACGGAGGGCCGCATCCTCATCGACGGCCAGGACGTGAAGGACTTCACCCAGAAGAGCCTGCGCCGGGCCATCGGCATGGTGCAGCAGGAGGTGTACCTCTTCGCCGGTACGGTGTACGAGAACATCGTTTACGGCAAGCCCGGGGCCTCCCGGCAGGAGGTGGAGGAAGCGGCGAAGCTGGCCGGCGCCCACGAGTTCATCATGGCCCTGCCCGATGGTTACGATACCTACGTGGGCGAGCGCGGCGTGCGCCTCTCCGGCGGCCAGAAGCAGCGCATCTCCATCGCCCGCGTGTTCCTGAAGAACCCGCCCATCCTCATCCTGGACGAGGCTACCTCCGCCCTGGATAACGAGAGCGAGCACCTGGTGCAGCAGTCCCTGGAAAAGCTGGCCCACGGCCGCACGGTGTTCACCATCGCCCACCGCCTGACCACCATCAAAGGCGCCGATACCATCTGGGTGCTCACCGAAAACGGCGTGGAGGAAATGGGCAGTCACAACGAACTGATCAGGAAGGGCGGATTGTACGCCCATCTGTATGCTATGTACACGGAGGTTGAACGCGTATGATGATCCGCAAGGCACTGGCGGCTGATTTTGCTGCCGTATGCGAGCTTTACAAGGCTGTGTGTGATGATATGCAGGCTCGGGGCATCGACCAGTGGCGCTGGGGCGAGTATCCCAATGAGGAATTCGTGCAGCAGGATATCGAAAAGGGCCAGCTCTATGTGCTGGATGGCGAAAAGAGCCTGGACGCGGTGCTGTGCGTCAACACCGAGCAGGACGAGGAATACAACGAAAAGAACTGGCTCTTTGGCGTGAAGCCCGGCAGCTTCCACCGCCTGGCGATCCGTCCCACGGCCCAGGGCAAGGGCCTGGGCAGGACCATCCTGGCGGATGTGGAGGAAGTCCTCCGCGGCCTGGGCTGCGATTGCCTGCGCATCGATACCTACTCCCCCAACCTCAACGCCCAGAAGCTTTATGACCGCTATGGCATGCGCCGGGTGGGCGAGGTGAACTTCTTCCACCGGGAGCTGCCCTTCGTTTGCTTCGAGAAGCCTGTGACGGAGGATTGTCCCCTGCTACCTCTGACCATGCACCCCGCCTTCCGCGGCGGCGCGCTGACCCCCTGGGGCGGCGAGAAGCTGCGCACCGTGTATGACAAGCCCATCAGGGACGTGCCCACCGGCGAGAGCCTGGAGGTCAGCTGCATCCCTGGCCTGGAGTCCACCGACGATACCGGCGTGAAGCTCACCGAGCTGATCGCGAAGTACGGCGCGAGGTTTGCCGGCAAGTACGCCGAGGGAACCTTCCCGCTGCTGCTCAAGCTCATCGACGCCAGCGAGTCCCTCTCGGTGCAGGTGCACCCTGACGACGCCTATGCCAATGCCAACGAGAACGGCAAGCTGGGCAAGACCGAGGCCTGGCTCATCCTGGACGCCCCCGAGGGCAGCCAGCTGGTATATGGCATCAAGCCCGGTACCGACCTGGATGCCCTCCGTGCCGCCTGCGAGGCAGGGGCCGCTGTTGAACCGCTGCTCCGCCGCGTGAACGTGAAGCCCGGCGATGTGTGCTTCATTCCCGCCGGCTGCGTGCATGCCATCGGCGCGGGCATCATGCTCTACGAGATCCAGCAGTCCTCTGATGTGACCTACCGCTTCTACGATTGGGACCGTGTGGACGCAAAGGGCAACCGCCGTGAGCTGCACCTGCAAAAGGCCCTGGACGTCACCGATCTGAGCTTCTCGCTGGATCCCATCCCCGCCCCGGACGCGCCCATCGCCCGCGTACTGGACGAGGATTACTTCACCCTGGATCTGATGAAGGTGGCGGGCGAGTGTGCATTGCCGAAGATCGCCGATTTCGGCCTGCTGACCGCCCTGGAGGGAGACGTGACCCTGTGCTGGCAGGGCGCGGAAAAGCCCCTGAAGAAGGGCGAGAGCCTGTATATTCCCGCGTCCGCGCCGGAGCTGGCGCTGAAGGGCAGCGGTCGTGCCGCACTGAGCATGGCAAGATAAACGCGCCGCCAGGAAGGAACGAACGGAGGGGTAACCTTGACCTTTGGCCAGCGTCTGTACGAATTGCGCAAGAGCAAGAATATTTCACAGGAAGAATTCGCGGAGCTGCTTGATGTGTCCCGGCAGTCCATTTCCAAATGGGAGAACGATAAGGCATACCCCGAAATGACCAGATTGCTCTTTATGAGCGATTACTTTGGCATATCGCTGGATTATCTGATGCGCGGGACAGTGGAATCCCAGGACACGCAGGGCGCGGGAAAAAGCTACGATGCCCATAGAGCGTGGCTGTTGGTTTGGAACACCTTTGTCACCAACCTTTCCGCCGCCCAGCGGCGGCTGATGGCGATTCTGTGCGTTCTGCTGGCCGGCCTTTGCCTGGCGGGGATCGTCAGCTTCATCTATGCCGCGGGGCATGAAATCGGGAAATTGATTTATTATCTGCGAAATTAAGCGTCAAAACCATCCGCAACCGGAAGTTTACACATCTGCAACCCCAGCTTGATGGCGATTTTCCGCCGGTGATGCTATGTTAATTGCGTCACTTGATGGGAAGGAGGTTGCCTGAAATGAAAAAGTTTTTGATGGAACGTACGCTGATGCAGAAAGTGCTGGTTTGCCTGCTGGCGATCCTGGCTGTATATCGGCTGGGCTACCGCATTGGTGAATTCCTGGCGCATATCGGCGCTTGATGTGCGCCGCGAAACGAAAAAGAAGGTGAGATTCATGCGTTTATTGATCCTCTGCGGTGCGCAGGCCGTGGGCAAGATGACCGTGGGCCAGGAGCTGGCGAAGCTTACGCCGCTGAAGCTGTTCCACAACCACATGACCATCGAGCCGGTGCTGGAGCTGTTTGGCTACTTTCATGGCCCGGCGGTGGACCGGCTGAGGCAGGTGGTGTTTGAGGAGTTCGCCGGAACAGACAACTACGGTATGATCTTCACCTATGTGTGGGCCTTCAGCGAGCAGGCGGACTGGGATTATGTGGCCAACCTGCGCAGGATCTTTGAGGATGCGGGCGGCACGGTGGACATCGTGGAGCTGATCGCGCCCCAGGAGGTGCGTCTGCAGCGCAACCGCACCGAGAACCGCCTGCGGGAGAAACCCTCCAAGCGGGATGTGGCTGTCTCGGAGGGGTTTATCTTCCACGCGGAGGAGAAGTACCGCTGCGTGTCCGAGCCCGGCGAGGTGCCTTATGCGAATTACCTGCGGCTGGACAACAGCCGGCTTTCCCCACGGGAGGCGGCGGAGGCCATCGTCCGGCACTTCGGGTATGAACGGAAATAATCAATGCGGGGCTGGTCAGTGCGACCAGCCCCGTTTTTGCTGCAAAAGGAATACGGCGAAGGCCTCCGAGGCCAGAACGGTCAGGACCAGCGCGGCCAGTGCGCCACGCCATGCGCCAAGTCCCCACCGGTTCATCCAGCCGATGGGCGAACCGTTGAGGAATAGATAGTTCCCGCCGGTGACCGCATTGGCGCCCAGGGCCACGCAGGTCAGCAGCGCCAGTGAAATCAGCGCCCACGCCACGCCCCTGGGAGAGGGCCGCACGCCCAGACTGAAGGGCAGGAGCGGCGCCAGAAGAACACAGCAGTGCATGGTGTGAAAAGCCAGCTCCGTTGCCCGGGGCCAGGGCGTTTCCAGCACGGCGGGGAAAAGCAGCGCCATCAGCGCGCCGGGCAGGCCCAGATACAGTGAAATATGCCATAATATCCGGCGGCGTGTCAGCAGCATGGGCAGGGTGAGCAGGCCCATCAGACTGCACAGGTGCAAGGGGAGGGCATTGCTCCACGCAAGCTGCCCGGAAGCCAGCAGGATCCCTTCCTGCGTCGCCATGGCGGCATAGGCGCCGCCGCCCAGCAGCCAGCTTGTGCCCAGATACAGCCGCCGTGCGGCCCTTGTGTATCCGCAACGCCGCCATAAAGCGATCCGCCGCATGATGAGCCCCACCACCGTTCCCAGCATGACCAGCAGCGCGTATTGCATCCATTCACCTCCACAGATGGATAGCCTGCCTGATGACGGAGGAATCTATTCATCCCCGGCGCGCTTCGCCCCGGCCCAAAGGAAACCCGCCGGAGGATTCACTCCGGCGGGTCGATGTGTTGGGATTATGCCTTTCTGCGGCGGAGCAGCGCCAGCAGCATCAGCGCGGATGCGCCCGTCAGCGTCAGCCACAGGGCCAGGG
>SVGJ01000050.1 GCA_015056415.1 Clostridiales bacterium
GGCAAGGACGACACCCTGTTCGCTCTGGTGGACGGCGTTGTTCGTTTCGAGCGCAAGGGCCGCGACAAGAAGCAGGTCTCTGTGTACCCCGTTGAGACTGCCGCCCAGTAATTGCAAGGTCTCCTGATGCCTGTCCGCCCGGACAGGCATTTTCAATTGAAAGAAGTGTTTGTATGATCGGAACGCTTATCAATGTAGCCGCGATCCTCGCCGGCACGGCTTTGGGCCTGCTGCTGCGCAAGGGCATCCCCGAGCGTATGCGTCAGACAGTTATGCAGGGGCTGGCCCTGTGCGTGATGCTCATCGGCGTCAGCGGCGCTATTGAGACAGGCGATATCATGTGCGTCATCATCAGCATGGTGGTTGGCGGCCTGCTGGGCAGTGCGGTCAACATCGAGCGCCGCCTCGATCAGCTGGGCGCCTTTGCCGAGCGCAAGCTCCTGCACGGCCGCGGCGAAAGCACCTTTGCCAAGGGCTTTGTCACCGCATCGCTGGTTTACTGCGTGGGCGCCATGGCCATCGTTGGCTCCATGAACAGCGGCCTGCGCGGCGACCATTCCACCCTGATCGCCAAGGCGGCGCTGGATGGTGTATCCGCCATTTTCTTTGCCAGCACGATGGGACCGGGCGTGGGACTATCCGCCCTGGCCGTGCTGGTCTATCAGGGCGCCATCTCCCTGTTGGCCACATGGATCGAGCCCATCCTCACCCAACCCATCATTGACGAGATGTCCGCCGTGGGAAGCCTGTTGATCATCGGTATCGGCCTGAATATGCTCTACGACAAGCACATTGCCGTGGGCAATCTGCTGCCTGCCATCTTTGTACCCATGGCCTATGTGCCTTTATCCAGCCTTTTCTGATCCTTTCGCGCCGCTGTCCGCGGCGCTTTTCTTATGCTTCCCCTGCAGGATAATCCCTCCGGGCGCTGTGCATCCTGTATCAAAGACCATGATACCGAAAGGATGTCAGCATATGATGCAGCTAAGCATTCTGGCCTTTTCCTTCCTGTTGATCGGATGGATGTACCATCTGGCGTCCCGAAGGCCGCGCCCCCTGCCGCCCCTGCCCACCATCGAGCCGGCCTCCGCCTCCCGGCGGGAGGAGCTTCTCCGCGACGCCGCCCAAGAGCTGGCGTGGCGCCGGCTTTCGCCTCTGCCGCGGGATGCCAGAGCTCTGCGACTGCTGCGTCCCCTGCTGCGCTGCAGCGATCAGCTGCCTGCCCTCAGCTTCCTGCGGGACAATGGGCACAACCTGCTGATGCCGCTGATAGCCACGCGCGACGCCCTTCTCCATGCTCCCCGGCTGCCTGCCGCCGTTCGTGGGCTGCCCCGTATGCTGACCCTTTGCCGGCGCTACCTGATGTGCGGCGGAAGCATGGAGCGTGATCTTCTGCTGGACACATTGTCCCTTTGGCAGGAGGCGGCAGCGCTGACCCTGCAGGAACGCCTGCAGCTTCCCTTGTGCGTCCGCTCCGCCCTGTGCGATCAGCTGGCGGATGTGCTCGCCAACCTTCACCATGCTGTGGAGGAAGTCCGCCGGGGCCGCAATCTGGGCCGAAGGCTCATCCGTTCCCACCGGCCTATGGAGCTGCTGAACAAGCAGCATCTCTCCCTTACCGAGGCACAGGCCATGCTCGCCTATCTCACCGAATGCCGTGAAACCACCCTGTTGACCGTTCTTGAGGAGCGGATGCGGCAGGATAACTACTCAATGCAGCAGCTTTCCGAGGATCACGCCCGCCAGCAATCGCTCCTGTCTGATCATCTGGCCAGGATCCTCGCCTGCTTTCAGTCTCTGGACAAAATGGATTGGCCCGCCCTGCAGGAGCCCTCTGATCCCATTCACCAGCTGCTCCTGCACGATCCTACCCGGACGTATCCCCGCATGGACGCCGACAGCCGTATGCTGTACCGTCAGCGGGTCTCCGATCTTTCCAGGCTGTTCTCGGTAGACGAGCTCCGCCTGACCCGGGATATTCTGATCCTTTGCGGCGCCGCTGATCCGGATGGTCTGCGTGACCACGTCGGCTGGTACCTGCTGGAGCCTGTGGGCATCCGCGCGCTGCAGCGTCACCTCCACGTGCGCAGGGGCTTCGTGCGGCTTTGCCTTCACCGTCACGCGCCGTGGCTTTACCGTGCCGGGCTCGGTCTGCTCGCCCTTGCCGGCGGACTGATCTTCCTGCACAGCGGTCACCCGCTGTGGGCGCTGCCGGTGTTTCTCGGCGTTGCCGGATGCCTGAATCATTTTCTGCTGGATTTGCTCCTCCGCCGCTGCGTTCCAGCGCTCCCCCTGCCCCGGATGCACATTGACCGCGTTACCGAGGAGATGCGTACGCTGATCGTCATCCCCACCATCCTGCGTGACCGCACCCAGGCCGTACCCGCTGTACGCCGCCTGCTGCTGGCCCGCAAAGCCTTTCCCGAGGGCGAGGTGGACTGCCTGCTGCTGGCGGATTACGGCGATTGCATCACCCAGACAAGCAGCGAGGATCCCGCCATCGTCATGGCCGCCCGCATGGCCATCGACGCTGTGGACGGCGACGGAGGACGCTTCCTGTATATGCAGCGCAGGCGTGTCTGGAGTGGTGATCAGCGGGCCTACATCGGCCGTGAACGCAAGCGTGGCGCGTTGGAAGGCCTCAACCAGCTCATTGTTCATGGCCGGTGTGCCGATGAATATGACGAGGCGACCCTGCCACCCGCCGCTTTTCACCGCCGTTACGCCTACGTCCTTACACTGGATGCCGATACCACCCCTGCCCCGGATTCCCTTCTGCCCCTCATCGGTGCGCTGACCCATCCGCTGAATGAACGCCGCCATACGGCTGAAGGAGTGCGTGGCGTAAGCATCATCCAACCCCGTATGGAGGTCGCGCCCGACGCCGTCCGCAGCCGCATCGCCCTGTGGGAAGGCGGCCCGGGCGGCATCGATCCCTACGGCTCAGGAACTTTGAGCCTGTGGCAGCATCTGAACGGGCGGGGCTGCTTTCAGGGCAAAGGGCTTTTCCGGCCCGACAGCCTGCTGGAAGCCACCGAGGGCTGGATCCTGCCAGATACCGTTCTCAGCCATGATCTGCTGGAGGGTGAGCTTTCAGGCTGCGCGCAGGATGCGACCCAAGCCTTCTACGACGAGCATCCCGCTACCATGAGCGGCTGGCTCAAACGTCTTCACCGCTGGACCAGGGGCGATTGGCAGCTGCTCCCCTGGCTTTTCCCCCATGTGAAGACGCCCGGCGGCGTGCGCCGCAATCCCCTTTCTTCCCACAGCCGCTATAAACTCCGCCAGAACCTGCGTCTCAGCCTCGCGCCGGCCTGTCGGCTGTTTCTCCTGCTCTACGCCGTTCTGGCCCGCAGCCTCCCGCTGGCCTTGTTTGCGCTGCTCGTCCCCGAGCTTCCCATTACCGTGCCCGGACGTTTTCTTGCCCGCTTGGCACAGCTGCCCCTTCGGGCCGTAATCCGGGCTGACGCCATCGTCAAGGCGCTCTGGCGCACCTTCATCCGGCACGAAAAGCGCCTCGACTGGATCCCCGCCGCTTTAGCAGATACAGGCGCGGGCCTTTCCGCCTGGGAAAACTGGAGCCAGGCGCTGGCAGTCATCGCCTTCGCCACCGCCGCGCTGGCGCTGCAGCCTATCTCCGTCACCGGGTTGCTTCTCTCGGCAGCCTTTGCCTGCTTTCCGCTGATCCATCCCTGGCTTGACGCGCCCCTCCACCGCCTGCCGCGACCCACGCCGGAGATGGAGACCTCCCTGCTGGAGATTGCCGAATCCACCTGGCGCTTCTTTGAGGAAACCGTCACCGCCGAGGAGCACCACCTGCCCCCGGATAACCTGCAGCTCAAGCCCTGGCGAGGCGTTGCCCGGCGCACCTCGCCCACCGACATGGGTATGTATCTGCTTTCCTGCCTTGCCATGCGTGAACTGGGCCTCATCGGCACGGACGAGATGTGCGGGCACATCAGCCTGACCCTGGATACCATGGAGCAGCTCCCGCTGTGGCACGGGCTGCCCTACAACTGGTACGCCACCGATACCCTTGCCGTCCTGGATCCGCCCTTTGTTTCCAGCGTTGACTGCGGCAACCTGTGCGCCTGTCTGATCGCCCTTGCCCAGGGGCTGCGCAGCTACCTGCCCGAAACCCCGCAGGAGTACACCGACCTGGCCCGGCGGGTGGACGACTTCGCCTCACGCATGGAGCTGCATCGTCTCTACGATCCCACGGCGCAGCTGTTCTCCACCGGCTATCACGCCGATACCGAGGCGCCGGACGCCACCCATTACGATCTCTATGCCAGCGAGGCGCTGCTGCTCAGCTTTGTAGCGGTAATGCGCCGTGAAGTCCCTCAGCGGCATCTTGCCCGGCTGAACCGCACGCTTGTGCGTTCGGGCCGCCGTTCACTCTACGTCAGCTGGAGCGGAGCTGTCTTTGAGTACCTGATGCCCCGGCTCCTGCTTCCCACCGCCCACGGCACCATGATGGATCAGACCCTGCGCGCCGTTATCCAAGCGCAGCGCAGGAATGGCGTTGAGGGGATGTTCGGCATATCCGAGAGCGGCTGGTGGGGCTTTGACGCGCAGCTGAACTACCAGTACCGCGCCTTCGGTCTGCCCGAGACCGCTCTGGGGCCCTGCAGCCCGCACCCGGTCATCGCTCCCTATGCGGCGGCGCTTTGCCTGCCCTTCGCCCTGCCGGAAGCCCACGAAAGTCTCATGCGCTTGCGCAGCCGGGGTGTGCTGGGCCGGTTCGGCTTCTTTGAAAGCATTGATTTCGACCCCGCTCACCTGCCCGAAGGCTCCTGCGAAGCCGTGGTGCAAAGCCATATGGCCCACCACCAGGGAATGCTGCTGTGCGCCCTGTGCAATGCCCTGACGGATCATGTCCTTGTGCGTCACTTTGCGTCTGTGCCAGCCGCCGCTGCCGCCGCCCTGCTCCTGCAGGAAAAGCGGCTCCCCCGCCTGACCCTGCCGCCCCGGGCCATCCATCCGGAAAACATCGCGCCCAAGGACCCGTCCTTCCGCCGAAGCGCCCAGCCCATGACCGCGCCCCTGGACGCTCACGTCATCGGCAGCCCGGAGGCCATGCTGCTCATGAGCGCCCAGGGGCTTGGCGTGATGCGCTCCCGCGGCGTAGAGCTGACCCGTTTCACCGGCGATCCCACCCAGCTTGAGGGCATCCAGTTCTACCTGCATGACGGTCTGCGGTCTTACCGCCTTACTGATCCCACACTTTCCGGCGACACGTCCTTTTCCGAGGGTGTGCTGCGGTTCATCCGCGTCTGCGGTCAGGTGCAGACCACCCTCACCGCCATTACCGATCCGGTACAGGGCTCGTTCCTGCACATGATCGAGGCCGTGAACCTTTCCGGGCGCGAGCGCACCATCGACCTGGCCAGCTGTCTGGTGCCGGAGCTGGGCGTTGCCGCCTGCGATGACCCTGCCCACAGCGATCTGCTGGTCGAAACCGGCCGCCCGGAGGAGCGTGTTCTCACCGTGAGCCGACGTGCCGTAGCGTCCGGCGAGTCCCGGTTGACACTCTGCCATGCCATTTCCACCCACGAGCCTCTGTTGGGCCTGGCCGTTGAGACGGACCGCACAGCCTTTCAGGGGCGCAACCGAACGCTTCACCATCCCGCCGGGCTGGAAGCTCCGCTGCGGGATGGTCTCATTGGCGCACCCATCACACCCTGTGCTTCTTTCTGCGCCAGGCTGAAGCTGGCTCCCCGCGGCAGGGCTGCCGTGATCTTCGTGACCAGGCTGATGCGCCCTGACGAAGCCTTCTCTCTGGAGGCGCTGGCCCCACGCCTGTCCGATTTCGGAAGCATGGCCACGCTTTCCGCGCTGCTGAGCCGCACCATTACCGATTCCCTTTCCATGGATCAATGCCGTGCCGCAGCGCTTTGCCGGCTGTTCGGCCCCCTGCTGTGGCGCTGCCAGCCCCATCAGGGAGCTATCACGCCACTGAGCAAACCCTTCGGCCTTCTTCGCACGCTGGGGCTGGATCCTCACCAACCGCTGCTTCTCGTCATGGTTCATTCCGATGGCTGCTCCTCGCTCCTGCGGGATGCCAGCGATGCCGTACAATGGCTTCGCCTGATGGGCCAGAGCGTCGGGCTTTGCATCCTGTGCGAAGGAGATCATGCCGCCGGCGCCCGCGCCAGAGCCAGCGAAGCCCTGCTCAACCGACCGGCTGTCGTTCTGCTCTCCTCTGACCTGCCCGAGGGTTCCCGCGAGACCCTCGAAGCCGTGTCCTGCTTCATCCTTTACGAGGGCGCAGGCACCATCACCGCCCAGCTGGAAGCCGCGGCGCAGCGTCTCCCCACCCTGGCCCTGCCTGCTGTGGAACCCCACTCGCCCCCGCTGGAGGCAGAGCCCCTGCGCTTCGAAAACAGCCTCGGCGGCTTTCAGAGCGGCACGGATGACTACGTGATCCGGCTGGAAACCGGCACAACAACGCCCGCGCCCTGGTACAGCCTGCTCACCGGCGAAGCAATGAGCACCCTGTGCACGGAAAGCGGACTGAATGGATCCTTCGCCGGGAACGGTCGCCTGAGCCTGACCCCCCGGAGCAACGATCCCGTCTGCCCCACAGGAAGCGAATGCGCCTATCTTTCTGACGAGAGCCGACTTTTCACTCCTACGCCGCTGCCTCTTGGCCAGGGCCTGAGCTGCCGTGTGCAGGTCAATCCCGGCGTGACCACCTGGCGCAGCCTCGGCCACGGGCTGGATATGACCCTCACCGCCGCGGTCATTCCCGGGACGTCCTTTGGCAGCCGTACGCTGCGTGTCAAGAACGTGACGCAGCATGCGCAGCGCTTCACCCTGACCATCGCGGCCCGCCTCACCATGGGGCAAAGCCCTCTGGACGAGAGCTGCGCCTGCCTGACGCCCATTGAGGGCGGCGTGGTGGCCGCTTCACCGGCGATGGAGCAGTTTGGCTGCCTTGCTCTTGTGGAGGGCCATTGCGAGAGCCGGGTCGTCAGCCCGCTGGCCTTCCACGGCTTCTCCGGCATTCCGGATCTCGCCGCCCCCGCGGACGAGGCCGGCACCATCGCCCTGTTGAGCCTGATCCTGGACATCCCTGCCGGGGGAAGCGAGGCCGTGACCTGGCTTATGGGCGCTTGCGGACAGATGGACGACCTTGAAGTGCTGCTCGCCCGTCTGCGTCAGACAGGCTCTTCCGTCATCTACCGCGAAGCCCGTCAGGCATGGGCCGGAAGGCTGGGCAGGCTCCGCATCAGCACACCCGATGACAGCCTTGATCTGCTGCTCAACCGCATCCTGCCCTGGCAGGTACACTGCGGATTGCACCAGGCAAGCGGCGCCATCAGCTTCACGGAGCAGCTGCAGAATATGATCGCCCTCACCCTTGTTGAGCCTGAGCGTGTCCGTGCGAAGCTGCTGGATTGCGCCCGTCACCAATACACCGAGGGCGATGTGCAGCACTGGTGGTTCCCGGAGCAGACCGGCATTCGCACACATATCACCGGCGACCGTCTCTTCCTGCCCTTCATGACCTGCTGGTATATCCGGCGCACCGGCAACAGGGAGGTTCTTCGTGAACAGATCCCGTGGCTGCTGGCAGATCCCCTGCCCGATGGGCAGGAGGAGATCCTCCATACGCCGCCCTCCACCCAGGAAACCGATACCCTCTATACGCATTGCCTGCGGGCGCTGACCTCGCTTCGGCTGGGGCCGCAGGGGCTGCCCCTTATGGAAGGCGGCGACCGTGACGGCAGCATGAACCACGTCCGGGGCGAAAGCGTCTGGCTGGCCATGTTCTACGCCTGTACGCTGCGTCTCTTTGCCCAATACGCCGATCCCCCCGCCCGCTCCGAGATGGAGGACGTCCATGCACAGCTGTTGGATTCCATCGAGCGCAGCGGCTGGGACGGCTCCTGGTATCTGCGTGCCTTCTTCCGGGATGGCTCGCCTCTGGGCAGCTCGGGCAGTCCGGAGTGCCGCATCGACAACCTGAGCCAGAGCTGGGCTGTGCTGGCCCTGGGCGCGACCGAGCGCACCGTCCAGGCGGTGGATCAAGCCTGGCAGCAGCTCTTCGATCCCCGTCGCGGGTTGATGAAGGGCTTTACTCCCGCCTACGATGGCAAGCTGGACGTAGGCAGCATCACCGGCTATCCGCCGGGCGTCCGGGCAAACGGCGCCCAGGATACGCAGGCTGCCGTCTGGATGATCTGGGCGTTGAGCCTGCTGGGCTGGTCTGACCGGGCCTGGACGCTGGTCCATGCCCTGAACCCCATCCGCCATGGCGATGATCCCGACCGCTACCGCCTGGAGTCCTATGCGTTGCCCGACGACGTATACACCCACCCCCAGCAGATGGGACGGGGCGACCGGAGCTGCCGCACCGCCGGAGCCGCGTGGCTGTATGCCATCGTGCTGGAAAAGCTGCTGGGCTTTGAGAAACGCGGCGATCAGGTGCGGCTGCGGCCCATGGCGCCCCCGGATTGGGATGGCTTCACCATCACGCTGCAATGGGGCGCCTCCACCTGGCACTTTCACGCCGGCCGGAGCGAGCCCCTCCTGACCCTCGACGGCGAGGGTGTCACCACCGGGTGGATCACCCTGCGGGACGATGGGCGTATTCATGAGGTGCGTACACCTTTACGCCACGGCTGATTCCGTGGTATAATATCCGTAACCCTACGAGAGGATGATTCCATGAAGCGCGTCGGCATCATGACTTTCCTGCATAATGATAATTACGGCTCCACCCTGCAGGCATGGGCCCTGCAAAAGGCCGTGAATGCGCTGGGCTACCAGGCCGAGCATATCGACTATAAGCCCAGCAAAACAGAAAAGATACGCAACCTGCTTCTCAGCGGCAACTCCCCCAAGCTGATCGTGGAGGGGCTGCGCAAGCGCGCCGTGAAGGCCGGAAACGAAGGCGCGCGCAGCAAAAGCGCCTCTTTCGCTCCCTTTTACAGCGGGAATATGCGTCTTTCCCCTGTCTGCGCCGATCACGCCGCACTGAAAAAGCAATCCGCGCAGTATGATCTGCTGCTTTCCGGTAGTGACCAGATCTGGTCCCCGGTGTGGCTGAATCCGGCGTATTTCCTGGATTTTGCCGGCAAGAAGCCCCGGGTGGCCTACGCCCCCTCCCTGGGGGTGAGCCGGATGCCCAATCAAAGAAAAGCCCGGCGTATCGCCGGACTGATCCGTTCCTATTCAGCTGTTTCCGTCCGTGAGCAGGAGGGTGCCCAGCTCCTTGAGCCCTTGCTGGGCCATGCCCCTGCCGTCATGCCCGACCCGGTATGCCTGCAGCCCCGCGAGGCCTGGCAGGCGCTGGCCACGCGCCCCGGCCGCAAGCACCCGTACCTGCTGTGCTACTTCATCGGCGACGATCCCTCCTACTGGGAGCGGGTGGAGCGCTACGCCCACAAGACCGGCCTGCGGGTGAAGGTCATCCCTGTGACCGAGAATGCCTATCACCAGCCCTACGAGCTGGCAGACGGCCTCTCCCCCCAGGAGTGGCTTGGCTGGCTGGACGAGGCAGCCTACATCTGCACCGATTCCTTCCACGGAGCCACCTTTGCCTCCATTCTTCAGCGGCCCTTCTCGGTTTTCCGCCGCTACCGCGAAGATGATCCTGAATCGAAGAACAGCCGCATCGATAACCTGATGCGGGAGCTCGGTCTGGACGCCGAATGCGAGGACATCCCCTGGGAGCAGGTAAGCGCACGGCTTGACGCCATGCGTCAGCGTGGCCTGGATTGGCTCGAAGCCGCCCTGGCCCAGGCCCTGGACGGCCCCACCACCGTTTTCACAGCAAGGAAGTAAGCTCCCGCGGCAGAGTGGAGCTCAGGCGCAGCGTTTCACCCGTAAAGGGATGCGCCAGCACCAGTTCCGCCGAGTGCAGCGCGAACCGCCCCGGCAGCTCCGGCAATTCCGTTCCGTACAGGAAATCGCCGCATACCGGGCAGCCCATGTGACTCATGTGCACCCGGATCTGATGGGTGCGCCCGGTCTCCAGCCTCAGGCGCACCAGGGCGCGGTTCCCCACGATCTGCTCCACCCGATAATGCGTCACCGAAGGGCGGCCTTCCGGGCATACCTGTCGCCGGATGCTGGCTGCTTCCACCTTGGCGATAGGTGCGTCGATCACGCCGCGCTCCGGCTCCGGCACGCCCTCCACCACCGCCAGATACACCCGCTGAAACGCCTCTGTGTGCAGCTGCTTTTGCAAAAGGTGCTGCGCATGGGGCGTTTTTGCTACCACCATCAGCCCGCTGGTACCCTTGTCCAGCCGATTCACCGGGCGATAAATGAATTCCTCCGGGCAGCCCATATACGCATATACCGCGTTCTCCAGCGAGTTATCCGGATGTCCCGCGCTGCTCTGGCTGGCCAGGGGCGCGGGCTTGTCGATCACCATCAGGTGCTCATCTTCATAAGGGATGTTCAACGAAAGCTCATAGGGCCGGGGCTGATACACAGGCTTCTCCCGCGGCCAGCGCATGGTCACAGTCTGCCCGGCCCGCAGGACGGAGCTGACCGGCGTGGGCACGCCGTCCACCAGGATGCGATCATCCCACTTGGCGGATTTCATAGCGGAATAGCTTACGCCCATGTCCCGTCGAAGGACGTCCCGCAGGACGCGGCCGTCTTCCTTCACAATGTAGTCCAATTTCATCACCCAGAACAGTATAGCCCACCAGCCGCCCCTTGTCCAGTCCGGCCCGGATGTGGTATAATATACGCTCAAGGAGGATGAAGCATGGGACGCATCGTTGTGGTTGCCGAAAAGCCCAGCGTGGGCCGGGATATTGCCCGGGTGCTGGGCTGCCGGAATCAGGGCAAGGGCTGCCTGATGGGCGAAGGCTATGTGGTGACCTGGGCCGTTGGCCATCTGGTCACCCTGTGCGAGCCTGACGAGCTGGACGAGAAATATAAAAAGTGGACCATGGCCACGCTGCCCATCCTGCCTGAGGACATCCCGCTGAAGGTCATCCCCGCCACCCGCGATCAATACAAGGTCGTCAAGGATCTCATCAACGACAGCGCTACCGACGGCGTTATCTGCGCCACGGACGCCGGACGCGAGGGCGAGCTCATTTTCCGCTACATTTACCGGAAAAGCGGCTGCAAAAAGCCCATCCAGCGGCTGTGGATCTCCTCCATGACGGACGAGGCCATCGCCGAGGGCTTCCGCACCATCCAGCCGGGCGAGAAGTATCAGGGGCTGTATCACAGCGCCCAATGCCGCTCCCAGGCAGACTGGCTCGTGGGCATGAATGCCTCCCGTGCCTTCACCCTGAAGTATGATACGCTGCTCTCTGTGGGCCGTGTACAGACGCCTACCCTGGCGATCCTGGTCAAGCGCCGCAAGGAGATCGAGAACTTCAAGCCCGAGGAGTACGCCACCCTCACCGCCGATTTCGGCGATTACAAGGGCATTTGGTTCGATGAGAAGCTGGATCCGGATACTCATCTGCCCAATGCCGAGACCGCCAAGGCCATTGCCGAGCAGGTCAAGGGCCAGACCGGCGCCGTCCTTTCCGCCGAGACCACCCGCAAGCGTGATCTTCCGCCCCAGCTCTACGATCTGACCAGCCTGCAGCGTGACGCCAACAAGCTGCTGGGCTTCACCGCCGACAAAACGCTGAAACTGGCCCAGAGCCTCTATGAGACCCGCAAGGCCCTCACCTATCCCCGTACCGACAGCCGCTACCTGCCCCCGGATATGATCCCCCGGGTAGTGCAGACCATGAAGCTCCTCCCGCAGGAGTATCAGGCCCTTGTTCCCGGCGCTCTGCCCGGTGGCAAGCTTCCCGTGAGCAAACGTACCGTGGATGAAACCAAGGTCACCGACCACCATGCCCTGATCCCCACCGCCAAGCGGGTGGATCCCTCCACCTTCTCCGAGGATGAACGCCAGCTCTACGATCTGGTGGCACGGAGAATGCTGGCCGCCTTCTACCCTCCCTGTGAGTATGACGCGACCAGGGTCATCACCGGCGTGGGTGAGCACCGATTCCGCACCAACGGGCGGGTGGTGCTGCAAAACGGCTGGCGGGATATCCCGCCCCTGGCCAATCCCCCCAAGACCCGCAAGAAGAAGCCTGCCGAAAATGAAGAGGAAACTGCCCTGCCGCCCCTTGCCAAGGGTGACACTCGCACCGTGAAGGACACGCAGATCAAGCAGGATGCCACCAAGCCTCCGCCCCAGCACAACGACGCTTCGCTCCTCTCCGCCATGGAGAACGCCGGCCGCGAGCTGGAGGACGAGGAGCTCCAGCGGCAGATGAAGGGCAGCGGCATCGGCACGCCTGCCACCCGGGCCGCCATCATCGAGCGACTGATGCAGGTGGGCTACGCCCAGCGCAAGGGCAAAACCATCCAGGCCACAGACAAGGGCGTGCAGCTCATCGCCATCATGCCCCAGGAGATCACCTCCCCCGAGATGACCGGCCGGTGGGAGCTGGCCCTGGATCAGATCACCGATGGCAGGCAGGATCCCGCCAAATTCATGGAGAGCATCCGTCGCTTCTCCGCCTTTCTGGTGAATTATGCCCGGGACAACCACGCCAATGTGGTCTTCCCCGATGATGGCCGCCGCAAAAAGCGCCAGCAGAAGCTCACCGCCAGGGGCAGGGCCGTGCCCGAGGTGGTCTGTCCGGTGTGCGGACAGGGGCAGGTGCTGGAAAGCGCCCAGACCTTCTTCTGCTCCCGCCTGAGCGAGGGCTGTCACTTCACCCTGTGGAAGGATTGCCTCACCCGCGGCGGCGGCCCGGAAATGACCGATAAGCTGGTGCAGCTGATCCTCAAGCAAAAACAGCTGCGCGGCTCCACCGGCACCATCGTGCTCAATGAGCAGCGCATCGCCTTCTATCCCATCGGCAGCGAAAGCGCCACCGTAAACAGAAGCGTGATCTATCATAAATAATTCAATAGAAAGAAGGAACCATCATGGCTGAAAAGCTCCGTAAGCGTAGTGAGATCGACAACAAATACAAGTGGAAGCTCACCGACATCTATCCCACCCCTGAGGCCTGGGAGGCCGCTTTTGCCGCCCTGGGCGAGAAGATCGCCGCCTTCGCTGCCTTTGACGGCAAGGTGGCCGAAGACCCCCGCAAGGTCATCCGCGCGTATTTCGACCTGGACGCCGAGCTGCTGCCCGTGTTTGAGTACGCTTTCCTCAACAAGGAAACCGACAACGCTGACCCTGCCGCCCAGGCCATGAGCGACCGCGTTCGCGCCCTGGCGGTGCAGGCCGGTACTGCCTCCGCCTTCATGCAGCCGGAGCTGCTGGACCTGGATGAGAGCGTCCTCACCGAAATGATCAACGACCCTGACATGGCGGATTACTCCGTCTTCCTGGGCGATCTGCTCCGTGACAAGGCCCACGCCCTGCCCAAGGACCAGGAGCGCCTGCTGGCCATGATGGGCGAGGTGGCCGACGCCCCCAACACCATTTTCTCTATGCTTACGGACGTGGACATGAAGTTCCCCGCCATCACCCTGGCCGACGGCTCCCAGCAGGAGCTCAGCGAGGGCAACTACTCCACCTTCATCCATGGCAACGACCGCGAGGTGCGCAAGCAGGCATTCGAGGGCATCATGGGCACCTACGGCAAGTATGGCAACACCATCGCCGCCACCTACAACGGCTCTGTGAAGAACGATACCTTCCAGGCGGCCGCCCGCAAGTATTCCTCCGCCCTGGCCGCCAAAATGGAGCCCCTGCAGATCCCTCAGGCCGTCTATGATAACCTGATCTCCGTCATCCATGAGTACCTGCCCGTGCTGAATGAATACCTGGAGCTGCGCAAAAAGGTGCTTAAACTGGATGAGCTCCATATGTATGACCTGTATTGCCCCATGGTAAGTGATTTCCATATGGATATGCCCTACGAGAAAGCCTTCGACCTGATGCTGGAGGGCCTCAAGCCCATGGGCGAGGACTACCTGGCCAAGCTGGTGGAAGCCCGCGACAACGGCTGGATCGACGTTTACCCCAGCGAGAGCAAGTCCTCCGGCGCTTTCTCCGCAGGCGGTCTGGCTAAGGTGCACCCCTATGTGCTGCTGAACCACAACGATAACCTGGAGAGCGCCTTCACCATCGCCCATGAGCTCGGCCACTCCATGCACAGCTACTACAGCAATCAGGCCCAGCCCCTGCCCAAGGCGGATTACAGCCTGTTCGTGGCCGAGGTCGCCTCCACCTGTAATGAGGCCGTGATGATGCGCCACCTGCTCTCCACCTTCACCGAAAAGAAGGCCCAGGCCTACCTGCTCAACCACTTCCTGGAGCAGTTCCGCACCACCTGCTTCCGCCAGACCATGTTCGCCGAGTTTGAGCGCATCAGCCACGACATGGCCGCCAAGGGTGAGCCCCTGACCAAGGAATCCCTCTCCAAGGCCTATTACGAGCTGAACCAGAAATACTACGGCGACGCCTGTGTGGTGGATGAAGTTATCGCCAACGAATGGATGCGCATCCCCCACTTCTATCGCGCCTTCTATGTGTACGTCTACGCCACCGGCCTGTGCGCCGCGGTGAGCCTGAGCGAACGCATTCTCACCGAGGGTGAATCCGCCGTCAACGACTACCGCAAGTTCCTTTCCGCAGGCTGCAGCGTGCCGCCCATCGAAGCCCTGAAGCTGGCCGGCATCGATATGTCCAGTCCCGAGCCCCTGCGCAAAGCCATGGAGGTCTTCAAGGACACGCTGGCTAAGTTCAAGGCAGTACTTTAATGCCAGCATACAGGCTTTTGCCGCACCGGCAAAGCCCCGCAAAGGAGAATCATTATGATGAATGGCTATAGCAAGGATGACGCGCTGGCGTTCATCCTGCCCCGCATCGACCGCAAAGGCCACAAGGCGCTGACCTTCCTCATCGACCAGCTGATCGCCCAGGCCATCGACGCCGACATGGCCTTCATGCATGCCACCGGCGTGCTGGACGAAAACGGCGATGCCGGCGACAACTACTACGATGACGACGAAGCCTTCGAGTACATCGTGGAAGCCCTCGCCGAGCTGAACGGCTTTGACCCGGACATGGCAGTGAAGGTCGGCGGCCTCATCGACGACTACATGGAGCTTCAGCAGGAGTACCTGGAGCATGCCGGACTGATAGACTGGGAATAAACAACGTAAGGCTCACCCATACCGGGTGAGCCTTTTGCATGAAAAAAAGCGACCCACCTTTCGGCAGGTCGCAGAAAAACGTTCCACGCGCAAACAGTCAATCAAAACAATCAACTTGATCGCGAAATGGGCTTCCAAAGTGGCATTGCCCCTTTGGCGGGTTGTAAGGACTCTGCCCTTACAGCTGGGGGCCGGCGGCAACCAGGGCCTTGCCAGCATCGTTGCCGGTGTACTTCACGAAGTTCTTCACGAAGCGGCCAGCCAGATCCTTGGCCTTGGTCTCCCACTCGGAGGCGTCGGCGTAGGTGTCGCGGGGATCCAGGATGGCGGGGTTCACGCCGGGCAGCTCGGTGGGCACTTCCAGGTCGAACATGGGGATCTTCTTGGTGGGAGCCTTCAGGATGTCACCGTTCAGGATGGCGTCGATGATGCCGCGGGTATCCTTGATGGTGATGCGCTTGCCGGTGCCGTTCCAGCCGGTGTTGACCAGGTAGGCCTTGGCGCCGTTGGCTTCCATCTTCTTGACCAGCTCCTCACCGTACTTGGTGGGATGCAGCTCCAGGAAGGCCTGGCCGAAGCAGGCGGAGAA
>SVGJ01000051.1 GCA_015056415.1 Clostridiales bacterium
ATGGCGGCGCCGTTCGCCTTCAGGGCCAGGCCGTTCCAGGTGTAGCTCCACTTGCCTTCGATGGGCAGCGTCACAGCAGCGCCGTGGGCCTCGCCGTTGGCATACAGCTGCACCTCAACAGACTCGGGACGGATGCCGTCCTGGTCGTTGTTGTCGTCCCAGCTCTTGACCACGGTCACGCTGGTCTCGCCGGGCGTGTAGGAGTTGGTGATCGTCGTGCCGTCGATGCTCTTCTCGTAGCCTGTTACGTCAAGCTCGTCAACGGTGTAATTGATAGCCTGACCGTTCTTGTTTTTCACCAGGCCAGTGAAGACATGGCTCTGCGTGTTGGAGGAAGTAGCCTGCAGAGTGACGCGATCCACTTCCTCGCTGCCGTTCTTCAGAATCAGGGTAACCGTTTCGGGGCGGATACCATCGCGGTTGCTGTCGTCATTCCAGATCTTGGTGACAGTAACATCGGTGGTCTCAGGAGAATGGGTGTTGCGGATGATATAGCCGCTCTCCATATCGCCTTCAATGGTGCACTGGTAGCCTGCGGTGGTCAGCTCTTCAAGGGTGTACTCAAGAAGCCCTCTGACGGTCTCAGCGGGAAGCTGCGTTTCGTATTGCCAGTTTTCATTGGAGGTAATGGTGAGAGGATCGCCATAGGGTTCGTCATTGGCATAGATCTGCACGCTGACCTGATCAGGACGCAGGCCATCGGCGTCGTTGCCGTCGTCCCAAACCTTGGTGATCTTCAGGTTGAGGGTGGGGATTTCGCCCAGGACGTTGATGAAATCGAAGCCATCCTGACGGGTACCGTAACCATACACCTTATCCTCGGACACGGTGTAGGTATACTTGTTGCCATCGTTGTCACAGATCGGCAGACCGCTGAAGGTGTAGTTGTCCATGTACCAGGTTTCGGCTACGTCTACCTCTTCCCTGGCGCCGCCGTTGACGGAACGGTACAGGCGGATGTTCAGTTCCTTGGAGTTAACGTGAGCGATGCCATTATCGCCTTCCCAGTACTTGGTACCGGTCAGATCCATAAGCACCTTGCGCCAGACGCCGATATACTCCACATCGGAACCAACAGTCTGGCCGTTCTCGTTCTTCTGGTGCTTATAGCCGTTACCTTCGGCGATCAGGTTTTCGGGTTCTGCGTGCCAGCCGTCAAAGATGTAGTAATTGCCTTCAACATTCCAGTCGGCAGGCTTGTCAGACACGTCCTCCTGCTTGAGGTTTTTCTTCGCGCCGGGCAACGCATACTTCTCCTCGATGTAGCTCTTGTCTGCATCGGTGAAGTTCTCGTCGTACTCGTAGATGTAGGTCGTTTTGTAGACCAGGTTGTAGTACAGGCGCAATTCAAGGCTGCCGTCTTCCAGCACGATGCCATTACTCATCGCATCGGGATGATTGGGATTCAGCCTGTAGCCGGTGATGTACTTGCGCTTGGCGGAAACAGCCTGGCCGGCAATGCCGGAGTGCTCCTCGCGGAACTCTTCATTCTCAACGTAGCTGCCATCAGGCTGCTGGAAGAAGTGCTTCACGATATAGGGGTAGGTCTGCGCATCAGCGGAAGCGAACTTGGCCACAAAATCAGTGTCCATGTACCAGCCATTCGTGATGGAGCCGTCCGCACGCTCGTTCAGGTTATCGTGCACAACTTCAGCAGACAAGGTCAGGTCCGTGGTGATGAGCGTGTCGCCCTTATACCAGCCCAGGAAGATGCTGTTGTTGATGGGCTGAGCGGTGGAGCCCAGCACCGTCTGGCCGGAGAGGCCATTGGGCTGATCCAGATCATGGGAAACAGTGCCAAGGTCAGTATTTTCGCTGCTGTAGGTCACGTCGATCTGCGTGTAAGCGTAATACTTGATATTGGCGTCGATCATGTTGAATTTTTCGCCGGGCTTTACCTTCACACGGTTGCTGTAGGGATTGAAGCTGCTGTCTTCACTCTCCGTACGTTCCGTGCCATCGGTATTGAAGGTCTTGTACGTCCACACGTCGCTGGTCGCATCCGAAGGCAGCGGCTGCACCTCATGCTGCTGACCAAAGTTGTCGGCATACACATGAACGTCGAAAGTCTCGTAAACCTTCACACCGTCCACATAATACTCAACGGTATACCAAACCGGCTTGGTGCCTTCGTACAGAAGCTCCAGACGGGGCTGATAGCCCTTGTACAGACCGGTGATCACCAGGGGCTGACCCTTGAAATAGGTATAATCAAGCGCTTCCACTTCGCCCTTGGTCATACCATTGGGCTGGAATTCCTGATCGCTGTACATCCACAGTTGGAAGCCCGAATGCTTATAATAGCCAATGGGGTTCAGATCGGGATGGTACGGCTCATAGGTATCGAATTCCATACGCCACAGGTTAAAGGTCACCGTCTCACCGAAGTGGATGCCCTCTTCAAAGGTGGCGTTTTTCGTCATGGTCTCCCACTTGTTGGGATTAAGGAACTGATTGTTAAAGGCGTTCAGATAGCGCTGGTCATAAATGATCTTGGTAATCTGGTCGGCCTCCGCCAGCTTGAAGCGGTAAATGATGGTGGAGCCAGGAGGCGGCAGATTATTGGAGTCAAAATCGTGCAGCTCGGTCTCGCCAGGCAGCTGGTACTGATACGCATAGGGCTGGTTACCATTGTTGGCATAGCCATCACCGTAACCGCCAGCACCCTCCACAGACTTGGGCGCGTTCTTCAGCACGGCCCAGGTGCCTACCTTATCATCAATGGGCCAAATCTCTTTCTTGTCGGTGGCAAGCACACGATCGCCATAGGGATAGAAGCCGGTCTTGCCGGGCTCGTATTCCTTATAGCCGGTGTAGGCGTCACTGCGGTAGGTCAGGGTGTAGACTGCATCGTAGTAGAAGTTGACGTCCACTGTGCCGCGGTAGTCGACCAATTCCACCTTGGCGGTATCAAAGGTAACGGAGGTGTTGTCGCCGGCCACCACAGCATCGGCCACGCCGGAAACCGTGGTTGCGACATCAGTCCTGTGGATCATCACATTTTCGGGATAATCCTTCACGCTCACGACATACTGGGGATTATTGGCCTTGAGAATGGTTTCTTCCGTCTCGTACAGCTTGTACTTGTTGGACGAAGAATCATAATAGTAATGATTGGCCCTGACAGTGATCTGCATCTTGGCGGGACCCCACACCGCGTGGTAGGTGGCGTCCTCATCCAGAGTCACTTCATCGCCGGCGCGGTCGAAGCCGGTTTCCGCCTCGGTGTCCACACCGGACAGGTCAGTCGTCCAGCCATAGAAGACCAGATCCTGCTCGCTTTCCGGAGCCTGGAGGTCATTGCCGCTGGGCAGAGTGATCTTCTGGCCGGCAGGCACAGTCACGCTCAGATTCTCAAGGGTGACGCCCTCGTTGACGAAGGTCACGGTGGCGGCGTCCACCCAGATGGCGTACATCACGGTGTCGCTGTTCACGGTCATATCAGCGCCGGGCTGATACAGCGTCGTACCGCTCACATCGGTGGCCCAACCAGCGAACAGCTTGCCATTGGGCGCAATGATACCCTCGTCCGTGGCGAGCTGCACCTTGAAGCCAGGATCATCCGTCGTGGAGCCGGGCACAGTGCCGCTGCCGCCGTTCAGGTCATAGCTCAGGGTGACCTGGGGCCCCCAAACAGCGAAGTACTCCGCATTCTGGCGCAGGGTGATCTGCGCGCCGGGGAAGAGGATGTCGCTGACATTGGTGTACTCGGTAGAGGGAGAGGTGGACCAGCCGTAGAAGCACTTGCCTTCGGGGGCAGTCAGGCCGTCCTTGCCGGGAATGGTGTACTGGGTATTGGCCTTGGCCTGAGTGCCCTGCACAGTACCCTGACCACCATTGGCATTGAAGATGATCTTGACTTCGGGACCCCAGACGGCATAGTAGGTCTGGTCGCCGTCCTTGCCGGTCATGGCATAGCCGGGGGCGTAGTAGGTGCCGTCAAGATAATCAGTATCTTCAGCCTCGCTCCAGCCATAGAGGACCTTGCCTTCGGGCTTGGTGAAGCCATCGGTGGGCATGGTGAAATTAGGAGCGTAAGCGGTCTTGGTCTCATCAGTACCATTGTTGCCATCAAAGGTGACGGTACCGGTGGACTCCGTAATAACAATGTAGAAAGTCTTCTGGCCGGTAGAGCCGTTCAGGCCGCAATAGTAGTTGATCAGACTGACCCTCTGGCCTTCGGCGGTAGGCGCGAGAGCGTTAATGGTCAGCGGACGGGCCCATATCTCAGCGCCATTCCACTTCTCATCAGTGAACTCGCCTTCAGTCAGCTGTACTTTGTCGCCATTGTTCGTTGCTGTCCAGGTGTTTCCACTATTGCCGTAGTAGTAGAGGGTGAGCGGCTTCTGACCCTGGATCATGTAGTAGGTCTTGCCATCTTCGATAAAGACCATCTCAGGCGCCGTCTGCCAGACGGCATAGAAGGTGGTAACAACGTCGCCGTCATAACCCATGGTGTATTCAGCGCCAGGCGCCTTCACATCCGTGGGGATAGTGGCCTCCGCGTCCAGCTGAGACATGGGAGCGGTAGACCATCCGACCAGCAGGGCGCCGTCCTTCTTCATGGACTTGGCATCAGGCAGATTAAACTTCGCGCCCTCCTGGGTGTAGATGGCGTTCACGGTATCATCGCTGCCATTTCCGTCAAAGGTGACCGTCACGTCAGCGGGCTTTTCCTGCCACACGGCATACAGGGTCACGGTGGAAGCGGCGTCGGCGCTCACGGTATAGGTGTTATTATAATAGGAAGAAACTGCGTCAGTTTTGCCCAGATCCTGCACTTCGGTTTCGGACCAGCCCAGGAAATTATACGTAGCATCGGCGAGTCCGGTGGGCAGATTGATGCTATACGTAGCGCGGGTATCCTCGGGATCGACCGTGTTTTCCTTGAGGTTGGCAAACACAACCTGCACCTTGGCAGGCAGAGCCTTCCAGGTAGCAGTAATCGTGGTATTGCCCGTCAGGGTAACAGTCTCGCCAGCGGCGTACTTGGTGCCGTTCACGTCCCAACCGTCGAATTCGTAATCTTCGGGAGCTTCAAAGCCGCACTGAGGCAAAGTATACTGTGCCTTCGTGGCAGTCAGGCTCTCCATGGAGCCACCGGCGTTCTCGCTGCCAGCCTCAAAGGATACGATATATTCAACTTCAGGAGCAGGATCAATAATGAAGGTCGTCTTGCTGTTGCCCGCCAGCTGAATCTGGATGCCATCCGCAGCCGTTTCATCCTTGGCCTTCAAGGCAAAGGTGTAGGTCTTACCGTTTCCTTCGCCCGAAGACACAATATTCTCTTCAGACACGACGAAATAGTCCTTCGCATCCCATTCGATGCGCTGTGTCGGGGAATTATAAGCAAAGCAAGTGAAATAGCGGGTTTCACCTTCTGTCATTCTGATGGTTTCATTACCATTCAGCTGTTCGTACTTGGGATCAATCCCATCATCGTCGCCGCCTTCTTCGGTTTCAACCTGTTTCCAGGTGGCGGTCACAGTGGTATCGCCGGTGACGGTGATGGTCTCACCGACGGCGTACTTGGCGCCGTTCACATTCCAGCCGTCGAATTCATAGCCCGCGGGCGCGGTGAAGCCATTAGCAGGCAGCTCATAGGAGCCGGTGCTGGTGTCGGCGCTCATGGAGCCGCCGCCTTCACCTGCTGCGAAGGTGATATTATAGGTAGGAACTTCGGTGGTATTCTCGCTAACAGCGAAGGTGATCCTTGTGCTGTTGTACTCGATGGTATAATCGCCAGCCTTCTTGGCCTCGATCGTTACCTCATAAATGGCAGGGATGCCACCATTCTTTGCCACCACCTCATCATAGGTAACATAGAAGTATTTTCCGTTTCCCTCATAATTGTTCAAAACGCCAATAAGGTTGCTGATATCCCAGGTCTGTGCATAAACGACCTTGGTTCCGTCGACCTTCATCTCATACCGGGTCTCAGACTCCAGCAGCTTATAATCGCCAGTGTCGTCACCCTCGGCAGTGGGCATGACGCCATCGCCTCCGGTGGTACCTTCAGTAGCCTTCTCTACCTTAACGCCAACATTGCTGTAAACCGGAGAAGACATATTCTCAGGATTGAAATAGCTGCCGACGTAGACAGAATTGTTATAACCGACCGCGAGTCCGGAAACGGTGATCTCCCAGATCGCGCGGTTGTTGTACGTCCGGCCGGTATTCCTCCAGGCGAGATCAGCGATCTTCTGGCCGCCCTCATAAACCTCAGTGGCGGCAGGAACGTTCGCATTGGCGATCATGGAATAAAGGGCAGTCTCGCCCTCCTTGACAACAAGATCCATTGCGCCGCTGATCAGCGTGCCGTTGTACACCAGGATACCATCTGTCGATCCGCTGTCGGAAGCTTCTGCCAACGCAGAAACAGGCATGGACGAAGTGATCATCATCATCGCCATGACCAGCGCCAGAATCTTCTTCATCTTGTTCATCATTACCGTATCCTCCACTCAGTCAGCTCTGAGAAACAGACTTGTGCTTATTATTTGGTGACCGTCTCCTCGATATCGATGGTCACGCGCCAGATCATTCCGGTGTGATCGGCCTTAAGCGTCAGTGCGTACTGCTCGCCGTTGGCGCCGGGGATGTCCTCCCAGGTGGCGCCGTTGTTGGTGGACTGCTGCCATTGGATCGTATAAGCACGGCCCGCGGCTCCATCCACCCTCATGGTGAGCACCATCTGCGTTCCCGCCCTGACCGCCTTCATGCCGGCCAGGTTGGAGGAAATGCTGATGATCGGTTCCGGCAGCGGCTCTTCCGTCGGCTCTGCGGTGGGTTCCGCAGTCGGTTCCGCAACCGGTTCCGCAGTGGGCGCGGCAGTGGGCTCCGCCGTAGGTTCGGCAGTAGGTTCAACGGTAGGTTCCTCGGTCGGGCGGGATTCGGCCCCCGGCAGCCTGAACGCCGGCGAAACGAGCGTATCGGCCTGCGCCACAGCGGTCAGCACCAGGATCAACACCATGCCCATCACGATTGCTTTGCGAATGCTTTTCTTCATTGCTTTATCTCCTTACCGTCGGATTATTGTGTGAATTCAGTCGATTTTTACTTGTATTTATAAACGCCGAAAACCGAAACACGCTTGTTTCGGCTTAGGCTTGATATATTACCCGATCACGTTCAGTACAACGCGATATTCGAGGTTTGCATTTTCAGGAGAGAGAATGAATTTGTAGGTATATCCTTCGCCAACGTCTACCCATTTGTCGGCGTCCACCTTGGCCTGCCAGGTGAGGGTGAATTCTCCGTCCACGCCGTTCACCAGCGCGCCCAGGGCCACTTCATCACCATAGTACAGGGGGCCGGCCGTCCGCAGGATGATCGTCACGCTGCCGGCGGGTTCCAAATCCAGACTCTCGGTCGGTTCTTCGTCAGGCTGGTCGGTGGTATCAGCATTTTCCGCGGGATCTGCCTTAGATTCTGCAGCAGGCTCTACCTCAGGGATTTCAACGGGCTTCTCGGCAGGAGCAGGGGTCTCGGCCACGGGTTCAGGGGTGGGCTCGGCAACCGGTTCAGCTATCGGCTCAGCCTTAGGCGTTTCGGTTACATTGGAAGCGTTTTCAACCACTACAGTCTTCTCGCTGGCCACAGGCGCGAGATCAGTCGGCGTGGTGATGCCGCCGTTCGCTGCCATAGCGCTCACGGGCGCCATAACGGCCATCAGCAGGGCTACGATCAACGTCGCCAAGCGCTTCGCGGTCATCTTTCTCATAGTGGAGCCTCCTTTGATATCCATATATCCGTCACGCACCAGCAAACTGGTAGAAATTCTCTCACTTTCGCCCTAATTATACCACAGGATAGTTACTTAGTCAGTTACATATAAGTCAAAAGTACAACTTTTTTACATCATTATGAGAAAAAATACCATGCTCTTTCCGTTAACCTCAGATTTCCGGATTTTCCTTCTCATCCGCCACTTCTTCCTCTTCGCCGTCCAGCGGACCCACGCGGTAATCAAAAACCACATTGGAATTGGGGTACTGGCGGTAGAACACCCGCTTGATCCGCTCCAGAACCATATGTCCGGTGGCGTAATTCACAGTGGGCAGCAGCAGGGCGAACATGGCCGGAGCGAACCGGGTAATGATATCGCCCTTGCGCAGGTTCTGGGCCAGAATGTCCCGCAAGCCATTCATGATGCTGTTCCGCCGGATATTGTCCATGACCTGATCGTCATAGGGGCGCACCATGATGATCGCCAGAAACATGGTGGTACCCATGCGTTCCAGGTTGCGCATCTGCAGATTGTAGATCTCTTTGAACACGGCGTATTCGCAAACGTAGGCGTCCTTCTTGTCATTCTCGCGCAGCTCGTTGCGGATGGCCTTCAGGTTGAAATCCAGCGTTTTGCCGGCGGTAACGATCTGCTTGTAGAACTCCTGCAGCTCCGCGCTGGGCTGCACGCCCAGGTAGCGGTAGTCCAGCTCCACCACATGCTTGTACTGCTGCAGCGCCTCGCCGGGGCGGTTCATGTGGATCAGGGCCTTCATCAGCTCGATATGCAGGGTATCGTGGAAATTATCCACCTCCAGGGCACGGCGGCAGGCGCTGATGATCTCCCTGTGCAGGCAGCTTTCCTTGAGCAGCTCGATATAATCGAACACGGCTTTCATGTACTTTTCATGCAGGGCGGCAGCCTCCGCCACGGCCCACTCATTGTGGTCGCAGGACTGCAGCAGATCGCCGGAATAGAGATTCATCAGCCCTTCATAGAGCTTCGTCTTTTCCTGCGCGTCCATGCCTTCCTGGCCCAGAATGTCAAGGATGTGATCGATCTCATACAGGTCCACCGTCATACCGGGCAGGCAGGCCCAATGATACGCGCCGCGGTCGGCCACCACGCAGCTTCCCAGGTCGGGGCTGATCTGGTTCAGCAGCGTTCTCAGGCGGCTCACCAGGGTCTTCAGGGCGTTTTCGGGATTGCTGCTCTTCTCCTCCGTCCACAGGGTCGACAAAAGGCGGCTGTTAGGCACCGATTTGCCACGGTGGCTGATCAGCAGCTGGATCAGGCTGGCGCCCTTGCGGGATTTGTTGACCAGCAGGTCGATCTTTCTTTCATTAATATAGATGGCAAACGTGCCCATCATTTGGATGCGTACAATATCGGCCACAGATAGTTCCTCCGTCAGTCCACAAATTTATCAGAAACGTTTGCCAAAGCCCAGTCCGCCCGTGGGTGAAGGCGGAGCCATACGGCCGCCCCGCTCCATGGTTTCGGGATGCACGGCATACAGCGTCGCAGTCTCCTGGGATATCTGGCCTTCCTTCACCAGACGCATGAGCTCCACGTCCATCGACAGCATGCCCGGGCCGCCGCTGAAGATCGCGTTATCGATCTGGTGGGTCTTGCCCTCGCGAATCAGGTTCTGGATGGCAGGGTTGACCGTCATCACCTCGAACACAGGCACCAGTCCCCCATCCTTTTTCAGGATCAGACGCTGGGAAACCACGCCCTTGAGCACCATGGAAAGCTGCGCGCGCACCTGATTCTGCTGTTCCGCCGGGAAGGCGTCCACAATGCGGTCGATGGTCTTTGCCGCGCCGATGGTGTGCAGCGAGGAAAGCAGCAGATGGCCTGTTTCCGCGGCCGTGATGGCAGTAGAAATCGTCTCCTGGTCGCGCATCTCGCCCAGCATGATCACATCCGGCGCCTGACGCAGCGCCGCGCGCAGCGCCCTGGCAAAGGTGGATGCGTCGTTGGGCACCTCACGCTGGCTCACCAGCGATTTGCGGTGGGGATGCAGGAACTCAATGGGATCCTCAATGGTAATAATATGACCGCTCCGTTCGGAATTGATCCGATCCACCAGGCAGGCCAGGGTAGTACTTTTACCATTGCCGGCCGGCCCGGTCACCAGCACCATGCCGCTGCGCAGCGAGGCCAGATTCAGCACCACATCCGGAATATGCACCTGCTTGGGATCGGGCAGGCCGAAGGCCACCACGCGGCAGGTCGCCGCCAGGGTGCCGCGCTGGCGGTAGGTATTGCAGCGGAAGCGGCTCACATCGCGCACGGAAAAGGAGAAATCGTCGTCACCCTCGGCGTCCAGCACGCTGGTATCACGGCTGGCCAGGGCATAGGCGGTGCGGATGAGCTCCTCCGCGTCGGCCGGCATCAGGCGGCTCTGGGTCAATTCAACCATCCGGCCATGGGCCTTGACCATCACCGGCGAGCCGGGAATGATAAAGATGTCAGAGCCCTCCTTGGCCAGGGCCTCCTTCAATAAAGAGATCAGTTCCATGCGTCCTCCGTTTCCACCGTCAGGGCGTGCTGCGTCCATTGCAGGCGGGGTTCCTCGCCCAGGGGCGCCAGCTGAACCGCGCACATCAACGCGCGATCCCCTTCCGATTCCATCCAGGAGATGATATCGTCTTCCATTTCCATGCCCGCGGGCAGGCGCTGAGCGACCTGCTCCAGGTAAGCGGCTTCATCCGCCGCCTGGGCTGCGCATTCGGCCAGAACCGCGTCCAGCGCCGCCATTGAGCGTTCGCTGCGGTCGTTCAGGGTGTAGACCCGCTGGATCATATCCGCGCTGCGGTTGCTCAGCGAGAGGTCGTTCTTCGCACTGATATAGGTCAGCATGCACAGGATGCACATGCTCAGCGCCACGATGATCAGGATCAGCGAGGCAGCGCCGGGGCCGAGAGCGATCTTTCTCTGCTTCATGGCGACACCTCCCCCGGGATATACCGTGTTGCCGGCAGGGTGAACAGCTTTTCGCCGCCATACCGCGCGGTGATCTCCGCCCGGCGCAGTGTGCCGGCCGCCGTCTGTTCATCCGCGCAAACAACGGTCAGCTCATACCCGTCGCAGTCCATGCGCCAGGTCTCTTCGTCCTGCGTAAAGCCCAGCGCCGCCAGCCCGGCCTGCATATCATCCGCGGCATAGAGCTGCTCGACCATGTTCTGAGCCTGCATGATGGCGGTGCTGCACGCGCCGGCACGGCTGCTGTTTTGCTTGGCGGCACCGAAGATCTCCATCAGCGTGGTGGCCGCCAGCATGAAGAACAGCACTACGATCAGCAGCTCCACCAGAAGCGCGTTGCCGCGTCCGTTCTGCTTCATTCCGCCACCTCCACGCTGCGCAGCTTCATCTGCACGGTGCTTTCGCTGCCGTCACGACCGGCAAGCCGCACCGTCAGGAATCCATCCTCAATGAAGGGCTCAAAGGCCTCCGCCGGACAGATGCTCTCGCCATCGTTCACGTCAAACTCATACTCGCCGGAGGTGAAGCTTTCCCACAGCATACCGTCGTGGCAGTACAGGCGCTTCACATAGCTTTCCTCATCATAGACGCTGATGATAGCCAGCGTCTTCACGCCATCCATCTCCTCCACCAGCACCTGCCCCAGGCCATCCTCGGCCCAAAGGGAGCTGCTCACCATGGTGGAAAGGATCCGCGCTTCGTTGTTTGCGTTGGCACGCTCCACCGTGCCGCGGTAGACCTGGGCGCCCAGCGTCACCAGCAGGGTGCTCATGGCGGCAAACACCGCCAGAAGCAGCAGCACGAACACATTCTGGATCGTACGGGGTGGTTTGCTTTCCCGAATACTCAAGGTGTGCTGCGCCCCCTTTCCACCACGCGGATATCCGGCATCACATTGGAGGCGAACGCATCATAATACACCATGTAGCGCGCTTCGTTATAGCCAAGGCCATAATGCTCCCGCAGGTATGCCAGATCCTCCGGATAGGCGCCCTCCACGGCATAGCAGGTCAGCGCCGCGTTCTTCACCGCGTCGCGCACCAGATTCAGTTCCGCGTCGTCACTGGCGCTCGTCAGATGATCCATCGCCAGCCAGAACACCAGCAAAACAGCCGCGAACACAGCCAACGCGGCGATATCCCTGCGTTTCACCTCAGCGCCTCCTTTATGTAATGATAACGTTGTTTCTTACGGCAGGTTGGACAGGATGCCCGCCATGGGCATCATCACCGAAAGCAGGATCGCGCCGATGACCACCGACAGAAGCGCCACCAGCGTGGGCTCGATAATGGCCACCAGGCGGGTGAAGCCCTCCTCCACCTGTTCCTCATAGATGCCCGCGATCTTGGCCATGACCTGGGGCTCGTGGCCGGAGGCGGCGCCCACGCGGATCATCCGGTTGTGGAAATCCTCAAACAGCTCAGAGGCACTCAGCGCCTCGGAGAAGGTAGCACCCTCCGCCATAGCGGCGCGGATGCCCTCCACCCGGCGGGCAGCTTCCTTATCGGTCAGGGCGTAGGGGGCCATTTCCAGGGCGCTCTCCATGGGATAGCCACTGGACAGCATCAGCGAAAGCATGCTGGCCACACGGGCGGAGGAAAGTTTCCGGTTGATGCGCCTCAGAGGCGGGAAGATCCGCTGGATCAAAGCCATGACCTTATCCTTGTGGGAGGTCTTCATCAGCACAAGGCACACCAGCGCCGCCACACCCAGCACGGCGATCACCGCCAGCACCACCCAGCCGACCACCGCGCCCAGGTGCATCAGCAGACTGCCGGACTCCGTGCCGCTCACGCCAAGGCTGTCCAGCACACGGTTGAACACAGGCAGAACACGCCATAAAAGCACCAGGATGATCACCACCAGCATGGCGCCGAGCACCAGCGGATAGGTGATGGCGCTGGATGCGGCGCTGCGGATGCGGCCCTCCCGCTCGTAGTACTGGCTCAGGGACAGCATGATGTCCTCCAGGCGGCCGGTCTCCTCGCCGATGCCGACCATCTGCACCATATACTGGGGCCAGCTGCTGTCCTGGCGCAGGGCTTCGTAAAGCGAGCCGGTGGCATGCATCCCCTGCAGGATCGTTCCATAGAGGCGATCCCCCTCCTTCTCCTCCGCCGCCAGCATCTCAATACCGTCGTAGAGCGTCATGCCGGAATCCAGCATCAGGGCGATCTGCTCGCAGAAGCTGCTCAGCTCCTCCGGGGACAGCTTGCGCTGCCTGACCATTTTATCCTTTGCCATATGATAACCTCCCTCAATCGGTCAATAAAACCGTTCGATGGTATATTCCTGATTCTTGGCTACCGCGCTGAGCTCCGCGGTGGGATCGAAGAGGATCTCCTTCCCATCCACCACGGCCACTACCCACGCGTGATAGCTGCCGTTCTCCAGCGTGCCGATCATCATCTTCGCCGGGATGCCCTGCACACGCAGCATGCACGCACCCATGGCCGCCAGATCCTGGCAGATGCCCATGCGCTTCTCAAAGCACTCGTCGATATCCGGCATCATGCCGGGCTTCACCGTGACCATCTTCACGTAATCATACACAAAGCCCGTCTTGATAAATTCAAAAATGGCGTCGAAGCGTTCCTGCTGGCTGTCCAGTCCGGCGCACAGCTCGGCGGATTTCTTCACCGCGGCGCTGTCGGCATTGTAATTCACGTACTGGTTGGGATACAGGAAGGCGGTGTTGGCGTCGGCCATGTCGGCATTCACGCTCACGCGGCCCTCCTGGGCGTACTTCTTGCCCGAAACGTTCTTGTACAGCGTGCAGTTATAATTGCCGCTGCCCAGCTGCAGGGGGATCACCTCGTACTCGCCCTCGCCGTTCAGGTCATAATCCAGGGTCTGGTCGCCAAACTTGACGCGTAGCTTCAGTTTCCTGCTGGTCTTGGGACCCTTGGCCATGATGTAACCCTGATCCGCGTGGCTGGCGTCCACCACCAGCCCGCCGTCTGATTTTTTCTTCTCGCCATCGGCGGAGGGCCAGCGGGCATTGGAAAGCAACGCATATCCCAGAACCGTTTGCAGCAAAAAAAGAGCGACGCAAACACACGCCAGCAATATACGCGCGCGGCCGCTCCTTTTCTGCATGATACAAACCTCCCAGGGTTATATTTCACCGGTTACATTATAATATGTTTTTTTACCCATTGCAACCACCTTTCGACAAAAAAACAACGGCGCATCTTCCCCCGCGCCGTTCCGCAAACCTTTGCGTATCAAGATAAAGGGGCGAAGACATTTCTCCGCCCCTTCGGTTACACAATATATAGTTATTCACTCAGATAAGGCAAAAAATACTGATCCAGCACTTCCCGGTTGTGTTTCAGGAACAGATTGCCCTTCATCTGCGTCAGATCGCTTTCCACGCCGGCGGGATCGCGGCCATAGAGATGCACGTCGCAGTAATCCAGGATGTACTGCATATCGCCGGGCAGGATGGCGTGACCGTTGAGGTGGATAAGCATATTGTTCTGCCCGCCGCAGCCCAGCAGATCCCACGCCTCCTGAGAGGCGACGTAGGCCAGGCACTGTCCCTCGGTGTTGTTCCAGCCTTCGGACTCGATCCCCGTCACGATAATCATATGCCGCTCCGGGGCCGCCACCAGCGCCGCCAGCATATGCTGATCCACCGGCAGGCATTCGGCTGAGGCGATCCGCTGGAAATTACTGCAGAACCAGTAGCTCTCGCCGCCTGTAAGGTTGCTGAAGGGCTCGTTGCGTGATTCATTCACCCAAGCAGCGGAGCCTCCCAGACTGGTCAGGTCGTAGGTCTTGCCGGAATTGTTTGTGCGGTAGATCGCCATCCCCCCCGCGCCGGAGCAGGACGGGATCACCACACGGATGCGCCGATCATAGGCGCCGGCCACAGCCACGCCCTTGCCAAAGCGGGAAACGCCGCCCACCAGCGAATTGGCCGGATTGATGTTCAATTCCATCCCCGCACCCTGCTCCAGCGCGTCGATGACCTTGCTCACGCCCCATGCCCAGGCCATCAGCGTGCCCGTCTGGTTTTCGCCGGACTTGTTGAATTTATCGTAGGGATACAGGGTATAGAATGCACCGAAATAGGTGGCATTGTCCTTGGCGACCTGGGCAGTATCATAGTTGATGCCCGCATAGCCCCGGCTGGCCGCATAGGCGCAGTTGGCGGAGACCTCCGTCACCCACTCCCCGGTGAACCAGTTCTGATAATGCCAGGGCATGTACTCCAGATAGAAGGGGTAGCCATCCTGGGGCGCCGGGCATTCCGGCAGCGTCACCAGCACAGAAAACCCGGCGGATCTGCCGTTGGCCTCCACGGTGATGTTCAGCAGCGTGCTGCCGGTCACAGGCTCCGTTCCCAGCGTATAGGAGAGCTTCTCCCCGGCGCTGTCCGGCATATAGCCGTACATATAGTGCGAATACAGCGTCAGCAGTTCCTCCCGGCGCTCCGCCCAGTCCTCCGGCGTTTCAACAGCATCACCGTTCCGCAAGCGCATCAGCTCCGGCAGGCCTTCCGTTTCCCGTAGTTCCTCTGGTGGGATCATGATCGTTTCCTCCGCTTCAGCAAAAGATATGGGCGTGAGCAGCAGCAGCAGGATCGCCACAAACCATTTCAGCACAATGCCTCCGCCTTCCTTTTTCGTTTTTCCACAGTATAGCACAGCCGCAGCCGTTTGAAAAGAAAAAGCCCGCCGGACAGCGATCCGGCAGGCTTGTGCGGAGGCGGTGGGATTCGAACCCACGGAGAGTTGCCCCTCAACTGATTTCGAGTCA
>SVGJ01000079.1 GCA_015056415.1 Clostridiales bacterium
TTTCTCCCCTTCACGGGCCGCGGCCCCTGTATTGATTGTATCGCAAAACAAATATCAAAACAAGGGGGACAGATTCGCTCCCCCTTGTTTTATGCCTTATTCCTCCGCAATGGCGTGGCCGAAAGCGCCGTAGTGGCCGCAGCAGCGGGCCGCATAGGCGCTGCCCTCGTTTGCAGCGTCAGCCAGATCGCCGCCGTTGGCATGATACCTGGCCAGGAACGCCGCGATGAAGGAGTCGCCTGCACCCAGGGCGTCCACCACCTGCGCGGCGTGGGCTTCCTGTCGATGCTCCCGGCCCTTCTCCAGCAGGTAGGAGCCACGCATACCCATGGTGACCACGGCAGTCTTGGCGCCATTGTCCACCGCAGCCTTGGCCAGGGTACGGACTTCCTCCTCGCTCTTGTCGCCTCCGGAGAAGAACGCAAACCGCAGCAGCGGGCACAGCTGACCCATGTTGATGCGGGTATACTCGCCGGAGAAATCCATGGAGAGAGGCGCCCAGCGGCTCATGGCCACATGGTACATGTCCAGCCAGCTGTGGATGGAGGTATGCACCAGGTCGTACTGCTCCATCATGGCGTAGTCCACCGGGGTAAGCATCAGCATGGACTGATACTGGGCGGTTTCGCGGCCATTGTTGCCCACAAAGTGTCTGTCGCCCTGCTCGTCGATCTCAATGTAGTTGCGGGCGGTGACGCCGTGCATCATGCGCACACGACTCACGTCCAGCCCTTCCTCGTCCAGTGCCTTCAGAAAGTGCCTGCCCTCCCGGTCATCGGCAATCAGGCCGATATAGCCGGCTTCGCTGCCATCGTAGCGGCGAGCGAGCACGGGCACGTTCACGCTGTTGCCGCCGGGATACAGTTCCTTGCGCCAGCGGTAATGATCAAATACGTTGTCGCCAATACCCAGCAGTTTCATCAGTATTTCTCCACTCCCATATAGCGTCGAGAGGAAACTGGATGGCCCATCACATAGGACATCTCGTCAATATACAGCGCACACAGACGGTTCAGCACCAGCGTGGAGGCAATCTCCCACAGGTAAGCAGGATACTCGCTCATGTCCAGCGCATTGGCGTCCAGCACAATCAGCTTCTTTGTCTTGCGCAGCAGGAACTTCACCACGCGCTCTTCCAGGCTGCGGGTCTTGCCCATGCCCATGAGCACCAGCACCGTGGTGGTATTGTCCACCGCCTCGCAGGCGCCGTGGAAGAATTCGCCCGCATGGATGGGAGAAGAGTGCTTCCACAGGGACTCCATCACCAGGCAGTTGGTCATCACATAGCCTACGCAGCTGTTCAGACCAGCGGTGATGGTATAGATCAGATCCTCATGCCGGTACTCCGCTGCAAACTTGCGGGCAGCGTCCAGGTACTGCTCGCAGGCCTTGTCCATGGTGCCCTGCAGGCGCAGCATGGCCTCGTTGACCTCGCCCAGGCAGGAGGTGCCGTTCAGGGTATCCAGCAGCGCCCAGGTCAGCTTCACCACTTCGGGGAAGATGGTCAGCACGGCGGGGAAGGGATCGGCAGGATTGTCATAATAGTAGATGATCTGCTCCACGGTCTTTTCGATGGCGGAGCCGGGGGCCGTGGTGAAAGCCGTGGTCAGCGCGCCGCGTTCGGCAGCCAGCCTGGCAGCTGCAACCGTCTCAGCGGTACCGCCGCTTTGGGAGTTGAGCACCACCAGGGTCTTTTCGTTCAGCCGTACAGGGGGATCAGCCACAAACTCCGCAGCGTTATAACTTTCAGCGAACACCTTGTCCGTCTCCCGCTGCAGGGTATACTTGCCGGGTTGCAGCGTGGCCAGAGAGCCGCCGCAAGCTACAAAATACACCTGCTCGATCTCCCTTTCCTTCACCATCTCCATCAGCTGCTGAATCTGGCTGTCCACCAGACGCACCTTTTCCTCGTGCATTATGATCTCCTCCCAAATTATTAAATGTGCTTTAGTATTTGTTTTTATCTTATCACTTCCCGCCCGGGAAGTCAATCTTTTTCCGAAAAAAACTGAATAATCTTTCGCAGGGCATTTGACGATTTGCAGTCATGATGGTATGATAAAGAACAGCGCAACAATCCTCACTGCTGGAGGTTATCCGTCATGATCGATCCCGCCGCGCGCCGCAGAAATTCCCGCCGGATGGTATTTGACCTGATCCGCGAGCGCCAAAAGCTCAGCCGGGCTCAGCTGGCCCGAGAAACAAACATGAGCTTCCCTACCGTCATGAAGGTGGTGGATGAGTTCATCGCCAAAGGGCTGCTGCGGGAACTGGAGGAAATCGAGCCCATGGACGGCGCAGGCCGCCGCGGACACATGCTGAAGTTCGAGCCCGGCGCTTACCGGGCCATCGGCGTGGAATGCGAGGGCCGCTATGCCCATGTGGGCATGACGGACATGACCGGCAGCGTGCTGGTGCGGGAAACCATCGAACTGGGTGACTTTGCCCGCACCCGTGACCTGACGCCCCTGAGCGAGGCCATTGCGGGCATGGTGCGCCAGACCGGCAGCGCCGACGTGCTGGGCGGGTGCATCGGCTTCCCCGCCAATATGGATCCCCAGGCCGGCGCCATCGTCAGCTACAGCGCCATGGGCCTGACGCAGCCTACGCCCTTTTGCGAGATATTCCCCGACTTCTGTCAGGGACTGCATATGCCCCTGCTGGTGGAAAACGACGTGAACATCGCCTGCGAGGGCGAAGCCTTCCTGCGCCAGCAGAGCGGCCAGGGCAAGGATATGCTGTACATGTCCCTGGGTACCGGCTGCGGCGGCGCCCTTCGCATGAACGGCAAGCTCCAGCGGGGCGCACGCTGCCGCCTGGGCGAGGTCGGCTACATGCTGCTGCATCCTGCGCTGGGGGCGCCCCGGCGCGGACAGCCCCAGGACACCCTGGAGCGCGCCGTCTGCCTGCAGACGCTGGAGGAGCGCTTCGGCGTCCGCCTGCACGACGGGGCCCGCCTGAGCGACGAAACCGCCGCTGCCCTGCGGGACTACCTGGTGCCCCTGCTCTCCGGCGCTATATATAACCTGGTCATGACCCTGGATCTGGATCTGTGCGTGCTGGCAGGCATTATCCCCACACTGCTGGGGCCGCAGCTGCACCAGCAGATCTCCGACGCCCTGTGCGCCGCCTTGCCCGAGGAGGCTCCCGTGTGTGTGGAAACCGCCTTCAGCCAAGACGCGGGCATCATCGGCGCCGCCGCCACGGTCTTCAGCCGTCAGCTGGACGCTGTGCTGGAGAGGTGACCAGAGAGCGCTGCTCTCTGGTCTCTCGGTCAAGGCTCTGCCTTGACAATCTGGCAGAGAC
>SVGJ01000080.1 GCA_015056415.1 Clostridiales bacterium
CGTTTCTCAATCCTGTATCGTTTTCAAGGTTCATCCGCTACCCCGCTTCCGCAAGGCAGCTTAGATATAATAACAAATCCCCAGGCGTTTGTCAACACCTTTTTTGAATTTTTCTCAATCTTTTTTGCAACTCGAAACCCTTGTGGCACAAAGGTTTCAAAAGCGTTTCCTTATGGGACGGGTTTGACCAGATATTACATCTGTTGCGCCCTTTTTCCATTTCTGATATAATAAAAACATCAAGAAAGGTGGTCGTTTTATGCGAATTAACTTCTCGGTGCAGGATCGAATCTGATAGCAGATTGCGCCGAGTATCCATGTTATCAGTTGACTGCACCGCTTCGTGGCCCACAAAAACGAAAAGGAGTAGTTATCATGAACCGCAACGAACTTTACCAGCGCTGGCTGGAAGAAGAGAGAATCGCCCACATTCACGGCTGGGACTTCTCCCACATTGATGGCAAGTACACCGAAGAGACCGACCTGCCCTGGGACTACCGCAGCCTGATCCTTCATTATATTACTCCCACGACCCGGCTTATGGACATCGACACCGGCGGCGGCGAATTCCTGCTGGCACTGGGGCATCCCCACCATCTGCTGGCGGCCACAGAAAACTTCCCGCCCAATGTACGGCTGTGCCAGGACACTCTGCCGCCCCTGGGGGTGGATTTTCGCCCTGCTGACGGCGCCAGCACGCTACCCTGGCCGGATGCCTCCTTTGACATGGTGATCAACCGCCACGGTGATTTCAACCCCGCGGAGATTTTCCGTGTGCTGAAGCCCGGCGGTGTGTTCATCACCCAGCAGGTGGGCGCGGACAACGACCGGGAGCTGGTGGAGCTGCTGCTCCCTGGCACGCCGGAGCCCTTTTCCGAGCAGCGCCTGGCCATCGCCCGGGAGAAATTCCTTGCGGCCGGCTTCACCATCGAGCAGGAGGGCGAGGCCTTCCGGCCCATCCGCTTCTTCGACGTAGGCGCGCTGGTGTGGTTTGCCCGTATCATTGAATGGGAGTTCCCGGGCTTCACGGTGGATGGCTGCCTGGAAAGGCTGTTTGCCCTGCAGGAGGTCATCGACCGGGGCGGGAGTATTGACGGCATGACACACAGGTTTATGCTGGCGGCAAGGAAGGAGAAATGACAATGAAGAAAGTGATTCATGTACCTGCTGTTGAGCAGGAATGGCTCTATGTTCCCGATGTGGTGTATCAAACGATTGATGGCATTGACCGCAAATTGCAGCTGATCATCCCCTATCGCCGCCAATGGCCTGACGGATTGCGCCTGCCTGTGGTGATCAACATTCCCGGTTCTGCCTGGTATCGGCAAGAAATGTACAACGGTATTCTCAACCATAGCCGCCTTGCTCAACGTGGTTATGTGATGGTGGATGTTCAGTATCGCGAATCCACCCTTGCCAAGTTTCCTGCGCAAATCGAGGATATTCAGGCCGCGCTGGCCTTTCTGCCAACCATTGCTGAGCAATTCCACATGGATCTGAACAATGTGTTCATCATGGGGGATTCCTCCGGCGCGCACCTTGCCCTGATGACCGCCTTGACAACCGGCTATCCCTTCCAGGGCGTGGTGAGCTTCTTCGCTCCATCCGACCTGACCAAACTTCAGCCGGATGGGCCTGCTGGCAATCTGCTTTCCTCCTGGGAGCAGGCTGAGGAAGCCTCCTGCCAACGCTTCATCACCGCCGAGCACCCGGTGCCGCCCGTGCTTCTGCTGCACGGCACCGAGGATGAGCTGGTAAATGTGGAGCAGTCCCGCAATCTGTACAAGCTTTTGCAGAACGCAGGCAAGGAAGTCACCTACATTGAGCTGGAAGGCGAAAACCACGGCGGCGGCACCTGGTGGAATGATCCTGTTACGACCATGGTTGATGAATTCTTAAGAGCGTACTGTGGTTAAACACGGCGGGCGAGTGATCAAAGATCGCCCCCTTGGTGCGCAGTAACCAAAAGGCTCCCTTGTGTAAAGGGAGCTGCCCCGAAGGGGCTGAGGGATTGGCTGTGGCAGGATTACACAATAGCAAACGGAGTGGTGTAAGCAGCGCCAATCCCTCCGTCTCGCCTTACGGCGATCCACCTCCCTTTACACAAGGGAGGCTTTGCTGTTTTTCCTGCCCGCTGTGCGTAGATGCAGCAGACGGGCGATCACAGATCGCCCCTACAGGTGCATAAACAAGTGGCAGGGCGGGAATTGCTGCGTTCCACCTCGTCCGCCCACACACAAAAACCCCCCTGGCCTTTCGGCTCAGGGGGGACTTCATTAGCGGAATTAGTCCACCGTGAAGGGCAGCAGCGCGATGGCACGTGCGCGCTTGATGGCCTCGCTCAGCTGACGCTGATGCTTGGCGCAGTTGCCGCTCATACGACGGGGCAGGATCTTGCCGCGCTCGTTGATGTAACGACGCAGACGGTTGATGTCCTTGTAGTCGATGTATTCGACCTTATCCACACAGAAGCTGCACACCTTCCGGCGGGGGCGACGGCCTCCACGCGGACGGGGCCTTCTCTCAGTACGTTCTTCAGACATTGGGATGGCCTCCTCTCAATCAAACTTAAGCGTAAATTTAGAAGGGAAGTTCGTCGGTTTCCACGGCGGTGAAGCCGCTGTTCTGCGCGGTGACGCTGGGCGCGGGAGCGTTGTAGCTGCCGGCGGCCTGGTCGTCATTGCGGCTGGACAGGAATTCGACGTCTTCGGCGGTGACTTCCAGAGAAACGCGGGTGGTGCCGTCATTCGCCTGGTAGGTCCGGGCGGACACGGGGCCCATCACGCAAACCTTGCGGCCCTTGGCCAGATACTTGGCACAGGTTTCGCCCAGCTGGCGCCATGCCGTGACGCGGAAGAAATCCGCTTCAGGCTGGCCGTTTTGAGCGTTCTGGCCGCGGCGGCGGTTCACGGCGACGGTGAAGTCGCACACGCTGATGCCGCTGCCCACAGTGCGCAGCTCGGGATCGCGGGTCAGGTTACCGATGATCGTCAGTTTGTTCATCGCTTTTTCCTCTTTGGAGTCAATTACTCAGCTGCTTCCACAGCGGGAGCGGCCTCAACGGCGGCTTCCTCGGCGGGAGCGGCCACGGGAGCGGCAGGACGGGCAGCGCGGGGCTTCACGTTGCTGCGCTTCTCGACAAGCTTCACCACCAGGTAGCGGAGAACGCTGTCGTAGATCTCCAGGTTACGCTCGAGTTCCTTGGGCAGGTCAGCGGGGGCCTTGAAGGTCACCAGCACGTACCAACCTTCGGTCTTGTAGTTGATGGCATACGCCAGGCGGCGCTTGCCCCAAGT
>SVGJ01000081.1 GCA_015056415.1 Clostridiales bacterium
CGGTTGCGGTTATCGGTGATGGTATCCACGATCACGGCCACGCCGCCGGGGGCATAGCCTTCGTAGGTGATCTGCTCGTAGGTCACGTCGCCCAGCTCGCCAGACGCCTTTTTGATGGAGCGCTGGATGTTATCGTTGGGCATGTTGTTGGCCTTGGCCTTGGCGATGACGTCGCGCAGCTTGCCGTTGGACTCGGGGTTGGCGCCGCCGTCGCGCACGGCGATGGCGATCTCGCGGCCGATCTTGGTGAAGATAGCGCCGCGCTTGGCGTCGGCCTTGCCCTTCTTCGCCTGAATATTATGCCACTTGGAATGACCGGACATGATATTACCTCCTATATATCAAAAGGGAAATCAAAACAGTAACGTGTTATTATATCATTGTTTGCGTGCGTCCGTCAAGGCTTGGGGAGAATTGATTTTCCGGGCGTGTATAGCACTTGCGTTTCCGGGGAGATCCGTGATAAGATGAATGAGAAGAAAGGTGTGACCCGGCTTTGAATATCATGCACGTGAAATACGCCTATGAGGTGGCCCGCGCTGGATCGCTGAGCAGAGCCTCGGAGAGCCTGTTTGTGGCGGTGCCCAACCTGAGCCGTTCCATCAAGGAGCTGGAGGCGGACCTGAATATCACGATCTTCGACAGGACGGCAAAGGGTATGCAGCTGACGCCCGCCGGCGAGGAGTTCATGGACTATGCCAAAAGGATACTGACGCAGATCGATCAGCTGGAGCGGCTGTACAAGGGCGATGTGCCTAAAAAGCAGCAGTTCTCCATTTCCGTTCCCCGGGCCAGCTACATTGCCGAGGCGCTGGCGGAGTTCTCCAAAACCCTTACGAAGGATGGCGCTGAGCTGTTCTATAAGGAGACCAACTCCCACCGCACGATCAAGAACGTGCTGGAGAACGATTATAAGCTGGGCATCCTCCGCTATGCCGAGAATTACGATGTGTATTTCAAAACCATGCTGGAGGAGAAGAACCTCAATTATGAGATGGTAACGGAATTCACCTACCGCCTGGTGATGAGCCGCGAACATCCTCTGGCGGGCTGCGGGAATATCACCTTCGATCAGCTGGCCGAGTATATAGAAGTGGCTCACGCGGATCCCTACGTGCCCTCGCTGCCGATGTCCAAGGTGGTGAAGGAGGAGCTGCCGGACAATATCAACAGGCGGATCTTCGTGTTTGAGCGCGCCAGCCAGTTTGAGCTGCTCGCCCGCAATCCGGAGACCTTCATGTGGGTCTCGCCCATCCCCACAAGCCTGCTGGACCGCTATCAGCTGGTGGAAAAGGAATGCGTGGAGAATACCCGCCGCTACAAGGATGTGCTGATCTACCGCGCCAATTACCACCTCACAGAGCTGGACAGGCGATTCATCACGGAGCTGGGCGCCGCGAAAAGAAAATATCTGTGACGATCGGGGTCGCATCTGCCACAGATGCGGCTTTTTTGTACGGAAAGGATATTTTTGTCTGTTTTTTCTTCAAAAGGGATGGCGCGCGGCAGGCTGTGTCTCTTGCAATCGGCTGACAGTTTTCGTACAATAAAGGCAATACATGGAAAGGAAGATGCATATGAAAAAGCTTGGCTTCAATCCCTATCTCCCTTCCTGGGAATACGTTCCGGACGGCGAGCCCTATGTCTTTGGCGACAGGGTGTATGTCTATGGCTCTCATGACTATTTCAACGGCTATGTTTTCTGCATGGGCGATTACGTGTGCTGGTCCGCGCCGGTGGACAACCTGGCGGATTGGCGCTATGAGGGGGTCATCTACCCCCGTAACGCCGATCCCATGAACGGGGACGGCGAAATGTGCCTCTACGCGCCTGATGTAACGGTGGGTCCCGATGGCCGCTACTATCTGTATTACGTGTTGGATCATCTGGACATCGTGGCGGTGGCGGTGTGCGATACCCCCGCGGGCAAGTATGAGTTCTACGGCCATGTGCATTATCAGGATGGTACGCTCCTGGGCCGCAAGCCCGGCGACGATCCCCAGTTTGACCCCGGCGTGCTTACCGAGGGCGACACCACCTATCTCTACACCGGCTTCTGCGGTCGGGGCGACAAGAGCCGCCATGGCGCCATGCTTTCCGTGCTGGGGCCGGATATGCTCACCATTCAGGAGGATCTGCGCTTTGTGGTGCCCGGCGTGGAGTATGCCGAAGGCACCGGGTTCGAGGGCCATGCGTTTTTTGAGGCGCCCTCCATCCGCAAGCACGGCGATACCTACTATTTTGTCTATTCCTCCACGCCTATGCACGAGCTGTGCTACGCCACCAGCAAGGATCCTCGCGGCGGCTTCAAGTATGGCGGCGTGATCGTGAGCAACTGCGATCTGCACGTGGGTGATGAACCCATCCTGCCCAAGGCCTACGGCGGCAACAACCACGGAAGCATCATCGAGATCGCCGGCCAGTGGTACATCTTCTACCACCGCCAGACCAATGCCACCTGGTACAGCCGTCAGGGCTGTCTGGAGCCCATCACCATCCTGCCGGACGGCAGCATCCCGCAGGTGGAAATGACCTCCTGCGGCCCCAATGGCGGCCCGCTGCCCGGCAAGGGCGAGTACCCGGCCTACATCGCCTGCCATATCTATGACGACAAGCGCCAGATGATCACCGGCGCTCCCGGCTCGGCCTATGTCACCCAGGACGGCAAGGATGGCGACGAGATCCCCGGCCACATCGCCAATATCCACGATACCACCACCATCGGCTTCAAATACTTTGATTTCGATGATGTGAAGACCATCACCCTGGTGACCCGCGGCTATGCGGGCGGCACCTTCCATGTGCGGACGGAGCCCAACGGCCCGACGCTGGCGGCCCTGACGCTGCACAACACCAATCTGTGGCACGCCTACACGGCGCCCATCACCCTGCCCAAGGGCAAGCATGCCCTCTACCTGGTCTATCAGGGCGGTGGCAATCCCATGCTGAAGTCCATCCGCTTTGACTAAGGCAGCCATCGGCCCCGCAGTACGGACGGCCGAAAACGCCAGGGAGATTGATGTATGAAAAAAGTATTGTTCGTCTGCCACGGCATGAAATGACCAATATGCTTCCACTCCTTTGAAATCAAGGCTTCCGCCTCTTTGAGAAAATGATTTTACGACACTTTTACGACAGATGAATGTGAAACACCAGACTATGACGCAAAATCAGTTGTAAAAGGAGATGCCAAATGAATATCCTTCATTGCGAATTCAACGAT
>SVGJ01000012.1 GCA_015056415.1 Clostridiales bacterium
GAATCCACCAATGTGGAGCGCCCCGGCCACACCATGAGCGAGATGAAGATCGGCTCCACCTTCGAGAAGATGTTCCGCGACGCCAAGGGCCGCGTCATCGTGGCCATGTTCGCCAGCAACATCCACCGTATGCAGATGGTGATCGACAACGCCCTGCGCTATGGCCGTCGGGTGTGCTTCATCGGCCGCAGCATGGTGAACGTCAGCCGCGTGGCCATGCAGATCGGCGAACTGCACATCCCAGAGGAGTGCATCATCGACCAGGACGACCTGGATCAGTACCCCGATGAAGAGGTGCTGGTGATGACCACCGGCTCCCAGGGCGAGCCCATGGCCGGCCTGACCCGTATGGCCTATTCCGAGCACCGCAAGCTTCAGATCCGCCAGAGCGACATGGTCGTTATCTCCGCCACGCCCATTCCCGGCAACGAGAAGTTCATCTCCCGCGTCATCAACCAGCTGTACCGCTGCGGCGCGCAGGTGGTCTATGAAGCCATGGCCGAGGTGCACGTTTCCGGTCACGCCCGCCAGGAGGAGCTGAAGCTGATCCATGCCCTGGTGAAGCCCAGGTACTTCATCCCCGTTCACGGCGAATATCGTATGCTGTGGCAGCACGCTGAACTGGCAGCCAGCATGGGCATGGATGACAAGAACATCGTCATTCCCGAGATCGGTCAGGTCATCGAGATGACCTACGATATCCTGGCCCTGGGTGAGCAGATCCCCACCGGCGGCGTGCTGGTGGACGGCCTGGGCATCGGCGATGTGGGCAATGTGGTGCTCCGTGACCGCAAGCACCTGAGCCAGGACGGCCTGATCATCGTCTGCATGGCCATCGACCGGGACGAGGCAAAGCTCATTTCCGGCCCGGATATCATCAGCCGCGGCTTTATCTACGTCCGCGAGAATGAGGACATCATCGAGAACACCCGCGATGTGGTGCGTCAGATCCTCATGAACAGCGACCTCTCCGGCGAGAACTGGCCCAATATCAAGAACCGCATCAAGGACGAACTGCATCGCTTCATCTACGAAAAGATCAAGCGCAATCCGATGATCCTGCCGATCATCCTGGATATCTGATGCTGAAAACATAACAAGCAGGAGACACTCCTGAAGGGTGTCTCCTCTTGAATGTTTTGGACGCCTGCAAGAATGCGCCGTGCTTACTCGTTATACATCATGAAAGGCAGGTACGATCTATGGAATACTCCGCTGCCCACCGCCTGGCCAATGAGCTGCGCCAGAGCGAGGAATACATGACCTACCACCGGCTCAAGGATGACGTCATGGCCGATGAGACCCAGGCCGCCCTCATCCGCGAATACAAGAAGCTGCAGATCCAGCTGCAAATGGCCGCCATGTCCGGCCAGCAGCCCGACAGCGAGGATATGCAGCGCTTTTCCGGCATCTCCGCGCTGCTCTTTGGCAAGCCTGAGATCAGCCAGTATCTGCTGGCCGAAATGCGCCTCCAGCAGGCCATGGCCGATATTTTCAAGATCATTACCGACGCCGCCGGCCTGGACATGGAGCTCCCCGTCTAAGGGCTTTGCCCTTAGAGATCCCACCAGAGGAGGCAGGGCCTCCTCTGGACTCCTCTGCCAAAGGAGGCACCGCCTCCTCTGGACTCCTCTGGTCAGGGCTCTGCCCTGACAACCTGCCAAAGGGCTTTCAGCCCTCTGGACTCCCTTGCGGGGGAGGTGCGTCTTGGCTGCTTTCCTGCGGGGGTCACGCCTCGCGGAGGGCGAGGCGCGACGCGGGGAAGGAGCTGTTTGGGTGTGGGGAGGGGGAAGAGAGGCGTGGGTTGCTGTTATCACCTCAATAAGGAGGTACTCTATGAGGAAAAAGCGTGATTATACTTACCGCACCATGCGTGATGAGAGGCAGTATGGGCCTTATTGGTATTCGGGGCTGTGGAATATTCTGCGGCCTGTGCTGGTGGGCCTGGGCGCGGTGATCGTGGTTATTGGGCTGGTGTCTGCCGGGTGGAACATGGTTTATGATACCTATCTGGCGCCGGCGGACATCGAGGACCGCACCGACATCCCCTTCGAGGTGGAGAGCGGCCAGAGCCTGACCCGGGTGGCCAACAACCTGGAAGCTGCCGGGCTCATCCGCAACCGTACGGTGTTCAAGTATTACTGCGATTTCGCCGGTATGGGCCAGAAGATCCAGTCCGGCAATTACCTGCTGCAGCCCTCCATGACCATGCAGGAGATCGCCGATCAGCTCACCCGGGGCGATGGCAACCCGCTGGTGCGCAACATCACCATGATCCCCGGCTGGACGCTGGAGGACTTCGCCGCCAAGCTGGTGGAGAATGAGGTGCTGGAATCCGCCGATGAGTTCCTTGCCCTGTGCCGTACCGGCGAGAAGTTCAGCGATTTCTATTATGTGGCGGATGCCATGGCTACCACCAACGCCGGCCAGCGCAAGTATATGCTGGAGGGCTACCTGGCGCCCAACACCTACGAGGTATACACCAGCGCCGCGGCGGAGGACATCATCCGCAAGCTGCTGAGCCAGACGGAGCGTGCCTTCCCGGCGGATTACCAGGAGTACGCCGCTCAGCAGGGCTTCACTATGGATCAGATCCTGACGCTGGCCTCCATGATCGAGAAGGAAGCCAAAAACAGCGATTTCACCAGGGTGTCCGCTGTGTTTCACAACCGTTTGAAGCAGGGCATGAAGCTCCAGAGTGACGTGACCATCCATTACGTCACCGGCGTGCGCAAGATGTCCCTGGATAACAACGATCTGGATACGCACAGCCTTTATAATACCTACGAGAATGCCGGTCTGCCCCTGGGACCCATCTGCGCGCCCTCGGTGGAGGCCATCAATGCGGCGCTCTTCCCGGATGAGACCTATGTGGCGGAGAATTATCTCTACTTCTGCGCCAAGGATCCGGAAAGCGGTGAATTGTACTTCTCCCGTACGCTGAAGGAGCATGAGCAGGCGGTGGCCATCTACGCCCCCCTGTGGAAGGAATACGACCAATCGAGAGGGATCGAATGATGATGAAAGTGCCTGAGCTGCTCTGCCCCGCCGGCAACATGGAAAGCCTGCGCGCTGCCCTGCATTTCGGTGCGGATGCGGTGTATGGTGGCATGAAGCGCTTTGGACTCAGGGCCTTTGCCGGGAATTTTGACGAGGAGCAGCTGCGGGAGGCCGTGCGCCTTGTGCATGGCGCAGGCAAGAAATTCTACCTGACCATGAACGTGTTCCCCTTCGATGATCAGATGGCAGATTTCGTTGAGACCGCGAGGATCGCCCGGGAGATTGGCGTGGACGCGGCCATCGTCAGCGATATCGGCGCCATCGTCACGCTGCGGGAACAGGTGCCGGATCTGCCCCTGCATGTCAGTACCCAGGCCAGCACGGTGAACGCCGCCGCGGTGAAGCATTATCAGGCGCTGGGCTGCCAGCGGGTGATCCTGGCCCGTGAGGTCAGCCTGGAGCGGCTGCGCGCCATGCAGGCTCAGTTGGACGGCGCCATGGAGCTGGAGACCTTCGTGCACGGAGCCTCCTGTGTGGCCTATTCCGGGCGCTGCCTGCTCAGCGCCGTGCTGGCAGGCCGCAGCGGCAATCAGGGTGCCTGTGCCCAGCCCTGCCGCTGGCAGTATGCCGTGGTGGAGCAGAAGCGTCCCGGGGAGTACCTGCCCGTGTGCGAGGATACCAACGGTACCTACATCTTCTCTGCCAGGGATCTGAATCTGATGCCGCTGTTGCCGGAGCTGGTTTCGGCGGGGGTCAGCAGCCTGAAGATCGAAGGCCGGATGAAAACCGAATACTATGTGGCGGTGGTCACCGGTGCTTACCGACGGGCGCTGGATCTTCTGGCGCGGGGGGAGGATGCCTTCCGCGCCGCATTGCCGGAACTGATGGCGGAGCTCGCCTGCGCCAGCCACCGGGAAAGCGATACCGGCTTTGCTCTGGAAAAACCGCGGCAGCCCGGCGGGGCCGAGGGCTTCCATCAGGAGCGGGAGTACATTGCCCGTGTGATGGCGCCCTCCGCCGCCGGCGAGCCTGCCTGGCTGATGCTGAAAAACCGATTCCATGCCGGCGACACGCTGGAGGTCATGACAGCCGGGGGTGTCGCTGCGGTGGAGGCGAAGCCCTTCCTGCGGGAGAAGACCGGCGAGACGCTGGATACTTTGGGCATTGCCGGTGAAATGATCCGCATGGAGCTGCCCATCAGCGTTGCTGAGGGCGATCTGATCCGTGGGCAGGTGCGTAACCACCGCAAGTAAATCTTGCCAGTAAGCCGGAATTGTGCTATAGTTATTTAGTTAACAATTTACAAATGTGACTGCTTTTAGCAAGGAGGCATAGCTATGGCAGGTTATGTTTCAGATGCGGTGATCCGGCGCTTGCCCGGGTATTACCGGCACCTGCGCGAGCTGGAGGCCGCCGGCGTGACGCAGATATCCTCCCAGGAGCTGGGCAAGCGGATGCAGCTCACGCCTTCGCAGATCCGCCAGGACATCAACTGCTTTGGCGGTTTCGGCCGGCAGGGATATGGGTATAACGTAGGGGAGCTCAAGGAGCATATCGGCGAGATCCTTGGGCTGAACCGTATGCATAAGGTGATCATCCTTGGCGCGGGCAGCATCGGTACTGCGGTGGCGCGCTATCCCACCTTCTCCCGCGAAGGGTTCGAGACCATGGCCATGTTTGACGTGGCGGTGGATAAGGTGGATACGCAGGTGGGGGAGATCCCCGTGCTGCCCATGGAACGGCTGGAGGCCTTCCTGGGCGCCAACCATGTGGATATCGCCGTGCTGGCCCTGCCTGCGGCTCACGCCCAGGAGACGCTGAACCGGCTCTACGCCGGCGGCGTGCGCGCCGTGTGGAACTTTGCCCCCACCGATTTGAACCATCCCGATGATATGATCGTGGTCAATGTACACCTGAGTGACAGCCTGCAGATCCTTTCCTACAGGATCGCTCACCGCGACGACGGGTAAACAGGAGGAACGCTATGGCTCAGATGCCCAGCACGGGCAGGCGAACGCGCCGCACACAGACGCATACCTACGAGGGCACTGGCGAGCGGATCGCTGCCAGCCATTCCTCTGCTGCGCCGCGCCGTCCGGCTGTGACCCGTGCCTCCACGGCCCGGCAGCCCATGGGCCGTTCGGAGGAGCTGCGGGAAAGGCAGCGGGCTTATCAGCAGACCTATCGCCAGCCTGAGCCCCAGGAGCGCCGCTTCAGGCAGCCGGTGGATACCAACGCTGTATATGACGATTTTGATGTTTATGACCGGGATGCCCGAAAGGTCTATTCCGGCGGCGGGAACTACAAGCGCAGGGATCAGCACAACGGCCTGTGGGCTGTGGTGATCTTCATCTGCCTGCTGTTCACCGGCGCCATCGGCCTGTTTTTGGCGCCCCAGCTGCTGGGCTGGCAGTACGCCACCATGCCCAACTGCGCTTTCGTTAACGGCAGCGTGATCACCATGGATCAGGCCCGGTACGACAATTACAAGGAATACCGCCAATACATGGAGAACGACACGTTCTTCCCCGGTGTGTATGTGGACGGCGTGCACCTGGCCGGCATGAGCATGGATCAGGCCCGGCAGGCGGTGGGCCAGGTGGGAGCCCTGGGCGGCGGTGATTTCGCCATCACGGTGAACATCGGCAACAAGAGCTGGAGCATTGATTCCGGCAAGGTGCCCATGACCCGCAACGTGGATCAGGTGCTTTCGCAGGCCTACGCGTTGGGCCGCAGTAACACCACGGCCATCCGCGGCACCAGGGTCACGCCCTTCCAGGAGCGCCTCAATACCGTGGCGAACCTGCAAACAGCGCCTGTCAGCCTGACCACCAGCCTGACCTACGACAAAGCGACCATCCGCCAGCTGACGGACAGCATTGCCGCCTTCGTCAACAGGGATCCGGTGAACGCCTCGGTGGCGACGTTCGATTTCAACACCCGCGGCTTCACCTTCAACAGCGATTCTCCCGGCAGCTATATCGATGGCGACGCGCTGTATGATCAGGTGATCGCCATGCTGGAGGGCGGCCAGAAGTATGCCACCGTGGTGGTGGAGCCGCAGATCGTACTGGCTTCGGTGACCAAGGCGGAGCTGATGAATTCCTTCAAGAAGATATCCAGCTACACCACCGAGACCACCTCCAACAGCAACCGCAACACCAACGTGATGCTTTCGGCCGCGGCGATCAACGGCACCACCGTGCTGCCTGGGGAGACCTTCTCCTTCAACCGCGCCACGGGCCAGCGCACCGCTGAAAAGGGCTACCTGCCTGCGGCGGCCATTGCCGGCGGGCAGAGCATTGACGAGATCGGCGGCGGCGTGTGCCAGACCAGCTCGACGCTTTTCAACGCGGTAGCCCGCGCGAATATGGAGATCGTTGACCGCAGCCCCCATGCCTGGCCCTCCAACTATGTGGATAAGGGCCTGGACGCCACAGTCAACTGGCCCAACCTGGACTTCAAGTTCAAGAACACCTCCGATTGGCCGATCTTCATCGTCGCGTATTACGAGAAGCGCAAGGTCACGGTGGAGATCTATGGTATGTCGCTGGGGGACGGCGTGTCCATCGACCTGACCTCCAAGGTGACCTATACCTCAGACCCGCCCAGAGAGCCCAAGTATGTGCTCAATCCGGAGCTGGCCCCTGGCGAGCAGAAGACCACCATTCAGGCCCGCAAGGGCTATGAGGTGGACACCTACAAGATCTGGTACCAGAACGGGCAGGAGGTCAAGCGGGAGACATTGTTCAAATCCACCTACCGTATGTATCAGGAGACCATCGAGTACAACGATTATTACTAATTGAAAAAGCCGCTGCTTTGTAAGCAGCGGCTTTTTGCATGCGGTCAATCGTTATCACCGGCAAGGGATTTGGGCTGAACGCGCAGGATCAGCGTGGATTCCTCGCTGTCCCAGATAATTTCGGCGCCCAGGGCCTTTTGCAGAAAATCAGTGGTGACGCAGGGATCGTTATCGATGACGGCCACGTCGCCCTCGGCAAGGTCGATGCTCTGGCTGTCCACCATGCAGGAATACTGGCCGCCAATGCGCATCAGCGAGACCACATAGCCCGAGGCGTCCAGGGAGATCAGCTCGCCGCTGGTGGTCATGCCCCAATCGTCAATGGCGTCCACCAGGTCGGTCAGGGAGAGCTGGATGCGCCCGTCCGTCAGCTGATAGATGCGGGGCGCGCTGGCCACGGTGACGCCATCCTCCTGGCGAAGGGCGGCCAGGGGTGCGCTGCCGTCGTTATAAACGATGCTGGCGGTGTTCAACTGCTGGCGAACCACAGGCTCCTCGGTGGGGGCGGGCTCGGGGGTGATTTCGGCCGGGGCCGCAATGGTGGGCTCGGGAGTGGCGGTGAGCTCGGGCGTGGGAGTGGCCAGAGAGGGGCTCTTGATCACGTCGGGATTCTCATAAAGGTGGGTCTGGGTCGCATCGCCAGCCACGCCGTCGGCAGTCAGGCTGTTGGCCTTCTGGAAGGCGATCAGCGCGTTGCGGGTCTGGTTGCCGAAGACGCCGTCGGCAGAGCCTTCCTTCAGATAGCCAAGCTCAATAAGGCGCTTCTGCAGTTTCTTCACGTTATCGCCCCGCTGGCCCTGCTTCACATTGGTATACCGGGTGTTGGGGGTGATGGTGGGATCGGGCATGGCGGTGGGCTCGGCCGTGACCTGCTCGGTGGGCAGCACGGCAGTCACTGCGGCCAGCGGGTCCTCCTGGATGGGGGCGGGAGTCTCGATGACGACGGGGGCCGCGGTGGGCTCCGGCGTGACCTCGGGCATGGGAACGCCCTGCACAGAGGTGGCGAAGGTCAAAGACATATAAAGCATCAGGGTCTTCAAGAAGTCCATGGTGGCGTCTCCTTCCGTGTATCAGGGGATACTACCCCTTATTATACTTCATCTCCGGCATAAACACAATGAAAAACCGATAGAATTTGCAACTATGACGCAGGGTTGCTTTTTCGGGATGATTGAGGTATCATAAAATGCGATCAATCGTTATCATTTCTGAAGGAGATACAGCATGCAGCCCGAGAGCATCCTTGCCTTGTATGCGCTGGAGGGCGCAGTGACCTCGGTGCGGCCATACGGGGATGGACATATCAATTATACCTTTCTGGTGGAGACAGGGGCCGGCGGGGCGTACATCCTGCAGCGTCTGAGCCCGGCGGCCTTCAACGCGCCGGAAAAGGTGATGGAGAATGTCTCGCGGGTGACGGCGTATCTCCGCGGGGTCATCGCCCGGCGGGGCGGCGATCCTTCCCGGGAAACGCTGGAGATCATTCCCCTGGCGGATGGCCGGGAGTACCTGCTGACCGATGAAGGCTGCTGGCGCATGTATCGGTTCATTGCCGGGGCGCGGAGCTATCAGCAGGCGGAGAACGAGGCTGTTTTCCGCGAAGCCGGCCGTGGGTTCGGCCGCTTCATGCGGGATCTGGCCCAGTATCCGGCGGTTACCCTGCATGAGACCATCCCGCGGTTCCATGATACGGAAAACCGGCTGACGGCCTTCCGGGCAGCGGCAGCGCGGGACACGTCAGGCCGCGCGGACGGCGTGCGGCAGGAGATCGCCTTTGTGCTGGAACGGGGCCATCGCGCCGGCACGCTGGTTTCGGCGGGGCTGCCCCTGCGGGTGACGCACAACGATACCAAGCTGAACAATGTGCTCATGGATGAACAAGGCCGCGCCCTGTGCGTGATCGACCTGGATACGGTGATGCCGGGCCTGTGCGCATACGACTTTGGCGATTCCATCCGCTCCGGCGCCAATACCGCCGCCGAGGACGAGGCTGACCTGAGCAGGGTACACTTCAGCCTGCCCATGTTCCGCGCCTATGCGGAAGGCTACCTGGGCGAGACGGGCGATATGCTCACCGGTGCGGAAATCGACTCGCTGCCCCTGGGCGCGTGGATGATGACCTATGAGTGCGGCATGCGCTTTTTGATGGATTATCTCAATGGCGATACGTATTACCACACGACATACCCCACGCATAATCTGACGCGGGCCCGCAACCAGTTTGCTCTGCTGGTTGAAATGGAGCGGCAGGAGGCGGCCATGCTGGAGATCGTGCGCAATGCAATCAAGGAGTGACGGATATGCGGAACAAGGAACCGATTCTTCTGATCATGGCGGCAGGCATGGGCAGCCGTTACGGCGGCCTGAAGCAGATGGATCCCGTGGGCCCCAGCGGCGAGGTGATCCTGGATTACAGCATCTTTGACGCCCGGCGTGCCGGCTTCAAGCGGGTGATCTTTCTCATCAAGCATGAGATCGAGGAGGACTTCAAGCGGCTGGTGGGCAGCCATATCGAAAAGCATATGGAGGTAAGCTATGCCTTCCAGCAGGTGGATAAGATCCCCGCGCCCTTCACCGTGCCCGAGGGCCGTGTGAAGCCCTGGGGCACCGGCCATGCCGTGCTGTGCTGCAAGGAGTTTATCGACGCGCCCTTTGCCGTGATCAATGCCGACGACTATTACGGCGTCAGCGCCTTCCAGACGGCCTATGACGCCCTGATCAACCTGCAGGATGACGACAAGCAGCGCTTCATGATGGTGGGCTACGATCTGAAAAACACCCTCACCGACAACGGCCATGTGGCCCGCGGCGTGTGCGAGGTGGACTGCGAGGGCAAGCTGGTTTCCGTGACGGAACGCACACACATCGTCAAGAGCAGCGACGGCCCCCTCTATACCGAGGACGGAGAGAACTACCGGCTGCTGCCGGAGGGCACGCTGGTCAGCATGAATATGTGGGGTTTCACCCCTGGGTTTGTACATTCCCTGGAGGAGGGCTTCCCCGCGTTCCTGGAAAAGGCCATTGCGGAAAATCCCCTTAAGGGCGAGTACTTCCTGCCCAGCGTGGTCAGCGGCCTGCTGGACAAGGACGCCGCCACCGTGCAGGTGCTGCCCAGCCGCGACCGCTGGTACGGCGTGACCTATCAGGAGGATAAGCCCGTGGTGACCGCCGCCCTGCGCCGCATGGGCGAGGAGGGGCTGTATCCCACGCCCCTTTGGCCCTGAGTGATGTGATAAAGCAAGGAGGTATACGCGATGAAACGTATTCTGATGCTCCTGTCGCTGCTGATGGCGGTGCTACTGGTTTGCTCTTCCTGTCAGGTATCCCAGGAGGAATGGCTGACCAAGCTGGAGGATGCGGCCACCCAGGGGGATTTTGATACCGTGTGGTCCATCCTGGAGAAGAACGAGGATGCCATTGCGAATGATGACAAGCTGGAAGAGTATTACCAGGCCCGCCAAGCAGAATACAACGGCGAAGCGCCCGGTGCAGCCTGGGCGATCTATACAGTGAAGACGCCCGGTTTCATGGACAGCGACGAGCGTGCGAAGGCGCTGCAGGAGAAGATCGGCGCAAGGGGCTATCTGTTTGATATCAGCGGTGTTGGAACTTATGGCTACTATTTGTATGGTGATACGCTTTTCACCATTAACGGCTCCTATATGAAGAACCAGGGCCGCACACCGGGCACCTCAACCAAGATGAAGATCGTGGAAGAGCCGATAATTGTCAAACTTGAAGGCCGTTGTGCGCTGGCTGACCCGGATGGAACGCTGCTGACCAACTTTGAGTGGCGCGAGCTGGAGCGGCGGGGAGACTACTATGTCGGCGAATCGGCCCATAGCGACGCTACCTGCATACTGGACGCCAAGGCTCAGATCGTAGCAACTGTCCCGTGGGGCATACTTGAAGGCTTCAGCGGCGAAGACCGCGTGATGCGGCTGAAGTCCGGCGGCAAGTATGGCTTTGTTGACTTCGACGGCAATGTGATCAGCGAGGCAACATGGTTGGACGCCAGGGGCTTCAATGGCGGCTACGCGGCCGTGAAAGACGAGAAGTGGGGCTTCATCGACAAGAGCGGCAAGGTGGTCGTGGAAACGAAGTTTGATGAGGTGACCGACGCTCAGTACGGTTATTCCATTGCAACGCTGCGCAAGGGCAAGGAAACGTACACCAATGTGATCGATATGCGCGGTGAGGTGGTCAACCCCTACAATTGGGAGAATAAAGATCCCCGCTATGTGGATGGCGTGGCGGTCGTCCGCAGCGAAAATGACCGCTATTCGCTGATCGACGTCATGGGCAATGTCCTGGGTGGCAACTGGATTAACATCGAGCGGTCCTATCATGGGGTATCGGTGGTCAAGTCCAAGGTCGATTTTCTGACGAAGTATGGCCTGATCAACAATGTCGGACAGGTCATTCTGGAGCCGTGCATGGAGGATATCGATTCCTTCTATGAAGGGTATGCTTATTTCCGCAAGGACGGCGATTATGGCTACCTGGACGCCAAGGGCAACATCATCAGCGAGGCTCAGTGGGATTTTGCCTGGTGGTTCGAAAACGGGTATGCTAAGGTGGAAAAGAACGACGTCCGGGGTTTGATCAACACCGGGGGCGAGCTTGCGCTTCCCACGGCGTATGATGATGTGGAGTACGCCGCTGATGACGTGGCGCTGGTTTCCACCGGCAACAAGTGGGGCGCTGTTGACATGAACACCGGCGTCCAGGTCTCCTGCGTATATGATAAGATCTACTACCTGGGTGAAGGCTTGGTCAAGGGACTGAAGGTGGACAGCTGGGGTGAAAAGACCTTTGAGATCGTCCGCATCGCTACCGGCGAGAATATTGGAGGATCTGGCTGGGAGAAGGTGTCTAACGCATTCGACGGCATGATCCTGGCAGAAAAGGATAAGCAGAACTATCTGGTGGATTGCCAGACGGGATCGGTGGAGCCGATGCAGCCCATCAGTCTGAAATGAGCTGCGACCATGTGTGGTTCAGTGCCTTGTTACGACAAACAAAGCCAATGAAAAGATACCCGTCACCCCCTTGATTTTCCTGCGGTTCTGTGCTATCATAATTGGGCTGCAAAGCGATATGCGCCCGTAGCTCAGTTGGATAGAGTGTCAGACTCCGACTCTGAAGGTCACTGGTTCGAATCCAGCCGGGCGTACATTTCAAACCCTTGGAAATTCAGCGTTTCCGAGGGTTTTTATTTTTCTCATTTTGTGCCAGAGGACGCAAATAGCCTCATTTTTCCACATGATAATTCGGCACATGGTATCTCCCGATGCAGCTTGCCATCTCATGGTATGTGTGGTATTATGGTACAAAGTGTGAAAGGCATAGGTGGCGCATATGGAACCGAAGGATTATACCGTTATCAGAATAGAGGGAGAGTATGCCTACCTCCGTGCGGATGACGTCGCAGCTGGAGATGATCTTTTCATTGCAATGGCGTTGCTTCCGGCTGATATTGATGTGGGAACCAGGCTGCACTATGAGATGTTTTGCTACACGGTCATGGAGTAAGCAGGCCGGGCGTACACACCGCGATCCCTTGTGATATAAGGGGTTGCGGTTTTTTATGCGTGCTTGGGGGGCGCGGCGCGTGGAAAAAGAGCCCTTGATCTGCAATGGATCAAGGGCTCTTGACATACGGCGGAGTGTTTTCAGGCGTTCAGGTGGCGGTACAGGCGGTCGTACTGGGCGTGGTTGGCGCGCAGCTCGTCGTGGGTGCCGCTTTCAACGATATGCCCGCCCTCCAGCACGAGGATCTGATCCGCGTGGCGGATGGTGGAGAGCCTGTGCGCGATGACGATGCAGGTGCGGCCCTTCATCATATCGGTCAGCACCTCGTTGACCTCCAGCTCAGTGCGGGGATCGATGGAGCTCATGGCTTCATCGATGACCACGATGCTGGGATCCATGGCAAGGATGCGGGCGACGCTCAGCAGCTGACGCTCGCCGATGCTCCAGTGGCAATCGCTGTTGGACATGGGTGTGTGGTACTTCCAGGGAAGCGCCTCGATGCGCTCGTGCAGATGGGCCTTGCGGGCAGCCTCCACGCACTTTTCCATGCTGGGCTCGCTGCAGCCGTACATGATGTTGTCATACACGGTGCCGTCAACGATGTAGGTATCCTGCAGGGCGATGGCGCAGTTTTCGCGCAGCTGGCGAAGGGGGATCTGCTGCAGGTCGGTTTCGCCAAAGAGGATAGCGCCCTGGTCAGGACTGTAGAAGCGCAGAAGAAGATTAGCGATGGTGGTTTTGCCCGCGCCTGTAGCGCCTACCAGAGCGGTGGTTTTGCCGGCGGGGATGCGGACGGTCAGCTGGTCCAGCACGGGCTTGCGCCGTGTGTAAGAGAAGCTCACGTCCGTGAACTGAATATCGCTGGCAAAGCAGGCGGGATCAGCCTGGGAGGCGCTTTCGGGCAGCCGGTATTCCTCCTGAGGCTGATCGGCCAGCTCGAAGATGCGGTCCGCGCTGGAAAGGGAGACCTGCAGCTTGCTGAACAGATCGCTCAGGTCATTGATGCTCTTGACAAACTGGCGGGAATAGAGGATGGCGCTCTGGAGCGCGCCCACGTGGATGGTCTGCTCCGCGACCAGGACACAGCCTATGACGATCACAAAGAAGAAGCCCAGATTGCCAAAGGTCATCATCAGAGGCTCCAGCAGGCCGCGCAGATATTGCAGGCGGAAGGAATCCTGGGCCAGCTGGTCGCTGATGGTTTTTGCATCGTGGAAGATATCCTTCTTTTTGCGCAGCATACGCAGGGCGGAGAAATTGGCGATGGCGTCGGTCACGTGGCTGTTGGTGCGGCCCAGGGTACGCTGCTGACGGATGGCGGCCTCGAACACCTTGCGGGAAAGCATGGTGGTGACCAGCAACGAAACGGCTACTGTGACGATATTGACCCACATCAGCGCCGGGGCGACCTTGAAGATCAGCACCAGGCAGGCGCCGATGGACAGCCCCGCCGAAAGGAAGGAGCAGAGCACCTGGGGCAGCAGGCCGGAGAGATTCTCTACATCGTTGAGCAGGCGACTCATGATATCGCCGTGCTGGTGGGTATCCAGGTAGTACAACGGCAGATGGAGCACCTTGTGGAACAGACGGGAGCGGATGTTCCGGGCCAGCTGCTGCGAGGCTTTGGCGCCGATGCGGCCCTGGCACAGCCCCAGCAGTGCCGAAAGAAGGAAGGCGCCCAGCAGCAGCGTCATGGTACGCATGAAGGGGTTGTTGCCGGGATGCTGGCCGAAGAGCCGCAGAACCTGATCCAGCGCTGTGCCGATCAAAAGCGGCGTGGCCAGGCTGAAGGCGGTGCCGAAGATGCAGCAGAGGATGAGCAGATTACGGGTCTTTTTGGGCACCATGGCAAGGCTGCGGCGCAGCAGAGCCCTGCGTTCGGCGCCTTTTTTCTTACCACCCATGGGCAGAGGATTGTTGTTCATTGGCGTCCCTCCTCTGCCTTTTGTGCGTCGCAGAGCCTGCGGTAGGCTTCGCAGCCCTCCAGCATGGCTTCGTGGTCGCCCAGGCACACAAGCTGTGCGTCGTCCAGCATGGCGATCCGGGGGAAACGGGAGAGGGTGGAGACTCGCTGGCTGACCACGAGCAGCGTGCGCTCCTCCTGGCTGGAAAGCAGCGAGGTCATCAGCCGGTGCTCCGTATCCAGATCCATGGAGGAGGAGCTGTCGTCCAGCAGCAGGACGCGGGGCTTGCGCAAAAGCGCGCGGGCCACGGCAAGGCACTGGCGCTGGCCGCCGGAAAGGGAGGCGCTGCTTTCGGAAAGGTAGGTGTTGATCCCCTCGGGCAGCGAGGCGATCAGCGGCTCCAGCTGGGCCTCGCGGGCGGCCTGGAGCACCTCCTCATCGGTGGCGTCGAATCCGCAGCGGATGTTGTTGGCCAGGGTATCGGCAAACAGGCGGCAGTTTTGCTCCACCAGCTGCACCTGCTCGTAGAGGCTTTCCAGCTGGTAATCCTGCACAGGCTTGCCATTGATCAGGATCCGGCCCTGCGTGGCGTCGGTCATGCGGCAGAGCAGGCGCAGCAGCGTGGTCTTGCCCGAGCCCGTGCCGCCGGCCAGAGCCATGGCTGAGCGGGCGGGGATAGACAGGGAAATGTCGCGCAGGACGGGCGGAGCATCGGGGGAGAAGTGATGGGAAACATTCTCCAGCTCCAGAGCGATGGGGCCCTTGGGCAGCTCGTCATCGCCGTCCTTCACCGCAGGCTGAATTCCAAAGAAGTGGCGGATGCGCTTGCCGGAGATACGCACGCGGGAAATATTGGGGAAGAACTCGCCCAGCATCATCAGCGACATGAAGATCTGCTGGATATAGGCAAAGCCTGCCATCACGCCGCCGGCGTCGATCTCGTGGCGCTGCAGGAGCATGCTGCAGGAGAAAAGCAGGATCATGGTGCCCAGATTCATCAGCAGCATGATGACGGGGTTCAGCATGGCTGTCCAGAGCTGGATGCTGATGCTGGCCTCGTACAGCTGGCCGTTTTTCTTATCGAAGGCGGCGGAGCGATCCTCCTCGCCGGTATAGGCCTTGATCAGGCGGATGCAGTCCATGGATTCCTGCATATGGGAATTCAGCTTTTCCACATTGGTCTGGATCCGGCTGAAGTAGGGCAGCATCCTGCGGATGGTGATCACCAGCAGAACAAGCTGGATGGGCACGATGAGATAAACCACCGTCATCAGCTTCATCTGCACCCGCATCAGCATAACCACGCCCACGATGATCAGCAGCAGCGGCTTGATGAATACAAAGATGCTCTGCATGATGAAATCAGCAACAATACCCGTATCACTCATGATACGGGTGAGCAGCTCGCCTAGGGAAAACTCCCTGACCTGCATGGGGGAGAGCTGAAGCATATGATGGAAGGTTTTCTTGCGCAGGCTGTTCTGGCAGGATTGGGCAGTGCGCATGCTCAGCCGGCACAGCACAACACTGACGAGGCAGGAGAGAACGATCAATCCCAGCATCAGCGCCGCTGTGGGGCGGGCGGAGGCACCCTGCTGTGTGCTGAGGTTGATCAGCCTGCTCATGATCATGGGCAGGGCGGACTGGGCGATGGTGTCCGCGGCCATCAGCAACACGATGGCCAACAGCCGCCCCTTTTCAGAACGGAGCGCTTGCTTATAAAGTGCGATCATAGTGCCTCCTGTTTAGAGCGGAGCGATCGTATTCAGGAGGGGGAAGAGCAGGCAGACCACGATGATCATGGATAGCTGCAGCCAGATGGTGACTTTGGGCAGGTCGAACATTTTATAGCCGTTTTGCGAGAAAGTGACCACAGGCACCGTATCCAGCGGCAGCAGGTAGCAGTTTTCCACACACAGGCCGCAGACCATGGCCAGCATGACGGGGTTCATGCCGTTGGCATTGGCGAACATACACACGATGGGCAGCAGGATGTTGGCGGAGGCGGGTGCCACCGGCACAGCCACCATGAAGATGAAGGTGGCGCCGGCGATCAGCGCGAGGGCAACAGGCAGCGGAAGTCCCGTAACGCCGGGGAAAAGCACGCTGCTGATCTGCTCAGCCAGGCCGGAGGAAACCACCGCCGAGCCTACGGAGATCATCGTACCGGCGATGAAAAAGGCGGGCCAGCTGTTGGCGCGTGAAAACTCATCCCAGGTGAGCACTGCGTGTCCGGGAATAAACAGGAACGCCAGCGCCACCAGCGCCACCATTGAGGTGTGCAGCGCAGGGATCCAGGAACTGGCGATCCACGCGGCGATGGTCAGGCCCACCAGAATGATGATGTATCGGTCCTGGCGGCCGGCCTTCTGGTCGCCATGGCTCAGGGAAGTCAGGAAGGACTCGATGCCCTGGGAGGGCAGTGCGGGCAGCTTGAAGACAAGGGTCAGGAAGAAGATGGCCAGCGCCAGCATACACGCGGTGATCGGGATGCCGTACATCATCCACTTGACAAAGGGGATGCCCGCGCCGGTGCTGTTCTCCACGGCGTCGATGACCAGCAGGTTGATGCTGGAGCCGGCCGGGGTGGACATACCGCCGATCATGGCTGCCAGCGTGATGCCGATCATAAATACGCGCTTGGCCTTGACCTTGGCTTCTCCCTCGTAATTCTCCAGGAACTGCAGCGCGAAGGGCATGAAGATCACCGTGGCGGCCACATTGGAGATGAAGGCGGAAAGAACTGCGGTGCTCAGCATGATGCTGACCAGGATCTGCCGGGCGCTTTTGCCCAGACGCTTGAACAGCCAGAACAGCAGCCGCTGACAGTATAGGGATTTGGTCAGCGCCGCGGAAAGGCCGAAGGAAGCCATGGTGAAATACAGGATGTGGTTGGCATAGCCGCACAGCGCATCGCTGAAGGAGTTCACGCATTTGAACGCGAACAGAAGCGCCACGGAAAGCAGACACACGATGGGCAGGGGCATGATCTCGAAGATGAGCATGATCAGCGTGAACAGCAATACCGCCAGGGTGCGGGTCGCGGCGGTGTCAGCCAGCAGGCCGGGGATCAGCGCGGCCACCAGCACAAGGACGGCTACGATGCCGGCGATGATCTGATGGGGTTTGAGCTTGGTCATTTCTCGGAGGCCTCCTGTGTGGTGGAATCGTCGGTGGCTTCGCTGTCGAAGAGCTTGTGCTGCAGGGCGTCATCGGCGATGCCGGTCTCCTCCAGGCCAAAGTCCTTCTGGGCGGCTTTGACGGCGGTAACGGTGGTGGTGGAGTAGGTGCCGGTGGCCTTTTGCATATAGCCCAGACCGACCAGCTTATCCTGCAGGCGGGTCACGCGTTCGCCCTTGTCGCCGGAAGCAAGGTCGTCATAGGTCACGCGGGCGTCGCCGTCGGTCAGCGGGAAGTAGATGTCGTGATCTTCGCCGTCCAGGAAATAGCGGAGACGGATGAACTGAACCTGATCGGAGTACTCATAGCGCTTGTACAGTGTGACGGTATTCTTGGCCTTGATGGAGGCGTTGTAGTCGCCCTTCATCAGCTTGGTGAGGAGCTGGTATTCCTCCACCTCGGAGCCATCGGCCGTAACCACGGAAATGCTGAAGGCATCCTGGGGGATGATGGTCGCGAGGGTGTTCTCGGCGTCGGCGTTGGTATAGGAGAACTTCAGGGCGACGCCTGCCTCGGAGCCGGTAAGGTTGAAGGTGGAACCGTAATCCTTCGCGAAGTCCTCGGGCGTGTAGACATTCTCCAGGGTGACGGTGCAATCCAGCGTGTAGTAGGTGGTGGTCGTGGCGTTCAGGCGGGGCGTGCCGGTGGAAAGGAGCTGCGTCTGGAAGGTGACGGCCTGGTAGGGCGGCACGTATACAGCCTCATGCTCCTCGGTCTCGACACGCTCGATGGAGGAGGTGGTGACCTCGGTGGTCTCCTCGGTGGGCGTGGGCAGGAAGTAATCCAGGTAGGTGCGGAAGCTTCCCCAGTTGACATACAGCACGATAACCAGCGCGAGCGTGAGCAGGAAGGTGCTCAGGGTGAGCAGGAAGCTCCTGACACGGGTCTTGGCGCGCATTTCGGACCGGTCAAACTCGTACTCCATTTCCATTTCGGCGTATGCATTGCGCAGCGCCAGCTGGAATTGCTCGGCAGTATAGGCGACCTCGCTCCGCACCACAAGCGTACCGGCGGAGGCTTCATCCTCGCCGGCAGCGGGGGATTCATCCAGGATCACCACGGGTTCCACGGCAATGGGCTCGTCGGACGCACCGGTTTCTGCGGCTACGGTCTCGTCTGTCTTGCTTACTGGCTCAAGAATGACAGGCGCAGCCTCGCTGGCAGTGGCCGGTTCCTCCACGGGCGCTTCGGCGGGAGCCTCCACGACAGCGGAAACCTCGGGGTCCGTCAGCGTCAGCATGATGTGCCCCTCATCGGCGTGCTCAATCTGAACCTCCAGGGTCTGGCCATCCGTCAGGGAAAATGAAAAAGAAGCCAGCGAGCTATGCTCCTGCGCCAGGCCTTCCGGGCTGATGCACTTGATAAAGCGCTGCTTTTCCGCCAGCGTGCTGATCCGGGGCAGATAAGCCGCACGCAGGTCATCCAGCGCTTCACGCCGGCCGTTTTCCATATTGACCAGCTCAAAGGTCTTGTTGTTCAGCAGGTAGCCTTTAACGGTGTTCACAGACGGTCCCTCCGTGATGTGATGTAGGGGAATAAACGCGCAAAAGCACCTTGCGGGATGCAGCATACGCATGCATCCCGCGGTGCCTGGGGCTATGGATCAATTAACAGATCAGTTGGACAGGTTCTTGGCGAAGTTCTTCAGGAGCTTGACCTGCTCCATGGCGGCCTTGATGTAGTTCAGGGTGGTGTTGTCGTCAGGACGGTAATCATAATCCAGACGATACTCGATCTTGTCCACGTAGGCCTGGATGCGGCGGGCGTAGGTAAAGGCGGTGGTCTTCAGCGAGGGATGGGTCTTGCAAATGGCCACCAGGTTATCCGCGGCGGTGGTAATGCTGTCGAGCTTCGTCTTGATGTCCGAGGGGATCTTGTCATCCATGGCGTTGTAAATGGTGTTCAGGTGGGGCAGAAGGCCCTTGTTGTAGATCACGCTGAAGGGGGTGTTCTTCACGGTGACCTTCATTGTGCCACGGATGGAGGACTTGGAGCGGGAGATGACGGTGATGGTGGCGGTGCCGGCCTTCTTGCCGGTGACGACGCCATTGGCGGAAACGGAAGCAACAGAGGTGTTGCTGGAGCGCCACAGCACGTCCTTCACGGTGGCGTTGGTGGGCGCCATGGAGGGCTTCAGGGTAATGGTGTTGCTGTAGCTGGTATTCTCAATGGGGGTGAGGTACAGGGTGGCGGCGGACTTGTTGGGGCGGACCCTGGTCACCTCGTAGAATTTGCGGACGACCACGCGGCAGTAATCGCGGACGGAGCCATTCGCCTTGGAAGTGCAGTAGATGAGGGTGGTGCCGGGGTTCAGCGCGGTGACCTTACCGGACTGGGTCACGGTGGCGACCTTGGGGTTGCTGGACTTCCAGGTCACATTGGCGTAGGAGTTGTAGGGGGAGTAGCTGTAGGAGAGAGTGTCCTGACGGTAGTAGCCGTAGGAAGGCTTGTTTACCGTGTACAGGGTGATCTGGGATTCAGGAATGCTGATGCTGGTGGGCTGCCTGTCGTAGACGTAGACATAGCAGTAGTCAGATACGGAGGGGTTGGCCTTGGAGGTGGCATAGATCTTGGTGTTGCCGGCCTTCTTGGCGGTAACCTTGCCGGTCTTGGAGACGGTGGCGACAGAAGGATTGGTGGAACTCCAGGTAACGCTCTTGTCGTCCGAGGTGGAGGTGGAGGACACGGTGGCGCTCAGCTGAATGGTCTTGGCATAGCTGGACTCAGCGTTCACGTACAGGTTGGCGTAGCTGGATGAGACGTTGACGTAGTAGACACTCGCCTTAGCCTCGGTGGTGGGGAAGGTGAGGGAAGTGACGAACAGCAGGGCGCACAGGGCGACCAGAAGGATGCGGGTGAGCTTCTTTGCCATGGGGATGCTACCTCCTTAAAAGGTCGTGTAGGGGGTGGTTATCGCGGAATCGCGGTTGCCCAGCAGGGGGAGCTGGTAGACTGAATCACACATTTCAGCCACCTCGGGGGAATGGGTAACGATGATCACGCACTTGTTGGAATTGTGCGCAAGATCCAGCATCAGGTCAATGATACCGCGGCCGGTCTCGTTATCGAGGTTGCCGGTAGGCTCGTCGGCCAGCAGCACATTGGCGTTGGAGGAAATGGCCCGGGCGATGGCGACACGCTGCTGCTGTCCGCCGGAGAGCTTGAGCACGCGGCGGTGGAGCTGCATGGTGTTCAGCCCCATGCGGCGCAGGAGCTGCTCGGCCGTTTCCTTCTTTTGCCTGGCACGTCCCTTGACCTTGGCGATGTCCATCGACAGGCGGACGTTTTCCAGGGCGGTCAGCTTGGGCAGCAGGTTGTAATTCTGGAAGACCAGACCCACATAGTTGCTGCGGTACTTGTACTGGCTGATCTCGCTGATGGGCTTGCCATCGTAGCGAATCACGCCTTTGGTGGGTTTGACAAGGCACGCCAGAAGTGAAAGCAGCGTGGTTTTGCCCGCACCGGATCTTCCAATAATAGCATAGCACTTGCCGCACTCAAAATCAAGACTCAGGTTGCGCAGAACGGGGGTTTTCCGGTCATACGCAAAGGAGATTCCATCCAGTGAAAGTATGCTCATGCTCTCCACCTCACTCTCTCTCGGACAGGATCCGCAGGGGATCGTAGCGCATGATGAAGAGGGACGTTACCGAGCCGGAGAGAATGGCCAGCGCCAGGCCGATGGCAGCCATCTTCAGGATGATCATGTAGTCGATGGAGAACTGGACGGTGGTCACGTAATCGACCTCGCCCTCCACGTCGCCGCCGCGGGGCTTCACCTGGGTATCGGATACCTGGCGGCCGTAGTTGGCGTTTTTCTGCATCAGGTCGGATTCGCTCTGCGCCACCTGGCCGGCCAGCAGCTCGTTGGTGACGGGAACGGACACCAGTGAGCCCACTACCAGGCCGCACATGATGGCGATCATGGAGACGATCAGCAATTCGCAGGTGAACTGCATGGCCACCTTGCGCTTGGGCATGCCGATGGCCGAAAGCACGCCGATCTCATACTTGCGCTCGCGGATGTTCAAAACGTTCAGCGCTACCAGCACGATGCTGCCGATGGCCAGCACCACATAGAGGAAGGTCTCGGCGAACATCTTGAGGTTGTTCAGGGGGACAAGGCTTTCCTCGTAGCTGGCAACGTCGTTGGAGGTGACGGTGTATTTGGTCTCCAGGCCCATTTCGCGCACGGCGGTCTCGAACTGGTCGTAATCGTCCATGGTGGCGAAAAGGTAGGTGCCCTCGATGGTTTCGGTGATGGCAAGGCTCTCCTCTTCGGAATCATCCGCTTCTTCTCCGGAGGAGCCATCCTCCTTTGCGGGGGTGACCAGTTTGCCCTGGGTGGTCAGCAGCTGTTCCACCATTTTGTCGCCATCCTTGATGAAGCTGGCGACCTCGGCGGGATCGTTATACTCCTCGGAGCGGGCGACGATGTCGCTGACCACCGCGTAGCTGGTGATGATCACGTTGCCGGGATCCTGATAGACCGTGGCGGTGGAGGTGGTACTGTCGGAGGTGTTGTTGTAGATGCCGACGATCGTGAACACGAAGGTCTCGTTTTCGTTGTTATAGTTGCACAGGGTGATCTGATGGCCGACCTCCAGGGAGTTGTAGGTGGCCAGGTCGTCGGAGATGATGCACACATAATCGGTGGTGTTCTCCTCGAACATGGTACCCTCGGCGATCTCGCACACGCCGGTGTAGAAATCGCTCATGGAGCGGTCGGACACATAGCCCTCCAGGGGAAACTGGCCCTGCACCGCCAGCGAGGAGAGCAGCTCGTCCCCGGAGGGGCCGTTGGCGCCGGGGGGCGCCATGGTGGTGCTCATCTCGGAGATGGTGGTGCTGGTGCTGTCGCTCAGGGGAAGCAGGTCGTCGTTGCCGTTGAGGTAGATGGTGGAGACGTAATAGAAGTCCTGCACACAATCGGCCTCGGCATAGGTCTGCATGTCGCTCAGGGAGAGGCCGGCCAGCTCCTCCAGCTTTTCGGACATGGCGGCGCGGTCGGTCACGTCGCTGTTCTGCAGCTCCTCCATGATGTACTGTCTGTCCACGTTGATGTGGGCCTCGATATCCATCAGCTGGAGCGAATCTTCACGGGCCACATCCGCGGACTGCTGGATGGACAGAGCGATGCAGCATGCCGTGGCCAGAACGAACATGATAAGACCGATGATCACGTTGCGCGCCACGGCGCGTGACACGCTCAGCCAGGCATTGCGAAGGATGTACATGGGTGAAAACAACTCCTTCCGGACCTGTGTCCGGGATGAACTTTACATCGGCATGGCGCTCTCCGGGGGAGCGGGAGGCGTGGGAGAGGCCGGCGCGCCGATGCCGGGCATGCCGCCGGGCATACCAGGCATACCAGGCATACCGGGCATGCCCTCCTGACCGGGGCCGGGGCCCTGGGAGCGGCGCAGGGCGCCCATGCCCAGGAAAGCGGCCGCCAGCAGCGCCAGGATCACCACGATGGCGATCACCGTCTTGCGCTTGGAGGGGCGCTCCTTCTTCTTGGGCATGAACAGGACGGACAGGGAATATTCCTCATCGGCGCCGGCCTTGCGCTCGAACAGGTTGCGCAGGATCGTCATCCAGTGCTCGGCGGTGGTGGCCTCGGCCAGGGATTCCTCCAGCTCGTCGGGGGTGATGGCGCCGGCGAAGTTGGCCGAGCAGATCAGGAAGGAATTCTCGCCCTTGCCGAACTTGGCCGAGGGCTGGGTGATGGCGTCGATATGCTGGCGGGTACCCAGGCTTTCGGTGGGCTTTTCGGGATAGGCGTGCATGATCTGGCCGTTCACGAAGTGGAAGGCCCGCACCGTGCCGAAGCCCAGGAAGCGATAGCTGTCCTTATGGATGAACAGCGCGCCGGCGGAACAGTGGGTGCGGAACTGGGGGGACTGCATGGCGAAGATGCCATCGTTGGCGAAATTGGCCAGCTGCTTCATGGCCTCGTCGCCCAGGGAGGGGCGGCGCAGATAGTTTTCCAGCAGGATCCGGCTGGCTTTGGCGCTGGCGCTGGTCTGGCCCTTGCCTTCGTTTTCGCTCTCGGCCAGGACAAGGCAGCTGTTCTTGCCCTTCATTTCAATGGCGGTGGTGATGTTACCCTCGCCCTGGGGCTTGCTGTTGTAAGAGACGCCAGGAAATTTCATGGCAGTTACCTCCTGCGGTTTGTTTGTTGTTGGGGGGGCGGTCAAAGCGGCCGCTCGTGGGGGTCGTCCATGGGGATGAAATCGTCCTCGCCCTCGGGGGGCATATGTGGCGGCTTGGCATGCCGGCCGGGACGGCGGCCGGGCCGCATCAGGGGGCGGCGCTCCGGCAGCTGCTGATCCATATGCGCGATCACCGTGGAAAGCAGCTTCTGCAGCGCGACCTTCTGGGAAGAGTCGAGGCACTCGAAGGGATCGATGAGCTGCTCCTCGGGCTCGGCAGGCTGATCGGAGGCGGCCTCGCCGGCAGGGGTCAGGGAGACCATCATGGTGCGGCGGTCCTGCGGGGAAGCGTGCCGGGTGACGTAGCCTTTCTTTTCCAGCTTGCCCAGGATCTCGCACAGGGCCTGCTGGGAAACGCCCATCAGGTCGGCCAGGTCGCGCTGGCGGGTGGTGGGCTGCAGCTTGAGCATCCGCAGCACCCGGCCCTGCCCACGCAGGGGCGTGAAGCGGGCTCCGGCGGCGTGGGCATTCCATTCGGCGCAGCGGTGCAGCTTGACGTCGGCATCAATAATCAGATCGGAAAGAAGACTGCGTTTCATTCTGATCATCTCCTTGACATATTGCTGCATAGAATTGAAAACACCGCTTGAAAAGAGGATGATCATGTGGTAAAATATAGTACCACATGAGAATCCATCTAACTATACTCCTAAACTATACCAGATTGGAAATAAAATGTCAAGTACTTGATGAATTTTCGTGCGAAGATCCGCTACTTAAGAAGGGAAGGATTTTTTGATGAAAAGCTCTTTTATGCAGGATACCGCGGTCTGGAACAAGATTGAGGACATGGTTCAGAAGACCCTGCAGCTGCAGAAGAAAGGCCTGATCTGCCTGGATGGCGACTTTGTACCCTCGGTGCATTATCCGCCCATCACCCAGTATGACCTGATGGACGACGAACGCTTCTACGAAGGGTACACCCTGCCTGCCGACGGCCGTGTGGATCTGTATCTGCATTTCCCCTTCTGCCAGCAGCACTGCACGTTCTGCCATTATCCCGGCCTGGTGGGCCCCCAGCTGGAGGAGAAAAAGCGCTACCTGGGCTATATCGAGCGCGAGATGGATCTTTCCCTGCAGCGCCTGGGCGTGGAGAAGTTCCGCCCCCGTTCCATCCTGCTGGGCGGCGGCACCCCCACCTTCATGCCCCCGGAGATGCTGCGCAAGTATCTGGAGATGATCGCCAAGCGTATCGATCTTGATTCCGTGCGCCAGTACAACGTTGACCTGGATCCCAACTCCCTGCTGGGCCCCGATGGCATCGAGCGCCTGAAGATCATGAAGGACCTGGGCGTGACCCGCCTGACCATCGGCGTGCAGTCCTTCAACGACAAGATCCTCAAGAAGATGAACCGCCCCCACAATGCCGCCCAGGCACTGGAATCCATCGAGAACACGGTGCGCCACGGCATGAAGGTGAATATCGAGTTCATCTACGGCTATCCGGGCCAGACGCTGGAAAACTGGCTGGAGACCGTTGATATGGCCTGCAATACCCCCACCGACGAGATCCAGCTCTACCGCCTGAAGGTGAAGGCCTACGGCGACTTCCAGGGCCACATCCTCCACGAGCGCGAGAAGGATCCCAACGCCATCCCCGATTTCGAGACCACCATGCGCATGAAGGCCGCCGCCATCGAGCTGATGCGCACCTACGGCTACAAGGAGAACCTGCGCCGCGTGTATACCCGCGATAAGAAGAACATCTCCCAGTATGCCTACAACCAGTGCTGCAACCTCTACGATCAGCTGGGCTTCGGCCTGACCGGCTTCAGCAGCCTGCGCGACCGCTTCTGCATCAATCCCCAGACCTTCGAGGAGTATTATCGCCGCATCGACGAGGGCCATCTGCCCCTGAACCGCGGCCTTGTGCGCTCCCCCGAGCAGGAGATGCGCTGGTCCATCGTGCTGCCCATGAAGAACATGTGGATGATCAAGCAGAAGTTCCAGGATATCAACGGCGTCTCCTTCGACGAGTGCTTCCGTACCAAGGTGGATCGCCTGATCAAGTACGGTCTGATCGAGGATACCGGCCGCAAGGTGCGCCTGACCGAGCTGGGCGCCTTCGTGGCGGATGAGGTGGTGGAGCAGTTCAACGCCTGCGAATACCTGCCCTTCCCCCGCGAGGCCTACGCCGACGGCCCCCTGAACCCCTACCTGGACAATACCTCTGCCGACGCCCACGCGTCCTTTGCCAAGTAAGGAGAGCTGACCATGAAGAACCTGACGATCTCCATCAATTCCAAGGACTCGCTGGTGCATCTGGGCAGCCTGGACTCCTTTGACATCACCGCCGGAGGCAAAAGAGGCGGCCGGCTGATCCTGGATTATCTGAAAACGGGCAACAAAAAATCCCTGCGGCGGGCCATCGATGTGTATGAGCGCCTGATCCCCAACGAGAACTTCGGCGGCGAGTATACCGCCCTGGAGTGGCTGTGCCGGCTGTGGCTCTCCCCTGAGGAAGCCCAGAAGGACCTGCTGAGCGTGCCCAGCGTGAACAGCTTCTACAAGCTGCTCTCCGAGAACGACTTCGAGAACCTGAAGGAATACATCAACCTGAAGTATCACTTCCGCGAGAAGGAAAAGGGCAACATCAAGGAAAAGGACAACCTCCGCTTCCTGGAGGACTTCATCCTTTTCTGCAATCCTGACCGCGAGCGCTGGGAAAAGACCCGCGCCAACATGGAGAAGTTCAACATCAAGGAAGGCGACCGCGTGGCCGACGTGGGCTCCGGATCGGGCTACTACACCTTCAAGTTTGCCGACATCGTGGGCGAGAAGGGCAAGGTCTACGCCATCGAGACCAATCCCCTCCATCTGGATTACCTGGACAAGTACGTCGAGGATTACGACATCAAGAACGTGGAAGTGGTCAAGAGCTCCTTCGACGGCATCGGCCTTCACCCGGATATCCGGGTGGACGTGGTGTATATGTGCTCGCTGTATCACAATGTGTACGCCGCCTTTACCGATTACGAGCGCGACCGCTTTGTGGGCAGCATCCGCAACGCCCTGGTGGACGGCGGCAAGCTGATCATCGTGGACAACGACCTGGTGGAGGGCAAGGATATCCCCTATCACGGTCCCTATATCAACCAGCAGCTGATCACCGGCCAGCTGGCGCATTACGGCTTCAAGCTGATCGACACCTATCAGTTCACCCCCCAGCGCTACGTGCTGATCTTTACCAAGGAAGACCTTCCCGAGGGTAAGCCCGAGACCTGCGAGGATCAGCCCAATCAGCTGACCATCGCCTCCGCTGCCTCCCGCATCCGCTACCGCATCATTGGCACCCGTACCTCGGGCTACACCATCCGCGGCAAGCGCATCGGCAAGATCATGTATCAGGGCCTGATGGAGAACAACAAGGATCTGATCCGCCAGGCCATGGAGGGGTTCGAGGAGCTGTGGCCCCAGGAGCGCATCGGCGATGAGTACACCGCGCAGATCTGGTTCTGCCGCTACATCCTCGCCGATGAGGAAGCGCGCAAGGCGATGCTGGCCGATCCGCTGGCGGACTACTATTTCCACTACTTCGGCGATGACGACTTCAAGGTGCTCAAGCAGTATCTGCTGGTGAAGTACGACCTGGAGCGTCCCGAGCCTGAAAACGCCAGCATGGAGCTGTGCTACGATTACGAGGGCGATTTCTCCATCGACCAGCTCAACGAGTGGAATGAGTTCCTCATCTTCAACAATCCCAACCGCGGCGCCTGGGAGAAGACCGAGGAGATGATGGAAAACCTGGGCCTGGAAAGCGGCATGGCAGTGGCCGATATCGGCTGCGGCGGCGGCTTCTTCAGCCACCAGTTCTCCAAGATCGTCGGCCCCACCGGTCAGGTCTATTCCACCGAGATCAACAAGGACGCCCTGCAGTACCTGGAGGCGTTTATCAAGGCCAAGAACGTGACCAATATCAAGCCCATGGTCACCCGCATGAACGAGGCCGGCCTGCCCCGCAACAGCGTGGACATGATCTTCATGTGCTCGATGTATCACGCGGTGTACATCACGGATATCGAGTTCGTGAAGGATCAGTTCATCAGCACGGTGAAGAAGGCCCTGCGTCCCGGCGGCAAGCTGGTCATCGTGGATAACGACGTCACCGAGCCCGGCGTGCCCTCCTATTACGGCCCGGGCATCGATCCCAAGCTGATCATCGCTCAGCTGCACTATTACGGCTTCGAGCTGGAAAAGCGCTGGCAGCTGATCCCGCAGCGCTTCATGCTGGTGTTCAAGCTGGTGGACCCCGCCATGGGCGAGCCCAGCACCAAGCAGAAGATCAAATCCCTGTTCCGCAAGGTCGGCACATATGTCAAGAAAAAGCCGCCCAAGAGGGACGAAGAATAATCCGGCGTTACAGGCGGCATGATCACGGTCATGCCGCTTTTGCGTACCTTGCGCCTGCCTGAAAACTGGTGTATAATGTAAAAAAGTTGCCGCATACGCTCATGCGCGGCAGCAAAAGGTGGTGGCACATCTTATGAAGAAATCTGCGGCCTTTTTGCTCATTCTGCTCCTTCTGTGCCTGGCCTGCACAGCCGGCGCGCTGGAAATCAACCTCGATTCCATGCCCCTGAGCGCGCTGTATGAGCTGTATGCGCAGGTCGAATCCCAGCTGCAGCTCAACGGCCTGGAGGACGCGGCGGCATACGGCGAGGTGGGCTCCTATGCCGATTATGAACGGAACCCCGGCACGCACAAGGGAGAGAAGATCCGCTTCACCGGTACGGTGGCGCAGGTCAGCGAGGGGAAGAATGGCTCCGTCGCGTACCGCATCGCCAAGGATGACGATGCCTCACAGATGTTCTATGTGCAGTATGTCAGGCCCGAGGGCGTTTCACGCCTCCTGGAGAATGACGAGGTCGAGGTCTACGCTGTTTTCAGCGAATTGAAAACATATACCAGCACGACGAAGAAATCCGTTACGGTGCCTTACTGCAAGGCGGAGCTGATCGTTCAGCCGGTGAGGAAAACCTCGGTCAGCCAGGCTGAAGACGGGGATCTTCAGGAGACGCTGGAGAAGATCACCGCCCGGGTGGATGAAATGAGTCAGCCCGACGCGGAAGGGGACGTCAGGCTGTTCTCCGACAACTACGGGGATTATGCCAGGAATGCCTCTCGCCATCAGGATGAGCCGATCACCTGCACGGGAAGCGTCGTGCAGGTCACCCAGGGGGAGGATTACAGCATAATGCGCCTCGCCGTGGACGGCGACAGCGACCAGATCCTCTACACCGTTTATGATGCCGAGGCGCAGGAAATCCGTGTGCTGGAAAACGATAAGGTGACCATCCGGGGCGTTTCCTCCGGCCTGCATACCTACACCAGCGCCCTGGGCGGCGAGATCTCCGTTCCGTCCTGCATGGCTTCTTCCGTGAAGGTGAACGGATATAACGTTCCTACACTCTTTCCGCAGGATCAGGAAGGCTATTTCTATATAAACAGCAAGACCTTCGGCGACTATTCCCGCAGGCCCGGCGATCATACCGGTGAAAAGGTCTGCTTCACCGGCGAGGTGCTTCAGGTGGTGGAGGGCAACGCGGGCTCCCAGTACCGTGTGGCGTTGGCAGGCGAAAGCGATCAGGTGATCTATGTCACCCTGCCTGCAGCCGGCAAGGGCGTCCGCGTCCTGGAGGACGACGAAGTAACCGTATATGGTGCGTTCTCGGGTCTTATGACCTATGAAAGCACGATGAATGTCTCTGTCACCATCCCTGCCTGCACAGCGGAGCGGATCGAGGTGAAGGGCTACGAGAGCAACGGCGCGCAGAAGGACGCCGCAGGCCGGTACGAGGTCACGGCATACAACTATGAGGATTTCGCCCGTGATGAATCCGCCTATATGCTGGAGCTGATCACCTTCGAGGCCACGGTGGTGCAGGTGGTCGACGGAGACGATTACACCCAGTACAGAATGGCCATCGATGGCGACGGCGACTGTATGTTCCTGACGCAGATCGACAACGATGACCTGACCATCCGCCTCCTGGAGAACGACGAGATCACCGCTACCGGCCTGTATTGCGGCCTGTACTCCTACAAGAGCACAAGGGGCGGCAAGATCACCATCCCTTCCTGCCTGATTTCGGAATACACGCTGAAGGGATACACGGCGGCTGAGCAGCCCACGGCCGACGCGGAGGGCTATTACTGGATCACCTCGGCCAATTATGAAGAGTATGCCCGAAACGCCAACGATCACCTCTATGAGAAGATCCGCTTTGCCGGCGAGGTGCTTCAGGTAGCGGAGCGCTCCAACCGGGAGAACGTGTACCGCATCGCGGTGGACTCCGATTACGATTGCGCCTTCTATGTGGAATACACGCTGCCCCAGGATGCCCCGCGCATCCTGGAGGATGACGTGGTTGTGCTGAGCGGCACGTATTACGGCCTGTTCTCCTATTCCACCACGATAGGCACCAAAGTGACCATCCCCGCGGCCATTGCCGAGGATATCGGTGAATCCTACAAGCCGCTGAAGCAGGGTAGCTCCGGCAGCGATGTGCTGCAAATGAAAAAGCGCCTGCAGGAGCTGGGTTACTTCGCGGAGGGCGCGGCCATGACCAATAAATATAACGCGACGACCGTTGAGCGCGTGAAGCTCTTCCAGAAGGTGAACGGCCTGAAGCAGACGGGCACGGCTGATTCCGCCACGCTGACGCTGCTGTATTCCGGCGGCGCGAAGCCCAATCCTGATTGACAAAGCGGCTGTGCCCGGCAGGGTGAAAGACGGGATCAATGACAGAAAAAAACAAGGCGGTGAGAACATGGCGACAGCGTATTTCGCCGGGGGATGCTTCTGGTGCATCACGCCGGCTTTTCGGGAAATGGAGGGCGTTGTGGACGTGATCAGCGGATATTCCGGAGGCGATGAGGCCGATCCGGCCTATGCCGAGGTGAAGGCCCAGCGTACCGGGCACCGGGAGACCATCCGCATTGATTTTGATCCTGCGAAGGTGGCCTTTCCCACGCTGATGGGGATCTTCATGGAGAATGTGGATCCCTTTGACGGCGAGGGGCAGTTCATCGACAGGGGATTTTCCTACACGCTGGCGGTGTACTGGGTGGATGAAGCCCAGCGCGCGGCGGCGCAGGAACGCGTCGAGCGGCTGGAGGAGGAAAGCGGCCGACACGTGTGGGTCAGTTTGGAGCCCTTCAAGAGCTTCTACCCGGCAGAGGAGGAGCACCAGGACTATTACCTGAAGCACCCCGAGGAGTTTGAGAAGGAATTGATCGATTCGGGAAGGAAAAAGGCATGAAAAAAGCGCCCTGCAGTTCACAGGGCGCTTTTTTCATGCTTACCGGTAAGACACCTCGGTCACATCGTTGGTGACGACGATGAAGGTTTTGCCGCGCTGCATGGGCAGCTCGCTGCCATCGGGGCCGACGAAGACGATGCGGTCGTCCTGGCTTTCGCGGAACCATGCGCCGCGGACGTACTTGCCATTCTGGAAGATCTCGGCCACGCCGTCGCCCACCAGATGGTTGTCCAGATACACATAGCCATCCGCCCAGCGGAACTTCACACGCAGCACGATCACATTGGCAAAGGGAACGACCTCGCCGGTGTCGCGGTCCACATAATCGCCGGAGGAATTGGTGCGGATGTAAGCGCCCAGATCCTCGCGGTAGGTGAAGGTGGCGGCGCTGGCGGCATTGGCACGGGCCTTCTTGTCATCGCCTTTGTGGCTGACCTTGACAAAAGACGCGGCCTCACCCTCGGCGCGGGGTTCGTCGGTAAAGAGGAAAGGCCTCTGCTCGAAGGCGACGCTGTTGTCCAGCAGATTCTCGTGGATCTCAAGGATGTGGCAGGAGGAATTGTGAGGACGCTTGACAAAATCCACGCGGTGGGCGTAGGCGCCCATCAGGTTGTAGGGGCGCTTGGTCTTCCACATGCCCAGCTTGCTCATCAGGCTGGAGGGATTGGAATGATTGCTGGAGGGCTCGGGATTGCCGGCATAGGCGATGGCGGCGTCCCAGGCCTTGGCCAGGGGTACCATGGAGGCGCGCAGCGAGCGGGTGCCGCCGGCCTGTTCGGGGTAGTGATCGGCAAAGAGCGCCAGCAGCTTGGTAGCTCCGGCGCCGGCATTGGGCACCTGGAAGATGATATCAGCCTGGCCCACGCCCCAGTGGGGATAAGCGGCCTCTGCGTTGTCCAGCACCAGCATCACGGGGGTGAACTTCTCGCCGGAGGCAGGCAGGCCCGTGGTGGCGCTGATGCCCTCGACAACAGGGTTGTCGGCGTAGCTTTTTTGCATTTGGATGGTGTTCTTGTCGGTGTTTTTGATCAGAGTCAGGTCCTCGGCGCAGGCAGCGGAAACCAGCAGCAGGAAGACCGTGACCAGGGCAAGCAGTCGCTTCATCGTGCATTTTCCTTCCTGGGTGAAATGTTGTATCCATTATATACGATAAATGGCGAAAACTCAAGAACCGGCACGAAATGTAAACGCCCTGCGGTATGAGCGCAGGGCGGAACGTTACTTGTGATAGAGCTTGTGGGTCTGATAGCGGGGATCGCAGGTGAGGTTCACGCCCAGCCGCTTGAAGACGTTATTGTCCACCTGGGCAAGGATCACGGTGGAGTGCGCCTCGCAGCCCTTGAGCAGGGGCAGCTGCTTCATGGCGATGGCGGCCTTCTCGTCGGTGGCGGCGCAGATGGACAGGGCCAGAAGCACCTCGTCGGTGTGGAGGCGGGGGTTGTGGTTGCCCAGATAATCGCACTTCAGTGTCTGGATGGGCTCGATCACGTGGGGGGAGATCAGGTGGGCGCTCTTGTCGATGCCGCCCAGGGCCTTGAGCACATTCAGCAGCAGCGCGGCGGAGGGCCCCAGCAGGTTGGTGGTCTTGCCGGTGATGATACGGCCGTCAGGCAGCTGCATGGCAGAGGCGGGGGCGCCGGTCTCCTCGGCACGGGTGCGGGCGGCGGCCAGCACGGGGCGGTCGTCGTCGGTAAGGCCGGACTTCTGCAGGAGCAGCTCCAGTTTGTCCACTTCGCCCTGTTCGCACTGGCCCTTGCGCAGGGAGCAGCGGGCGGCGTAGTAGCGGCGGATGATCTCCTGATGGGCGGCCTCGCGGCAGACCTCATCGTCGATGATGCAGTTGCCCACCATGTTCACGCCCATGTCCGTGGGGGAGGCATAGGGCGAGGAGCCGTAGATCTGCTCGAACACGGCGTCCAGCACGGGGAAGATCTCGATATCGCGGTTATAGTTGACGGTGGTCTCGCCGTAGGCCTCCAGGTGGAAGGGGTCGATCATGTTGTGATCGTCCAGGTCCACGGTGGCAGCCTCGTAGGCCACGTTCACAGGATGCTTAAGGGAAAGGTTCCAGATGGGGAAGGTCTCGAACTTGGCATAGCCGGCCTGCACACCGCGCTGATGCTCCTGATACAGCTGGCTCAGGCACACGGCCATCTTGCCGGAACCGGGGCCGGGAGCGGTGACCAGCACCAGGGGACGGCTGGTCTTGACATATTCGTTCTTGCCGAAGCCCGCGTCGGACACGATATGCTTGACGTTATAGGGGTAGCCATCGATGTCGAAATGGCGGAACACGGCGATGCCCAGCGCTTCCAGCCGCTGCTTGAACATCACGGCGGCATGCTGGTCGCGCCAGCGGGTGAGCACCACGCTGCCCACATACATGCCAATGGAGCGGAAGGCGTCGATCAGGCGCAGGACCTCCACATCGTAGGTGATGCCCAGGTCGCCGCGGATCTTGTTCTTCTCGATATCGTCCGCGTTGATAACGACCACCAGCTCGGCCTGATCCTTCAGGTTCAGCAGCATGGAAACCTTGCTGTCGGGCCGGAAGCCGGGCAGCACACGGGAAGCGTGCGTGTCGTCAAACAGCTTGCCGCCCAGCTCCAGATAAAGCTTGCCGCCGAACTTCGCGATACGATTGAGAATATGCTCCGATTGCATAGCGGTGTACTTGTCATGATCGAATCCGATGCGCATTCCAGATCCCTCCCGCATTTTTAACCCATAACCAACATTATACCATGATCCGGTTTTTGAAACAAGTTTTCATTTTGCATAAAAAGAAATATGGGAAAGAGAAAAATATTTTGACATAGTTGAAAAATGGTGGAAATGTGTTATATAATGGAAATAGAGAAAGTACTTTAAGAAGTACATCGTTAAATAGAAATAGGAGGAATGAGTATGTTGAAGTGTTTGGCTTGCGGACGTAAATTGGGAGCAGCAATTCTCGTGGTCTGTATGTTGATGTTACCGGTGTGTGCTTCTGCTGTGGGTATCGGCGACTATCTTTCCTTTGGTAGCTATGAACAGGATAACGATTTGTTCAATGGCAAGGAACCCATTGAGTGGCTCATCCTGAAGAGTAATGGCAGCGAAGTGCTGCTGATCAGTCGGTATGCATTGGATTGTCATCGGTTTGACGGATATGGCGAAAGCGTAAACTGGCAGTATAGTGAACTTCGCCAGTGGCTGAATACGGATTTCTTTAATGCGGCGTTTTCTGCCGAGGAGCAGGCTGCAATCGTTCAGAGTACTGTGTTTAGCAATGCGGGCGAACCGACAACCGATGCTGTTTTCCTGATGAGTAAGGAAGACAGCTTGACCTGGTTTGACAGCAATGCTGCGCGTACTGCGGTCGCTACAGCGTTTGCAAGGGCACAGGGTGTTCCGGACAAGGGCGCTGGCAAGTGTTGGTATTGGCTGCGCGACCGTGGCGCCAAAGCAGGCCGTGCGAGCTATATTAATTCCAGCGGTTTGGTTTGCGGCGGTGAGGGCGGTATTAGCGCCGATACCAAGACAGGTGCTATTCGTCCCCTTGTTTGGGTTAGTATCAGTGCACTGATCCAATAAGGAGCCCGTTTGTTCCGTTGTAAAGAGAAGCGACATATGCAAAAAGCATATGTCGCTTTTTGATTGGTCTGCATTACGATAAAAACATCTTGTAATCTTTGCCGGGAAGCCGTATAATAAAATATATACTGCGCATCTGCGCGCATGATAAAGATGGGAGAAGATTCACCATGGCAATGAAGATCAAAACAACTGGCGTCGCTGGTTTTGTGGAGCAGCGCGAGCTGGACAGCATGATCCCCCTGATGGACACCGTGAATAAGACCCTGCTGGAAAAGACCGGCGCGGGCAATGATTTCCTGGGCTGGCTGGATCTGCCCGTGGATTATGATAAGGAAGAGTTCGCCCGCATCCAGGCGGCGGCCAAGAAGATCCAGGGCGACAGCGAGGTGCTGGTGGTCATCGGCATCGGCGGCAGCTATCTGGGCGCCCGCGCGGCCATTGAGTTCGTGAAGGGCCAGATGTATAACGGCGTGCGCGAAGAGGGCATTCCCGAGGTGTACTTCGTGGGCAACAACATCTCCTCTTCCTACATCAACGATGTGGTCAAGATCATCGGCAAGCGTGATTTCTCTGTGAATATCATCTCCAAGTCCGGCACCACCACCGAGCCCGCCATCGCCTTCCGCGTGTTCAAGAAGATGCTGGAGGAAAAGTACGGCAAGGAAGGTGCCAAGGGCCGCATCTATGCCACCACCGACAAGGCCCGCGGCGCGCTGAAGGCTCTCTCCGACGCCGAGGGCTACGAGACCTTCGTTGTGCCGGATGATGTGGGCGGCCGCTTCTCTGTGCTGACGGCTGTGGGCCTGCTGCCCATCGCCGCTGCCGGCGTGGATATCGAGGCCATGATGAAGGGCGCTCAGGACGCCCGCGAGGCCTGCACCCCCAGCAAGCTGGAGAACCCCTCCTTCCTGTACGCCGCGCTGCGCAACATCCTCTACCGCAAGGGCAAGACCACCGAGATCCTCGTCAATTACGAGCCCGCCCTCACCATGATGGGCGAGTGGTTCAAGCAGCTCTTCGCCGAGAGCGAGGGCAAGGACCAGAAGGGCATCTTCCCCACGGCAGCCAACTTCTCCACTGACCTGCACTCCATCGGCCAGTTCATCCAGGATGGCAGCCGTAACCTCTTCGAAACGGTGATCTGGGTCAACCAGCCCCGCTCCGAGGTGGTCATCGAGGAGGCTGATGAGGATATCGACGGCCTGAATTACCTGGCCGGCCAGAGCGTGCAGTTCGTCAATTCCAAGGCCTACCAGGGCACCCTGATGGCCCACATGGATGGCGGCACCCCCAACATCATTGTGGAGATCGACGAGGCGGACGCCTATCACTTCGGCTACCTGACCTTCTTCTTCGAGAAAGCCTGCGGCCTGAGCGGCTACCTGCTGGGCGTGAATCCCTTCGACCAGCCCGGCGTGGAAGCCTACAAGAAGAATATGTTCGCCCTGCTGGGCAAGCCCGGCTATGAGGCCCGTAAGGCCGAGCTGGAAGCCCGCCTGTAAGGCGTTCAAAAAAGTGGCGAAAGCCACTTTTTTGAGTCAGAGGGAAAAAGACGCTGGGAGGATATCATGAGCAAATGGGTCAGTGTGTGGGGCAATGCCGTGAGCATCGCGGAGAATCGCCCGGAGCGCTATGCCAGGAATATCACCATCCGCTACCCCATCCGCATCCCCTTCGATGGCCAGGCCCTGCGCCTGACCTTCGATAACTACTGCGGCACGGAGCCTGTTACCCTGAACAGGGTCACGCTGCTTTCCGGCGGTGTGTTCCATGGGGTGCGCTTCGAGGGCGAAGAGAGCGTGACCATAGGCGCGGGCGAAAACGTCACCTGCGATCCGGTGCGGCTGCCCCTTCATGCCGGTGAAACGGTGCAGGTCAGCTTCTATCTGAAGGATTTCACGCTCATGCGCTCGGTGGTGTTCACCTGCGGCCCGCTTTCCGAGGGCCTGTACGCCAACGGCGATGAGACGGAAAATCCGCACATCAGCATCATGACCTCCCGCAAAACGCACCTGTTCTATTTCCTGAGCAACGTATCGGTGCTGACAGGGGAGGAGAACCGCACCATCGTCTGCTATGGCGATTCCATCACCGCCCAGAACTGGCCCGATGATGTGACCCTGCGCTGCGCCGCTGAGGGGTATGGCCGCACCGCCGTCATCCGCCGGGCCACCAGCGGCTCCCGCATCCTGCGGGAATACAGCTGCCTGACCTATGAATCCTACGGGCTGATGGGCAGCCGGCGCTTCCACCATGAGGTCCCCACCGATGGCGCGGATACCGTCATCATTCAGCAGGGGATCAACGACATCATCCATCCCGTGGGGGAGGATGTGAACGTGTTCCGTCCCATGAGCGACCTGCCCACGGTGGAGCAGCTCATTGACGGGCTGAAGACCTACATTGCCCAGGCAAGGGATATGGGGCTGAAGGTGTATGTGGGCACGCTGCTGCCCATGGGCGGCTGGCGTACCGACGCGCCCTTCCGCCAGGAGATGCGTCACGCGTACAATGATTTCATCCGAAAAACGGAGCTGATCGACGGCTGTATCGATTTTGACATGGCGCTGCGGGATCCGGAGCGGATCGATTGGTTCCTGCCGGTGTATGATTCCGGCGATCATCTGCACCCCAGCAAGCTGGGCTATCAGCGGATGGCCGCGGAGGTGCCGGCAAGCATACTCAAATGAAGTGGAACCACCGGCTAAGCCGGTGGTTTCGCTTCATTCGGGAAGGGGAAAATGTCTTGACAGGTGACCACATGGTCACTATAATGAATGGTGACCATGTGGTCACCATCTGGTTTGATGGAGGATGCAATGGACGGCACAACAAAAAACCGAATCCTGGATGAAGCGCTTATCATGTTTGCTGAAAACGGCTACAAGGGCACCAATCTCCGTGACCTTGCGGCACGGCTTGGCTTGAGCAAATCCGCGCTGTATAAACATTATGAAAGCAAGGATGCCATATGGAACGCCCTGCTTGATAAAATGGAAGCCTATTATGCCCGGCGGTTTGGATCCATGGACAATCTGCCAAAACTGCCAGAGTCCTGCGAGGAACTGATCACGATGACCATGCAGCAGATCAGCTTTACCGTTCATGATCCGCAGATCATCCTGACCAGAAAGCTGCTGCTGACCGAACAGTTTCACGACGGGCGGGTGTGCAAGCTGGCCACCAAACACTTTCTGGAAGGCACGGCCAATATATACGCGAAGGTTTTTGCAGGGATGATGGAGGCCGGCCTTCTGAAAAAAGATGATCCCGCTATGCTTGCCTTAAGCTACACAGCGCCGGTCTCCGCGCTGGTCCACCTTTGTGATCGCGAGCCGGACAGGCAGCCGGAGGCCATGGAAAGGATCAGCCGGTTTGTTCGATATTTTATCGCGGCTCACAGGCAGGAGCAGCCATTGAATCCCAAAGAGGAACATATCCGTCAGGTGAACGGATCAGAACAATAAACACACTATTTCAAAGGAGGACGTCACATGAAAACGGAAGTCTATCTCCACGGTCAGATCCTTGGCACTCATTCTTTCCTGCTCAAGGGCGATTTCCCTCAGCCGGATTCCTACAGCGAAATTCTCGCGCGCTATTTTCTTCCCGGCGGCGAAACCGGCACAGCAGCCACGGTGCTTTCTTCCCTGGGCGTTCAGGTGAAAATGGACGGCACCCACATTGGCCGGGAGCCTGCTGAACTGATCCGCTCCTTTTACGCCAATAAAACAGCGGATCTTTCCTCCATCTATTTTGATCCTGACTGGGAGGGACTGGTGGATCATGTGCTGATTGCCGGACCCTATCGTACGCCCATGGGTCGCTTCCAGCACCTGTACGAGGCAGGCATCAAGCGCTGGAATGCCCCCAAGGAGCAGGATATCATCGATTGCCAGGCAGTGGGCATCGACCCCTACTTCCAGGAAGAGACCCAGATGGTGGCTGAGCTGTGCGTGAAGCATCACAAGCCCTATGTGACCATCGACTGCCGCCATGATACCTATCTCCACCAGCACGCCGCCATCAACGTGCTTTCCCACGAATGCACCGATGGCGATTACAAGGGCCACACGCTGGAAGAGGTGTATGAGCTGCTCACCGGCACCGCGGAGGGCCTGGTGATCATCACCGCCGGAGAGGATGGCATGTACTACGGGCGCAAAGGTCAGCCCATGCAGTATATGCCTGCCTTCAAGGTGGATGTGCGGAGCACCCTGGGCGCCGGCGATACCTACAAGGCCGGCTGCGTGTACGCCCTGCTCCACGGCATGAGCGACGAAGAAACCGTGCGCTTTGCCGCCGCCTGCTCCGGCGTGGCCATTTCCCGCTTCCCCCTGCCGCTGAATCCCCCCACGCTGGAGGAAGTGAACGCCCTGCTGGCCAAGGGCAACTGAACGAAGAGAGTATGTGCACAGCATTTATCCACAAAGGCAACGACGTGATATTCGGCTTCAACATGGATATCAATGTAGGCGCACTGGACTATGATATCTATGCCACGGACGAATGGTTCTGCATTGGTTGCCGGGCCGACCTGAGCATGTTTCCCGGTGAGGTCCCTTCCTTCTACCGGGTGACGGACGGCATCAGGAAGATCCATGGTGTGAACAGACAGGGCGTGTTCGCGGCTTGCCTGAACAATATGAACTTCCATAAAGCGCCCTTCCGCCTGGCGGATGACGCTTGCTCCATCGACCAGATGATGGATGATCTGATCTCTGGCTGGCGGTCGCTGGAGGAGGTCCGCCGCTTTGCCGAGCAGACAGAGCTGGTCACCCTCCCCGGCGGCGCGGTGGATGTCCCCAACCCGGGCTTCCATTCGCTCTCGGGGGATGCTTCCGGCCGTATCCTGCTGCTGGAGCCAGGAAACGGGTATACCGTCATTCGGGAAAAGTATACTGTGATGACCAATTTCCCCCTGCTGGAGCTCCCCACGGATCTGACGGATGAAACCGCAGGCTATTACGGCAAAGACCGTTATGATACGGCTTTGCGTATGCTCCGGGCCGGCGACGATGATTTTTCCACGCAGGATGCCTTTGCTATTCTGAAGGCTACGCGACAGACCGGCCATTGGGCTACCCGGGTCTCCTTCGTGTATTCACGCAATGAGAATGCAGTTCACTACTGCCGTGAAGGGAATTTTGAGAACATCCGGATCCACCGTTTCCAATAAAGCAACGTATTTTCAAGTGATAAGGAGCATCTGCCCTATGCCCTCCCGCACCAAGGATATGACCCAGGGTAATCCAACCAAACTGATCCTGCTTTTCAGCCTGCCAATTCTGGCAGGCACCATTTTCCAGCAGATGTACAACCTGGTGGACACCTTTGTGGTGGGAAGAGCGGAGGGCGTTGCGGCGTTGGCGGCGGTTTCCTCCACCGGCTGGCTGGACTGGACGCTATTGGGGATCATCATCGGTCTTGCCCAGGGCTTTGCCATCCAGATCGCCCACCGCTTCGGCGCGGGCGATCCCGCCGGGCTGCGCCGGTCCGCCGGGCACAGCCTGGTGCTGGCAGTCTTGGTGGTGGCGGCGCTGGAGATCCTCGCGCAGGCGTTTTTGCGCCCTGTGCTGACGCTGATGCGCACCCCTGCCGATACCTTTGACCTGACCCTCCTTTACCTGCGGATCATCTTCGGCGGCCTGCCGCTGGTGATGGGCTACAATCTGTTTTCGGGCTTCCTGCGTTCGGTGGGCAACAGCCGTACGCCCATGATCGCCATCACCTGCTCCTCCGGATGCAACATCGTGCTGGATGTGCTCTTTGTGGCGTACTTCCGTTGGAGCGTGGCGGGCGTGGCGGTGGCAACGGTCATTTCCCAGGCGCTGAGCTGCATGATCTGCCTGGTTGCCGTTGCACGGATGCCGGTCTTCAGGCTTTCCAAAGGCGACCTGCGCCTTACCCGTGAAGTCACCGGCGGTCTGGTGAAGCTGGGCCTGCCCATAGCCTTCCAGAACCTGATCATCTCTGTGGGCGGGCTGGTACTGCAGAGCGTTGTGAATGCCCAGGGGTTCATCTTCATGGCGGGCTACAACGCCGCCAGCCGTCTGCAGGGCTTGATGGAAATGGCCGGTACTGCCCTGCGGGGCGCTGTGAGCACCTTTGTCGGGCAGAACTATGGCGCGCAAAAGCTGGATCGTGTGAAGACCGGCTTGCGCAGATCCGTGGGGATCGCCGTGTTCATGGCCATACTGATCGGCGGCGCTGTTATTCTCTGGGGCAAGCCCCTGCTGCGCCTGTTCATCCAGGATGATCCTGCGATCGTGGAGCAGGTGCTTGAATACGGCTACAGGTTCCTTGTCTTCATGGGAGTGAGCCTGTTTGCGCTGTATCTGCTGTTTGTGTTCCGCTCCGCCCTGCAAGGCCTGGGCGACACGGTGACCTCCATGATCAGCGGCGTCCTGGAACTGTTCATGCGAAGCGGCTGCGCGCTGCTGCTGCCCCTGTTCATGGGTGAATGGGGCATCTACACCTCCGGAATCATCTCGTGGTTCGGCGCGGCAGCGCTGCTGGCCTTCAGCTGCAGAAGGCGTTTGCGCCGGCTTTCCGCACAGATGCAGTAACGGCCTGCGGAGGAATTGATATGATCGATATCACTGCCTGGATGCGTACGTTCCTGCAAACGGTCAACGAACATTTCGGGAAACGAGTGTGGTTCGTGGGCCTGCAGGGGAGTTATGGCCGGGGAGAGGACACAGAGACAAGCGATATTGATGTTGTTGTGATCCTGGATGAATTGTCTGCTCAGGATCTACGGGCCTATCATGCCATGCTGGATACCTTGCCCCACAGGGAAAGGCTTTGCGGCTTTCTTTCCGGAAAAAACGAGATCCTGAATTGGGAGCCTTCGGATCTGTTTCAGTTTTATTATGATACAAAGCCGATCCAGGGCAGCCTCGACGAATTGCTCCCGTTGCTGGACGATACAGCCGTCGGCAGGGCGATCAGGATCGGGGTGTGCAATATCTATCACGGCTGCGTGCACAATATGCTGTATGACAAAAGCGAGGATATCCTGCGCGGACTGTACAAATCCGCTTCCTTTGTTGTGCAGGCGATCTGCTTTCAGCAGACCGGAAGCTATATCCGCAGCCAAAACGATCTGCTGAATACCGTTTCACCGCAGGAACGAATCATTATCGAAACCTGTATCGGGTTGAAAAACGGCGCTGTGATGGATTTTCAAAAAATGTCTGATGCCTTGTTCAACTGGGCGAAGGGGTGGATCGGCAAAACGAAATGCCTGTGATCTTGTGGCGAACACCTTGTGCTACTGCCTGCAAAAGAGCGGGCAGTGGTTTTTTGTTTCCATCGAAATACGGGGGGCATTCCGTGGGCAAGATCACAGCCAGGAGGCAAAAGCATCAACTGAAAAAAAGAAACGGCGTGACCTTTGTCCCGCCGTTTCGGAAAGAGCGTTTGCTGTTTTGCTGAAAAGCTTACTGGAAGATCCGCTTGGCGAAGTTGTACAGGCCGTGCTTCCATACGGTGAAATCATGGCCGCCCTCGGTTTTGTAGAAGATGTTTTCCACGCCGTTTTGCGTAAGGGTGTTGGAATAGGTCATCGGCCAGGCACCTACAACGCCGTCGTTCAGGCCGGTGTTGATGAGGATCAGGCTTTCGCAGCCCTCGGGCAGGGTGAATTCCTCGGCGGTGAAAAGTCCGCCCTCCACATCGTAGGGCAGTACGCCCGGGGCAGGACAGAAGGCGCCCACATAGCCAAAGGTCTCCGGCATGGTCAGACCGATGTACAGCGCCTCGCGGCCGCCCATGGACAGGCCGGCGATGGCGGTGTTTTCCCGGCCGGTGGCGATGCTGTAATTGGCGGCGATAAAGGGCATCAGATCATCGCGGAGGTCGTTGATGAAATTATCGAAGGCTGCGATGTGCTCCATGGAGTACACATCGGAGGGGTTGGCGCTGTCGTTGGCACGGGCGCGGACGTTGGGGATGACCACGATCATGTCCTTGGCCTGCCCCTTGGCCACCAGGTTGCCGATGACCACATCCGGCTTGCCGCCCATCCACTCGCCATGATCGCCGCCAATACCGTGGAGCAGATAGAGCACAGGGTAGGTCTTCTCCTGGGTATAACCCACGGGAAGCAGCACATAGCACTTGCGCTGGCGGCCCGTGGTAGCGGAATCGTAGGTGGTGTAGGTCAGCTTGCCATAGGTGACCTCCTCCAGGCGCGTATCGAAGTTTTCGTCCGGGGTGAAGGGATCTTCCTCCGCCAGGCAGGGGAGGGACAGAAAGCAGGCGAGAAGCGCCAGAAGCAGCAGAATACGTTTCATGAAATAGCTCCTTTCTTATAACGATTTTCCATCCGATGACCTGATTATAAAGTGCTTCAGTCCCAGTGTCAACGAAAAGGATACTTATGGCCGGAAAAACCTTGCCGGGGCTGTGCGGAGCGTCAAAGCTTCAGCTCAATGGCGGGGCGGGTGCACACGTTTTCCAGGAAAACCGCGTCGTGCTCCACTACAAGCAGCGTGGGCTGGCTGGCGGCGATGAGGGCCTCCACCTGCTTGCGGCTGTATACGTCGATGTAGTTCAGCGGCTCGTCCCACACGTAGAGATGGGCGGGGATGCACAGGCTGCGGGCAAGAAGGAGCTTCTTTTTTTGTCCCTGGCTCATGGCGTGGATGGGCTGATCGAACAGTTCGCGGCCGAAGTCCATGTTCCGCAGGATGGCCTTGAACAGTGTCTCGTCCACGCCGCTGCGCTGGATGAACTCCCGCAGGTCGCCATGAAGGGAATCCGTCTCCTGCGGTACGTAGGAAATAACGAGATTGCCGGCGATGTTCACCTTCCCTGTCAGCGCCCCGCCCGTGCCGCACAGCGCCTTGAGGATGCTGCTCTTGCCCGAGCCGTTGGGCCCGGTCAGGGCAGCGCGATCACCCTGGCGGAGCTGAAAGCTGACGCCATCCGCCACGATGCGGTCACCGTAGCGCACCTGGCCCTCCTGCACGTCGATGAGCACGGATTTGGGATGGCGCAGGTTGGTGAGCTTCAGCTCGCCCACCTTTTCCACATTGTGCAGGAGCGTTCGCTTTTCCTCAATGGCGCGTTCACGGCGATGCAGCACGTTCAGTGATTTCTTCATCATAGCGGCGGCCTGAGCGCCGATGGCGCCGCGGTCGGCGGCATGAGTGCCGATCTTGGTAGCCTCGAGGCGATCGCTCCACGTGGCCATGCGCCGGGCGGATTCTTCCAGGCGGCGGATGTCGTGCTTGAGGTCTTCGTTCCGTGCCTGCTCGTACGCGTTCTGCTGGGTCAGGCGTTCCTCCCAGGTGTCGTAGTTGCCCTGCATGACCCATATGTCGCTTTTGTTCAGGCTCAGCACATGGTCGATGCAGCGGTTGAGAAAGGCACGGTCGTGGCTCACCAGCAGAAAGCCGTCCTTGCGGCGCAGATAATCCGCCACCAGCTCGCGGCCGTGGGCGTCCAGGTGATTGGTGGGCTCGTCGATGAGGGGGTACACATCCTCCCGGGCAAAGAGGGCCGCCAGCAGCGCCTTTGTCTGCTCGCCGCGGCTCAGGGTGGAGAAGGGACGGTAGATCGCGTCGTCGGTGAGCTGCAGCAGGCTGCACTCGCGGATGAGCTGCCAGTCCTCGGCTTCGGGGGCGGCGGCTTGCATCACGAACAGGGTGAGCTGCTCCGGGTCAGCCACCTCAAAGGGGAAGTACACCGGCTGCAGCGACAGGTCTATGTGACCGGAGAAGGCGTGCAGGCCCTGCATCAGCCGCAGGAGCGTGGTCTTGCCCCTGCCGTTGCGTCCCAGCAGGCCAAGACGCCAGGATGTGTCCACATGAAAGGAAACATGGTTAAATACGGGGGTATAGCTGCCCTCGTAGGTAAAGGATAGATCTCTTACATTCAGCTGCATGGGCGCAGCACCTCCAGATGGGGTCACCGGCTGAAAAGGAAAGGCGCGCACAAAAACAGAGCTGTCACCTGTGGATGCACAGCTGGTTTCCTGCCATGGCAACGCCAGCCCGGATCGCCGGACGGACGCACCTCACCCCTTCATGCTTTGGGATCGTGGCAGAAAATTACTTGCGCATCAGCAGGGTCAGCTCCTTCGTTATCAAAGTGACGCTATTGTAGCACGTAGACGCGGCGCTTGTCAATGCTGGAAGGGATTGCCATGGCCCAAACTTGACACTCTATGTCCCCCGTGGTATCATTATATATTGAAATACGCAGGGAAAGGACGGTGGCAGCAACGGTCATGAACAAGCTGACGAAGGCGTGGAAGCGCCATAAGACAGCCGTTTTGATGGGTGTGCTCCGTCTGTTTATATACGGGATGCTGGCAGGGCTGTTTTTCGGCCTGATGGCCATCAACAACTGGCAGATCCGCGGCATGAGCCGTACGCTGGCGACCATGCTGCTGACCTATATCGCCATGACCATCGCCATGCACGCGGTATATGGCGGCTATGCCGTGGGTAAAAAGAAAAGCAAGCCCATCATATCCTCCATGTCGCTGGCCACGCTGACCACCGACGTGGTGACCTACCTGCAGCTGCAGATCATGAGCGTGACGGAGGAGAACTCCTCGCTGAGCCTTTTCGGCGCGGATCTTCCCTGGTTGCTTCTGTGCATGGTGGTGCAGGTGCTGCTGATCACCCTGTGGGTGCGTCTGGGCAATAATTTCTATTTCACCATCAATCCGCCCAAGCGCTGCCTGGTGATCCTGGGCGCCACGGACGAGACAGAGAGCATCTGCCGCAAGATCGGCGTTTACCGGCTGCAGTGGAAGGTCGAGCGGGTCATCCTGTGGGATGATCCCCGGGTGCGCAGCGCCATCCAGGAGTCCGAGGTGGTCTTCCTGGGCTCGCTGCCCAGCCAGGCCAAGCTGGACATCCTGCAGATGTGCTACGATCAGCACCGGGACGTGCTCTGCAAGGCCCAGCTGCAGGATATCATGCTCTCCAACGCCACCCAGGTGGTGGTGGACGACGCCCCCTTCCTGGAGATGATCTACGGCAAAATGACGCTGGGCCAGCGAATTCTCAAGCGGTTGATGGACGTGTTCTTCTCCGCGCTGGTGCTGGTGATCCTCTCGCCGCTGATGCTGGTGATCGCCGTCTGCATCAAGCTGGAGGACGGCGGCAGCATCCTCTTCCGCCAGAAGCGCATGACCGTGGCCGGCAATGAGTTTATGATCTGCAAGTTCCGCACCATGCGGGAGGATGATCCCGATAAGCCGCAGGTGTCCGTTTCCCGAGGGGACGACCGTATCACCCGGGTCGGGCAGATCCTTCGCCGTACCCGCATGGACGAGCTGCCCCAGTTCTGGAATATTCTCCGGGGCGACATGACCCTCGTAGGCCCCCGGCCCGAGATGCTGGAAAATGTGGAAAAGTATAAGCTGGCGCTGCCCACCTTCGTCTACCGCGAAAAGATGAAGGCCGGCCTGACGGGCTATGCCCAGATCGAGGGCCGCTACAACACCACCCCGGCCGATAAGCTCATGCTGGATCTGATGTATATCGAGAGCTTCTCCATCTGGATGGATGTGAAGCTGCTCTTCCGCACGATGACTGTGTTCTTCAAAAAGGACAGCACCGAGGGCTTTGACATTACCGAGATACAGGACGATACCCGCAAGCCCCCCATGGGCGCGTGAAGTTGAGGAGGATACGGTATGAAGACCACACTTCTGATCATGGCAGCGGGCCTTGGCTCCCGCTATGGCGGAAACAAGCAGATCGACCGCATTGGTCCGAATGGCGAGATATTGATGGAGTATTCCATCCACGACGCCCTGGAGGCCGGCTTTGACAAGGTGGTCTTCGTCATCAAGCGCAGCATGGCCGAGACCTTCCGCCAGATGATCGGCGACAAGATCGCCCGGAAGGTGGAGGTGCATTACGCCTATCAGGAGTATGACTCCCTGCCCGGCGGCTTTGTGCCCCCGGTGGAGCGCACCAAGCCCTATGGCACGGTGCACGCCGTGCTGGCTGCCAAAGATGTGATCAACGAGCCCTTTGCTGTGATCAACGCCGATGATTACTACGGCAAGGACGCCTTCCGTGCCATGGCCGGATGCCTGCGCCGCATGCAGGGCAAGGCTGCCTCCATGGTGGCGTATTATCTGCGCAACACCGTTTCCGAAAACGGCCATGTGACCCGCGGCGTCTGCCAGACGGACGGGCAGGGCAACCTGGTGAAGGTCACCGAGACCTACAAGATCCTGCCCTTTGCCGATGGTACCATCCGCGACCTGGAAACGGATCCCCAGGGGCGCGTCCTTGATCCTGACGCGCTGGTGAGCATGAACTTCTGGGGCTTCACCCCGTGGTACTTCCAGGCGGCGGAGGCTGACCTGGAGGCCTTCCTCAGGGCGGACAACGGCGATCCCATGAAGAAGGAATACGCCCTGCCTACGCTGGTGGACAAGCTGATGAACCAGCAGGGCTTGAAGGTGGAGGTGCTCTCCACCAGGGCGGTGTGGTTCGGCGTGACCTATCGCGAGGATAAGGACTATGTGGCCGGCGAGTTGAAGAAGCTCCACGATCGCGGCGCTTATCCCGAAAAGCTGTGAATTCAATGACATACGGTAGGTGCGGGAGATGGCTGAATCCTTTCTGACCCTGATGGCTGATTATTGCGAAGAGGATCAGCAGAGGATCGGTCGGTGGTATGACGCGCTGCAGCGGGCCGGTTTCCAGGGCCAGCAGACGCCGGGACTGCCGATGCATATCAGCCTTGCCAGCTTCCCCCTGGACAGGGAGGATGAAGCCATCCGGCTGATGAAGAGGGTGGCGGCGGAGTTCGGCCCCGTGCAGGCGGCGATCCGTCATGTGGGCGTGTTCCCCGGCGGCAAGGTGCTCTTTGCCGCGCCGGACCTTACCCCGGAGCTTGCCGTGCTGCAGCAGGCCTGCGGTGATAACATCGTACACGGCTTCCCCTGGACGCCTCACACCACCATGCTGATCGACGAGCCGGAGTCCATTGGCGCCGCGCTGCCCGTGCTGATGCGGCACTTCGAGCCCATCCAGGCCCGCATCGACAGGCTGCATCTGTGCGCCTTCTGGCCCACCAGAGAGATCCTGCGGGTGGAGTTGAACGGGAAAGCATAACAGAAAATGAAGAGACACGCCGCTCGCGTGACTCTTTTTTTGTGCCGTGAAGTATTGTCTTTTCATTGCTTTTCCCGTACAATATATAAGGGTGCGTATGTGCATCGACGGATACGGATAGGGGAGGTTTTTCCTGTGAATATACTCTTGACCGGCGGCGCGGGCTACATTGCCAGCCATACCTGCGTGGAGCTGCTCCAGGCGGGGCACGATGTGGTGATCGTGGATAACTATGTCAACAGCCATCACGAGGCCCTCAAGCGCGTGGAGGAGATCGTGGGCAAGCCCGTCAAGGCCTATGAAGCCGATGTGTGCGACAGGGAAGCCATGGATCGCATCTTTGAGGAAAACAGGTTCGACGCGGTGATCCACTTCGCCGGGCTGAAGGCCGTGGGCGAGAGCGTGTCCATCCCGCTGCGGTATTACCGCAACAACCTGGATTCCACCCTGACCCTTTGCGAGACCATGGCGGCCCATGGCTGCAAGCGGCTGGTGTTCTCCTCCTCGGCCACGGTATACGGCGTGCCGGATGAGGTTCCCCTGCGGGAGGATATGTTCTGCAAGGGCTGCACCAATCCCTATGGCTGGACCAAGTACATGATCGAAAAGATCCTGGAGGGCGTGGTGAACGCCGATCCCGAGTGGAGCGTGGTGCTGCTGCGCTATTTCAATCCCATCGGCGCGCACGAGTCCGGCCGCATCGGCGAGGATCCCAACGGCATCCCCAACAACCTGATGCCCTTTATCACCAAGGTAGCAGCGGGTCAGCTGGAGAAGCTGAGCGTCTTTGGCGATGATTACAATACCCCCGACGGCACCGGCGTGCGCGATTATATCCACGTGGTGGATCTGGCCAGGGGTCATGTGGCGGCCTGTGATTACGCCGCCCGCACCACCGGCTGCGAGATCATCAACCTGGGCACCGGTGTGGGCTACTCCGTGCTGGACATCGTCAACGCCTTTGTGCGGGTGAACGGTGTGCCCGTGCCCTATGTGATCGCGCCCCGCCGCCCCGGCGATATCGACGCCTGCTTTGCCGACCCGGCCAAGGCGGAGAAGCTCCTGGGCTGGAAGGCGGAAAAATCCCTGGAGGATATGTGCCGGGATTCCTGGCGCTGGCAGAGTGCCAATCCCAAGGGTTACGTGGGCTGATAAATAATGCTTTTGCGCGGAAGAACCCCTTCCGCGCTTTTTACACTGGAGGTGCGCGATGATGAAACGCGTGATGGTGCTCTTTGGCAGCGCGGGCTGCGCGGTGGCGCAGAGCGTGCTTTATGCTGCCTGCGCAGGCGCCTGGTCCGGAGAGACCGACCTGCTGCTGGTGGTCAACGGTGCATCGGACGCGGCGGCGGAGCGCGCCTCCCTGCTGTTTGCACAGTATGAGAAGCTCCGTACCAGGATGGACACTGTGCCCGGAGAGCGTATGGGCTTCACCGCTCCGCTGCAGCTGCGTGTCTGGCCCGGTGAATTGCCGCAGAAGTCCATCGAAGGCTGGGCCTCCGGGGCTGATGACGCCCTGCTGTGCCGGGCGCTGTTTTCCCGGGCCACAGCCACTCAGGACCTGAACGAAGACCTTTCCGGCCACGATGACGCGGCGCGGGCGCTGTATGCCGCGCTGATGAAAGAAGACGTGCCGCTGGCGGAGATCTCCGGGGATACGCGGCTTGTGCTGGTGGGCAGCCTGGCTGATGGCTGGGGCGCCGCGGGCGTGGATGCGTTTACCCGTTGGCTCGAGCTGCGGAAGCCTCAAATGGCGACTGTGCTGCTCATGCCCTACGCCGGGCAGGACGATCATGCCCACCGGCGAGCTGAGGCGGCGCTGGGCTGGCTCGCCCATGGCGAAACAGTGTATCTGCTGGGTACCGGCGAGAGCGACTGCGCCTCTGCGGAGGCGGGCGCTGCCAATCTGGTGGAGTGGCTGGCAGCCAGCTGCACGGACAGCTTTTTCCGCGCGGAAAAGCCCGCTGTGGGGCTGATGACCTACCGGGTCGCCTCAGGCAAGCTGGGGTGGGAGAGCTTCCCGGCGGCGTACCGGGTGTGCTTCGGCAGCCTGCTGAAGACCGCCGCGGCCTTCCGCCTTACCTTTGAACCGGCGATCCGCCGGGGACTGACCTCGCCTAAATGGCTCAGGGACAAGATGATCGGCTGGTATGCCGGATATTTCCATCAGGCGCAGAAAATGACCGATGAACAGCGCGGCGCCATGCTGGCCGAGCTGGACGCCGCCGCGGCATTGCTGGACGGCTTTGCCCGGTGGATGTGTCAGGTGCTGCGCAACCTGCCGCCGCTCCTGCGCTCCTCCAGCGCTATGGAGCAGGCGCGGCAGGAGGCAGCGGATAATTATCGCCAGTATATCGAAACAGCTGGCCAGCTGGCTGTGATGATCCGTGAGGCCGAGCAGAGCGGCCTGCTGGAGGAAAAGGTCGTCCACCGCCATGATATGGAGGACAACGAGGCCGAAAAAATGCAGAAGATCTTCCAGCAGATGGAGGCGCGCAAGCAGGCGCTGGCGGCACGCCAGGAGGAGTTGAACCTCCGCATGGGCGGCGCGGCGCAGCTGCTGATGATGAAGCAGACCATTCAGGAGATCCGCCAGCGCGATGAGGAGGTCCATGCCCAGGCGGCCGAGGCTGCCCGCCGCATCGACGAGGCGGAGCTGATCGCCACGGCAGAGGATCAGCACAGGATCACCACGGCCCGTACCAAGCTGCAGCGCATGGAGCGCTATGTGGCGCAGCTGGACGCTTGTATGCTCATCGCCCGCCTGGAGCGGGAAAAGGCCAAGGCAGCCGGCGTCAGGCACAATCCGCCACGGATTGCCATGGATACTACCATGCCGGAAAACGGTATGTTCGACCCCAGGGCGCTGGAGAAGCTGGAGAGCCTGCCTGCGCAGACGGATAAGAATGCCAAGCGCCTCTGGGCTGAGGCGGAGGCCGCCTGGACGGGGCTGGTACTGCCCGTGAAGGGCAGCGAAGCCAACCTGGCGGAGCTGGCCGGCAGCCTGAAGACGAAAGAAGAATTTGCTTCCCCTGTGGCCGCGCTGCTGCGGGATATGACGCTGGCTGTGGCAAAGGAGGTGCGCTGATGCCTGAGGGAATGACCTTCCTGCCCGATGAGAAGGATATCGAGCTTTCCTCCGGCGTGGGTATTGTCGCCGCGCCGCTGAACGGTCTGCAAAGCCTTGCCGCGCCCCGTGCCGGCCTGAAAATGGAGGAGGACGCCTGGCGTGGCCTGCTGGCCTTCTGCCTGCTGGCTGACGCCTGGGGCGTGGACGGCGTGACGGTGAAGACTATCCGCCCGGAGCAATCCGCCTTCGCCTCGGCCGTCCTGCGGGAGAAGATTAGCCTCGTGCTGTGGCAGCGCGAGGTGCTGGGCGTGTTGAACCGGCAAGCCGGGATCGTTCCCGCGGCGCAGCTGCGGACGGTGGAACTCCCCGAGCGGGTCTTCTGGTACGACGGGACCTTCCACGACCCCACGGACGAATTGAACGAGCGTGACCGTACGCTGCTGATCTGCCGGCTCAGCGCGATGAACCAGCAGGGGGAAGCCGCCGTGCAGCGTTTTATTTCCGCGCTGACGCAGGCGGGGCTGCGGTCTGCGCAGCTGGTAGCTCACCAGGATGAGAAGACCATGGCAAACCTGGCGCTGCGCATGAAGGCCATCCTGGGCCAGACGCCCGGTGTGGAAGAGCAGCGGGATCCCTATGCCGCCGCGCCGGTGAATCCGCTGCTGGCCGCCCTTGGCCTGGCGGAACGTGATGAACCTCCGGCGCTTTCCCTGACGTGGCGCTACAACGGCACGATCATCGCCCGCAGCAGCAGCGCCATTTATTGCGAGGGGATCGATACGTCCGAAGCGGAGGCGGCACTGGAGAATATCGCGCAGGATATCCGGATGCTGGAGCAGTATTCGCCCACCTGGCGGCAGAACCTTGCACGGCGCACGCAGGATTGGCTGAACCGGCACCAGGACGATCGGGCGCTGCTGCCCATCGTGCGCACGCTGGCCGAGGAGATCCGCTATCAGGCCGGTGTACCCTTGCCTGCAGAGCAACTGCGCTTGCAATGGCCCTGGAAGGCCGGTGGCGTGGTCAGCACACTTTGGCATGAAGCGCTGGGTGAAGAGCTGGATGCCGGCATGGTCAACCCCTTCGCGGATGAACTGTGCCTGCTGCCCGGCGGCGCGTGGAACGCCCTGGGCGATGCGGTGCTCAGCCGCCTGTGCGTGCTGCCCGGTGACGCCATGGAGCCCGCCGCGGCGGTGGTGCCGCCCCTTTCACGGGAACTGGCTGCCTGCGTGGGCGACCGGCTGATGATGGAAAGCTTCTCCTTCCGCCGTACGGAGGATGGCGGCGTGTGCGCGTCCTTTGCCCTGCGCGGTAAGGATCAGGCTATGCTGGAGCGGGTCTACGCCCCCGGGGAGATCCGCCGCCTTTCCATGGAGGAGGCGCCTACAGTGGCGGTGTGGCCCTGCCTGCCCCTGCCCGAAAGAAGCTGGCGGGCGTATTATGTGTATATTCATGGCGGAACCATCCGTGCCTCCGCGCTGCATCAGGGCAGGTGGCTGATCACGGAGGATCGCCTCTTTTCGGTGCTGAAGACTGAATCCTTCCCGGAAATGATCGCCCTGCATGCCGACGGGCGATGCCTTGGCGTGCTGCCCAACAGCCTGCCGCCCTGCCAGCCCGCCCGCACGGAAACCGCGCTGGGCCTGCTGGATGTGGGCGCTTCCGGCATTGCGCTGGGCCTGATGCAGGGGGAAGCGGCGGAACCGGTGCAGGTGCCCGGCCTGGTGCGCACGCTGCTGCGGGGCGGCAAAGCTGCCCCCTTGAGCGAGGAATTCCTCCCCGCGGCGCCCCTGGGGCCGGTGCTTCCGGCGGCGGTGGAGCTGTTCAATCAAAAAGAGGAGCCCATCCCGCTGGTGGACGGACATATCCTGACGCCCGAGACCTGCACTGCTCTGGCCGGCCGGGAAGCCAAGGCCATGCATTCCGCGTGGAAGTGGAGCGTGGACGCTCCCGCCCGCAGAGCACGGCGGATGATGCTCCACCAGGCGATGCTGACGGCCTCGCTGGCGGCGGTGCTGAAGGGCGCCCCCTCCATCTCATGGCGGATCGCCCTGCCCGAGGGCATGGCTGCCGAGGGCAGGCGTGAGCTGTGGCAGGAGATCAGCGACCTGGCACCGGTGGTGGCTGCCTCCTGTGGATTGCCGCTGAAGGACAAGTCTGTCTCCCACGGTGATGAGAGCCTGGCGCTGGGTACATATCTGCGCAGCGAGGGCACGGTGCGCGGTGGATTTATGGCGCTGGACGTGGGCAGCGGCGACGCTTCCATGGCGCTGTGGCTGCGGGGAATGAATCGCCCCGCAGTGCGGTGCAATCTGCCCCTGGGTGTGCAGTCCATGCTGCTGGACGGCCTGATGCAGCACCCCGGCGCCCTGGAGAGCGATTTTGCCGATATGCCCGACGAGAACGCTCGCCAGAGCGTGCTGCTCCTGGCCGGCCAGCTGCGGGCAGCCAGCGGACGCAAGGAGCTGGAAAAAGGCCGGTTCCTGCTGGATCAGTGCCTGAATGAGTATGGCACGGCGCTTTCCGCCCACATGAACAACCGCTTTGCTCAGGGCAGGACGACCGTGACGCAATCGCTGGTGCTGCAAGCCTTCGCCGCGCTGCTGGCCCTGAGCGGCCTGGTGATGGAGCAGGTGCGGCGGGATCCCCTGCTGAACGATTACCTGCCCGCGGAGATGACCTTCATCATGGCGGGCAAGGGCAATCAGCTGATGAACGCCATGCCGGAGTATCTCAAATCGGCGCTGGCGCAGTTTGTGCGGCTGGAGATGAGCGGCGATCACCCCGTGCGCGGCATGCGCTTCCTTTTCAGCGCGGCGCCCAAGTGCGATACCATCATGGGCCTGGCACGGATGACGGAGGTGCGTACCGACCCGCCTGCCGCGCCCAAAAACCTGCGGGCCAGCGCTCAGCTGCCCATGCCGCCGGATCTGCTGATGATGCGGTTTCTCTCGGCATTCCGGAGCGTTTTCCCCCAGGCGAGCCATATGCTCTACGGTCATGTGTTTGACCAGGCCGGGATGATCACCCGCGAGGGCGAAAACCTGATCCGCGCCACGGCGGCAAGATATTTCGCCGCCGCGGGAGAGCCGGAGGCGGCGCTGGCAACCTGCCTGACGGAGCTGCGGCAGATCATCGCCGATGAGTGAGAAAGGTCGAATCGATCAATGAAGCAGGATGTTCGCAAGCAGGCCAGGGAATGGCTGTTGATGACGCTGGGTACGCTGCTGCTGGCGGCAGGCGTGTATTTCTTCAAGTTTCCCAACAATTTCTCCACCGGCGGCGTCAGCGGCATTTCGGTGATCCTGGGCCACTATTTCCCGGGGATCACCCCCGGCGATTTCGTGCTGGTGATCAACGTGGCGCTGCTGATCGTGGGATTCGCGGTGTTCGGCCGGAGCTTCGGCGTGCGCACCTGCTACTGCAGTTTGCTGATGAGCGCTTTCATCTGGGTGATGGAGCGGGTCATCCCCCTGTCGCAGCCCATGACTACCCAGCCCCTGGTGGAGCTGATCTTTGCCGTGGGGCTGCCGGCGGTGGGCTCGGCGATCCTGTTCAATGTGGATGCCTCCTCCGGCGGCACGGATATCGTAGCCATGGTGCTGCGCAAGTTCACCAGCCTGGACATCGGCAAGGCGCTGATGCTCTCTGATTGTGTCATCACGCTGATGGCCTGCGTGGCCTTCGGCATGGAAACCGGCCTGTTTTCCATCCTGGGTCTGCTGATCAAGAGTCTGCTGGTGGACATGGTGCTGGAAAACATCAACGTACATAAGTATTTTCACATCATCACCACCAACCCCGGGCCCATCGAGGAATATATTACCCGGGAGCTGAATCGCAGCGCCACCGAGCTCAGGGGCGAGGGCGTGTATACCCATGAGGGACGCACCGTGCTGCTCACCGTGATGAACCGCCGTGAGGCCGTTATGCTTCGTAAGTTTGTGAAGCAGGCGGATCCCAGCGCGTTCCTGCTGATCATGAATACCGGCGAGATCATCGGCAAGGGCTTCCGGGGCACCAACTGAGGCAAGGAGGATGCACATGGAGCATATTACCAGCCTGAAGAATCCCAGGGTACAGGTGTGGAGATCCCTGAAGGACCGCAAGGGCCGCCGGGAGACCGGCTGCTTTCTGGCGGAAGGCCGCAAAATGGTGGAGGAGGCGCTGGCCTCCGGCTTTCCGGTGGAGGCGCTGCTGGTGAATGAAGCCCGGGCGGGGGAATTCAACCTGACCGGGGATATCCCTGTTTATGCCCTGCCGGAGAATGTGCTTGCCGCCGTGTGCGACACCAAGACCCCCCAGGGTGTTGCCGCTGTGGTGAAGGCGCAGCCGAATATCCGCCTGGGCCGGCGGGTGGTAGCCCTTGACGGCGTGCAGGATCCGGGCAACGTGGGTACCATCATCCGCACCGCTGACGCTGCCGGACTGGGGGGAGTCATCCTCTCCGGGCAGTGCGCCGATGTGTTCAGCCCCAAGGTGCTCCGGGCGACCATGGGCAGCGTCTTCCGTATGCCTATGGTGGTAACGGATGACCTGCCGGGGTATCTCCTCGGCCTGCGGGAGCGTGGCTACAGCGTGATCTCCTCCCAGCTGGACGGCGAGCCCTTCTACCGGCGTGGGAACGTGGGTGAGAGCTTCTGCCTGATCATCGGCAACGAGGGCAACGGCGTTTCCGACGAGGTGAAGGCTACAGCCACCCACAGGGTCAAGCTGCCCATGCGGGGCGGCGCGGAATCCCTGAACGCGGCCATCGCGGCGGGGATCATGATGTATGATCTGATGAAGGATGAAATGTAATGCAAAAGCGCTTGTGACGGTTCAGTCACAAGCGCTTTGCTTTATCCGAAAATGATCTGCCCCAGGCGGGTGATCCGGCTCTGCATGGTACAGCCCAGCCGGCGTACGGCCAGCACGCGGCGAGGCTTGACCATTTTTCGCGTGGCGAGATATTCATCAATGAGGTGGCGGGTCTCCGGGGGCAGGACGTTGCCATAGGCGTCCCGGAAGGATTGGGTGTTGGCGTAGGTCAGGGCGATGCGGGCTTTGCCCTTCTCCCATTGGGAAACGGCCTTCGCCGCGCGCTGGACCAGGGTCAGGCGGCTGGCGCCCATCACGTTCACGCTGTGCTGGCGGTAGTTTACCAGCGGCGCGTCCACAAACACGATATGCCCGAAGGCTGCTGCCGTCAGGGCGATGAACCAATCGTGCATGTGCATCCTGGCGGGATTGCCGTGCCGCACCACCAGATCGCGCAGTGCGGCGTTCATCATCAGCGTGCAGCCGGTGACGTTGTTCTGCACCAGCAGCCGGGGCAGCGTCACAGCCGTTTTGTCCCAGCCCTGGTGGGCGAAGAAGCTCTCGTGGAGCGGGGCACCCTCCGCGTCCACCAGCCGGGCGTCGGAGTGCACCAGCAGGGGCGTGTCAGCGCCGTAGCGGGCTTCGGCCTGCTCCATGGCGGCGCGGCAGCGGGAGAGACGGTCAGGCGTCCAGTCGTCGTCCTGGTCGCACAGGGCGGCGTAAGGGGCTTCGCACTGGCGCATCAGGCTGAGAAAATTGCCGATGGCGCCATAGTGTCTGCCCTGGTCGGCGGCGCAAACGAAGCGGCTGTCCGCACAAGCGGCTTCCAGCAGGGTGGGGGTAGCGTCGCCGGAGCCGTCGTCCTGCATGAGCACGGTGAAGCAGGGATCGTCCTGCTCCCGCAGGGAGGCAAGCTGCCGGGGAAGGTATTTTTCCCCGTTGTAGCAGGCCATGAGTACTTGGATGGTCTTCACCATTGCCAGCCCCATTTCATAAAGAACTTGAAAATGGATACTACCTGCCGCATATTGCCCTTGAAGGTGCGGGTGTTCTCGCGGGCCCAGGCGTGGGTGATGCACATCTCCGGATGGTACACGATGGGGCCGATCTCCATGGCGCGGCGGGAGAGGTCGGAATCCTCCTGGTAGAGGAAGAAGCGGGGATCAAAGCCCTTGAGCTGCCGGAACACGCTGGTGCGGATCAGCAGGAAGCAGCCGGTGGCAAAGCCCACCGCGGTGGGGGAGGCGATGTTGGCCTCGGCCAGGGTGTAATCGGCCCGCCAGCGGCGGAAGGGGTTGCCCAGCTTTTCCAGCCGGCCGCCCAGCAGATAACGGATGGTGGGCTGCTTCTTGGGCAGGAATTGCTCGCTGCCGTCGGGGCTGAACACCCGGGGCGTGAGGATGGCGATCTCCGGGTGGTCGTCCATGTAGGCAGTCATGCGGGAGATCAGGTCCGGCGGGAAGGTCACGTCCGGGTTCACCAGCAGATGGTATCGGCTCTTCAGCAGGGGCAGCGCCACATTGTTGGCCCGGCCAAAGCCCAGGTTACTTGCCTGGGGCAGGATCTGCGCGCCGGGGCACATCCAGCGGATGCGCTCGGCCATGGTATCCTCGGGCGAGTTGTCCACAATGAAAAGATCAATGGGCTGGTCGGAATCCTGCAGGCACTGGACGGTGTTGAGCACATCGTCGGGCGCATGGTAGAGCACGATGCACGCGGATACCTTCGGGTCGGTGAGCATAGGAGCCTCCTGCTTTGGTGTTTCTTGGCTCTATTGTACCCCGCATCGGCGCATTTGTCCAGAAAAGTGTGGCAATTTGCAGGAATCAATGGTATACTAACGTCATATACTGGAGGAGGAATGCCATATACGCATTTGCTTTGCCTCCCGTATCGAATCCATATATATAGAAAGAGGTTCCCTTTGAGTAAATTCGCGATTTTTGTTGATCTGGAAAACTGCGGCGCCAAGGTGGCCACGCTCAACAGCATCCTGGAGAAGGTCAAGATCCGCGGCGATATCCTGCTGGGCAAGGTCTATGGCTATACCGACAGGTTTTCCGATTTGAAGGAGGTGCTGCTGAGCAACACCTTCACCGTGGTGCCCTCGCTGCGCTACGGCATCTCGCAGAAGAACAACGCCGATATCCAGCTGGTGATCGACGCGCTTTCCGTGGCATATACCAACGACCTGATCGATTCCTTCTGCATCGTTTCCGGCGACAGCGACTATACGCCCCTGGTGGGTAAGCTGAAGTCCATGGGCAAGTTCGTGCTGGGCATCAGCCGAAGCGAGGCGGCCAGCAATGTGTTTATCAACGCCTGCAATGAGTTCCAGTTCCTGGAGAGTGTGGGCGGCCGCAGCGTGACCCCTTCCAAGAAGCGCAAGGGCAATTCCAGCGCCGAGGAAATGCTGGACGAGGTCGAATTGAACAAGCTCCTGTGCTCCGTTTTCCAGGAGCAGAGCGACACGGAAGAGATGTACGCCAGCGAGCTCAAGGGTGTTCTTTTGCGCCTGAGGCCCGATTTCAACGAGAAGGCCTACGGCTGCGCCACCTTCTACAAGCTTTTGCAGAAGCTGGCCGGCAAGTATGGCGATCTCCATGTGAAGAACGATAATTTCAACGTGATGGTGCGCCTGAATACCCGTGCCGAATCCGGCGAGGGCATTCCCCAATTGACCCGCGAGAACTGGCGCGAGGCCTTCGCTGCACAGATCAAGGCCTACAAGGAGGGCGGCTTCGACCGGGTGAACCCCTCCATCCTCAAGGCGGATATCATCACTGCCTATCCCGATTTCAACGAGCGCGCCATCGGCTTCAAGCGCTTCTCCGACGTGATGAAGGAGCTGGAGAAGGAAAAGCTGGTGGTCGTTGAAATGGACGAACAGAAGACGATGCTCATCAAGCTGCTGTAAAAGAAAGGAAGATCCCCATGAACGCGGGTATGAACCGTGCCGAGGCGCTCAGCGCCCTGATGAAATACAACAAGGAGCCCTTCCATCTGCTCCACGGCCTGACGGTGGAAAACGTGATGCGCTGGTATGCCCAGGATCAGGGCTTCGGCGAGGACGAGGAATTCTGGGGCCTGGTGGGCCTGATGCACGATATCGATTTTGAATGCTGGCCCGAGGAGCACTGCGTGAAGTGCGTGGAGCTGCTGAAGGAAGTCGGCGCTACCGACGAGTTCATCCACGCGGTGTGCAGCCATGCCTGGGGCCCATGTAGCGACGTGGAGCCCATCCACCAGATGGAGAAGGTGCTCTTCGCCGCTGACGAGCTCACCGGTCTTATCGGCGCTGCGGCGAAGATGCGGCCCTCCAAATCCTGCACGGATATGGAGGTTTCCAGCCTGAAGAAGAAATTCAAGGATAAGAAGTTCGCCGCCGGCTGCTCCCGCGATGTGATCCGCCAGGGCGCGGAAATGCTGGGCTGGGAGCTGGACGTCCTGCTGGAAAAGACCCTGCGGGCCATGGCCGCCACCGAAGCGCGGGTCAATGAGGAGCTGGCGCGGCTGGTGTGACGATCTGCCCCCGCGATGCAGGGAAATGCCTGCGGGAAACGTTGTATAGGCATCACAAAGGAAGGAGCATGAGGCCGTGAAACATCTGCGCCGGATTGTTTGGTATATCGCGACCCGCCTGCTGGTGGCGTGCCTTGTGCTGGGCCTGATGGTGGTTGCTTTCTATTATGCCATGAACGCGACCAACATCTACATCGTTCTCAAGGACGGTATGGCCCGGCGTGCGCAGGTGGTGATGCAGCAGGAGGAAGAGACGGAGCTGACCAAGTACTTCCAGAACAGCTTCCTGGAATGGGACAGCGCCCTGACGATCACCCGGCAGGGGCAATCCCCCTACAGGGATTACGATATCCGCGGCATTGACCACCGCCTGAGCATGGATTTCGCCTGGATCTGGCCCTGGGACGCGACTGTCCGTGTGGACATCACCGAGTCCATTCCCAGCATCGACGGGCGCATCAAGGGCTCCAGGGCCGAGGAGGCCGTGGCCGCAGGCGGCGCCGACGCGGTGTATCCCCCGTCGTGGCAAAGCGCGAAGTACCGCGCTGTGCTGACCAAGGAAAACGGTCAATGGCGCATCAAGAGCTTGACGCTGATCGAGAATCTTGCGGAATGATGAAGAGCTGCCCCATACAGGGCAGCTCTTTTTGCGTATCACTGTTCACCGGCGGGCGAATCCGGCTCCGGGGTGGCGGTGGTGAAGACCTCCAGGTGGGTGCCGCCGTCATAATCAGTCAGGTCGTATTCCTGCTCGGTATCGGCGGGCGGCGGTGTGGGAGTGACGGTCATGGCCGCGTCAGCGGCGCCGGGCATGGCAAAGACCAGCGTCATCTGCAGCCAATCCGTCCCATCCCGGTACTGATTGGGATAATAGGCGTAATACACCCGTGGCGTAAGGCCGTTGAGCGTATCCAGGGGATCCTCAAAGGAATCGTTAGGATTCTTCAGTGCTTTGTCAGCATAGGCGGCGGGATCCGCCAGGGCTTCCTCCAGGGTGATGGCGGTGGGGCTGGCGGCCTGGATGCAGCTGGCGGCCAGCGTGGGGAAGCGGGAAGGATCGTTCACCCGCAGCTGAAGCGTGTCCAGATAGCCGTTCTCCATGGTGAAGGAGAGCTCCACACCCTCGGGGATCTCGGCCATGTCCTGGGTCGTCATGCCCAGGGCGGCGAAGGTGGGGTAGCATTCGAAGAGACTGTTGACCCAGCCCCGGTTCTGCTGGCTCTGATTCTGGTTCACCAGCTCGATGTAGCTTTTCAGGGCGGCCTGTCCCTCTGTCAGCGGCTCAGGCCAGATGATCTCCGCCAGCGAAGAGGCCGGCAGGAGCAGCGCGCATACCAGCGCGCAGATACGTTTGACCATGGGTGTCATCAGGTTCCTTTCATAGCGGTTTTACGAAGGGCGATGTATTGCAGGATCAGCTCCGCCGAGCCCTCGATGCCCAGCTTGCCGGTATCCAGACACAGGTCGTAGTTATTCACGTCGCCCCAGGTGGTTGTGGCAAAATAATTATAGTAGCTGGCGCGCTGCTTATCCATCTTGCGGACGTACTCTTCGGCCTTGTCGGGCTCCACGCCGTGAACGGCCACCGCGCGCTCCATGCGCTTTTCCATGCCGGCCTTGACGAAAAGCTTCACCGCGTTGGGATAATCCCGCAGCACATAATCGGCGCAGCGACCCACGATGATGCAGGAGCCCTGGGAGGCAATGCGGCGGATGGCGTCGAACTGGGCCAGGAAGACCTTGTGGTTCAGGGGCATATCCATGTAGGCGCCGGCTAAACCGCCATGCATCTGCGCACCCGTTACCAGCGAGAAGAGCAGCGAGCGGGTGGGCTTCTCGTCGTGGTGTTCCAGGATCTCCTCGCAGATGCCGCTGTCCCTGGCGGCCTCGGTCAGGATCTCCTTGTCGTAATAGGGAATGGAGAGCTTTTCGGACAAAAGCCTGCCGATCTGCCGTCCGCCCGAGCCAAACTGCCTGCCGATGGTGATCACGAGATTGCCAGTCATGAAGATCCCTCACTTTCATAAATAAATGGTAGAAATGGAACGGGTCTCGCTTATCTAACGTTATTATAGCACATTTTCCTGCGTTTGTGAATGTATACAATTACCATTGCTCATCTGGGGCGAAAATCGTCGGAAAAGCCATTGACAAACCCGGCCTTATTTTGCTACAATCATCGTTAATCTTATATAGTTTTAGGAGGATGCGCCCATGCTGCAGAAGGTCGTTCGGGAAGGTTTGACGTTTGACGACGTGCTCCTGGTTCCTGCCAAGAGCGAGGTTTTGCCCAAGGATGTGGATCTGTCCATTCAGTTGACTCCTGT
>SVGJ01000052.1 GCA_015056415.1 Clostridiales bacterium
GCGGCTACACCCGCATCTACAAGCTGGGACCCCGTCGCGGCGACGCTGCCGAGATGGTCATTCTCGAGCTGATCTAATCATCTGACCTTAATACCACATCAAAGCAAAGCAAAAGCGCTCTCCCCGCACAGGAGAGCGCTTTTATTTTGCCCGTCAAAAGGCTTTGCTCTGTTGCTCACTTTGATTTGGACTGATAGAGGGCTTCCTCACGCTCGGATAGCTGCTGCATTTGCTCGATCACAGCGTCTACAATGCGGTCACGCTCTTCGTTGGGCGGGGTGTCCGGGTTGTATTCGACGGCGGTGCCGAAGCTCAGGGTACGGGCGCCCTTGTGGGCAAACATGGGCAGGAAGCGGCACTTCTTGCCGGTTTTGTTATAGTAAATAGGTGCCAGCATGGCAAAGCCGCGGAACATCTCGCCGATGCCGGAGCGTTCGTAACCCTTGCCGTGTTCAACGCCATCAGGGTTTTCGGGAAAGATCAATAGGTTATCGCCGGCTTCCATGGCTTCGACCGAGAGGGTAAAGGTCTTCATCAGTTCCCGTAGCTTGTTGCGATACACTGGGATGCTCTCCAGCTGGCCCATGGCCCACACGGAAAGCGGGCCGATCAGGTTGGCGATGGGCCACTTCAGCCTTTCCGGCAGCCATTTCTGCCGGGAGATCGTGTACTTATGCACATAAGCGGCCACTTCGTCCTTGTCTACCACCATTTCGCTGATGCTCCAGGGGCGGATGGGCACTGGAATGTACAGCATACACACGATGGGGCCGTACATTTCGCCGTGATTGCTCAGGAACACGATGGGGTTGTTATCGTCCTGCCGGATGTTCTCCACGCCCTTCAGCTCGTGCCGATAGAACGGCCGTAGCAGAGCCATCACAGCCCGGATGAAGAAGGGTTGCCTGCGCCGCTGCACCACAACGCTCTCCAGCTGCCGCCGCAAGGCCGGGTTATCTCCGCCGGCGTCCTTCAGGCGCAGGAACCGGCTCAGCTTCTCCATATGGCGCGAACTCAACGGGAATCGCAACACGCTCAGTAGAGCAACCAGCACCGCGAGCATGGCCGGAAGCACCATCAGGGGTTGGAACCGGGCAGCCAGCTGGCTTACATCCCTGGGCAGGTCCTTGCCGGTGGCAAAGCACAATGCCGTGAGCATGGCCAGCGCCAGCATCTGCCCCAGTAAGCCGGCAAATTCCAGTATGGCTCCACGCATCTGCCGCAGTCCGGGCGTTTCCCTGCCCGATGCAAACCGTGCCACCGCGGCCATGGTATGCTCGATCCTCCCCATGCCGGTGGCGCAGACTGTGCCGCCCGCGGTACACATCCCCAGGCTGATATAAATGTAGACGCGCCGCAGCTGCCGCATACCCAGCGAGCTGTTGAACACGATCAGGCCAAACAGCCACAAGAGCAGCGCCGCCAGCATCAGGTTGGTCGGATCATTCGTCTTGCCGCGCTTCTGCCTGCGCCGGATAACGAACTCCGCCGCCTCCCGGGAGATCAGTGTGCAGACCACCGCCATGATCATGTATCCCAGCATCTTCTGAACAGAAACCGCCAGGAAGGTATACAGCAGCACCAGCGATACCTCCAGCGCGATCAGAATAAGCGCTGAGAGCTTCTCATAGGATGTATACGCATTGGTCTGGGCAAGCGCGCGACGGGCCTCCTGCGCCTGCTCCGGGCTGACATTTCCCATGGTGCGCAGGTGCACGCGTTCCTTCAGCTGGCCATAGAGCGTCACGCCGTTGCACAGGCCATAGCACGCCAGCATAAACCAGCCTTCATTGCCTGGAAGATTGCACAGAAGGATCGCCGCCATCGTAGCCAGCTGGATCAGCTGAAATACCACCAGCAGCGTAACAAACCGCTTCTCCTCCATTTCCTCCGTCACAGAGATCCGTATCAGCCGCAGATTGCTCACATCACGCAGGCACATCACGATCACCAGCGCAAAAAGGATCCACAGCTTCGGATCATCCAGCTGGCTGGGGTAGATCACCATCACACACAGATTGAGCAGCAGCAGGATCACCAGCAGCGCCCTGCGCCAGCGCTGCAGCTTCACCGGCAAATACGCCGAACGCTTTTTCTGAAAGGATTCAAAGAACGCCAGCGCCACCCGGGCGCTCATAAACAACGCGCCGCCAAAGATGGGCATATCCACCAGCAGCTGCGACGCCAGCATGCAAAATATGTAGGCATACAGGTCGCCCAGCGCGCCGAAAACGCTGCGCTCATGCTCCCTGCCATGGCTTACGCTCACCCAAGACACCCCTTTCTTCCTTTAATTGTAACACACATAGCCTCCGCTTTCAATCTCCCGGCGGTGCAAAATACGCCGACTGCAAGCTTTACAATTTCTTCAAACTTTCCGCAAAGCCTTGTCTCACAAGGTTTGCAAGCCATTTATGAGTTCCGGGCCCAGCTTCCGCCTCTTGACCTGATGGCAACTTTGCGTCATAATGATAGCAGAGTCATTCCCCATTCCAAAGGAGGCGTCCCCTTGTATACTGAACAGGATCTTTCCTCGATTCTCAAACAACAGAACAAGCGCTGGCTGGTAGTGGGTTCCATCTGCCTGCTTCTGGCCGGTGTGGTGGTCTTTTCCCTTGTAAAGCGCATTGAAGCCCTTACCACCTGCACCACCATCGTCCTGGGCGCTGTGCTGATCTTCGGCTACGATATGTTCATCCGGCCCCTGCACCGCTACGCCATCTTTCTGAACAACGCCCTTCACGGCCGCACCCGCGAGGCGGACTGCGTTTATCAGAGCGTGGATGCCGACCCCTCCCAGGTGGATGGCGTATATTATTTCGGCATGACCGTCCAGCAGACCGATGATGACGGCAAGCCCTTTGACCGCCTCTTCTACTGGGACGCGGAGAAACCTTTCCCCCAGCTGCAGCAGGGCGATAAGCTGCACATCGTTTATCACGACCGCATGGTAGCCGATCTGACCCGCATCTGACGCCCCATGCTTTGAAAGGAGCAGAGCCCCATGGCCGAAACCGTTCTTGTTTGCGTTACCGGTCAGCAATCCAGCCAACGGCTGATCCACCGAGGCGCGCAGATCGCCCGGGAGCATGGCGCTGAGCTGCTGGTGCTTTCCGTTTCCGGCAGCGGCGTAAACCTGCTTTCCAACCCCGAGGTCAGCCAGGCGCTGAACGATCTTTACCGTCTCAGCGGCGAGGTGGGAGCGGAAATGACCATGCTCCACCACCATGACGCCCACCGCGCCATATGCGATTTTACCCAAGAGCGGGGTGTCACCCGTCTGGTGCTGGGCGAAGGAAAGCCCGGCGCCGGCGCGTTTATCACCAACCTGATGCGCGCCTTGCCCAACGTGATCTTCACCATTGAATCCAGCGTGTAAATCTCAGCGGCCCCATAGGCCGCTTCTTCTTTTTATGCTTGACTCTCACGCCGCGTCATGCTTTATCATGGCAGGGAAAGGAGCTGATACCATGATGACCATCAGCGAGGTAGCCACGCTGACCGGGGTCAGCCAGCGCACGCTGCATTATTATGACGAGATCGGCCTGCTGCCGCCCACCCAAACCACAGATGCGGGCTACCGCCTCTATGACGACGCGGCGCTGGAACGCCTGCAGCACATTCTGCTTTTCAAGGAGCTGGGCTTTCCCCTGCGGGATATCCGCAGCCTGCTGGATGATCCCGCCTTCGACCGCACCAGTGCGCTGGAGCAGCATCTGAAGCTGCTGATGCTCAGAAAGCAGCACCTGGAGAACCTGATCGACCTGACAAGGGGGTTATGCACCGTGGGAACCAACCATCTGGACTTTTCCGCCTTTGATCACCGCAGCATCGATGAATACGCCGCCGAGGCACGCGCCACCTATGGCAAAACCGCTGCCTACAAGGAATACGAGCAGCGCTTCCTTTCCCGGAGCGAAGATGACCAAAGCGCCGCCTCACAGGAGTTCATGGCGCTGCTGGGGCGCTTTGGCACGCACCTGGGCGAAGCGCCGGACAGTCCTGAAGTGCAAGCCCTGGTGGGCCAGCTGCAGGGCTTTATCACCGAGCACTTCTACACCTGCACCGATCAGATCCTCGCTTCCTTCGCCAACCTGTATGATGGCGGCGGCCGCTTCACCCAAAGCATCGACAAGGCTGGCGGCCCAGGCACCGCCGCGCTGGCGGCCCAGGCGATCCGCTGCTACACCCGCGATATTTGACGCAACCGCTCCTTTATGATAAAATAGTCTTGTATTTTGTTCAAAGGAGCATCCCATGGGTAAGCTTTACAATACGCTGATCGGCGCCTACCGCCGCCTGACCCCCAAATTCCAGACCACCTGGGCCGAGCCCTTCATCGACGGGCCCTGCGTGTTCATCGGCAATCACTCCGGCGCCTTTGGCCCCATCGATATGTGCGCTCACTTCCCCTTTACCGATCAATGCTATTCCTGGCTGAATCACGATGTGATGGACGCCAAGCTGGTGCCTGCCTATGTGCGCCAGGATTACTGGTGGAAGCCCGGCTGCTGGGCCGAGCCCATCCTGAACGCGACCCTGCCCTACCTTGCCGCAGCCATCATGCCGCCCGTGCTGCGCAGCGCACCCGGCATTCCCGTTTATCACGATCAGCGCTCCGTTCTCACCATGCGCCAGAGCATCCGTCACCTGAAGGAAGGCCGCTATCTGATCATCTTCCCCGAGCAGCCCAGCGGCTACAAGAGCCACCACACCTGGATCAACACGGGCTTTTTGCACATCGCGCCGCTGTTTTACAAGGCCACCGGCAAGGCGCTGCGCTTTTACCCGGTGCACATCGATCACCGCGGGCATTCCTTTACCATTGCCAAGCCCGTCCTGTACCACCCCAGTCGCACCCTGGAGGAGCAAACAGAAGAAATCGCCGCTGCCCTGGCCGTTGGCCTGCGGGGCGGCAAACCTGAAGAAAACGCATAAGAAACGCCGCCGGTTCACAGGGACCGGCGGCGTTTTGATGTTGCTTTACTCCGCATCAGCGGGATAATACGCACCGTAGATAAACTGGTGCAGGGCTTCCACATTCTGCTGCCTGCGCTTCTTGTAGGTGCTGCTGTTGGGATACGAGCTGTAGGATACCACGCTGGCGCCGTTGATCTGGGCGTAGGTCCAGGTCTTGGGCTCGTCGATGGGCAGGCGCATCTGCTCCATCAGCGTTTCGCCATTCTTGGCACGCTGGATGATATCCGTCTTGGCCACCAGGTTGTAGGCCAGCTCCACCATGGTGTCCAGGCCCACATTGGTCTCCACATAGGGCATACTGGTCTGGATCAGGTTCATCAGCTTATCGATGCTCATGTCCTTCATGACCTTGCTCAGCAGCAGCTCCAGCAGCTTGCGCTGGCGGAGAGTGCGCTGGAAATCGTTGTCGATGGAGCGAACACGGGCATACATCACGGCCTGCACACCATCCAGGTGCTGCACGCCGTCCACCTTCTCCAGCTCCACGCGGGTGGAGCCATCGGTGTTATCATACTTCGGGGGATGCTTGCGCAGGTAGGTGTTGATGGCAGCGGCCTCCTTGCGGGTCATCTCGATATCAATGCCGCCGATGGCGTCGATAATGGAGGCCAGGCCGTAGAAATTGATGGTGGCGTAGTATTCGATATTCATATCGAAATTCTTGTTCACCGTGCGCATGGCCAGCTCGCCGCCGCCACGGGAATACGCCACATTGATGCGGTTCTTGTTCTTATAGCCGGGAATATCCACATACAGGTCACGGACGATGGAGGTCAGCTTCACCGAGCCATCCACCTTGTTCAGCGAAAGGATGATCTGCACGTCGCCGTGGTTCATGCCCTCGTTCAGATCCGTATCACGGGTATCGATACCGATGAGCAGGATGTTCACCACGCTGTCCGGCAGGTTGGGATTCAGATCCAGCGCCTCCGGATCGATGGAGGTATCTGCTTCCACATCCAGCTGAAGCTCGTCCAGCAGGTTGGAAAGCTCGTCCTCCTCGATATAGATGCCGTCCTCGCTCTCCGCTTCCTCAAGCGTATCCATATCCTCAGCGGCGGGCTCTTCCTCCACCGAGATGATCAGGTCAGACATGCTGTATTCCTCGTCATCCTCGGCAAAGGCCGTGCTGCCCAGCAGCAGGCACAGCGCCATCATCAGGGCCAACAAACGTTTCATCATCGAAACGGCCTCCTCAATACTTTCATCAACTGACATTATACCCTCTTGTCCGGTGAAAATCAACCCGTCGGGCCATGCTTCTGCTCCGGAGCCAGGCTGTTCAATTCATCCAGCGTCAGCGCATAGGAAGGAACGAACTCCTCCATAAAATCACGCACCTCCGGCAGGTCGATCTGCCGGATAGAGCGCAGCACGTTCTCCCCTGCCGCGTCAAACTCATGGTTGCCGGAGCGTTTCTCCTCCACGCACTTGATGTAGGCGCTGACGCGGTCGGCAGCCTTCACCAGCTGATGGGCATAGTCCTCGCCTTCGGTCAGATAGGGCTCGAATGCCGGCTGCATGGCCTGAGGCAGCATGGCGATCAGCCTGCGGGATGCCAGCCCTTCCAGCTGCTTATAGGATGTACGCAGCTCCGGGCTGTGGTACTTCACCGGTGTAGGCAGGTCACCGGTGATGACCTCAGTAGCATCGTGATACACAGCCAGGGCCAGCACGTGCTCCGGCTCCACAGTCTTGCCGTAGCGGTCGCGGGCGATCACCGCGATGCCGTGGGCGATCATCGCCACCTGCAGGGAGTGCTCCGCGTCGTTCTCCGGCTGAGTGGAGCGCATCAGCCCCCACCGGCGGATAAACTTGAGCCGGGATAAATAAGCAAAGAAATGATGCATCATCGAACCTCCTCGTTCACTACCCCTTTATCTTACACGATTTTAACGCAGAATGCGACCCTTTTCTTGCAAGAAAAACAAAAAGAACCGTACTTGCATTCGCTCTCATCTATGGTATAATGAGCAAAAACCCGCGAGGTATTTTATGGAACTGAAGGAAGTTTTGCTCCGGCGCCGCAGCGTGCGCAAGTTTACCGATGAGCCCGTTTCCCAGGAGCACATCCAGGAGCTGCTCCATGCCGCCATGAGCGGCCCCAGCGCCTGCAACAAGCAGCCCTGGGCATTCTATGTAGTTACTGACCCTGACATGGTGCAGGCCCTGCAAAGCACCACCATGTTCACCCGCATCAAGGGCAAGATCGCCATGGTGGTCTGCGGTGATCTGTCCCGCGCGCTCCCCCTGCACGCCTCCGCCTTCTGGATCCAGGATTGCTCCGCCGCCACCGAGAACATCCTCCTGCGCGTTACCGACCTGGGGCTTGGCGCTGTGTGGTGCGGCATTCACCCCCAGAAGAAGGCCGAAGAAAAGCTCGCCAAGCTGCTGAACCTGCCGGAAAAGCACATCCCGCTGAACATCATCTTCATCGGCCATCCCGCTCAGGAGCCCGAAGCCAGGGACTGGTACGACGAGAATCGCGTCCACTACATCCGATAAAGAAAAAGTGACCTGTGCAGGTCACTTTTTCTTTGCCTTGGCGGCATTCATATACGTTACAGCTACCGCCACTGCCATGCCCAGGGCGATCCAGGGAAGGGCAGCATTCAGGAAATCACTCATGCTGCTTCTCCTTTTCCCGTTTTTCTTTCTGCGTTATATAAATATTCGTCCAAATACCCAGGTTGGCAAACGTCAGGCCCAGAATGGGCAGCGGCTGCTCCCCTTTCTTCACAATGGCCAGGATGCACAACGCCAACCCGATTATCGCGCAGATCATGCTGAGGATCCGCCACGCATTCTTTTTCATGATCCATCCTCCTCACTCAAACAGCTGGCTTTCCTTTTCCAGCTTCTTTTTCTTGTCGTTCAGCCGCTTCAGCCCGAAAACCAGCAGCACCGTTACCGCAAAGGAACACAGGCTGCACAGCACATTGATCCCGGAATTCAGCCCGATGCCGATGCAAAGATTATATAAGCCTATGAATACGTTCATCACGCCAAGTGGCAGAAGCAGCATCATGATGCTCTTCAGATGCTTCAGGCGGGTAGCGTTGTCGCCGTGGAGTTCAAACTCGCCCAGCTCCTTTTTCTTGCGGAAGTAGACCCACTTCATGACCTTGCCCACATATTCCGCGCCGGTGGATTCCACAAACTCGATGTACTGCCGGCCCTCCTCGCTGGCCGGACTGTTCTCCAGCATCTCCAGGCGGACGGCGTATTCGCCGGGCTGGCTTTCCTCAAATTCGTAGGTAATATACCTGGCGCTGACCAGCGCCTTGCCCTGGGCGGCCATTTCATTGAGCCACTTTTCTTCCTTGTCAAAATCCCAGGCCCAAAACAACTTGCGAATCACCTGTCTCATACTTCTTCCTCCTTCAATGCTGCCCGACCGTTATCCACCAGTTCCCGCAGCCGCTTGTATTCGGCCCGGAGCATTTCACGGCCGGTATCCGTGATCACGTATTCCTTCTTGCGGCTGTCGCCATCGCCGCTCAGGGCGGTGATCCACCCCTTCTCCAGCATGGTGCTGATAGCTCCGTACAGCGTACCCGCCGCCATATGCAGCCGCCCGCCGGAGAGCTTCTCTACATTCTGCATAATGCCATAGCCGTGCATCGGCTGCAGAAGCGACAGCAGGATGTAGTATACCGCCTCTGTCAAAGCGCCATTGATCGTACCCATTGACTCAACTCCTTCGTCTGCCGTTATATCGGTTGACGATATAGAGTATATCGGACGCCGATACATTTGTCAATACCCTTGACAAAATTTTTTCAGGTGATATAATAGCAATGAAAATTGCATCCACCGATAGGGGTGCAGCGCAAGCTGCTGAGAGGGCTGAAGCCCGACCCTTCGAACCTGTGTAGGTAATCCTACCGTAGGGAATCGGAAACACGCAGTGCACGGCGTGGGCTCGCAAGAGCCGCTCCTGTTTCCCCGCGAAAGATCGCGGGTTTTTCTTTTGGGGATGCGAAAGAAAAAGGAGGATTCTACCATGAATCTGTTTTTATCCACCGCCCTTGCCGAAAGCGAAGCTGCAGAAGCCGCGCCCTCCTGGTTTGAAACTGCCTTCGGTGACTTCAGCGACCTGACCGTTTGGGGCTGGCTGCTGCTGGCCGCGCTGCTCATCGGCGGCGTGGTGCTGTACCGTGCCGTTAAGGGCAAAACTGCCCAGAACATCTGGACGACCAAGAAGCTGGCACTGGGTGCTGTATGCATCGCGCTGAGCTCCGTGCTGAGCCTGGTGAAGGTGCTCGAACTGCCCCAGGGCGGCTCCGTTACCGCCGCCAGCATGCTGCCCATCATTCTCTTTGCCTATGCCTACGGCGCCGGCCCCGGCCTGACGCTGGGCGCGGTATACGGCATCCTGCAGTTCATCCTCAAGCCCTACTTCTACTCCCTGCCCCAGATGCTGCTGGACTATCCCATCGCCTTTGGCGCCATCGGTCTGGCAGGCTTGTTCAGCAAAAGCAAGAACACCTATCTGGGCCTGACGCTGGGCTCCATCGTCGCTTCTCTGGGCCGTCTGCTGGCCGCGGTGGCTTCCGGCGTGATCTTTTTTGCGGAGTATGCCCCCGAGGGGATGTCGCCCATGGTCTACTCCCTGGGCTACAACGCCAGCTACATGGCGCCTGAATGCCTCATCTGCGTGGTGCTGGCCATAGCCATCGGCCCCCGGCTGATGAAGGAGCTGCGCAAGATCAAGTAACTTTTTTCGGGAGCGCCATCCGGAGGCGTTCCTTTTTTGTGCAGGAAAAACGACCTCCCTTGGCGAATCATACTTCGATTCCCCAAAGGAGGTCTTCTCATGCTCGAATGCTGCACCCTTGGCACCGGCGGCGCCCTGCCCCTGCCTGATCGCGCCCTTTCCAGCCTGTATGTGCGGGTGAACGGGCGCGCGCTGCTGATCGATTGCGGCGAAGGCACGCAGGTAGGCATCCGCAAGCTGGGCTGGGGCTTCCGGTGCATCGACGGGCTGCTGATCACCCACTTCCACGGCGATCACTGCAGCGGCCTGCCGGGCCTGCTGCTTTCCCTGGATAAAGCCGAGCGCAAGGAGACCTTCCACATCTGGGGCCCTCCAGGCCTCAGGCGCGTCGTGGACGGGCTGCGGGTCATTGCCCCGGCGCTGTCCTTCCCGGTGGAACTGCACGAGCTTCGCAGCGAGGGCGAGGAGTTCAGCCTCATCGGCCTGAGCATCACTGCGTTCCCGCTGAACCACGGCATTCCCTGCTATGGCTACCGGCTGCACCTGCCCCGCCAGGGCGCGTTCCAGCCGGACAGAGCCCGGGCGCTGGGCGTACCCATGGCGCAGTGGAAAGATCTTCAGCATGGTATAAGCGTAGGGAACGTACAGCCACAGGACGTGCTGGGCGCGCCCCGGCAGGGTATTTCCCTGCTTTATGCCACCGATACACGACCTGTGCCGGAGATCATCCAGCAGGGGCAGTCCGTTGACCTGATGTTCCTGGAAGGGATGTACGGCAGCGAGGAGAAGCGCCCCCAGGCCCTGAAAAACAAGCATATGCTCTTTGCCGAGGCAGCCGACCTTGCCCGCCAGGCTCGCCCCGGCCGGCTGGTGCTGACCCACTTCAGCAACTGCATCAACGATCCGGCTGAGTATCTGCCCAACGCGCAAGCCATATTTCCCGAGACATATGCCGCCAACGACGGCGAATGCTTCACACTCCATTATCCGCAGGCAAAATAATAAAGGCACAGGATGCTTCCTGTGCCTTTGCTTGTTTGATTACTTGCTGCTTTCCAGGGTCTTGTAGGTCACAGCGGCCAGCGCAGCGCCAACCAGCGGGCCCACGATGAACACCCACAGGCAGGCCATGGGCTGAGCATTGCCGGCAAAGGCCGCCACCAGTGCGGGGCCAAAGCTGCGGGCAGGGTTGACGGAAGTGCCCGTCAGGCCGATGCCTAGGATGTGCACCAGCGTCAGGGTCAGGCCGATGACCAGGCCGCCGAAGGAGCCGTGGCCGGCCTTCTTGGAGGTCACGCCCAGAATGGTCATAACAAAAATGAAGGTCAGCACAATCTCCACCAGCAGGCCAGCCACAACGCTGCCGTTCACGCCGGCCAGGCCGTTGGCGCCGAAGCCGGCGATGCCGGTCATGTCCTTCACGCCACCCAGGCCAAAGATGGCAGCCAGCAGGCCGGCGCCGCCCAGAGCGCCCAGGCACTGGGAAACCACATAGCCCACGAATTCCTTCACGCTCATGCCGCCGCTCATCAGAACGCCCAGGGAAACCGCGGGGTTGATGTGGCAACCGGAGATATTGCCCACGCAATAGGCCATGCCAACGATCACCAGGCCGAAGGCCAGCGCCGTCAGGATATAGCCGCCGCCGGCAGCAGCGTCGCAACCGACCAGCATTGCCGTGCCGCAGCCCAGTACTACCAGCACCAGCGTACCGATGAATTCCGCAACATACTTCTTCATTTGTATCCTCTCCTGTCTTTTGGGTATACTGTCCAATGAGTGATTATACCAGATTCTTGCATAAAAGGCAATGCCTTATTCATATTTTATCTTTTGCAGCAACGTCCGAAGCTCCTCAAAGCAAACGTTGTTCGCCGCCATGAACGGAATGCCCTTATCGTAGGTCGCATCGCCGCCCATGATATTTCCGCAGCGGCCGCCGGCTTCCTCCACCAGGAGAACGCCGGCACAGTAATCCCAGGGCTGCAGGAGCCACTCAAAGCAGGCGTCGCTTCGGCCGGCGGCAATATCGCAAAGCTCCATCGCGGCCGAGCCCGTGCGGCGCAGATCGGCGCAGCGGGGCATCAGAGCGCCCACGGTGCGGCCTGTAAGCTCCATCAGCTCATCATAGTAGGGCGAGGTGCCCAGGCCGATCAGCGCGCGTTCCAGGGGTTCCTGCGACACTTGCAGCCGTTTTGCTCCGCACCAGGCGCCCTTGCCCTTCTCGGCGTGAAACATTCTGCTGTGGTAGGGATCGTAAATCGCACCCAGCACCGGCCGCTTGTTTTCCACCGCGCCCACAGAGATCACCGAGCAGGCTCTGCGCCGGAAATAGTTCGTGGTACCGTCGATGGGATCGATGATGAAGGTCAGATCATCGGTGAGGACGTTGTCCTTCTTTTCCTCGGCAAAGAACTTCGCCGTGGGAAAGAGCCGCGCCAGCTGCTCCATCAGGAAATCCTGCACGGCGACGTCCGCCTCGGTAACGAAATCCGCGTGCTTCCCCTTGGAGAAAACCGCCGGGTTCTCCCAGTGGAGCATGATGTCGCCGGCCTTGCGCAAAACCGCTTCCAGTTGATTCATCATGGATCATTCACCCCTTTCAGGTGAAGCAGGATCATCTCGCAGGGATCATTGAGCCGGGGCGCCCGGGCGGAATTGGTCATCCCTCTGCTCACCAGCAGACGACCATCTTCATACCAGCCGGAGGTCAACGCAGGCAGGATCCCCTGCCCCGGCGCGTACAGCCCGCGTCCGAAGAGGCGCACCTGTCCGCCATGGGCATGCCCCGAGAGCGTCAGGTCGATATCATGGGGCTTCACCCAGGGCGCGAACCACTCCGGGTGGTGACACATCAGCAGCTTATAGCCCGGTTGTTCCTCCATGCTGCTAAGGAAATCCGTTCGGATCGCCTCCCTGGGGGCGGAACTCAGCGCACCCAGCACGATGCCCTCGAAGAGCGTGTAGGTGTTATCCAGCACAACCGCGCCGCTCTTCAAAACAAGGGGCCAGTACTCATCCCGCTGGCGGAACTTCCACTCGTGATTGCCGATAGCATAAAAGGTAGGAGCGATCTGCGGCGCATCCTTGAGGAATTCCACCGCATTGGCATAGCCCTTGCGATGGCGGTTGATCAGATCGCCCAGGATCAGGATCGCGTCCACGCCCTGCAGGGCAGGCAGTACATCCTCATAAGGGCCGTTGTGCAGATCCGCCACCAGGGCGAAGGTCAGCGCCTTGCCGATCTTTTCCGATCGCACTGTTTGGTGATTCACCTGACGTTTCATCATGCCTGGGCACCCCGGGCGCTCCGAAGGCGGCGCATATCAGCCTGATGCAGACCGATGAGCGCCATACCCACAGCCAGCGCCAGCGCGGCGAACAAGCCCATATTCAGCATCAGCTTGACCGCCAGCAGGCGTACCTGCGCGGCAAGCAGCGTGGAGATCTCCGCGATCATCCCGCCCACGCCCAGCAGGCCCAGCGCCGCGCACACACCAACAACGCACACGCCCGCGGCGGCCAGACCAGCGCCGATGTACAGCCCGGCCTTGGACGCCCGCCTGTGCATCACCAGCAGGATCAGCAGCGCCAGCGCCAGCGAGGCTCCGGCGCACAGCTTGGGCGCCAGGGCAAGATAGCCCATATAGGCCGGCACATTCACCATCTGTAGCACCTTGGGCATCACAATGGCAAGGATATCCGCGCGCACCGGCAGCACCGTCCGGTTGATCTCCTGACCGATCTCGTAGGCGATCAGGTCGCGGGCGGTGGAGCGGCGCATATTGGCCGCCGTGTTCGCCTTGAACAGCTCATCCTCGCGCACTGCCTGCTCGATCCCGCTCACGTCCCACTCTGGAGGCGTGGTCACAGGATCGGCCTGCATCAGCCCCGTCCACCATTCCACTGCCTCACGGTTATAGGCCTCCAGGCTTTCGGCGGTGATGAACTGCATGGCTGTTTCCGGCTGGAAGGAATACGCTTCCGCCAGTTCCTTCACCCGCTTTTCGATCGTTTCCATCTGCATGGTCGTGATCGCGCTGTCCGTGGCGATCCGGCCGTGCAGCGCCCGGTTGGTCAGAATGTTGTTCATCTGCCAGGTCAGGGCCGTCAGCGTCAGCAGGATCGTCATAACAAACGTCAGCGCCACAGCCGTGGTATGGGCCAGCCTGCCCGGCAAGCGATTGATGTTTCTCATGAGATCACCGCCAATTTTACCGCGATGCCGATCAGCTCGCGGATCTTCTCGCCCCACAGGAGCGCCGCCACCGCCGTGCAGGCCAGCACCGGCAGCGCGAAGAGCAGCGGCATGAGCCAGGCCGTACGCTTGCCCCGCGTTTGCGTTTTTTTCATCAGAGATCCTCCTTTGCTTATGGATCCGGCCTCTATTATACCCCTTAGCCCGCCGCGTTGCAACCCCCGGCATATGTTCCCCTTTACCCGCCACGCCAAATGTGGTATGATAGAAAGGAACACTCGTTCGTGGAGGTTCGTATGAACAGATTTGTATTGAAAGCGCCCTACCAGCCCAGCGGCGACCAGCCCGAGGCCATCGAAGCCCTGGCCCGGGGCGTGCTGGAGGGCCTGGACAAGCAGGTGCTGCTGGGCGTCACCGGCTCCGGCAAGACCTTTACCATGGCCTCCGTCATCGAAAAGGTGCAGAAGCCCACCCTGGTCATCGCCCATAACAAGACCCTGGCAGCCCAGCTCTGCTCCGAGCTGAAGGCCTTCTTCCCCGACAGCCGCGTGGAGTACTT
>SVGJ01000053.1 GCA_015056415.1 Clostridiales bacterium
TGGCAGGAGGTTTGTCCGTGTTTCTTGATGAATTGTTTACTAATTGGATAAATTTATCCTTGACAAATCGCTTCCCAGCGGGTCTTTTTTTGTTGCAAATTATTCAGCAGCCTTGGCGATGGCGGTGATGTGGGGGTTGGGGCCCTCGTACCAGTAAACGAAAGCTTCCACGTCCACCACGTCGCCCACCTGCAGGGTGCCAACGGTGGTGTAGACGTCAGAGTCGGTGCCGGTCAGGTACACTTCCACGCAGAAGTTGTAGGAAGCGCCGTTGAGACCCAAGGTGACGTAGATGTCGTCGCCGGGCTCGCCATTCTTGTACTCGATTTCTTCCACGGTCAGGCCCTTGAAGGCGGCCTTCTGGTTCTGCTTGGCGATCAGCTCATCGGTACCCAGCAGAGCGGTCATGTCGGCAGCCTCGGCGATGTAGTTGATGCCGCCCTCGACAAACTCGAAGGTGCCGTCCAGCACTTCGATTTCGCCGGAGAAGGTGCCCTTGTAGCCAGTCGCCTTGATCTTGGCGCCGGGAACCAGCTTGGCAGCGTCTTCCTCGGAGCAGGCTAGGTTATACAGGAAGTAAGCGCCCTCCTGATCGGCGGCGTACACAGTGATCTGGTTATCCCACCATTCCTGGGTGTCCTGCACATAGCACTCCACGACCACTTCGGTTTCCATCTCGGCAGCGGCGTACTGTTCGTAGGTCATAACGCCCTCAGACTTGGCTTCCACGGCGGCATCGGCAGCGGCCGCAGCGGTGCTGTCTTCGGCCATGGCAACACCACAGGCCAGCATCAGGGTCAGCGCCAGCATCATAGCAAGGAACTTCTTCATGTTTCTCTTCCTTTCGATGTTCAATGATTTTTTCCAAGGAACAACAAGTATTATACATCAATTTACCGAAAAATCAATGCTCTTAACTGTGTTTTACATGTTTATGCTTTTTCAGCGTCTCCCGCAGCGCATACAGGCCGATCGCCGCCCATGTCAGCGCCAGGGCGCCCAGCAGCGCCACAGCGGTGGAGGGCAGCGGGCCCAGCGCCTGCTTGCCGCCATTGCCTGCCATTCCGGTGGAATCCAGCCGGTAGAGCGATGTCATCTTGGCATACAGCTCGTCGATAAAGGCGTCGTCCACCGTCTTTTTGCGGCGGGTGGCCTTGGTCACCTCTTCGATCATCTGCCCCGCCGCGTCGCGCAGGGAGGCCGAGCCGTTGAACACCGGCGTCACAAAGGTATCATCCACATGCTCCAGCAGCAGCTGCGTGGCCTGCATCTTGACAATGTAATGCTCATCGCCGTCCTGCCCGGCGGCAGCCAGATAGGCCTGATAGGCCTCCGACTGCTGCGCCTTACTGGTCACGGGAACGTAACCCTCGGTGCTGGCATAGGCGATCTGGACTTCATCGGTAAGCATGAACTGGGCGAACAGCCAGGACGCCAGCACCTCCTGGGGATCCTCCTTGTTGAACACGCACATGGAGGGACCCTGGGAGATCATCTGCGGATCGGCCGGGTCGAACTGGGGCACGGTCATCACGGCGGTCTCAAACTGTACAAGCTTATCCTCGGCAATGTCGATCAGCGGCGCCTCAGAGCCCATCCAGGTGGCGCCGGCGGTGGAGTCCACCGCGAAGATGCACTGGCCCGCATTAAGGAAATTGGCCGGGTAGCTGGAGATCTTGAAGGTGGAGAAGGCCCCCGTCTTCACGTGGGACACCACTGTATTCAATATTTCACGGGTGGTGTCGTTGAATATGAGGATCTCGCCTGCGGCGGTAGAGTAGCCCGCGTCCTGCTGGCGGAGCAGCTGGATCATCATGTTGTCGGTGGATTTATAGATGAAGGGGATCATGACCTTCTGGCCGTTGACCAGGAAGTTCCCCTCCGCGTCCTTGGCTGTGGCTGCCTCGGATACCTCCCAGATGAAATCCCACGTCAGGGTTTCCGGCAGGGTGAAGCCCAGCTTCTCCACATAGGTCTTGTTGACGTAGCAAGCCTCGGTGGAGCGCATGTAGGGCACAGCGTAGTGGCGGCCGTTAAAGGCGCATTCCGCAAGGAACTGGGGAACGATCTCCCCCTGGCCCGGCGCGTCGAAGCGCACCTCACTGCCGCCCAGACCGTATTTCCCATGGGCAAACAGCTCGTCCAGGGGAACAACGCAGTTGTCGCCGGTGAGGTAGGTGGCGATGTGATCCGGGTAGGTGATGCACACGTTGGGCGTGGTGCCGGTGGCGATGTTGGTGATCACATCGTTGTAGATCCTGCCGTAATCGGTATACAGGCGCAGGTTCACGGTAATGTTGGGGTAAATAGCCTGGAAATCCTTGATGGCCTTGCGGTAGAGATCCGCCTGGGTGATGTTGGTATCATTCTTCGCCCAGAAGGTGATCTCGTACTGACGGGTCTCGTCGAAGGTCTCAGGGATCTGGAAGGCGGAGGTATCCCGGGCACCGTGGCAGCCGCACAGCAGCAGGCAGGCCGTCAGCAGGCACAGGAGCAGGAGCTTGTTTCGCGTCATCCCTTGGTGCCTCCCCTCGCCACGCCGGCCATGATCTTTTTGTGGAAAATAAGGAACAGCAGGATCAGCGGCACCGAGATGACCACCACCGCCGACATCATCGCGGGGATATTCTCGCGGCCAAAGCCGTTCTCGCGGATCTCCTGGATGCCGTTGGACACCAGAAAGTAGTTGGGATCGTCCGTGATCAGACGGGGCCAGACATAGGAATTCCAGCACTCGATGACCTTCAGGATGGCGATGGTCACCAGCGTGGGCCGGCAGATGGGGATCATCACCTTCCGCAGGTACTTCATATCGGAGGTAGCGTCCACCTTGGCGGCGTAGTAGAGCTCATCGGGCACCTGAGCGAAGTTCTCCTTCAGCAGGTAGATGTAGAATACCGAGGTGATGGAGGGCAGGATCAGGCCCAGGAAGGTGTTGCGCAGATCCATATTGGTGATGGTGACAAAGTTGGTGATGATCACCAACTCATTGGGGATCATCATCAGCGAGAGGAACACCACAAACGCCGCGTTTTTGCCGGGGAAATCCAGCCGGGCGAAGGCGTACGCCGCCAGCACAGTGACGATCATCATCACGGCGGTGGTGATCACGGTGAAGATCAGCGTGTTGAGGAAATACCGCGCCAGAGGCACGGCGGTAAAGGCGTCGGCATAGTTCTGCAGCGTGGGCGAAAGGGTAAACAGCTGAGGGATATACTCGGCATTGTAAGCGCTGTAGCTCTTCACGGAGGTGAGGATCATCCAGTAGAAGGGGAAGAGCACCACCAGCGCCCACAGGCCCAGCAGCGCGTAGATGATCACGTTGCGCACCCGTTCCGTGCGGCGCGCGCCCCGCTCGATCTTTTCAAAGTCCATGATCTTGCTCATCGGCTTTCCCCCTTTCTTAATAATGGACGTGCTTCTTGCTCACCAGCAGGTTGATGCAGGTGATGGTCAGCACGATGGCAAACAGGATGATGGCCGCCGCCGAGGCATAGGACGGGTATCCGCCGCTGTTGCCATAAAGCATGTCGTACACATAGCCCACGATGGTGTTCATCTCGGCGGCGTTGAGGTTGGTGCCGAAGAGCGCCACCGCGTCGCTGTATGCCTTGAAGGCGCCGATGAAGCCGGTGATGATCAGATAGAACATCGTGGGCGAGATCAGCGGCAGGGTCAGCTTCCAGAAGATGCGGGTGCTGCTGGTGCCGTCCACCCGGGCGGCCTTGTAGTAGGTCTCGTCCACCGAGGCCAGCGCGCTGGTGAGCACCAGGATCTTGAAGGGCATGACCACCCACACCGTATACAGGCACAGAACCAGCATCTTGGCCCAGTAGGGACCGTCGATGAAATCGATGGACTCACCGCCGAAGAAGTTGATCACCAGATTGGCCAGGCCGTCGGTATAAGGCGTTTTGCGGAAGAGGATCATGAACACCAGGCCCACGGCCAGGGTGTTGGTCACATAGGGCAGGAAGTACACCGTCTGAAACAGGTTGCGCAGCCTGGGGATATTGGACAGTCCCAGGGAGATCAGCAGCGAGAGCCCCGTGGAGATCGGCACGGTGATGCACACCAGGATCAGCGTATTTTTCACCGCCTGGAGGAAATACGGGTCGTGCAGGACGTAGGAATAGTTATAGGTTCCTACGCCGTAGTACGTCTGGGAGGCGGAGTTGTAGCCCTCCTCAAAGGAATAGATGTACACGTCGATCAGGGGATACACCATAAACACGCCCAGGAAGAGGATGGCCGGCAAAAGATACAGCCAGCCCTTCATGCTTCTGTTATCCATAGGCCCTCCTTATTTCAGAGCGGCGCTGATGCGCGTCTCATCCGATTTGGAGAAGAGCAGCACCTTCTCGGGATGAAGGGCAAAGCGGATAGTCTCCGCCCCATCGTCCACACGGGTGGTGGAGGGAATGATGGCGCGGATCTGCTCGCCCTCCATGGCGGGATGGTCAGCCACCACGCTCACATCGCGGCCCATGACCTCCACGGCCTTCAGCCCGCACTGGAGCGCGCCATCCTTCTGGGGAATGAAGCCCTCGGGGCGGATGGCCACATACACGTCCTGATCCGGCACACGCTTGGCCTTGAGAACGGCCTGCCCGTCCAGCAGCAGCTTGCCGCCCTCCACCCGTCCGTGGAAAACATTGATGGGCGGCGTGCCCAGGAACCGCGCCACAAACAGATTGGCGGGGCTGTCGTACACCTCCTGGGGCTTGCCCAGCTGCTGCAGGATGCCGTCCTTCATCACCACGATCAGGTCGGAAATGGACATAGCCTCCTCCTGGTCGTGGGTAACAAACACGGTGGTGATCTTCGTCTCCCGCTGGATGCGGCGGATCTCCTCGCGGGTCTGCAGGCGGAGGCGGGCGTCCAGGTTGGAGAGAGGCTCGTCCATCAGCAGCACACGGGGCTGCTTGACCAGCGCCCGGGCAATGGCCACGCGCTGCTGCTGGCCGCCGGAAAGCTCGGCAGGCTTGCGGTCCATCAGCCCGTCGATCTGCACCAGCTTCGCTGCCTGATGGGCACGCTCCAGCATCGCCTGCTTGCTCAGGCGCTTCTCGCCCTTAAAGTTTTCCATAGGGAAAAGAATGTTCTTCTCCACCGTCAGGTGGGGATAGAGCGCGTAATTCTGAAACACGACGCCCACGCCCCGGTATTCCGCCGGGATGCCGGTCACGTCGTCATCATCAAAAAACACCTTGCCGTCGCTGGCCTTGAGCAGGCCGCTGACCAGGTTCAGCACCGTGGATTTGCCGCAGCCCGAGGGGCCCAGCAGACCCACCAGCTTGCCATCGGGGATCTCGAAGGTCAGGTCGTTCACGGCAATCACGTCGGGGGCATTTTTCCCCCGGCCGGGGAAAACTTTTGTCAGGTGTTCCAGTACGATTTTCATCACAGATCCCGTCCCTTATCTCTATTAGCGGATACGCCTATATTTTACCTGCGTATGGATAACAAGTCAATCATTACCGTATCCGGCGTACGTAAAAAAACACAGGGAAGCAGAAAGCATTGCCATGTCCCGTGGTGTGTGGTATGATGAACGCAGATGAAAACTCACCCGCAAAACAAAATCTGTCAGCATGGTTACAAATGCTGAAGGAGGAAGCAAAATGCCAAAGGCACAGATCAACAGCCTGCGCGCATATTATCAGAAAACCGCCCTGATCAACGGGGAAATGGCGGATCCGGCGACCTGGGCCCGTTTCCTGGCCATCCGCGAAAAGATCACCAAGGGCATGGACGCCTTTGTTCATCAGCACCCGGATGTCCCTTCGGTGCTGATGAAAAGCCATCTGCACACCCTGATGGCAGAGCATTTCGAGCCGGTGATCTTTGATGAAAATCCCTTCTTTTTCGAAATGGGACTGCGGGAAGCCGCTTCCTGGGGCCTGAGCGACCTTTGTCCCGCCGGTTACGTGCGGGCGCACCGGGAAAAGGCCATCCACCGGGAGCACCCGATCCTGCTGCGCCTGGAGGAAATCGCAAACCGGGTCTATGACATGGATACCCTGGGGCTGTGCCAGGCGCAGAATACCTTCGACGGCGATCATCACACCCTGGGCTATACCGATCTGTTCCGCCTGGGCGTGAAGGGCCTGGCGGAAAAAGCGGAAGCGGCCGCCGCGGGCTTCACCGGCGATGAGGCCGCCTTTTGCCAGGCGGCGGCGGAAAGCTGCCGGGCATTGATCCGCATCGCCGGAAAATTCGGCGAAAAGGCCGCCCGGCTGCTTGAGCAGGCGAAAACCGATAACGCCCGCAAGTATCTGCGCATGATGGCCGAAACCGCCAGCCGCGTTCCTGCCCGGCCGCCGCAGACCTTCCTGGAGGGGCTGAGCATGCTGCTCTTCACCCGCGAGGCCGTGGCCACGCTGGAGGGCATCGGCATATCCCAGCTGGGGCACGTGGACAGGCTGCTGGGGCCCCTGTATGAAAACGATGTGGCCCAGGGCCGCCTTACCCGCGAGGAGGCCGCGGAGCTGATCGACATCTGGATGCTGCACACGGATATCAAATTCGACCTGGAAAACACCTCCTGGCCGGAAACCAGCACCTGCATCCAGCTGGGCGGCTGCGATGAAAACGGCGATCCTGTCTACAACGCTGTTACCCGGCTGTTCATCGAGGAGCACCACCGGCTGAAGCTGGTGAACCCCAAGCTGAACTGCCGCTACAACGCCCAGTCTCCCGCGGCGTATCTGGAAACCGCCGGAAAGGCGATCCTGGCCGGTCACAATAATTTTGTGCTGATCAACGACGCGGTGATCCTTCAGGGACTGATGAATAGCGGCGTCGGGGAAGCGGACGCCCGGTTGTACGTCAGCGGCGGCTGCCAGGAGACCATGATCGAAGGCTGCGGCCACACGGAGGGCGTGGCGTTTTACGCCTCCATGCCCAGGGTCATGGATCTTTTCCTGCGCCCGGAGAAGGACTCCGCCGCCTTTGTTCCCGTGTTTGAAAAGGCCGATTCCTTCGAGGATTTCGAGCGGCAATTCCTCGCCGCCATGGATCACTTTTTCAGCATCGTGATCGATCAGCGGAATATGCGCCAGCACCTTGTCAGGGACGCGCTGGTATGCCCGCTGTTTTCCGCCACCCAGAAGGGATGCATCGAATCCGGCAGGGACTATACCTGCGGCGGCGCCAGATATAATTTCTCCACCATATCGCTCACCGGCCTGGGCACGGTGGCGGATTCCCTGTTCGCCATCAAAAAGCTGGTGTATGAAGACAAGGCCTGCACCATGCAGGAGATGAGATCCGCCCTCGAGGCCAACTGGAAAGGCTGGGAGCAGCTCCGTCAGCGGGCGCTGAGCCTGCCCAAATACGGGCATAACAAGCCGGAGGCCGACGAGCTGGCCAACGACTTCCTGCGCCGCCTGGCCGCCAGGCTGAGCCGGCGGAAAAACGAGCGGGGTGGTATGCACATCCCCAGCCTGTTTGTGTACTATCACTTCGAGTCCTTTGCCCGGGTGCTGCGGGCCACGCCGGACGGACGGCATGATTTCGATCTGATCAGCCCCGGCGCGGCGCCCAGCCAGCTGCAATCCATCCGCGATGTAACGGAGCCTGTGAAATCCATGCAGCGGATCGATTTCACCGCCTGCGGCGGCGGCAGCTGTGTGCTGGATGTGAAGCTGCCCCTTTCCAATCACATGACGCCCGCCCTGTTCGCCTCCTTCATTCAGGCCTGCGGCGCTTACGGCTGCCCCACCCTGCAGCCCAATGTGGTCTCCCAGGAGGAGCTGCTGGACGCGAGGGTGCATCCCGAAAAGCACCGCCAGCTGATCGTGCGCATCTGCGGCCTGTCCGCCTATTTCGTGGCACTGACCCCCACTGTGCAGGAGGAGATCATCGCGCGAAACCTTTATGAAGGATGAGGTCCGCATGAAAAGCGATTTACCGACCGGCACGGTTTTTGACATTCAGCATTTTTCCGTCAGCGATGGCCCCGGCATCCGCACGGTGGTATTTTTGAAGGGCTGTCCCCTGCGGTGCAGCTGGTGTCACAATCCTGAATCCTATCGTTTCCGTCCTCAGCTGATGGTCTACGCGGAGCGTTGCGTACAGTGCGGCGCCTGCGCAGAAATCTGTCCCCAGGGGCTGGGCGGCCTGCGGGTCATGAAGGAGCATCTGCAAAAGGCCTGCTCCGGCTGCGGGGAATGCGTTCCCGTCTGCCCGGCAAACGCGCTGGAAACAGCCGGAAAAACCATGACGGTGCAGCAGGTGCTGCGGGAGGTGATGGAGGACGCGCTGTTCTACCGCACCTCTCAGGGGGGGCTCACCCTTTCCGGCGGCGAACCCATGGCGCAGTTCGATTTTACCCTTGCCCTCGCCAGGGAAGCCAGGAAACAGGGGCTGCATATCTGCCTGGAGACCAGCGGCCATTGCCCCACGGAGCACATCCTGGCCATCCGTCCCTATGTGGATCTGTTCCTCTATGATTACAAGCTGACGGGGGATGAAGCCCACCAAAGGCACACCGGCGTCTCTCAGGAGCTGATCCTGAAAAACCTGCGGCTCCTGGATGAAAGCGGCACCGCCATCCTGCTGCGCTGTCCCATGATCCCGGGGGTGAACATCCGCCCCGAGCACACAGAGGGCATCATCCGCCTGGCCAACAGCCTTTCCAACCTGAAGCAGATCCACCTGGAGCCCTACCACAGGATCGGCCTTTCCAAAAGGACAAGGCTCGGCATGGACGATACCAGCACCATCCCCCTGCCTGACCGGACCCTGCTGACCGGCATGGCACAGGAGATCGCCGCCGGAACCGGCCGGGAAACGCTGGTCATGTGAAGCATCCGCACATAAAAGCACGCCCCAGACCGGGGCGTGCTTTTGCACATACACATACTTCTTATACGACGCTCTTGGAGAAATCGGCTTTCTTGCGCCAGGCAACGTAGCGCAGCATGCAGAAACCCGCGCTGATGATCCAGGTGATGACCGTCGTCCACCAGATGCCCATCCTGTCCAGCCCGGGGATCATCGCCACCAGCGCGATGGGAATGGCAATGCGGCAGATCACCTCCACAACGCCGTTGATCAGGGCAAACATGGCGTCGCCCACGCCGTTGAGCACACCGCGGCTCATATAGATCACCGCCAGGAAAATGTAGAACCAGCTGGTGAGCTTCAAGGCCTCCGCGCCGATGAGGATCACCGGCTCCTCCTTCACAAACAGGCGCATGATGGGCTCGTTCAGCAGCTGATACATCACCATCATCAGCACCGTGAACACCGCGGAGATCAGCATGCCATGCCGCAGGCCTTCCTTCACGCGCTTCATGTCATGCGCGCCGAAGTTCTGCCCGGAGTAGGTGGCCAGCGCCGCGCTGATGGATCCATAGGGCATATGGATCAGCTGCTCGATCCTGTTGGTGGCCGTAAAGGCCGCCATGGCCTCCGGGCCAAAGGAATTCACATACGTCTGCAGCGCCGTGGAGGAAACGGAGATCAGCGACCATTGAAGCGCCATGGGCAATCCCAGGCGCACCGCCTGCCGGATGATCCCGCCATCGGGTCGCAGATCCTCCCGGGTCAGGTGGAAATAGGGATTATGCTTCAGCGCATACAGCAGGCACCCCACACCGGAGATCATCTGCGCGATGATGGTGGCCAGAGCGGCACCAAACACGCCCATGTGCAGCACATACACAAACAGAAGATCCAGCACGATGTTCAAAAAGCAGGAGAAGATCAAAAAATACAGCGGCGATCTGGAATCGCCCAGGGATCGCAGCATGGACGACGAATAATTGTACACCGCCACCAGAGGAACGCCGATGCAGCTCATCCGCATATAGGTGGTCGCGTCGGGCATAAGCTTCTCCGGCACGCCCATCACACCCAGCAGCAGCGGCGCGGCGAAGAAAGCCGCCACGCCCATCACTACGGAAGCCACCAGCATAATGTACGCCGCGTTGGCGATGGCGCGTTTGGTCCTGTCAAACAGGCCCGCGCCGAAATACTGCGCCGTTACGATACCCGCGCCGGAGCCAATACCGTTGCAAATGGAAAAAAACAAAAACGTCACCGATCCGGTGGAGCCGACAGCCGCCAGCGCGTCAGAGCCCAGGAACTGACCCACGATCACCGAGTCCGTCAGGCTGTATACCTGCTGAAACAGATTGCCGATCAGCATGGGGATGGCAAAGCCCAGCAGCAGCCTGCTGGGATTCCCCTGCGTCATGTTCAGGTTACGGGCGCCTTTCATGGTTCATCCATCTCCATAGCAATGCTTATCAATCAAAAATTTCCAGCCCTATTATACACCCCTTCATATAGAACACAAGTGGCAAAACATATCATAAATCGGCCAATTATGCACCGCCCCGCCGGCGCGGAGCAACCGAAGCCGCGGGCACATAAACTTTCACATAAATTAGCGGATTCACGCTTTCCTGTATGGCGGAAACCATCGTATGTGTGGTATAATCGTCGCGACGGAGCGTTTTTGCTCAGCATCCGAAGGAAAAGTCACCATAGGCGCTATGAACCTGGCGCTTTCCTCGTCGATTTTTTCAGCACCGGGCCGTATGCGGTGCTGGCTGTTGTGATGTGAAGATCGGGAGGCACGGAAGATGGAAATGCTGAAAGCCCTGTTCCCTGTGCTGGGCATGATGCTGATCGGTATGTTTTGCCGAAAAAGTGGCTTGCTCGGCGAAAAAAGTGTTCAGGATCTGAAAAAGCTGATGACCCAGGTCATTCTGCCCATGGCGGTGTTCCATGCGTTGGCCACGGCAGAATACTCCGTGCAGCTGGTGGGGCTGGTGGGGCTGATGCTGGTGTTCATGATCCTTCCCTTTCTGCTGGGATATGTTCTGCGCCCGTTGATCCCCAAGCCCTACGGCCGCTACACGCCCTTCATGGTCGCCGTTTACGAGGGAGGCATGATGGCCTATCCCCTGTACGCGAGCCTTTGCGGAAGCGAAAACCTTTCGCAGATCGCCCTGCTGGATATCGCGGGCGTGCTGTTCGGCTTCGGCGTATACATGAGCCTGCTCTCCCTGCTGGAGACCGGCAAGGCCCCCACCGTAAAGCAGATCGTTTCCGACGCTTTGCGTATGCCTGCGTTCATCGCGGCCATGCTGGGTATCGCGGCGGGCGCGACCGGCCTTGGCCAGTGGTTCCTGGGCACAAGGGCAGGCGTCCTCTATACAGAGACCATCGGCATGATCACCTCCCCGCTTTCGGCCATGATCCTGGTGGTGGTAGGTTACAGCATCGCACCGAAGAAAGAAATGCTGCTCCCGTGCCTGCAGACCATCGTGCTGCGTGCGCTGCTGCAGGCAGCGATGATCCTGGGCATGCTTTGGGCTGTGCATCAGTTCATCGGCGTATCCCGCACGCTGGATCTGGCGGTCATCATCTATATGTCTGCCCCGGCCACCTTCAGCATGCAGGCATTCATCCGGGATCCGGACGCCAGCGCCTATGTTTCCACCACCAACGCGCTTTATTGCTTTGTTTCCGTGGCGGTGTATGCCCTGGCCGCCGCGCTGTGAGCGATAAGCGTTGAACAGCTGCCTTTTTTCCGCTATAATCAAAGCAAGGCTCATTGTGAACAGACCGTTTCAAAAAACCTGCAAGGCCGGCAAAGCGCCGATCCCTTGCCCCTCATCATCAAACAGAAAGGAAAATGCTCATGGGTAAGATACTGGTGATCTGCGGGGATATCTGGCATACGACGGAAGTAGTCAAAACAGGCTTCTCCTGTTTAACCGACTTTTTTCATCAAATGACCTTCGTGGAAGACGCCAAGGATATGCTCGTCGCCTCCGACCTGGAGCAGTACGAGCTGGTCATCTGCTGCAAGGGCAACCACGTGACCAGCGGCAACAGCACCCCCTGGTTCGAGGAGGGCGTCAACGAATTGGCGCCCAGGGATCTTGAGGCCTATGTAAGGAATGGCGGCGGTTTCCTGTCCGTCCATGCCGGCTGCTCCTTTACGGAAACAAACGCCTCGGAACACATCGACAAGCCTTGCCGGGAGTATATCGACTTCGTGGGCTGCCGGTTCATTTCGCATCCCGCCCGTTGCCCGGTCACCTATCATGTTGTGAACAGGGAGCATCCCGTTACGGCAGGCGTTAAGGACTTCTGCGAGCGGGACGAGCATTATCAGATCGAGATGACCGCGGACGACGCCCGGATCCTGATGGAATCCACCTCCGCGACCGGTCAGAAAATGCCCGCTGCCTATGTAAGGGAAATGGGGAACGGCCGGCTCTGCGCCCTGATCCCCGGACACATCCTGCCTGTATGGCAGAATCCCGAATTTCAAAAGCTACTGGTCAACGCGATGAACTGGTGCATGAAAAAGCAGGAGGCATAAATGGAGTATGTAGTGATCACAGGCGCAGACCGGGGCATCGGCTTTGCGCTTTCAGAAGTATTTGTCAAAAACGGATATACCGTCTATGCCGGCCAGTTCATGCCGGAGTGGCCCCAATTGGCTGGCCTGAAGAAGCAATACCCGGAGCAGTTGCACATCGTTCCCCTCAACGTGGGTGACGACCGGTCCGTCAGGGCCGCGGCCGCGCTGGTGGGCTCCATGACCGGCCGCATCGATTACCTGATCAACTGCGCCGGTATCTTCCCCCCGGCGGATAACGCAAGCGGCTTTTCGAGCGCCTTCCAGGTCAACTCTCTGGGGCCGCTCCGGATGGTCGAGCACTTCCTTCCCCTGATGAAAGAAGGCAAAAAGAAGATCTGCACCTTCTCCTCGGAAACGGGCGTCATTCCGCTTATGCAGCGAACCAGAGATTTCTCTTACTGCGTTTCCAAAGCCGCGCTGAACATGGAAATGCATATGCTCTTCCGAAAGCTGCGCCCCGAGGGCTTTACCTTCCGGCTTTTCCATCCGGGCTGGGTAAAGACATATATGTCCGGCGCCAAAAGTACTGTGGGGGACTTTGAACCCGAAGAAGCCGCGCCGGTGGCCTATCGGTACTTTGTCAGCGACGATGAAATAGATGACGTGCTGATCCTGCGGGATATTCAGGGTCAATACTGGCCGTTTTAAGGAGCATGCAATGAAAAATATCGTATTGATTGCCGGAACCCAGTTTCAGGAAGCGGCTGAAGCCGCGGATTGGTTCAGACAGCGTGGCGCTGTAGTATATGAAATGTCTTCTGTCGCCAACGCGGCCGAGCGAGCCAACGTACTGGAAGCCATCAAAACCGAGGAAAAGCTGGATCTTCTGATCATCCAGGCCACCGCCCGGGGACAGAATGTGCAGCCCCTCGGCCAGCTGGACTACAAGGATATCAGCCAGGTCTTCGACCAGGGCGTCAACGGCGCGCATGAATTAGTGGAGGTCATGCTCCCCTTCCTGCGAAAAGGCAAAAAACGCCTGGGGCTGATCACCTCCGCCGATACCAGCATACGCGATCCCAGAGAAACAAAGGATTTTGCTTTCGCCATGACCCAGGCCGGGCTCCATATGCTGTGGAAGCTATATTTCAACAAGCTGCGTCCGGAAGGCTTCACCTTCAGATGCTTCTGCCCGAATCCCGACGGCAGCGGCCTCTCCGCCGGAGAATACATGCATATGGACTTTTGCTATGACGCAAGGGAAGAGTATATCCACTCGGAGGAAAACCGTATCGTACTGCGGGATGGCTGCTTCAGGGAGATCTCCTGGTAAGCCGCAGAATGAACGTCTTATGCACAACAAGCAGGCAAAAAGCCCGGAACCCCTTGATTTACAAGGGATTCCGGGCTTGTGTGTTTGATTCCCGCCCGCCGGGACGGTTTAAGAAAGATCCTGAGCAAAATCACGCGGAAATCTTCGCGTACCGCTCGCTCTCCAGCACCTCCATCATCACCGTGTAGGGCGACATGGTGCCACCGGCGACCATGGAGAAGATGCGGGGCGTGCAGCCGGATACCAACGCCACACCCTGCTCGTTCATGGTGACAGGCTGTTGACGGTTGCGGCTGGCCACGTTCCAGAACACCACCTCAGGCAGCTTGTAGCCATTCGTGGCGAACAGCTGCTTGGCGTACTCGAAGTTGGTCATGTCCGCGCCGGTGATGCAATCGTCGAATTCCATGTCGGAGACGATGTACATCCGGCT
>SVGJ01000082.1 GCA_015056415.1 Clostridiales bacterium
TAGCCTGCCAGGTCGCGCACGATCTGCATGACCTGCTCCTGATACACCATGCAGCCGTAGGTCACATCCAGGATGGGGCGGAGCTTGTCGGTCTCATAGTGGACGGATTCCGGGTTCTGCTTGCCCTCGATGTAGCGGGGGATGGAATCCATGGGGCCGGGACGGTAGAGGGAAATGGCGGCGATGATATCCTCGAAGCAGGCGGGCTTCATGCCGGTGAGAAAGCTGGTCATGCCGTTGCCTTCCAGCTGGAACACGCCGCTGGTATCGCCGGCGGAGATCATTTCGTAAACGGAAGCGTCGTCCAGGGGGATATCCTCGGGCTTCATGTCGATGCCCTGCAGGCGGAGCATATCCAGCGTGTCGCGGATGACCGTCAGGGTGCGCAGGCCGAGGAAGTCCATCTTCAGCAGGCCCAGCCGCTCGATGGTACCCATGGGATACTGGGTGGTGACCACCTCATCGTTGCGCTGCAGGGGCACGTATTCCATCACGGGCCGGCCGGTGATCAGCACGCCTGCCGCGTGGGTGGAGGCGTGGCGGGGCATGCCTTCCAGCGTCATGGCGGTGTCGATGAGCCGCCTGACCTGGTCCTGCTCCTCGTACATGCTTTTCAGCATGGGGGAGAGCTTCAGCGCCTTTTCCAGCGTCATGCCCAGGTCGAAGGGGATGGCCTTGGCCACGGCGTCGGTATCCTGATAGCTCATGCCCAGCACGCGGCCCACGTCGCGCACGACGCCCTTGGCGGCCATGGTGCCGAAGGTGATGATCTGGCTGACGTGATCCGCGCCGTACTTGCGGGCCACGTAGTCGATGACCTCCTGGCGGCGCTCGTAGCAGAAGTCCACGTCGATATCAGGCATGGTGACGCGCTCGGGGTTGAGGAATCGCTCGAACAGGAGCTGGTATTTCAGCGGATCCAGCATGGTGATCCCCAGGGAGTACGCCACGATGGAGCCTGCGCCGCTGCCGCGGCCGGGGCCCACCATGATGCCGTTCTGCTTGGCGTAGTGGATGAAATCCCACACGATGAGGAAGTAGTCCACATAGCCCATGCCGGAGATGACGTTCAGCTCATATTCCAGGCGGGCGTAGGGCTCGTCGCCTGGTTTTGCGTCGGGGTAGAGCCGGGCCATGCCCTCGTTGCACAGGCGGGTGAGCATGGAAAGCGCGGTCTCGCCCTCGGGCACGGGATACTGGGGCAGACGGGTCACGCCGAATTCGAACTCCACGTTGCAGCGGTCGGCGATCTCCCGGGTGCGGTCGATGGCGTCGGGGCAGGAGCGGAACAGGGCTCGCATTTCTTCCTCGCTCTTCACATAGAGCTGGGTGGTCTCCATGCGCATGCGGGCGTCGTCATCGAGGGTCTTGCCAGTCTGGATGCACATGAGCACTTCCTGAGCGTCGGCGTCCTTTTCCTCGATGTAGTGGCAGTCGTTGGTGGCCACCAGGGGCACGTCCATTTCCCGGGCCAGCTGGATCAGCCTGGGCAGCACCAGCTTTTCCTCGCGGATGCCGTGATCCATGATCTCGATATAGAAATTTCCCTTGCCAAAGATCCCCTGCATCTCCCGCACATAGGCCCGGGCGGAATCCCACTGGTCGTTCAGCAGCAGCTTGGGCAGGTCGCCGGAAAGGCAGGCGGAAAGGCAGATCAGGCCCTCATGATGCTCCCGGATCAGGTCATAGTCCACGCGGGGGCGGTAGTAATAGCCGGTGAGGAAGCCCTCGGAGATCAGGTACATCAGGTTCTTGTAGCCGGTGTTGTTCTCGCACAGGAGGATCAGGTGACTGTATTCACGGTTGACGGCGGACTTGTCACGCCGGTCGCGGCAGACGTAGGCCTCGCAGCCGATGATGGGCTTGAGCCCCGCGTCCTTCATGGCGGAGTAGAAATCGATGACGCCGTACATCACGCCATGATCGGTGATGGCGCAGCTGTCCATGCCCAGCGCCTTCACGCGCTGGACCAGCCTGGGGATGCGGCAAGCGCCGTCCAGCAGGCTGTACTCCGTATGCAGATGCAGATGCGTAAAGCTCATGGCGTCCTCCGTGCGAACAATACTTCAGCTTGGATTATATCACAAGCGTCGCAAGATGAAAACTAAAAAAGTTGCATTGCCGGGTGAATTGTGATAGTATGCTTCTGCAAATCCCGGATGGAGGAAAACGGTATGCAGAAGATCCATGCGAAACAGCGGGAGCTGAAGACCTTCGACCTTTCGGAATATCCCGCCACACCCGAAGAGCAGGCGATTCTGGCAAAGTGCAAATCGTTTCCCTATCTGCACGATACGCATCGACGCTGGGTGAAGCCGCTGGCGTATACCCTGACGGCGGTGATTGCTGTGGCGGGCGTCATGCTCGGTGTGATGAACAGGCCGGAATGGATGGGTCTGTGCGTTGTGGCTGTTTTTGCGGTGGTGCTGGCGATCGCAATCAGCGAACGACAGATTGGCATGATGAAAAAGCTTACCCAGTATTTCAAGGATGAAAATGGCGAGTTTTACCGCGTGATCTTCACGCAGGGCGCGTCGATGGTTGTCGTATCCCACAAAGCGCGGAAAAGCCCGTCCGCGGCAAGAAGCGCGCTTGGCAGCGCGGAACAAAAGGCGCAAATGGTCGATCGGAACCTGGAAGAGGCTCAGGAGAAATATCCTGCTTTTTATTATGTGCAGCGCTTCAAGCAGGGGATCAGGGACTGGGATCCCTTCCGCGGCGGAATGGCAAAGGTGACTCACCTTGAAAAACTGACGCTGATCGCACGCGGAGAGAAAAACAACAGGTATTCCTGCCAGATCGACGGCAAGGATACCGTGCTGAAGATCCCGGTGGCGCACGAAGGGCTTGCGGAGGAAGCAGACTGATTTCCGTGTCCCTCCACCCTTGCCAAAGCCGTAAAAATGTGATATGATACCTCCGTTGCCCGTGGAGGTGTATCGAAGTGGTCATAACGGGACTGACTCGAAA
>SVGJ01000054.1 GCA_015056415.1 Clostridiales bacterium
GCGCCGTCGGTCAGCACGTCGTCGGTGAGGACGCCGGTGACTTCCACGCCATTGACCAGGGTCTTCTGCACGCCGCCCTCGTGGTGAGCGGAGTTATCAACGGTGATGAACAGCTTCTTGCCGCGGAAGGTCTTCTCCATGGTGAAGCCGTCCCACTCGGCGGGGATGGCGGGGGAGATGACCAGGCCTTCGGGGGTGGGACGCAGGCCCAGGATGCCTTCCACGCAGCCCACCATCACGGTGGAGGCGGTGCCGGTCAGCCAATGCACATGGGCGCGGCCGTGCTGGGGAGACTCGTGGCCCTCGATGAACTGGGTGTGGACATAGGGCTCGCACTCACGCAGGTCGGCATTATCGTTGAAGGAGGCGGGGCAGCTCTCCTTGAAGTACTGGAAGGCACGGCCGCCGTGACCCATGAGGGCCTCGGCCAGGATGATCCAGCCCTGAGCCTGGCAGAAGATGCCGCCGTTCTCCTTGGTGGTGGCGTTGAAGAGCTTCATCAGCGCGCCGTCGAAGTAGTGCTCCTTGTAGCAGGGGGTCATCACTTCCAGGCCGTAGCAGGTGTTCAGCTGCTCGTTAACGGTCTGCAGGGCGATCTCGGCCTGCTCCTTGGTGGCCAGCTTGGAGATGACGGACCAGGACTGGGGATTCAGCCACATGGCGCCTTCCTTGTTTTCCTTGCTGCCGATGATGAAGCCTTCCTCGGAATAGCCGCGGCGGAAGCGGTCATCCTCCCAGAAGTGCTCGTTGATGAGCTTTTTCTGCTCGGCTGCCTTCTCGCGCAGGTAGGCGCGGTATTCTTCGTTTTCGGGGGTGTTGGGCATGAGCTCGTCCAGGATGTTCATGGCATAGTACAGCTGCATGGCCACGAAGGAGCTCTCGCCGGCGGCGCCAAGGCGCAGGCAGTCATTCCAGTCGGCGTGGAGGCCGGCAGGCATGCCGTGCACGCCCAGGTGGTTCATGGAGAAGTCGATGGCGCGCTTGAGGTGATCCAGCACGGTGCCTTCGTCGTGGGTGGCGTAGGGAACGACTTCGTCCAGGAAGGCCAGGTCGCCGGTCTCGGCGATGTACTTGTACACGGTGGGGAAGAGCCACAGGGCGTCATCAGCGCGATAGCTGGGATGAGCGGTGGCGCGGACGTAGCTCTCGTCCTCGGGAGAATCTTCGTGGCCGGCGTTGTGGTTGAACTTCACCAGGGGCAGACCGCCGCCGTGGTGCACCTGGGCGGACAGCATGTGGATCAGGCGGCCCTTGGCCATCTGGGGATCCAGATGGATGATGCCCTGGATATCCTGCACGGTGTCGCGGTATCCCAGGCCGTTGCGCTGGCCGCAGTAGATCAGGGAAGCGGCGCGGCTCCACACGAAGGTGATGAAGCACTGGAACGCGTTCCAGGTGTTGATCATGGTGTTCAGGCTGGCGTCGGGGGTGTTGATCTGCAGGGCGCTCAGCTTGCCGTGCCAGTAGGCGATGAGCTCCTTCAGCTCGGCGTCCACCTTGGCCTTCACGTCAGCGTAGGAATCCAGCAGGGCGCGGGCGGCGGAGGGGCCCTTCATGGCCAGCACGAAAGCGATGGTCTTGCTCTCACCGGGCTGGAGCTCCAGCACGGTGTGCAGCGCGCCGCAGGGGTTTCCGTTGAAGTTCAGCTTGTTGCCCAGGTCGCCGTCGATCACGGTCTGGGGGTTGTGGAAGCGGTTGCGGCCGGTGAAGGCTTCGCGGCGACCGCAGTAGCTCTTCACAGGGCTGCCGACGATGCCGAAGAAGCGCTCGGAGCCGTTTTCGCCGTTCTCGCCCACGTGGCAGTACTGGTTGATGTGCTGCAGAATGAAATCATCGTGGAAGGTGGTGGTGGTGATGAACTGGGTGTACTGGAGGTTGACCTGATCCTGCTCGTAGAAGGACTCGGTGGTGAACTCGCAGTAGGACATGGCGGAGATGGTGCGGGGCTTATCGGAGGTGTTGGTCACCTCAACGCGCCAGACCTCGTGGGTCGCGCCCTTGGGCACATAGTACAGCACCTTGGAGGCGATGCCGGCGTATTCGCTCTCGATCTCGGTGTAGGCGGTGCCGTGACGGGTGATGGTCTTGTACTGATCCAGGGGCTTCTCCACAGGACGCCAGGAGGCGGACCAGTAGTCGCCGGTCTCGTCGTCGCGCAGGTAGACGTAGCGGCCGGGCTCGTCGAACTGGTTGAAGGAGTAGCGCAGGATGCGGCCGGCAGCGCCGGACTTGACGAAGCTGTAGCCGCCGGCGTTCTGGGTCACGATGGCGCCGTACTCGGGGTCGCCCAGGTAGTTGGCCCATGCCATGGGGGTACGCGGATTGGTGATGACGTACTCGCGGGCTTTGTCATCAAAATAACCGTACTGCATGAGGATTCCTCCTTATTGGTACTCATTGTTTTTCGAAAACGTTTTAGACGGCGCTCGCAGGAAAAACATCCCAACGCTCGCTTCTTGATTCATTGTATCATAGAAAGTTGAAAGATACAATAAGTTAATGGCTCGATTGCAGAATGTTTTTTCCCTGCTTGACAAACCCTGCCGGAGTGCTATAATACAGCCAGTTTCCCAACCAAAGATGCGAGGTTGAAAAGCGATGAATATGTTGCAGCAGCTGGTGGGCAAGCCGCGTATGATGCGTCGGGTGGTTGTATTGTTCTTCAGCGTTTTTTTGATGGGCGTGGGCGTGGCCATCCTCGACCAGCTGGGCTTCGGCACGGATCCCGCCTCGGTGATGAATCTGGGCATCAGCCGGATGATCGGCTGGAGCTTTGGCAATTATGTGCTGGCGTTCAACGGCGTGCTGCTGGTGATCATCCTCCTTTTGAAGGAGTACCGGCGCATCGGCCTGGGTACCATAGCGAACATGGTGGTGGTGGGCTACGCGGCTGACTTTACCACCTGGGTCATCAATATGATCCATCCGCTTTCCACTGAGACCATGACGGTGAAGCTGATCGTATTTGTTCCCACGATCCTGATGTTCATGGTAGCGGCCGCCTTCTACATGGTGGTGGGCCTGGGGGTGGCGCCCTATGATGCGCTGCCGCAGATCATCAGCTCCCGCACTAAGAAGTTGGGCTTCACGGTGATCCGTATGGCCTGGGATGTGACGGCTACGGTGATCGGTTACCTGGTGGGCGGCACGGTGGGCATGGTGACGATCATCATGGGCTTTTTCCTGGGGCCGATCATTTCTGCCATCGCAAAGAAGTTTCAGCCCTGGTTTGAATAAACAAAGAAGGACTGGCCTGAGCGCCAGTCCTTTTGCTATGCTCAGAAGCGTTCCATGTTGTTCAGAATGAACTGCAGCATCTTCTGATTGACCTCAAACTGATGAACCAGCTTGTCGGATCCGGCGAAGGCCGCCACGCAGGTCAGCTGGATGCCCAGCACCATGTCGGGTAAGGCGTTCCATTCCTCGTCAGTCAGGGGAGACACTGTGTCGTAGCCCTGCCAGATGGCTTTGGCGACCTGGAAGAAATTCAGCCTCTGCTCAGGTGTGACATGGGGCCACACCACGCTCAGGATGCCTGTGGCAGCATAGCAGACGTCGAAGATACGGGGCAGGATACGGGTCAGGTCAAAATCAAGGAAGCCAGCCAGCCGGCCGTCCTGCATGATCAGGTTATCGGGGTTGGGATCGCGGTGGATGATCTGCGTGGGCAGGTTGGGGAAAAGCGCGTCCATGCGGGCCTGATACTCATCCAGCCAGGCCGGCTCGGGCAGAATGGCCGCCCGTGCGGCGGGGATAGCCCAGCAGCGCAGGGTGGCGGCGTAGTCCTCGGCATAAATGAGCAGGGGGTCACATTCCCGCAGGGCGGTATGGAGCCTGGCCAGGCCTTCGCCCAGGGCGCGGGCTTTTTCGGGATGCTCCAGCATATCCATGGCATTCACAGGCTGACCGTGTACACGCTGGATGAGCAGCAGATCCAACCCTTCCATGCGCAGTACGTCCTCACCGGCCAGGGTGGGGATGATGGGCGCGGCCAGCTGCTGGGCCATCAGCGCACGGTGCAGCATGGCCTGGCGCTGAAGCTCGCCGGGCTGGGCGGAGACCTTGATATAGTACTCCTGTCCCACGGCAAAGGTATGCTCGCTGAGATTGCCGGTGTTGGTGAAATAAATGCGGGAGACAGGCTCCTGCTCCATGCCCCAGGCGGAAAGCGCCCGGGCGAGGGTTTTCAGATCAGTCAATTTCGGTTCCTCCTTCAGGTTGAAACGGGTGGGACGGGCAGCACGGTGGCTTCGCAGATACCGGGATGGCGCGCAGCCGAACTCCCGCCGGAAGGCCTTGTAGAATCCCGCGTGGGTATCAAAGCCGTATTCCAGCGCGGCGGAGGTGGCGTCCTGTCCCTGACTCATACGCCAAAGGGCGTGAAGCAGCCGGCGGTGGGTGATGTAGCGTCCCACGCTCATGCCGGTGACCGCTTCAAAAACATGATAGTAGTGATATAGGGAGAAGCCGGCCGCGTCAGCCAGCTCCTGCGGGGTAAGGGTGGTGCGGAGCCGCTGCTCGATCATGTCCAGGCTTTGCTGGATGAGACTGATAAGCTCTGGCGACATGCGGCGGATTCCTCCTTTCCATCAGAGTGGCGTGTTTCCTGCAGGCAAGTGTATTATAGCACGGTGAAGGAGTTGAAACCTTTCCCGGATTGCGGATGTTGAAAAAATGAACCGGCTTGATATGACCGGTTCATCATAAAAAATGTCATTTTGTTTTACCCAGCACAAGTGGGCAGAAGCGTTGAAGAAGCTTCTCAGCCGCAAGGCACAGATACAGGCTGACCAGGGCCACGGCAACGCTGCACATAAGGCCCGGCAGGGTACCGTTGGCCCTGAGCAGGTCGCGGGTGAAGGGGATGACGCGCTGGAACATGAGCAGCGGAAACTTGTGCATCAGCAGCATGGACATGGAGCTCATACCCCATTGCCTGAGGAAGCGCCAGCCCTGCAGCCGCACGGAAACCGCCAGCACGGCCAGGCTGAAGCCGGTGGCATAGATGAACAGTAGCACCGGCGAGCGGCCCAGCATATGCGCGCGAATATCGATGTGTCCGTTGAGCCGGCTCAGCGCCAGCGAGCAGCAGCACACCAGCAGCAGTCCGGCGCAAAGACGGGGCAGGGACAGGCGCTTGATCCGTCCGATCAGGTCATGACGGGTATTGGCGTGCTGCAGGATCACGCCCAGCTCGGCAAAGGCGGTCAGCAGCACGGCGGATTCCAGGTGGAAGGGCAGGAAAAGCCCGGGCAGGCCCACATTGAGCAGCGCACCCAGTGCCAGGGAGGCCAGCGCAAACGCTACACGGATCATTTGCGGGCGACGGAGCTTCATGCGGCGCAGGCAGGACTCAAACACATCCACGATGACCAGCACCGCAAACAGGCAGGGAAGGAACCACAGCGGGCGATTCCAGTTCATCAGACCGTTGTTGGTGTTGGCATAGAGCATTCCGAGTACGTTGGGCAGCAGGCGGGCCTGTTCCGCCGGTATGGCGAGCAGCGGCGCGGCGAGCCGGTAGACCAGAATGCTGAAAAGGGAAAAGGCAGCATAAGGAACCAGAATGCGGCGGGCCTTATCGCAATAAAAGCGGCGCTTGTCGGCCCTGGGGTGGAACGTCAGCCCGGAGAGAAGGAAAAACAGCGGCACATGAAACGCGTACAGCAGGGAATAGATAAACGAATTGGGGATCACGTGCCCGAGAATGATGCAAAAGATGCCGATGCCCTTGGCGGTGTCGATGGCAGGGATCCGGGGGGATTGCTGCATGGCGGTGATCCTTTCGTATTTGATATACAGGTATTGTAGCAAAGGAGAAGGGGGGAGTCAAGGCGGGAAATATGGATGGCGGTGCGCAAAAACGGATCAGCTTCCGGCGAAGCTGATCCGTTGCGGGCTTTGTATGACGCTTTCATCAATCCGCGGGCATCTCGTCTCCCGTGGCGGGCTCGATCACGAAGGAGTTGGTCCAGAAGCCGGGACGCATCCACACCTTGGCGTATGCCTGGCGGTTCTCAGGGGTCACGTTGACGACCAGGTCGGTGCATCGGCGGCTCATGCCGACCGCGACGTGCAGATTATAGGTGCCATAGCTCACAGGAATGTGAACCGTTTCGCGGTTGCCGATATGACCAAAGGGCTCGTTGTTGATATAGATGTCGAAGCCGCCGGCGACGCCTAAGGGGGAGCCCTTGCGGTACAGCGAGATCATGCCGCCCTCGGGGAATTTCAGGGGCTGCCCGCATTTGGGACAAACGTTGCCGGGCGCGGCATTGATCACATTGCCGCAGGAGCATTTGACGCGATACAGTTTAGCCATATGATCCCTCCTGGTTTTTTTCATATTTTATCATTTGGAGGCGGATATTGTCAATGAATGCGGATGGTTCAGCCGGAAAAAAGATGCAGAACGAAATGCTGCGGAAAAGGCGGCCCTCAGCCTGCAATCAGCGCCTCCATATGCCTGTTCCGCAATGCCGCGTCGATCTCTTTCAGTTCCATGCCGGCAGCCAGGCCTTCAAGGATCTGAGCATCGCGTTCATCCTTGGAATTCAGGAACGCACGGTGAGCGATGCGCAGCAGACGCTGCATTTCCACCTTGTTCATCCCCAGCACGAAGCCGATACACAGCAGATCGTTGCGCTCAATACCATCGGTGATCTCATCAAGGGCCTCGAGTCGTCGTCCGCTTTTCGCCTGGCCCAGCATATGCATAAAGGAGGCATTGTCCGCCAGATGCGTCTGCATTAGTAGCTGGTCGAAGGAGAGGTTTGCTGCCAGAGGGGCCAGCAGCTCCGAGATCTTTTTTTCGGCAGGGATGAGTGGATCGAGCCCGCGTTCCATCAGGATCTCGTCCATCTCATCCAGCATGAGGCCGTTTTGCAGGCCGTAGATGATGGCGATATCCCTCGGCCGTGAAGCAGTTAGCTGGGCGCGGCGGCCGGTTTTGAGCAATTGCTGCGTTTCTTCCGCGGAAAGCTCCAATACAAAGGCCATCCGCAGCAGCATATCCTGTTCCGGAAGCTGCTTTCCGCTGATGATCTTATATATCGTTGAGCGGCCGATATTGGCTTCCAGTCCCAATTCCTCGTTGGACATATCCCGTTCGGCCAGGAGATTCATCAGATAATTGGAAAGTTTGGGCGCGGGCCTGGCCTCCTTGAGAAACTGATCAAGATTGTCAAGGTTGATGGAGCCCTCCAGCATCAGCCTGGTTTTTGATACATTTTCACGTTCGGCTCTGTGCGTTCCTGTCATGCGGTTTGCCTCCCCTCGAGCCGTTCTTGCTTCAGTTTATCACAGAAACACACCCGCGTAAAGAGCAAGGGGTCATACCGGCAGGCCGATAAATGGAAAAATCCATTCACAGTAGACAAGTGGAAAACCGCAAGGCGCTATCATGTTGTTTGTGGCGAAACAGATTTTACAATTTGTTGCAGCTATGCTAAACTATCATCAACACGAAGGAGGTGCAGTATGGATATATCGGGCGTATATTACTGCTCCAAATGCATGCTGCAGATGGAGGCGGAAGGAGTTTGCCCTCACTGCGGCCACAGCTCCCGCCGGTCCGAAAGCAGGAGGAATTGCCTGGAAGAGGGGACTTTCCTGAATGATCGCTACCTGCTGGGCGCCGTCATCGGCAGCGGCGGCTTTGGCATCACCTATGCCGCGTGGGATACCCTTCTGGAAACGCCTGTTGCCATCAAGGAATATTTTCCCGGCGATTTTGCCGAGCGTGACGTGCGCGACGGCGATGAAGTGCGCCTGCGGGAAAATCACGAAACGGAATACAGGCTCGGTCTGCGCAGATTCATGCAGGAAGCCCGTGTGCTGGCAATGTTCCGTGAAGTTCCCGGCATTGTCAACGTCAGCGACTGCTTTGAGGAAAACGAAACATTCTATTTTGTGATGGAATATGTGCGCGGCATTTCTCTGGATGAGTATGTAAAGCAGCACAAGGTGGACGCCAGGCGCCTGCTGACCATGATGCGCAGCACCATTGACGCGCTGGACGCCGTGCACGCGCAGGGCATTCTTCACCGAGACATTACGCCGAAAAACCTGATGGTGCTTGAAAATGGAAACGTTAAGCTGATCGATTTCGGCTCTGCCCGCAAGATCGACAGGGAAGGCACGTCGATCATTGTCACCGAGCACTACGCGCCGGTGGAGCAATATGACAACATGCGCGAACAGGGCCCGTGGACGGATATATACAGCCTGTGCGCCACAATGTATGAAATGATCACGGGCATCGTTCCGCAGGAAGCTTTGGCGCGCCAATACCGCGATGAAATGAAACCGCCCTCCGCATTGGGGATCAGCCTGAAGAAAAGCCAGGAACGCGCGCTGATGTCTGGCCTTGCTGTGGAGCCGGAAAGGCGCATCCGCAGCATGGCGGAGCTGCGCTCAAGGCTGTATAATCTGCCTCTGCCTGAGGAGATCCGCCGCAGGAAGACCTTCATCCGCAGAGCAAGCACGATCGGAGCGATCCTGTTTGCCGTATGCGCGTTGCTGATCATCAACTTTACAACGGGTCTGCCCGTATATCGCGGGCTCAGGCTCGCGCTTTTCCCCGATGGCTGGCATATCACGGATTGCTCCATATGCGAGGAGAACTGCGTCATTCCGGAAAGCTGCCTGGGCATCGGCGTATCCGCGGTGAAAAAGGATGCCTTCGCCGATGCGGATACGCTGCGCAGCGTAGAGATCCCCGGCAGCATCAAAGCGATAGAAGAGCGGGCGTTCTTCGGCTGTGATGGCCTGGAAAGCATTGTTGTAAATGAAGGCGTTGAACGCATCGCGGAACATGCCTTTGCCCAGAATCCCTCGCTGCGGGAGGTTCATCTGCCGCAAAGCCTTGAGTACATGGCGCCCAACGCGTTGAACGGCGCGGGCGATCGCCTGCGGATCTGGGGCCAGCACGGCAGCTACGCGGAGAAATATGCTTATACCGGCGGCGATGCGGCGGCGCGGGCAAGCCGGGAAAACGACTATGCCAAAACGGAAGATCCACGGCTGTATACCGGCGAGATCCCCTTCCTGTGCCGCGATGATTTTGCGGCGGAAGAGGTGGCGGGCGGTGTAAAGATCATCGACTGTGTTCCCGGCCCGAAGGCTGTTGTCTTTCCGGATTATATAGACGCCAAGCCGGTCGTAGCGTTGCAGCCGGAGATGTTCAGCATGGATGAGTACGTATCCCTGCGGTACATTTGCCTGCCCGATGATTTGCAGGCGTTGCCGAATCTGAAACAGGATACTGTTTTCCACGATGATGATCTGCAGCAGGCAAAGCGATATGATCTTGGATCGGCGCTTTGTGAGGTCGGCGAGTATGGCTTGAGCGGCTCCGGCGCGGAAGAGATCGTTTTGCCGGAAGGCCTGCAGGTTTTGGGTACGGGCGCGTTCAGCGGTTCACGGAATCTGAGATATGTGAAGCTCCCGGATACATTGATGGAAATACACGAGAATGCTTTTGCCGATACGGCCATGCTGAAAGAGATCGTTTTGCCCGGAAGCATGACGTGTCTCAATGCCGGCGCCTTCAAAGGAAGCGGCATTGAAAGCATCATCATTCCCGAGGGGATAACAGTCATGCCGGAATGCGTATTCGGCTTCTGCGCGGATCTGGAAAAAGTACAGTTGTCTGCGGCCGTTTGCAGGATCGAGAAGCAGGCGTTCATCGATTGTTACAGGATGAACTATCTGGAGATCCCTGCGGGCCTGCAGTATATAGGCGAAGGGGCTTTCCGTGGTTGCAGCACCCTGCAGACGGTCCGCTTCAACGGCGAATGCGAGGGACTTGTCATCGACGCGGAGGCCTTCAACGCCTGTAGCTCCATGCAATATATGTATCTGCCCGACGGCACCAGGAGCATCGGCCAATACGCGTTTGGCGGCTGCAAGAGCCTGAAGGTCATCCACATACCGCCGTCTGTGCAAGAGATCGCTGGCGACGCCTTCGCCGGCTGCGGACGTGATCTGATCATCTCCGGAAGCGCGGGAAGCGTCGCGGAGATGTATGCCATCGCCAATGCCATTGCATTTGAAAATGAATCGGCATGGATCCATGTGGAAGACGCTGTTTGCGAGGCGGACAACAACGGGCTTCCCGTTGCCAGGGCCGTAGCGTTTGAACCGGCTGAGGCAGGGGAGGAAGCGGTACTGGCTTCCTTCTATGAGGGATTGCCTGTTGTTGAAATGTGGGAGGCGACGTCGGTCCCGGTAAAGGCAAAGCGCATCGTGATGCCGCTGCTGCTGGAAAGCTTTGTTTCAGACGAGGTGATCGCGTGCGAAGAAATGGTATTCCGCAACGAGCTCGAAGGCTTTGCTTTCTGGCTGGAGGATTACCAGAGCGTGGAAAGCACCGGCCATGCCATTGGGAGCATTATGTTTTCCGATGGCTCGAAGGAACTGATCATCCTGGAAAACGGCTTCAGCGGTACCGGTATCCGGGAGCTTCAGCTGCCGGAGAATCTGACATATGTAGAGCAGGAGGCTTTCGCCTTTTGTCCGGAACTGGAAAAGGTCGCGTTTCCGGAGGAGATCGAGTCCATGGCGGCGCGGTGCTTCAGGGAGTGCCCCTCGCTGAAGGCGGTTGAACTGCCCCGCGGCGATATTGATCTATGCTGTATGTTTGCCGGATGCGGTCAGCTGGAAACAGTCGTCCTGCCGCAGAGCGTCCGTACATTGCCCTTTTGCGCCTTTGCCAATTGCGGCTCCCTCAAGGACGTGTGGATCTATGCCAGGGAGCTGGAGCTTGACGAATCGGCCGGTGTGACCTTCTTCCATCATTCATTGGCCGGATATTATGATCCGGATTACGAGGCGGAGTATGGCAGCGATTGGGCAGCTTCCATCGCGCATACACGGCAGGCCCATCTTCCGCATCCCTTCGCGGACAGTCCGGACGTTACCATTCACGGTTATGCGGGCTCCGCCACGGAGAGCCTCTGCCGCGAACTGGGCCTGAATTTCGAACCCATTCCTGAAAAGTGATCTGTCAGTACCATCCGGAGCGATCTTCGCTCCGGTTTTTTTCTGTTCCTGAAAGGCAAAGGCTGATGCAAAAGGCGTTTGGTACAAAAAATTACGCCAGTATTCTTTGTCTACTTCCAGTGGAAAAATGGAATGCGCTACTGGCTTATACTCTAGTTGTCACCAGGAAACAACACAAAATAAACCAAGAAATAAAAACGGAGGTAAATCAAATGGACGGCAACACTTATGTGGCAACGAAGGCAACGGCGATGGGAGTCGTCAGCTCAACCAATGATTTCATGAAGGTCAACTTTAATGACGAAGTGGCAAAAATCGTCAACCAGCACGCGGCGGGTTCTGTGGTAGCGGCGATCGCGGCGATGTTCCCCGGCGCCGGCCCCACGATCTGCATGGTCGCCCAGACTACCCTGGTCTACACGATGTACGTACGTATGAACCGCGCGCTGAACATCAGCCTCAGCAAGAACGTCGTAAAGGCGTTGGCCTCCGCGGTGATCGCGAACCTGGTCAGCAATGTGGGCTCGATGATCCTGGGCGTGGTTGGCGCAACGGTGCTTTCCTTCATTCCGGGCATTGGCAACTACGCCTCCAGCCTGACGATGGTCGCCCTGGGATACGCCACCGTGATGATCGCCGCGCTGTGCTACGGCAAGGCGCTGCTGCGCATGACCAAGGCGGGCAGGAATGTGGAGCAAATGACAGAGGAAGAGATCAAGAACGCCGTCAAGGAGGAAATGGACGCGCGCGATCTGCAGGCAGACGTAAAGGCGTTTTCCAAGGCCTACAAGCAGGGCCGCAAGGACGGTACCTTCACCGGTGAGGAAACCGTGACCATGGAAGACTGAGTTTCCGCGAAAAGACAGTATCAACCGCCAAAGGCGAAGGATAAACAAGATTGAAGGAGGAACTATCCATGAAGAATGAAAATATGCTCAAGTCCGGGACCCTCTATGTACTGCCCGAAGGCATGACCGCAAGCGATGTGGCTACCGCCATCAAGCGTTTCCTGGTAAACGAGGAAAACATGGAAACGCAGATCTTCAAGCTGGAAAACGAAAGCTATTTCGTGCAGGCCCGTGCCCAGTGCGGAAAGCTCAAGCAGTTCGCGGGGCTGGACAAGGTGACAGCCGTAAAGCTCACCCCGGTCAGCGATCACAACCTGATCGTAGAAATCGGCAAAGGAAAATGGGCGGATAAGGTTTGCTGCAGCATCGTTGCCTGGTTTTACGCCTGGCCCCTGGCGGTCACCACGGCGATCGGCTCCTACAAGCAGGGCTCCCTTCCGCGAAAGGTGCTCAACCAAATCGAGAGCTTCCTGGTCAGCTGACCGGGAAGCTCTTGTTGGCAGGAGTTGGTTGAAGGGATGATTGATTCTACGAAGCGTTACGATACCAGACCCAATGCCTCTGCAAGGCCGCTTGTGTTCCTTACAGGGGAGAGCATGTGTTCAGACACACTTTTGCGACGAACTGCTATCACAAAGGGGTAGATGTGAAGATTCTCTCCCGATTGTTGGGACATGCAGATGTGAACATCACATACAACATCTATGTACATTTATACGGTGACGGATTCGACGAAATGTATTCTGCTCTTGTGTCAGAGAAATAGAAAAAGAGCCTTTCCTTTTCAGGAAAAGCTCTCATGGCAGGGGCAGAAGGACTCGAACCCTCAACAAAGGTTTGGAGAGCGCACAACGGGCGTTCACGCACGCAAACGACGATGGCAAACGCTTCTCAAACACGAATGACGTTGGTTCTTGACATGAAGAATGCCTGATACTCGATCATTGTATCCTTCGGCACTTCAATCTGCTTCAGGCTGTGGCAACGGGCAAAGGCATGTGTGCCGATGCTGCGGAGACGGCTGGGCAAGTGAATGTATTCCAGATTAACGCAGCTCTGGAACGCATGCGCCCCGATTGTCTCGACGCTTGCGGGCAGATAAATCTCGCGGATAAACTCAAATCCACAAAATTCTTCGTGAGTTCCCACATTGGTCTCAGAGGTTTCCATGCCGCCCCATGAGCACATCGGCGGTGG
>SVGJ01000013.1 GCA_015056415.1 Clostridiales bacterium
TTGGTTTCATCGGTTACTTGGAACGGATTGGAATCCCAGCACCAGTCACCATCAAGAAGCACACTATTTGATAAATTCATTTTAAGTTGCTGACAGACGGCGGTTTTTCCAACTCCCATTGTTCCACCGACTATATATAAGTTTTTCATATACTCACCTACAAATTCAAGTTTGTCGCTTTCATTCTATCACGCAGAACAAGAAACAGCAAGCCTTGGCGGGCTTGCTGTTTCGGTATTTCTTTGGTGCAAAGTGAAGGATAACTCCTTCCTTTCCATCCTCCCAGCTGTGAGCAGGACCTTTTTCATGGATGTATTCATTTGCTCAGCCGTTCAAACAGATCGGCAAAGAGCGCATCGCGGTCGATGTGGTAAACATACCGGCACAGCGGGTTGGAGGGGGCGGAGCCGTAGTGATGATCGTATTCCGGAATGGGGGTGGGGATCAGCCGGGAGCGCATGAAGCGCTCGCCCTCGTTCACCAGCCAGGCAACGGCGGTCACGTCCCACAGGACGCGGCTCCACACACGGCCCTCGGCATAAGTGTTCGCCTCGTCCACGGTGTTCTTCACCAGGAAATCACACAGCGCGTTTTTGCCACGCAGCCAGTGATCCAGCTCCGGCCCGCTGGTGCTGAAGACGTTCACCACGCCCATGCAGGGCAGCATTACCAGCGGTACGCCGCTTGAGAAGACCACCCGGGCGGCGGCTACGTCCTGCATCATGTTGAATTCCTGCGTGTCCGGCCAGTCCAGCGCGTGTCCGCCCAGGAAGACCACCACCATGCGGTCGGCAATGGCGGGCTCCATCAGCAGGGCGGAGGCCACGTTGGTGATGGCGCCCAGGGCTACCACATACAGCGGGCGCTCGGGGGAGTAGGCCATGGCGCGGCGGCACAGATCCTCGGCAGCGGGGGAGACGAAGGGCTCTTTTTCACTGGGCAGGTAACCGGCGGCACCACGGAAGCTGGGGGTGGCAGCCCCCAGCAGGTGCAGCAGCCGCTGGATCTCCTGATAGCTGTTCTCCATGCCGTTGGCGGGGGAGGTGGAGCGGTGGTTCAGGAAGGGCGCGGCGTAGACGGCCTGCACCCGCAGCCGCTCAGGGTTGCGCAGGGCATAGGAAATAGCGAACTGATCGTCGATCTCGTTATAGGTATCGCTGTCGATAACTACGTCAATGGGGCCGGAGGGGACTTGCAGCATCTGCAGGCGTTGGGTATCTGTCAGCATGGTGGCCTCCTCTTACTTGATGAACTGCTCGCCGTAGCCGTAGTGTTCCACCACGTAGTCGACGTCCTTGTCGCCGCGGCCGGAGAGGGTGGCCAGAATGGCGCCGCGCTTCATTTCCCTGGCCTTGCGCATGGCGAAGGCAACGGCGTGGGAGCTCTCCAGGGCGGGGATGATGCCCTCGCAGCGGCTCAGAGCGAAGAAGGCTTCCACAGCCTCCTCGTCGGAGACGGTCTCGTACTTCACGCGGCCCAGATCATGCAGGAAGGCGTGCTCGGGGCCCACGGAGGGATAGTCCAGGCCGGAGGCGATGGAGTATACGGGGGCGGGATCGCCGTTTTCGTCCTTGAGCATGATGCTATTGAAGCCGTGCATTACGCCGGGGGTGCCGTGCTTCATGGAGGCGGCATGGTCGCCCAGGTTGTCGCCACGGCCCAGGGGCTCGATGCCGTAGAGCTCGGAGGTGGAATCCAGGAAGGGCACAAAGGTACCGATGGAGTTGCTGCCGCCGCCCACGCAGGCGCAGACAGCATCGGGCTCCAGGCCGGTCATTTCCTTGAACTGCTCCCGCATTTCACTGCCGACGACCATCTGGAAATCGCGCACCATCTGGGGGAATGGATGCGGGCCCAGGGCGGAGCCGATGCAGTAGATGGCGTCCTTGTATTCGCGGGCATAGGCGTCGAAGGCGGAGTCAACGGCTTCCTTCAGGGTCTTCAGGCCGTGGGTGACGGGAACGACCTTCGCGCCGAGGATCTTCATGCGGGTCACATTGGGGGCCTGCTTGGCGATGTCCACTTCGCCCATGTGGATCTCACACTCAAGGCCAAAGAAAGCCGCGGCCGTGGCCAGAGCCACGCCATGCTGGCCGGCGCCGGTCTCGGCAATGAGCTTCTTCTTGCCCATGTACTTGGCCAGGAGACCTTCGCCCATGCAGTGGTTCAGCTTGTGGGCGCCGGTATGATTCAGGTCTTCGCGCTTGACGTAGATCTGTGCGCCGCCCACCATACGGGAGAGACGCTCGCAATGGTACACGGGCGTAGGACGACCCTGAAAATCCTTGCGGATGCGGCGCAGCTCGTTGATGAACTGGGCGCTGTGGCAGATGGTCTGATAGGCGTCGGTGATCTCGGCAAAGGCTGCCTTGAGCTCATCGGCCAGCACAGCGCCGCCGTACTCGCCGAACTTGCCGTTTTCATCGGGATAATAGCGCAGATAGGTACGATAATCCATGGGGGCCGCCTCCTGTTGTATGAAACAAGTTTTTCCTTATTATAGCACACGCACGGCCTTGCGAAAAGACCGCGCGTGTATTTTCTTATGATTCTTTTTCGGCAGTCCAGCGGGCAGGTGTATCGGGGCAGGCAAGGCCTCGCTTGGCGGCCCGGGCCTCCACGTAGCAGCCGCAGCGGGCGCAGGTGCCGTTGAGCAGGGCTTCGCAGCCTTCGCACAGGGCGAGCCGGCGGCGGTAGATAGCATCGGGGACGCGGCTTTCTTCCGGCAGGGTGGCGATGTACTCGGCCACCAGCCGGGCCATGTCCTCCTGACCGCTGGCCATCAGCAGACAGCGGCAGGGGCGTTGCTCAGCCATGAACAGCCTCCATTTCCGGCAGACGGACGTCGGCCTGCTTCACCTTGTCCCATTGGAACAGCGGGATGAGCTGCTCCAGGGTCATGGGGCGGTTTTCTTCGATGACGCCGGCGCTGTGGGCCAGCATACCCAGGATCTGCGCGGGGGTAAAGCGGCGGCTCAGGGCGGAAAGGTCAAGATCCTTGTCCCGCTTGGCCAGACGGCGGCCCTGGCTGTCCATCAGCAGGGGAATGTGCACATACTCCGGTACAGGGAAGCCCAGCATTTCAAGCAGGAAAATCTGACGGGGCGTAGCGGAGAGGATATCCCGGCCCCGCACCACCTGATCCACGCCGGAAAGAGCGTCGTCCACCACCACGGCCAGCTGGTAGCCAAAGAGCCCGTCGGAGCGGCGGAGGATGAAATCCCCGCAGTCACGGGCGAGATTTTCACGCTGCGCACCGAACAGCCCATCGGTGAAGGTGATCTCCGCATCCGGCACCCGCAGGCGCAGGGCAGGGGAGCGGGTCTGGGACAGGCGGGCGATATCCTCGCCGGACAGGCTGGCGCAGGCGCGGTTATAGACCACCTGGGTGTCGCCCAGGTTGGGGGCCTGCGAGGCCATCAGCTGCGCCCGGGTGCAGAAGCAGGGATAGATCAGCCCCTGCTTTGTCAATTCCTCCAGGTAATGCTGGTAGATATGGCCGCGCTCACTCTGCCACAGGGGTTCCTCATCCCAGGTGAAGCCCAGCCACTGCAGGTCTTCAATGCATTGCAGTGAAAGTCTGCGCGGGCAGCGGGGAAGGTCGATATCCTCGATGCGTAAAAGGAACCTGCCGCCCTGACTGCGGGCCGAAAGATAGGCCAGCATGGCGCACAGAAGGTTCCCAAGGTGCAGCCGTCCGCTGGGCGTGGGGGCGAAGCGGCCGGTGATCACTTGTCCGACTCCTTGCTGTGCTCGGCAGCCCTGTTCTGCAGCCAGTTGATCAGCAGCGCGGTGAGCCCCAGCAGCAGGAAGACGGTCATCTGGCCATAGACCCAGGCACGCTGGGCCTGAAGCTGGCCGGCGATGGTCAGGATGATCACCGCCACAACAAACACGGCGGCGCTGATGAGCGCCAGAATGGCAAGAACGCGTTTGATCTTATCAATCATGCTTAGGCTCCTTCTTGAAGAGATATTCGTCCACCTTGTCCCTGATCTCCTGGGCGATCTTCCTCTCGATGGGGAAGGAAGCTGCGCCGTCCACCCGCTGGGCCAGGTGCAGGGCTTGCTGCAGGGTGATGTTCAGGGACTTTTCGTCCAGATAGTTGCTCCTGAGGTTGTCGCGGCGGTCGTGGATGTAGCCTGCGCCGGCGGTGCCGAAGCGGCACAGGTTCACGGCGGGCACACCCTTATCGGCAAAGGGGATACAATCGCTGGAATAGATGTCCAGCTTGGTCTGGCAGGGAATGCCGATCTCCTTCATCAGGGCGTCCACATAGCCTACGGCGGCCTCGGTGGCCAGCACGGGGGCAGCGTTCTGACCCAGGGTAGCTGCGGCCACGTCCACATTGACCATCAGCACATGCTTGTCCAGTTCAGCCTCGTGGGTGGCGGTCCATGCCTTGGAGCCCAGCAGCCCCTGCTCCTCGGAGCCGTACCAGTTGAACTTCATGGTGCGCCGGGGCTTGTGGGCGGCGAAGTAACGCAGCAGCTCCATGATGATCACGCTGCCGGACATATTGTCATACACGCCGGTGGAGAAGTACACGCTGTCGTAATGCGCGCCGAAGGAGATGATCTCCCCGGGCTTCTGAGAGCCCTCGATCACGGCGCAGACATTCTGGCTGGTGCTGTCGTAATTCTCGGCGGCGAGCTCGATGTGCATTTCCTTTGCGCCCCGCCGGACGATCTCGGCTGCGTCGGCGGCGCGAAGGTTCAGGGCCACGGCGTCGCCGAAGGGCTCTGTCATGGTTTCGCGGAGCTTGCGGATATCGCAGTCCGTTTCGCTCAGCCGGTCGATGGTGGAGCCGGAGAAGGTCAGGATCGCGGCGGCGCCGGCCTTCTGCAGCTTTTCGTAATCACCGCGGCGCAGGCGGCCATTGATCAGCACGGCCTTGCCCTTCACCTGCTCCAGGTGTACGGGCAGCAGGTTTTCGGCATAGAAGAAGGGTAGATCCACGCCGCCCTCGGGGGTGGAGGCGGCCCGCTCGTAGCCAGTGACCTGGTATTCCTTCACATAGGGCTTGGTGACCACCAGCCGGGCGTGGTGGACCTTGCCGCACTTGACGGTGAATTCCTCGATATGGGCCTGAACGCCGGCGGACTGGGCCTCAGCCAGCAGGCGCTGGGCTGCCTGCTTTTCAGCCGCGGAGCAGCTGACTCGCTCGTAGGCGAGCTCCTTGAGAAGCGAATAGGCGCGGTGCGCGGATACATTCATCATGTTGACCTCCTGGTATATGTTGCTCCTATTATACCACACCTGCACGCCGCCGTCACCTGTTGCGTGAAAAACTCTGTTGTGATATGATGATTGCGTTAAGATGGGAGGAATACCGATGTATATTTCCAAGAAGGATGCCCTGGCCTGGTTTGAGTTTTTCGCTGCGCTGCCGGAGGAGGAGGGCCTCATGCCCCGCCAGCAGGAGATCGCTTATGCGGTGCTGGCGCAGATCGAGCGGGCGGTGGAGCATCGCCGCGAGGCCATGAAGCAGGAGATTCCCGGCCTCAAATCCCTGCAGGGGCGCACCTTCTATGTGGGCGATGATGAGAGATTCCCCGGCGGGTGCCGCTCCTGCCTGCTGGGCACGGGGCTGAGCGCCATCCGCAAGACCAACAAGTGCAATATCCAGTGCCCCTTCTGTTATAATTACGGCGAGCTGCATTGTCAGCCGCCCATTGGCGACGGACTGTGGGAGATCGGCGGGACGAAGTTCTACGAGGAGGATCTCGAACTGCTTTTGAGCATCCATCAGAAACCCACGGGCATCGCCTATGTGTATCTGGAGCCCTTCATGGAGATCGAAAAGTATTACGGTGTGATCCGTAAATTCCATGAGGCGGGCATCCACCAGCATATGTATACCAACGGCACCCTCTGCACGGAGGAGAACCTCCGCGCCCTGGGCGAAGCCGGGCTGGACGAGCTGCGGTTCAACCTGGGCGCGACGAACTGCGCCGACAAGGTGATCGACAGCATCGCCCTGGCGAAGAAGTACATCAGAAAGGTGGGCGTCGAAACACCCATGACGCCGGATTTCTTCGAGGGCTTCCAGCAGAAGAAGGAGAAGATCCTTGCCACCGGGCTGGACTTCATCAACTGCGCCGAATTGCACCTGAACCCCAACAATATCGGCAATTATGAGGGCGAGCCCATGTACATGACCCGGCTGGGGTACCTTTCCCCTATCTGGAGCCGCGACCTGACGCTGCGCCTCATGAAGCAGGCGGCGGAGGAGGGCTGGCCCATTGCCGTGCACGACTGCTGCAACCGCACCAAGTTCGCCCGTGACCTGAACCTGAAAGGCAAGGAGGGCGGCTGGTTCGGCCAGAGCAGCTACGGTAGCGAATTTGATACCCTGCCCTGGTGGGCCTTCCTGCCCACGCTGTATGACGAGGCGTTCACCTTCGTGAGGGAAGAGGAACTCCCTGATGGCTACAGGCCCGGGCAGCTGGTGTTCTGATGTATAAAAAGAGGCTCCGCGATGGCGGGGGAATTCTTAAGGAACAATTTATCCGGCAACAAACAAACGAGCATCCGGCGTTCGGATGCTCGTTTGCTTATGTGAGTGTACAAACGCAATGCACCGGAATGGTGCGTATAATTGCGCCCTCCCTGAATTTACGGGAGAATGAGTTTTGCGTCTGCCCGGCAAATTGGAGAGTTGTCAGTATCTGTTACCATACTTCTTTTTTGCTTGGGTGGTATATTTCTTCACCACCTCCGTTTTTGCGTTTGTATAAGCGTCTCGGTTATGTTCGTATTCTTTCCATAACGAGAGTTTCAGTTTTTCATATTCTTTCGCCGTCTCAGGAAATTCAATCAGAAAATCTCTGAAATACAGTTCATCGTTATCACCTGCATATCTCAAATGCAAATGGAACACCCGTTCAGCAAATCCATGCTCTGTATATCCTTTATTAAATGACAATCTATTCTCACTTTGCGACATACAGATATAGCCGGCATTGATAATCGAGGCTTTATAATCGAGCAGATGGCTTTCCTTTGGAATTTCCACAAGAATATCTACTATGGGCTTTGCCCAAATAGATGGAATGGCTGTACTTCCAATATGACTTATTCCTGCTGTTGCAGGAAGAGCCTTTCTCAATATACCTTCTTCCTCGGAATACCATCTTTGCCAACAGAGCTGATGCTCAGTCAGATATATAGGGAATAACTGCCACAGCTCTTCCAAAGTCATTTCTGATAATTTCTTTCCCATACGCACACCTGCAAATTCAAGTTTGTCGCTTTCATTCTATCACAGCAGTACAAGAAACCGCAAGCCTTGCTTAGCTTGCGGCTTCGGGTTGTTCTGATGTTTCGCCACAAATCAGCTACAGACATGATGAAAGGAAGGACGATTCCTTCCTTTTCATCACGCTTCCTGGCGGAGCCTCTTTTTGTGTGGCTTAGTTTTTCGCCTGCAGCAGCTGCTTGTTGTACTGCAGCGTGTACAGGTGGTGGTAGGCGCCTTTGTTATGCAGCAGCTCCTGATGGGTGCCCTGCTCCAGGATCCTGCCGTGGGAAAGAAGGATGATGTTGTCCGCATGCTGGATGGTGGACAGGCGGTGCGCCACCACCAGCATGGTGCCGATGTTTTTCATCTTTTCCAGGGAGTCCTGGATGAGCAGCTCGGTCTCGGTATCGATGTTGGCGGTGGCTTCATCCAGGATCATCACGGCGGGCTTGTGCAGGATGGTGCGGGCAAAGGACAGCAGCTGGCGCTGACCGGCGGAGAAATTGTTGCCCCGCTCACGGACGACCTCGTTCAGGCCATCCTCCAGCTTGTTGATGAAGCTGTCGGCATTCACATATTTGCAGGCGTCCCAGACCTCCTCGTCGGTGAAGGATTCCTCCCGCAGGACGATGTTGGAGCGGATCGTGCCGGAGAAAAGGAACACGTCCTGCAGCATCTGGCCGAAGTGGCGGCGCAGAGAGGCGATCTTGATCTTTTTGATATCGATGCCGTCGATGAGGATCTGTCCCTTCTGGATGTCGTAATTACGGCAGATCAGGGACAGGATGGTGCTTTTGCCGGAGCCGGTGGAGCCCACAAAGGCCACCGTCTGCCGGGGCAGCACGTGGAAGGACACGTCCTGCAGCACCCACTCGTCGGGGTTATAGCAGAACCACACGTTCCGGAACTCGATCTCGCCGCGGATGCTGTCCAGCTCGATTGCGTCGGGCTCGTCCACCACCTCAGGCTGCATATCGAACACGGTGAAGATCTTCTCGGCCGAGGCGAAGGCGGACTGCAGGAAGTTGAACTGCTCCGCCAGCGTCTGGATGGGGTTGAAGAATTTGGATACGTACATATAGAAGGTCACGATGGTACCGGAGGTGATAGCCTGGCCCATGAAGGTGGTGTTCTTGATGATGCTCTTGGCGCCCAGATAGAGCAGGCACAGCACCGAGGAAATGTAGAGCACATAAACCATCGGCCGGAACACGCCGTTGACGAAGATCTGGCTCTGCTTGGCCTTGCGCAGGCGGTCGCTCTTTTCCAGGAATTCGTTCATCTTGGCCTCTTCACGGTTGAAGATCTGGGTGATCTTGATGCCGGAAAGGTTTTCGCTCAGGTAGGTGTTGATGTCCGTGGTGCCGTCCTTCACCTTGCGATACACCGCGCGGGAGAACTTGCGGAAGATCACCGTGAACAGGATCACGAAGGGCACGAAGCACAATACCATCAGCGTGAGGAGGTAATTGAGCAGCAGCATTGCGCCCAGAACACCCACGATGACGAACACGTTTTTCACCATGGTGACCAGAATGTTGGTGAACATCATGGAGATGGCGTTGGTATCGTTGGTGACGCGGGTCACCAGCTTGCCCACGGGGATCTGGTTCAGCTGCTCGTGGGAGAGGCTCTCGATGTGGGTGAAGAGATCCTGACGCAGGGCGGAGAGGATCTTCTGGCCGGTCCTCTGGAGGATGATGGCCTGGGCGTAGGTGCATACCATGGAGACCAGAAGCACCGCGATATAGGCAATGACCATCCGGTACAGCAGGCTCAGGTCAAATTCGGCCTTCACCAGTTCCTCGATGTTGCCGATGATCATGGGGGAGATCAGGTCGTAGGCGATGGAAAGGAGCATCAGCACCAGCACCACCAGGAACTGCTTCCAGTAAGGCGTGGCGTATTTCATCAGGCGCTTCATGATCTCGCCATCGGGCATATGGCGGTCGAAGCCGATGGCTTCCTTTTTGTTTTTCATCAGCAGATAGGCCACGACGAAGATGATGGTGAACACACCGATGATAGCGCCCACGATCAGCAGGGGAAGATACTCACGCATTGTGGTGTTCGCCTCCTTCCTCCTCCAGCTTTTGCAGATCTACCATGCGGCGGTAGTCCTCGCAGGTGGCGTACAGGTCGTTATGGGCGCCAACGGCCACCACGCGGCCGTCATCGATAAAGATCACCTTGTCCATCTGCTCGATGGTGGAGATGCGGTGAGCGATGAGGATCGTGGTGCGTCCGGCGCGGGTCTGGCGCAGATTCCTGAGGATGCTGCGCTCCGTTTTGGTATCCACGGCGGAAACGGAATCATCCAGGATGAGGATAGGGGCGTTCTTCATCAGCGCGCGGGCGATGGAGATGCGCTGCTTCTGACCACCGGAAACGGTCACACCACGCTCGCCCAGGATGGTCCCGTACTTTTCGGCAAACTCCTGAATGTTGCCGTCCACATCGGCGAGGATGGCCGCGTTCTGCACGGCCTGCTCATCCACCTCGTCGCAGGAGAAGGCGATGTTGCGGGCAATGGTATCGCTGAAAAGGAAGTTGTCCTGGGGCACATAGGCCGAGGCTTCGCGCACGTCGCGGATGGGCACGCTGTTCACATCATGCCCGTCGATGAAGATGGTGCCGTCGGGCACGTTGTAGGTGCGAAGGATCAGGTCCACCAGGGTGGTCTTGCCGGAGCCGGTCTTGCCTACCAGGCCCACGTTCTCGCCGGCGCTGATGGTGAAGGATACGTTCTTCAGCGCGTCGTACTCGCCCTCGGGATAGCGGAAGGTCAGGTCGCGGAACTCAATATGGCCCTTCACGCCGGCGAGAGGCTGCACGTCGGCGCGATCCACCACATCCTGCCGGGCGTCCAGCAGCTCGCTGATGCGCTTCAGGGAGGCCTTGCCGCGGCTGGTCATGTCGATCAGCTCGGATACGGCCATGATGGGCCATACCGTGGCGGTGAAGTAGCCGATGAACTCCATCAGCTGGCCGGCGTTGAACACGCCCTCATGTACCAGATAGCCGCCGTAGCCCAGGATCACGCAGATGACGGATTCAACAAACAGCGACACCAGCACCCGCAGCAGCACCGAAGCGCGGGTGAAATCCACATTGGCGTCCTCGTTTTCGCGGTTGAGCTTTTTGAAGGCCCACAGCTCCTTGCCTTCTTTCACGAAGGCTTTGATCACCGCGATGCCGGAGAAGCTCTCCTGGCTGAAGTCGCTCAGGCTGGAGAAGGCCTGCTGGCGGATGTCCCATTTCTTCATCATATACTTGCCGATCACGGCGCTCACGCCCAGCAGCAGGAGCATGGGGATCAGCGCGAGGATGGTCATCAGGGGGTTCATGCCCCACATCTTGCCGATGGCCATGCTGCCCTGGAGCAGCGCGTCGAAGAACATCAGGAAGCCGCCGCCGTAGCACTCCTGCACGGTATCCAGGTCGTTGGTGAAAAGGCTCATCAGGTTGCCGACCTTGTTCACCTGATAATACTGGCGAGAAAGGTCCTTGGCATGGTCGAACATACGGTTGCGCAGGTCAGTCTCCACCTTGACGGCAGAGCCGAAGATGCAAACACGCCACAGGAACCGCCCGAAGGCCAGAGACATGATGATGCCAATCATGGGCATACAGATGCGGTCCAGCAGGAAGTCCATATCAAAGACCATGCGCACGCCGTCCACATCCACATAGCCTGTGTTCACGCCGTTGATGACCATCTGGTACAGGTTGGGGATCACCAGCTGCAGATAGTCCACTGCGGCCAGCGTGATCAGGCCCAGCAGCAGCCACGGCGCGTATTTGAGATAATACCGGTTGATATGCTTGCCGAAGATCATAAGGTTCTCCTTTGTATGGTTGATCGTTGCACGCGAAGACCATTATACTACAATTGTGAACAAATAAACAGCCCATTTGAAATAAAAAAAGCCGCCCATTGTCGGGCGGCGGAGATGCTGGTCAGTTGCCGAGACCTTCCAGGGGAAGCATATACTGCATACGGCGGTTTTCCTGCTCGGCCAGGTAGGACTGGTCGTTGGAGGCGTGCAGCATCTGCAGGTACTCGTGATGGTTGTTGAGGATGGCGGCGTTGTTCTTGGCCAGGATCAGCATGGCGATGGAGGAGCACTGGTCGGCGGCGCGCTCCAGGTAGGTGAGGGACTCCATGAAGATCAGGCCCGCGTTGATGGAGCAGGTGCCGGCGCACAGACGAGCGGTGTGGCGATCCTTCAAAAGGAGTACCATATCGTCGATGACCTCCTCCAGGGGCTCGATGCGGCAGGCGGTGGCGTCGCTGTTGTAGATGAGGGCGTCCACCGTCAGGCGCAGGATCTCCTGAATGGCGTCGGCCAGGAGGCCCAGCTCCTGCTGAGCGGTCTCGGAGAAGGAAAGCTTCTCATCGGCCATCTTCTTGGCCATTTCGTCAAAGTTGGTGGCATAGTCGCCCACGCGTTCGATGTTGGGGATGCACTGCATCAGGGTGTTCAGCAGGTGCTTGTCCCTGGCATTGTCGATGGAGCGGGAAAGCTCGATGAGGTAATTGTCCGCCGTGTCGGCAAAGCGGTCCAGCAGGCTTTCGGTCTCATTGATGTCCAGGGAGACCTGCGGGTCGTAGCTGTTGAACTGAGCCATGCTCAGATCCACGTTCTCCTTGGCGGCCTTGGCCATCACGGCCACGCAGTGGGCGGCCTCGGAAAGAGCGAGGGCGGGGGAGATCATCAGCTTCTTGTCCAGGCCATTGAGCTCGGGATACTTGGACTCCTTCACGGGATCATCCTTGATGATCTTGCAGGAGAGCTTCATCAGCAGGTTGGTGAAGGGCAGCAGCACGATGGCGGTGATCAGGTTGAAGATCGTCTGGAAGTTGGCGATCACGCCGCTGTCCACGATGCTGTTCCACAGGGTGGGCATGGCTCCGGCGCTCTGCATGATGGTCATGGCGATCATGAACAGCACGGTGCCCACGGTGTTGAACACGATATGCACGATGCCGGTGCGCTTGGCGTCCTTGCCGGTGCCGATGGAGCACACCATAGCCGTGGTGACGCAGGTGCCCAGGTTGATGCCCATAATGACCGGATACACCAGGTTGAAGGTCATGGCGCCGGTGGAGGACAGGGCCTGCAGGATACCCACCATGGCGGAGGAGGACTGCACGATGACCGTCAGCACCAGGCCGGTGAGGATGCCCAGCAGGGGCATGGTGGAGAACTGGGCCAGCGCGTTTTTGAAGGCCTCGGATTCGGCCAGGGGATCCACGGCGCTGGTCATGGAGAGCAGGCCGGAAAACAGCACGCCGAAGCCCATGGCGATCATGCCGCCGTTTTTCAGGCTATCCTTCTTGAGGAACATGATCAGGATGATGCCCAGCACCAGCGCGATGGGGGCCAGGGTATCAGGCTTGAAGAAAACCAGGATGGAGCTGCCGCCGGTCTCCAGGTCCATCAAGCGGATGATCTGGGCCGTGACGGTGGTACCGATGTTGGCGCCCAGCACGATGCTCACAGCCTGACGCATGTTCAGGATGCCCGCGCCGATGAGGCCAACCGTCAGCACGATGGTGGCAGTGGAACTCTGGATGATGGCGGTGACCAGCGTGCCGGTGATCACGCCCAGCAGGGCGTTCTGGGTCAATTTGCCCAGGAACTTCTTCAGCGCCTCGCCGGAGCCCTGCTTCAGGCCGTCGGACATGATCTCCATGCCGTAGAGGAACATGGCCAGACCGCCCAGGAGCTTGATAAGCATCAGAATCGTATCCATAGTCATTTCTCCATATCAGCAGAAGTTGGTATGTGGAATACGGAACCTACCCCTCTATGATAAAGAATTTACCGCGAGTTGACAAGACCTTGACAGAATGTTTTCGATGATTTTGGCGGTTCTTGTAGAAATTCCCGGAAAAGCTGATGAGATTTGCGGCGGCTTTTCGGAAAAAATTCATAAAGTGCATGAGAGCAACAAAATGAAAGCTCCCACGAAGACAGCAGCTTCGGGGGAGCTGAACTCATGTGGTTTTGCGTTTGATGGGGAACATCAGGTCGATCTGTCCCTCGGAACCGTCGCCGGGGCTGCCCAGGTGGGCGGAGCGCACCCAGTTCAGATGTTCCTCCAGACAGCCTCCCATGGTGCTTTCGTCACCGCGCCAGTCGATGTCGAACTCCTCGCTTTCCTCCACCCAGCGGTTCAGGGTGAGCCAGTGGTGGAAATCGCCGAATCTGATGGTCAGCACGGCGTAGAGGCCGCCAGGGAAGCGCTGACGGGTGAAGTCGTCGGGCAGGGGAAAATCCTCGGGGATGGTGAACCACTCCTCGTAGCCGTGAATGCCATCTTCCAGCACGCCGGGGTTGGGGTGATTGAAGCCGAACATCCGTGAATCCGGCTTATGCTCGTAGAGCCTGCTTTCCTGAACGAAGCGTATGCCGCGTTCTCCCACTATCTCCTCCGGCTCGGCGCCGATGTAGTGATAGCTGGCCACGGTGTAGGGCGGCAGATGTACGATGCGTACGTTGTGCTTTTCATCCAGTACCTGTGATGCGTTGTTCAGTTCAGCCATACTTGCATCCTCCTTGAGATGGGTCGTCTCGGGAGCAAGCGCATCAGTCAGCATGGTGATCTCCGGGCGGAGCAGCAGGGAAGGATCGCCGGTATGCGCCATCAGGCGCAGCAGAATGCTGCGGATGAGCCCCAGTGCCTCGGTCTCCTGGTCGATCCGGGTGATGTGCCTGTGAAAAACGGCCTGCCTGCGGGAAGGATCCTTCTCTTGCAGGATGAGGGCGATATCCTTCAGCGGGATGCGAAGTTTCCGCAAAACCAGGATCTGTACCAGCCGTGTCACGTCTCCGGGGGTGTAGACGCGGTAGGCATAGTCCTCCCTGCGCTGGCTTGAGAGGAGCCCGGCTTTCTCGTAGTAGCGCAGCATCCGGGTGGAAACGCCGCAGACGCGGGAAACCTGGGTCACGGTCATCAGCTGATCCATACGCTTGCCTCCTTTCGCAGCCAGTATAATGTGCGACACGGTGTCCAAGTCAAGGGGCAGATCAGATCAGGTGCAAAATATTCTTCAGCGCATGGGCGACGCCATCATCATCGCAGGAGAGGGTCACGTGGGCGGCAATGGCCTTCACTTCCGGGTGAGCGTTGCCCATAGCCACGCTGTTGGGGCAGTGGGAGAGCATCTCCACGTCGTTCAGGTCATCGCCGAAGACGGCGATTTCCTCCGGCCGCAGACCCAGCTGCCGGCCCACACCTTCGATGGCCAGGTGTTTGCTGGCCTCGCGGCTGGCCACCTGAATGGTACAGCCCCCGTCGGTGAGGTAGAGGTTGGCGCCGTCGCCGCAGGATACCTGCAGGGCGGGGAAGAGCTCCTGTGGCAGCGGCCGGGTGGAGCCCACCAGACAGTCGGTATAAATCAGGATCTTGACAGCGTGGCGGAGGGCATGCTCATCCAGGGGAAGAATGTCGCCGCGGGTTACGCCCCAGGGGCCCAGCATATGGTCGGGCAGGTGGTGGTTGAAGGCGTGCAGGTCACCTTCCATGTGCAGGGACATCTGTATGCCTGGATGCCGGGCTACCTGCCGGATGCAGGCGCGCGCGGCGTCCGGGTCGATATACAGGTAGCGCTGCTCCGTACCATGCACAATGCAGGCGCCGTTGCAGTACAGTCCGCCATCGAACAGGGCGAACTCCGCCTCCGTCCAGCCGAGGGTCCTGTCCAGCCGGGGAGAGCGTGCCGTGGCCAGGTAGACGCGCACGCCCCTTTCACGGCAGGATTGCAGTGCGCTCACCGTGGAAGGAAGCAGTTTTTTGCCCGAGGAGAGCAGAGTACCGTCCAGATCGAAGAATAGCGCACGGATCATAGTGTTCACTCCTTGTGTTGTGAAAAACAAAAAACCGGAAACATCAGTTTCCGGTCGAGTGGAGCATAGCGGATTCGAACCGCTGACCCCAACACTGCCAGTGTTGTGCGCTACCAGCTGCGCTAATGCCCCGCGAACAAGAGATAGTATAGCATGGGCATGCCGTTTTGTAAAGAGGGATTTTTTGAATTTTTGTTTTTTTCGGCATAGGAACCTATATTTCGACAAAAATAATTCTTATAGTACGTTCAATACTTTCGGAATCGTGTTATAATATTGTTAAAACGATATTACATTTAGCAGAACAGCAAAGAAAAGAGGCGGCGGTCATGAACCAGGTGCGGGTTCTGGTGGCGGAGGATGATCAGGCGCAGCGGGAAAATCTGGTGAGGAACCTTGGGAAATATCAGGACATACTGGTGGTCGGCGCGGCGGAGAACGGTGTGGAGGCCGTTCGGATGGTCTGGGAGCGAAACCCTGAGGTGATCATCTGCGACATGGTTATGCCGCAGATGGATGGCTTTGGGGTAATGCGGGAGATCTCCAATATGGCGCCTGATTATCGGCCTAAGGTCATCGCGCTGACGGCGTTGAGCCGGAATGATTTCATTGCCCGCGCGATGGAACTGGGCGTTTCATATTACATGCTGAAGCCGGCGGATTTGAAGTTTCTTGTTCAGCAGATCAGGCAGCTGGCGAAAAACGCCCCGGTGGCTTCCCTATCGGAAGCGGAAAACCCGGAGCAGGTCGTGGCCGAAATGCTGCAGCGCATAGGCATACCGGTACACCTGAATGGCTACCGCTTTCTGCTGCGTTCGGCGCTGATGGTGCTGGACCATCCTGAATGCCTGACGGGCATCACCCGCACCCTGTACCCGGCGGTGGCGCACTACTGCAATACCACAGCCAGCCGGGTGGAGCGTTCCATCCGCCATGCCATCAACATGACGTGGGAGCGGGGCGGTGTGAAGGCTTTCGAACGGGTGCTGACCTGGCGCGCATTCTCGGCCAAAGATAAACCCACCAACTGCGAGCTCATCGCTTTGGTTTACGAGAAGGTGCGGCTTGCGGAATTGGCCGGCAGGCGTTGACGGTATGGCGTAATGCGCGGGCGGGAGCTTGCGGCGCCGGACGTAACGATGAAGCCTGCCTTATCCAAATGGTTCCATGAGGATCGGCTCAGTCGAAAACAGGGTCATAATCGTCGTACCACTCCAGAAAGGAGTGTTCCTCGCCCCGCCACTTGTAGCCGGGCAGGGTGTCCATGGTCACGTTGTGAATGGCGTTGAATACGTTCTTTTCGAGGTCGGGGGTGTCCTGGCGCATCTTGCGCAGGAGCTCCTTGATCTCTTTTCTTTTGGAGCCGCCGCCCTGCTCCTCGGTCTTTTCGGTGAAGCGGCAGGCGCACTGGATGAAGTGCAGATCGTTATACCGGCTCCAGGAAATGATATCATCCTCGTGGATGCAGTACATGGGGCGGATCAGCTCCATGCCGGGGAAGTTGCGGCTGTGGAGCTTGGGCATCATGCCTTGAAGCTGCGCGCCGTAGAACATGCCCATAACGGTGGTTTCGATGACGTCGTTGAAGTGGTGGCCTAGGGCGATCTTGTTGCAGCCCAGCTGCTGGGCGCCCTTGTACAGGCAGCCCCGGCGCATACGGGCGCACAGGTAGCAGGGATTGGAGGTCTGGCTGTTGGCCACGTCGAACACATCGGTCTCGATGATGTGGATGGGCAGCTCCATCAGGGCGGCGTTTTCCTCGATCTTCTGGCGGTTGATGGGGTTGTACCCGGGGTCCATCACCAGAAATTCCAGCTCGAAGGGGATGTTGGTATGCCGCTGCAACTCCTGCATCAGCTTGGCCAGGAGCATGGAGTCCTTACCGCCGGAGATGCACACGGCGATCCTGTCGCCCTCCCTGACCAGTTCATACCGCTTCACCGCCACGATGAAGGGCTTCCACAGCTCCTTGCGGAACCGCTTGATGATGCTGCGCTCGATCTTCTCGCAGGGGGTGAGGTCACGGGGCATGAAATCAACTCTTTTCAACAGCAATCATTGGAAATAAAAAAGGCGGCGCAGCTTGATCCGCGTCGCGGCGCGCCTGTTGCGCGGCGTGACCCATGGGGAAAGCGCATGGCTGGAAATCCCCGAATGGGTCAAGGGATGAAATCCCTTAAAAAAACCGTGCCACTCAGACTGGGCGAACCCGCAGCACATCCAGCTAACGCTTACTGCTGCTTCCGTCAGGACCTGACAGGGTTCACGCCGAAGGATCGCACGGGACCCAATCTTCATCGTGACACGGCTTGAATAGTATACTCTATTTGGCTGAAAAAAGCAAGGGTTATTTCACGGCGGCCTTCAGCGCGTCCACGAAATCGGTCTGCTCCCAGGGCAGGGCCACATCGGTGCGGCCGAAGTGGCCGTAGGAGGCGGTCTGGCGGTAGATGGGCTGGCGCAGGTTCAGACGATTGATGATGGCGTTGGGGCGCAGGTCGAAGACCTTCTCCACAGCGGCGGAGAGCACGTCATCGGCCACCACGCCGGTGCCCTTGGTGTCCACCAGCAGGCTCACGGGCTTGGCCACGCCGATGGCGTATGCCAGCTGGATCTCGCACTTGCTGGCCAGACCGGCGGCCACGATGTTCTTGGCCACGTGGCGGGCAGCGTAGGCAGCGGAGCGGTCCACCTTGGTGGGATCCTTGCCGGAGAAGGCGCCGCCGCCGTGGGGGGCATAGCCGCCGTAGGTATCCACGATGATCTTGCGGCCGGTCAGGCCGGTATCACCGGCGGGGCCGCCCAGAACAAAGCGGCCGGTGGGGTTGATGAAATACTTGGTCTCATCGCTGAGCAGCTCGGCGGGGATCTCGGGCTTGATGACGTATTCCATCATGTCCCTGGCGATCTGCTCCTGGGTGACGTCGGGGTCGTGCTGGGTGGAGATGACCACGGTGTCCACGGCAACGGGCTTGTCATCCTCATACACCACGGTGACCTGGCTCTTGCCGTCGGGGCGCAGGTAGGTCAGCAGGCCGTCCTTGCGCACCTTGGTCAGGCGCAGGGTCAGGCGGTGGGCCAGGGCGATGGGCATGGGCATCATCTCGGGGGTCTCGTCGCAGGCATAGCCGAACATCATGCCCTGATCGCCGGCGCCGGTCTCGTTGGCGTCCTGATCACGGGTCTCCAGGGCGGCGTCAACGCCCATGGCGATGTCGGGGCTCTGGGCGTGGATGGCGGTCATCACGGCGCAGGAGTTGCCGTCGAAGCACATGTCGGAGGAGTTGTAGCCGATGTCCAGCACCACCTTGCGGACAATGCCGGGCACGTCCACCTGAGCGGTGGTGGTGATCTCGCCCATGACCATCACCATGCCGGTGGTGGTGCAACTCTCGCAGGCTACGCGGGACATGGGGTCCTGGGCCAGCATGGCGTCCAGCACAGCATCGCTGATCTGGTCGCACATTTTGTCGGGATGTCCTTCGGTCACGGATTCGGAGGTGAAGAGCTTGCGCATTTGTGTTTCTCCTTTGCTTTGGTCGGAAAAGAAAACCGCCTGTTCTGCACATGAATCAGGCGGGATGCAATCTTACGACTGTCCTTATCTGCCAGCGCGCCCGGTGCGGGCCTGTGCTGCGCTGTGGGATTTGGCACCAAGCATACGCCGGTTGCCGTGACTTCATCGGGCCCATCCCTCCGTCACTCATGATAAGGTATTCAGTTACCGCCTTGCATCATAGCACACAAGGCTCCGGCTGTCAAGGGTTGTAAAAGAATATAGGGTGAATTGACAAGGGGAGATTCATCAATTATAGTAGTAGCATCTGAAAGGGGTGAGACCAGTGGCCAGAAAGGCGCTGAAGATCATACTCGGCACGCTGCTTGCGGTGGTGCTGGTGGCTGTTTTCTATGTGGCGGTGGTGCTGGGTCATCCCCAGGAAAATCCCGAAAAGGTAGTCGTTTCGCAGGATCAGCCGGTGCTGACGGCCTCGCCCGCGCAGTCGTTGACCACTGCCGCCGGGCTGGAAGCCATGCTGCAGGTGTTTCCTGTTCCCGCGCTTTACGCTGTGGAGGGAAGTGAGCTGACCCTGACCGCCGGCATGAGCTACGACGCCGCCTACGAGGACGGCTTCGCCCGGATCATGCTGCTGAATTACTCTACCCAGCTGAACGGACAGACGGTGCAGCTGAGCGTGCAGTCCATCTACCCGGCGCGGGCGCTGGAGTTTGTGCCCAAGGGCGATTATCACATCGCCGGTGTGGCAGGCCAGCCCCTGGCGGGCATGCAGTCCGTCCGCATGGAGGATGGCACGGGCATCCGCCTGCACGCCCAGGCGGCTGAGGGCATCTATGTGCTGACTGTGCCGGTGCTGACGGCGGACGAGCTGGCGGCGGTGACCCGTTCGCTGCAGCTGTACGCGCCACGGGAGGAAAACTGATGGCGAAGGTGATCATGCTCATAGGCCGGATCTGCAGCGGCAAGACAACCTATGCCCGCCGGATCGAAACGGAGGAACAGGCGGTTCGCCTTTCCTGCGATGAATTGATGCAGACCGTCTTCCCCGAACCGCTGGGCGACCGGTATGATATGTACGCCCGGCGGTGCATCCATTACCTGTACCACCTGGGCAGGCAGCTGGTGCTGGACGGCGTGAGTGTGGTGATGGACATGGGCTGCTGGACACGCGGGGACCGCCGGGAGGCCGCGGCGTTCTTCCGGGACGTGGAGGTGGACTGGCGCTACCTGGACGTTCCGCGGGAGGAGTGGCAGCGGCGCATCGCCTGCCGCAACAGGGCGGTGGCGGAGGGCCGGGCCAACCTGGATGAGTATTATATCGACGAGGGATTGCTGGCAAAGGCTGATGCCCTGTTTGAGCCTCCTGCGCAGGAGGAAGGGCTGACGCTGACGGTGATTTCCCAATGAATGAGACAGCGGCTTTGCGCGGCTGTCTTTTTCATGTATGCGAGAGGTTTCCTGCGGGGAATTGTCGAAATTCTTCTTACTATTTTGTATAAGAGGGAGCTGATCCCGTGAAGCTGATCTGTCTGGGCGTGAACGGTCCTTTTCCGGCGCCGGAGGGAGCCACCTCCGGTTACCTGGCGAGCCATGGAAATACCGGCCTGCAGCTGGATATGGGCAGCGGCACCCTGGCTGCGCTGACGCGCCATACCGCGCCTGAGCAGTTGACGGCGCTGCTGCTTTCCCACTGGCATTATGACCATTGCAGCGATGTGTTGCCCCTGATCTACCGCATGGAAAGCCTGATGGCCCAGGGCGTGGCCCCGCTGAATGTGTACGCGCCGATGGACGAAGGCTCGCCGGTGCGACAGGCGCTGCTGGCCAGCCCGGCCTTCAGCCTGCATGAGGTCAAGCCGGGCGATACCCTGCAGTTGGGGGACGTGCAGGTACAGGTGGGCCTGGCCCGGCATCCTGTGCCTGCGGTGATGTACCGCTTGACTGCCGATGGCCGCAGCCTGTGCTACACCGGCGACACCAATGTGGTGGAGGGCATGGAGGATTTCGCCCGGGGCTGCGATCTGCTGCTGGTAGACGGGCTGTTTCCGGCGGGGGCATGGAACGAGAGCAAGCCCCATCTGTCCGCGGCGCTGGCGGCAAGACTGGCCAATGACGCGCAGGCAGGCCGGGTCGTGATCACGCACCTGAACCCGGGCATTGATCCCGTGGGTCTGCTGGCCGAGGCGCGGGCGGTGCGCCCCGACGCGCTGCTGGCGGAGCGGTTCGCCTCCTACGAGGTATGACCCACCGGGATTACGCGTGGCTGGCGCCTGTTGCGGCGCTGGCATTGGCGGCAGGCATATGGATCGGACGGTCGGCGGCGGGGTGGCTGGTGTTCATTCCCTTGCTGCTGTGCGCCGCCGCGGCCTGCTGGCTGCTCAGGTGGCCCCAGCGCTTCGCGGCGGTACAGGCCGTGGTGCTTGCCGTCGGCTGCCTGCTGGGCTACGCTGCTTATCATCCCTCGCTGCCCCGGGAGGGCGAGTATACTGTTTCCGGTGTGGTGGCGGAGGAGATCCGCCTGCGGGAGGATGGTCAGGTGCGTACGCTTCTGCGGGGCGTGAGGCTCAATGGACAGTCTCTGTTGAGCGGTGCCTACTGGTCGTTTTATCTCCGGGAGGGAGAAACCCTGCCGGAGGGCCTTGCCCCGGGCTGCAGCGTGACGCTGACGGCCAGGGTGTATCATCCTTCCCCGGCCAGCAATCCAGGCGGCTATGATTTCCGGGAGTACCTTCTGCAAAAGAACGTGACCATCGGCGTTTACGGCGTGGAGGAGCTTCACACAGCCGATGGCTGGCATCCGCTGGGGATCGCCGCAGCGATCCGCCACAGCCTGACGCAGGGGCTGATCAGCGCCATGGGCGAAACGGCGGGCGGATATGCCTCCACCATGCTGCTGGGCAGCCAGCACCTCATCCCGGATGAGGACAGGCAGGCCTTCAGCCGGCTGGGCATTGCCCATATCCTGTCGGTGTCGGGCTTCCATGTAAGCGTGCTGGCCGGCCTGGTGAACTGGCTTTTCCGGCGGCTGAGGCTGTCCCGCAAGGCGCGGTTCTGGAGCAGCGGCGCTTTACTGGCTTTCTATTGCCTGCTGGCGGGGCTCAGCGCGCCGGTGATCCGCGCGGCGCTGCTGTTCCTGCTGTATGAGTTCGGCGCGCTGCGGCACCGGCAGCGAAGCAGCCTGCACCTTTTGTGCGTTTCCTTCCTGGCGCAGCTGCTGGTTTCGCCGGTGCAGCTTACCAGCATGAGCTTCCACCTGACCTACGGCGCCATGCTGGGACTGACGCTGGTCACGCCCTGGTTATGCTCGCTGTGGGAGCCCAGACGCTTCAGGCGGGTATGGAGTACTTTGTGCGCCGCGCTGGGCGCCCAGGTGGGCGTGCTGCTGCCGGGATTGTATTGGTTCCAGGAGCTGCCCGTGCTCGGCATTCTGCTGAATACGGTGGTGCTTGGCGCTGCCACGGGGCTGATCATCCTGTGCTGGGTGGTGCTGTTCCTTCTGCCTGTTCCCGCGCTGGCGACTTTCGTGGGACAGTTGACGGCAGGATTGATGAATGGTATGCTGGTAGCGGTGGGGGAAATGAGCAGCTGGCCGGGCATCACCATATGGACATGCCAGGGCGGCCTGCTTACCGCAGCGGCCTGGGCTGCGCTGCTGCTGGCCATGAGCTGGTGGTGGCCGGGAAGGCGCCGCTGGCTGGGCCTTGTGCTGAGCGTAGTGGTGCTGGCGGCCTCGGTGTATCCGTGGCCGGATACAGGCAGCCGGTATGTGCAGCTCAGCGTGGGCGAGGCCGACGCGGCTGTTTTGCAGGATCAGGGCTACCATGTGGCTATCGATACCGGCGAGGACGGCGAGGAGCTGGCGGGCTATTTGCACCAGCGGCGCATCAGCCTGGATGCTCTGGTGCTGACGCACCTGCATACCGACCATGCCGGAGGCGTGGCGGAGTTGATGAGCCGTGACATTCCCATCAAAACCTGCTACCTGCCCTGGGACGCCCTGGAGACCCAGGCGGATGAAGATGTGATGGATATGCTGGCGGAACTGGCCGCTTCAGGCACGGAGCTGGTGGAGCTGGGCCGGGGTGAAAGGATCGAACTGCCCAACGGCAGCATCACCGTACTGTGGCCGGAGGCGGGCAAAGTCCGCCAGGAGCAGGAGGCCAACGAGTCCTCGCTGACGCTGCTGGCAGAGGTCAGGGGCAGCACGCTGCTGCTCACTGGCGACCTTTCCGGCACATACGAAATGTACGCCGCCGCCCCTGCAGATGTGCTGAAGGCGGCGCATCATGGATCGGAAAACAGCACCTCGCAGGAGTTCCTTCAGGCCGTGGCGCCGGAAATGCTGATCCTCTCCTGCGGGGACGAGGCAAGGAGCCTCTCTATGGAGGAGCGGCGGGGCGATATCCCCATGGCCGATACGCGCAGGGACGGCTGCATCACCATCGAATTTCAAACAGACGGCTTCAACGTGGAGACCATGTGGTGAGCCGGAGGAAGGCATATGGATCGCAAGGAGTTTATGCAGGCCATCAAGGAGGGCCGGGTGCGGGGGGCGTACCTGCTGGAGGGCACGGAGGAGAACATCAAGGCCGCCGCGCTTACGGCGCTGCGCAAGAAGCTCCTGCCCGAAGGCCTGGAGGAGCTGAACGAGAACCTGATGGACAACCCGGCTACCGACGCGCTGATCGCCGCGGCGGAAACGCTGCCCTTTCTGGCGGACCAGCGACTGGTGGTGGTGCGGGAGCATCCGGCCCTCGCCGGCAGGACCGAGGCGGACGACAAGCTGCTGGATTACCTGCAGCACGTGCCGGAAAGCTGCGTGCTGGTGTTCATGCAGCGTGGCAAGGCGGATGCGCGCAAGAAGCTCTACAAAGCGGTGCAGAAGCACGGCTCGGTGGTCTCCTTTGCCCAGTTGAATGATGTGGAGCTGAATCAGTGGATCATCCGGGCCTTTGCGGGCATGGGCAAGCAGTGCTCACAGCAGACTGCCTCGCTCCTGGCCTTCACCGTGGGCAATGACACGGCGCTGCTGCGCATGGAGATGGAGAAGCTCGCGGCCCTTTCCGGCGAGAGAAGCGACATCCTGGATGAGGACGTGCGCGCCGTATCCACCCGATCCATCGAGTGTACCGTGTTCGAAATGGTGGACGCGGTGGTGGCCGGACAGGAGGGCAAGGCCTTCGGGCTTCTGCGGGATATGCTGGTGAGCGGCTCCGACCGCATCGGCATCCTGGCCATGCTTTTGAGGCAGTACCGGCTTCTGCAGCACGTGAAGATCATGCAGTTTGAAAAGAAATCTCCCCAGGAGATCAAGCAGCGGCTGGGCGTCGCTCCCTTTGCGGCGGATCGGTGCATCCGCCAGGCGCAGGCTTATTCCGGACGGGAGGTCAAGCAGGCGGTGGACATCTGCCTGAACACGGAATACCGCATCAAGAGCGGTCATATGAACCAGGAAGGCTCGCTGGAGGCGGCCATGCTGGAAATTTTTGCGCTGCGTCACCGCCGCGCACAGGGAGGCTAATCATGCGTCGCCGGGAAATGCTGAATCTTTTCGTTACCGAATATCAAGCGGATCCTGCCACGGGCAAGGAGAAACGCGTGGCCCGCTACATCGGCCCCTGGTACACCCTGGAAAAGCAGCCGCGCCGTGCCTGCACCCTCAAATGCGCCGCCGGCTGGCTGCTGTGCCTGGCGGCGTTCATCACTGCCGGTATGATCCCCTCGTGGGCAGGCCTGTGCAATTATGTGGTGCCGTGGTACATCCTGTGCCTGCTGCCTTTGTTCTATCTGCTGCTGGGCGTCATCAAGCTGGCCCGCCTCAAGCCGGAATTCACCGCGGTGGACGAGTCTGAGAGCCTGGGCTACATCAGGGCCAGTAGCCTTGGCCTGGCGGCGCTGGGCGGGCTGTGGAGCATCACCACGGTGATCTTCCTGCTGGCGACGGATCGCGCCATGACCCTGCCCCAGGAGCTGATCTTCCTGGGCTGCGGCGTTGTGACGGCGACGATGGGCGTGCTGGCGTATCTCGCCGCAAGGCGCGCGCCTGTGCAGGCAAAAGAAAAAGAAGCAGCCGCTGAGACTGCTCCTGAAACCACGGGGGAAGAGATTATTTCTTGAAGATGTTCTTGATGGCGCCCAGAATGCCGGAGGCCTTCTTGCCGGCCTGATCAAGGTTCAGCTTGGCCTTCACGGCTTCTACCACGGCGTTGATCTTGTCGTCGGGCAGGTCCACGTTCAGCAGGCCCTCCAGGGTCTTGACGGGATCGGCGGTGAACTTGGCGATCAGGTTATCGTTGCCCTCCAGCTTGGCCATCACATCGGAAATGATCTTCTGAATATCCATGCGAATCGTTCCTTTCTTGCGGTATACCGCTGTATACAGTATAGAAGAAAACGAAGGAAAATTCAAGGAAACAAAAAGAAAGTTCACGCAAATGTCACACAAGGAGGAGAAAAACTATGGCATCCAAGGTTGGTAAGCTCATCAAGGAAGCCCGCACGGGGGCGGATCTCACCCAGGAAAAGCTGGCGAAGAAGGTCGGCGGCGGCCTGACGGCCAACGACATCAGCAAGGCGGAGCGTGGCGAGAAGGAACTGTCTCAGGCACAGCTGAAGTCCATCGCCAAGATCTGCGGTGTGACCCAGGCTTCGCTGCTCAACGCGGCCAAGGGCACCACTACCAAGAAGACCACCACCAAGAAAACCACCACCACTACCAAGAAGACCACCACGACTACCAAGCCTAAGACGCCCAGCAACGCTAACACGACCATGAAGGTGACTACCACAGAGAAGAAGCTCATCGAGTATTACCGCCTGGCGGACAGTGATACCAAGAAGGCCGCCACCAAGGTGCTCAAGGGCGAGTGCGGCGAGTTCATCACCAGCCTGGTGGGCGGCGGCACCGGCGCTGCGGATGGCCTGACGGACGTCATCGGCGATGTGCTGGAGAACCTGTTTGGCAAGTAAGGAGCCGGCATGAAATACCCCTGGATCGACACGTATCTCCTGGGCAAGCCCGGCGTGACCCGCAACGATGAAAACTGGAACTGGCAGCGCTACATGCTGGGTGATAAGATGTTTGCCGCCGTTTGCCTGGACGATAACGACGTGCCATACTGCATCACCATGAAGCTGGATCCCCTGGAGGGGGAGATGCTGCGCAGGCAGTATGCGGACATTTTTCCCGGCCACTACATGAACAAGCTGCACTGGAATTCCGTCCGCCCCGATGGGGACGTGCCGGACGATTTGCTGCGGCACATGCTGGATGAATCCTACCGGCTGATCCTGAAAGGCTTCAGCAAAAAGAAGCAGGCTGAACTGCTGGGAGGCCAGGCATGAAAAAGATGATCCCCCTGAAGAAGCAGAGCAAGCGCGCCCAGCGGGAGTATCACCTGAGCCGGCGCGGCTCCTGGGGCGAGGTGAACCCCATAACGCGCACAGTGGAGAGCAAAAAGGTCTACAGCCGCAAAAAGCTGAAAAGACCGGAGACGGAGTGAGCATGATAAAGGCCGTCATCTTTGATATGTACGAAACGCTGATAACGCTTTTTGAAGCACCGCCGTATTTCAGCGCTGAAATGGCGGCGGACGCTGGGCTCTCTGCGGAGGCTTTCCGTGCCGATTGGTATCCCTCGGAGCAGGATCGCACGTTGGGGCGGCTCAGCCTGGAGCAGGCATTGACGCCCATCCTGGTGAAGCATGGCCGCTACTCCGATGCGCTGCTTGACCTGATGGGGGAGAAGCGTAGGGCGGCCAAGCGCGCGTCCTTCGATCACCTGCACCCGGAGATCCTGCCCATGCTGCAAGCGCTGCAGGCGCGGGGTATTCGCATCGGGCTGATCACCAACTGCTTTCTGGAGGAGGCGGAGTACATCCGCCAAAGCGAGCTGTACCCATTTTTTCACACCGCGATGCTTTCCTGCGTGGAGGGGCTGGCCAAGCCGGACAGGGCGATCTTCGACCGGTGCGTGGCCAGACTGGGCGTTTCGCCCGGAGAGTGCCTCTATGTGGGCGACGGCGGCAGCCACGAGCTGGAAACAGCCCGTGAGCTGGGCATGCAAACGGCCCAGGCGGCGTGGTATCTGAAGGAGGGCGTCCCTCAGCCCTGCGGAAGGAAGCACGGATTTACCCAGCTGGAAGCACCCATGGATGTGCTGGGGATGCTGTGAAAAGGAGAAAGCCTATCATGAATGAAGATTTTGATATGGATGCCTTGATGGACGAAATGACCGCCCGCATTGAGGATGCGGTGGAAAACGCTGTGGAGGATCAGGTGGCGGATGCCGTGACCTGCGCCGTGCAGAATACGCTTCCGGAGGTCATGGGGGAGTGCTTTGCTGACTTTGAATTCGTGCTGCCCAACGGAACCATCGTCAGGCCGCGGCAGTACATGAAGCTGCTCAGCCCGGGCAAGACCAAGCTGCTGCTTTGCTATGGCGGCCTGAAGGTAGATGGCACAACCCTGATGGTGCAGACGCGGGTCAGCAGCTGGGAGACCATTGCGGTTTATCCCAGCCGGGAAGAGGCTATTGAGGCCTTGGCGAAGGTAAAAAACGCCATGGAGGCCCACAGGGAGATGCTGGAATTGTAAAGTCTCTCTTTACACAGAAAAGGCGGATATGGTGTGTAACGGAAAACCCTCTGCATGAAATGCAAATCATGCAGAGGGTTTGTTGAGTTTATGTGCTTACCTGCGGATGGTGAAGACCTCTTTTCCGTGCTTGTCCGCCACATGGCCCAGCGCGTCCGTGCCGTTCAGGAAACGGGTGATGGTCAGCGTGTCGTCATCGATGACCTCCACCTGGCAATGGCCGTACTTCAGCACGACGCTTTCCTGGTGGTGGGTCAGCTTGGCGGCAACGAAATCGTGGAGCGCCTTGTCCTGGCGTGCCCAGGGGAAGGGACGGCGGCAGAAGGGATCGCGGCAGCCGGTGAGTCCTGCTTCGTCGCCGTAATAAACGGTGGGGCAGCCGGGCAGCGCGCACAGGAGATCCACGCAGAGCTTGTAGCGGCGCACGGCCAGCTCATATTCGGCGGGGGTGAGGCGCAGCGCCTGCTGATCCGCCTTGCACAGGTCGTTGCCCTCGCGGCCGCAGAGGGTGTTAAGCGCCCGGGGCCTGTCGTGAGAGCCAATGAGGTTCATCAGCGAATAGCGGAACTGCGGCGGATACACCTCGGCCTGATGGTTGATGAGCCGGGCAAGATCGTACGCCGTTCCCTGGCTGGTGGCGAAGGCCAAAATGGCGTCCCGCAGGGGATAATTCATCACCGAGTCCAGCGTATCGCCGGTGCAGTAGCAGCGCAGCTCACCATAGGAGACCTTTGCGCTGGCGTCCTCCCAAACCTCGCCCAGAACGAGCGCCTGGGGATCGGCCTTCTTGGCGGAAACACGGAGCTTGCGCAGAAAATCCATGGAGAGCTCGTCCGCCACGTCCAGCCGCCAGCCGGAGGAGCCGGCGTGGATCCAGCGGGGAACGATGCCTTCCTGATCACGGAACATGAAGTCCTGGTAGGATGGGTTGTCCTTGCGGCAGGCCGGCAGCGAGGGGATGCCCCACCAGCAGGTGTAGTCATCCCGGGAGCCCTTGAAGGTGTACCAGTCATAGTAGGGGGATTCAGGCCCCTGATAGGCGCCGATGGAATCGTAGTGGCCGAAATGGTTGAAGTACAGGCTGTCCTCGCCGGTGTGGGAGAACACGCCGTCCAGGATCACATCCATCCCCTGCGCTTTGGCGGCGCGGCACAATTCACGGAACTCTTCTTCGGTGCCCAGCAGGGGATCGATCTTCGTGTAATCGCCGGTGTCGTAGCGGTGATTGGAGCGGGCACGGAAGATGGGATTCAGATAGATCACATCTACGCCCAGTTCCTTGAGGTAGGAGAGCTTCTCCCGGATGCCGGTGAGCGTGCCGCCGAAGAAATCCAGCGCCATGTGGTCGCCGCTGCGGGGGTCGCTGTCGGCCAGAAGATCCTCATCCCAGCTTTGGTGGATGTGGCGGTCGGTGCGATCATCCACGGAAGCGGTGGCGGCGCGATGAAAACGGTCGGGGAAAATCTGATAGATATTCGCGCCGTGAATGAAATTCGGCGTGGTGAAGGAAGGATCGTACACCGTGATCTGGAAGGACTGAATGCCCTCCGGCCACACACGGCCCTCGCCGCCCAGCATATCCTCGCGGTTACCGTAGCGCAGGATGCGGCCATCCTGGTGGTAGATGATGAAATCGTACCAGAACAGGCCAGGTTCCTCCGGCATGAAGACGGTATACGTCCATGCCTTGTCGCCATCGAACTGCATGGGGTAGGCAAGCTCCCGCCCTGCCCAGGTGCGCAGCACCACGCAGGCTGCCTCATCGCTGAGGAAGCGGATGGTCACGGGCGTACCTGCCGGCGCGGGGCCGGAGGGCTGGCGGAAGAGCGGGGAGTGGGAATCGTGGAGCAGCATGGTGGATTCTCCTTAAAGAAATCCCGGAGCGGGGTGACCGTTCCGGGGCTTTTGTTTGGTTATGTTTTTTTTCTGGCAACGCTCACGCATCGCACCGTACCCCTCCTGCTGATATGCGTACGCATGCCTTCCTCAAAAGGGGAGTCCAGGGGGCCGAAGGGCCCTTTGGTGGAGGAGTCCGGAGGAGGCAGAGCCTCCCCTGGCAAGGGATCCCTAAGGGGACGGAGTCCCCTTAGGCGTGCTTCATGGGGTCGAGATGCCAGATGGTGTCGTTGTATTCGCGGATGGTGCGGTCGGAGGAGAAAACGCCGGACATGGCGGTGTTGGTGATAGCCATCTTCAGCCACTTCTCGCGGTCGGCGTAGTCAGCATTCAGGCGGCGCTGAGCCATGGAGTAGGAGCCGAAGTCCTTCAGAACAAAGTAGGGATCGGCCATGTTGCCGTAATCGCCGATGAGCAGGCTGTGGTACAGCTCCTGCAGCACGGTGGCATTGTTGGGGAACAGGGTGCCGTCGATCATCTGGGTCAGGGCCTGACGGATCTCCTGGTTGGTCTCGTAGATCTGCATGGGGTTGTAGTTGCGCTCGCGGTACATATCGCGCACGGTGTCGCTGCGCATACCGAAGATATAGATGTTGTCCATGCCGACCTGCTGGCTGATCTCCACATTGGCGCCGTCCATGGTGCCGATGGTCACAGCGCCGTTCATCATGTACTTCATGTTGCCGGTGCCGCTGGCCTCCTTGGAGGCGGTGGAGAGCTGCTCGGACACTTCCGCGGCGGGGATGAGGATCTCAGCGGTGGAAACGTCGTAGTTCTCCAGGAAGACCACCTGCAGGTACTTGCTGGCGCGGGGATGCTTGGCGATCAGGGTGCTCAGGGCATTGATGAAGCGGATGATCTGCTTGGCGCGGTAGTATCCGGGAGAGGCCTTAGCGCCGAAGAAGAACACGCGGGGCTCCATGGTGAAGGATTCGTCGTTGACGATGCGGTTATACAGCACCAGGATGTGCAGAGCGTTCAGCATCTGACGCTTGTACTCATGCAGGCGCTTGGACTGAGCGTCGAAAATGAAGGTGGGGTCCACGTCGATGCCCTGGCGGTCCTTGACCAGCTTGGCCAGGCGCTGCTTGTTGTGCAGTTTGATCTCGGCGAACTTCTCGCGGAAGGCGGGATCACCCGCGAAGGGCATGAGCTTCTCCAGCTGCTCGGGATCCTTGATCCATTCGGTGCCGATGGATTCCTTGATCAGGCTGGTCAGCTCAGGGTTGCAGCTCATCAGCCAGCGGCGATGGGTGATACCGTTGGTGATGGCGCTGAACTTCTCAGGCATAACGATGTTGAAATCGCGGAAGGTCTCGTCCTTGAGGATCTCGCCGTGGAGCATGGACACGCCGTTCACCGAGAAGGACAAGGCGATGCACAGGTTGGCGATGTGGATCTGACCGTAGGAGATCACAGCCATCTGGCCGATGCGCTCCCACTGGCCGGGGAAGATATTCCACAGGCGGGCGCAGAAGCGGCGGTTAATCTCCTCGATGATCTGGTACAGGCGGGGCAGCAGCTGCTGCATCATGCCCTCGGGCCACTTTTCCAGGGCCTCGGCCATGATGGTGTGGTTGGTGTAAGCGAAGGTCTTCTGCACGATGGCGGAAGCCTCGTCCCAGCCCAGGCCTTCCTCGTCCATGAGCAGGCGCATCATCTCGGGGATGGCCACGCCGGGGTGAGTATCGTTGATGTGGATGCAGACCTTCTCGGGCAGCTTGGAGAAATCGTTGCCGTGCAGCTTCTTGAAATCGCGCAGGATGTACTGCAGGGTGGCGGAGGTGAAGAAGTACTGCTGCTTGAGGCGGAGCATCTTGCCCTCGTAGTGGTTGTCTTCGGGGTAGAGGACCTTGGAGATCGTCTCAGCCAGCTCGATTTCCTCCACGGCCTGCACATACTTGCCCTGGCCGAAGGAGTTCAGATCGATGCGCTTGGGGCTGCGGGCAGACCACATACGCAGGGTGTTGACGGTGGCGGTGTCGTAGCCGACGATGGGCATATCGTAGGGAACGGCCTCCACGGTGTTGTAATCGCGGTGGACGTACTTGGTCACGCCATCGACCTCCACGGTATCCACATGACCGCCGAAGTGCACCTCGCAGGAATCCTCCATCACGGCCATTTCCCAGGAGTTGCCGTTGTCCAGCCAGGAGTCGGGCAGCTCCACCTGCTGGCCGTCCACGATCTTCTGGCGGAACAGGCCGTATTCATAGCGGATGGTGCAGCCCATGGCGGGCAGATCCAGAGAGGACAGGCTGTCCAGGAAGCAGGCAGCCAGGCGGCCCAGGCCGCCGTTGCCCAGGCCGGGTTCGGGTTCTTCCTTCAGGATGGAATCAATGTCGATGCCCAGCTCGTTCAGGGCCTCGCGGTAGGTATCGGTGGAGACAAGGTTCAGCATATTGCAGTACATGCTGCGGCCCATCAGGAATTCCACAGAGAGGTAGTACAGGCGCTTGGACTTGCTGTTCTTGCGGTCCTCGCGGGAAATCAGGTACTTCTGCATGATCTGGTCGCGAACGGTGGTGGCCACGGCCTTGTAGATCTGCTGCTGGGTGGCCTCCTGAATGGTGCGGCCATTGTAGCGCTGCAGCTTGCCAATAATGGAAGCTTTGATGGATTCTTTATCAAAAGAAGTCGTAGGCATGAAGCTCCTCCTCGTTGGGTGTTCGGTATATCAAGGGCGGGCAGATGGCCCGACAGTGCAATAGTATACTACATTTTTCGTGAAAATACAAGGCTTTGCGGGGAATAAGGCCAAGATTGTGAATGCATGAACAATCCCGCCAAATAAGTGCCAAAAAGGAAAAAGAAGCGCCGTGTGGACGCTTCCGGAAAGGTTAAATGTGGAATTCTGCCCGGGCGAGGGGATCGCGCCTGGCGACGCCCAGATGCCATGTGTGGGGTGTGGAGAACGCCAGCTCGGCATGGCAGAGGGCGATGCCCAGGTCCAGCTGCTGCCTGTCGGGCGTATCGATGATGAAATCGCCGTCCTTCACGCGCATCTCCCAGGGCTGCAGGTTCAGGGCGGAAGGCGCCAGCTGCACGGCTTCTGCGGCGCGCCGGAGCTCGCCGGGCCAGGTGTTGGGATCGTCATGACAGAGCCGGTCCAGGGGCTTGCGCCGGTGGCCAGGGGCGGAGGCGGCGCGGGCAGGCACGCCCACAGCGATGATTGCCAGCACGCTCTCATCAGCCAGAAGGGGGAGGTCGAGCTGCTTGCGCTTGTAGGTTCCCGCCACCCAGCAGGTGCCCAGCCCCAGAGCGGCGGCCTCCAGGCAGAAGGCCTCGCCCAGGACGCCGGCGTGGATGCGGCTGTGAGGCTCGCCGATGGAGGCAGCCAGCACCGCTACGGTGGTGCAGCCGGTGATCTTGCCATAGCCCAGCACGATGCCGGTGAAGATATCAGGCGAAACGGTGTGGAGCAAAAGCCTTGCGCCGGGCAGGGTATAGCGGGCAGCGGCGTAGCTCAGGGAAGCCCAGTCCGCCGTGGAAGGCGCGCCGTCATAGCTGCGGCAGGAATACCGGCTGGGGATCGCCTCGTACAGGCGGGCGCGCTGGGCGGGATTGAACAGCTTATCCAGGGTGATCATACGTCTGCTCCTTTCACTTTCAGGCGGGAAAGCACCTGAGCGACATTCTCGCGGATGATCAGCGTGGCAAGGCTGTCCATGGGCGTGGCGTCGCGGTTGATGAGAACCAGCTGGCTGCCCTTGAAGTAGCGGATCAGCCCTGCGGCGGGATACACGGTCAGGCTGGTGCCGGCCACAATGAGCGTGTCGGCTTGGCGCAGATGGTGGATGGACTGTGCCAGCACCTCATCCTCCAGGCCTTCCTCATAGAGCACTACGTCCGGCTTGACGCGGCCGCCGCAGGCGCACAGGGGGACGCCTTCGCTGTCACGGATGAACTCAGGGCCGTAGAACTTGCCGCAGGCCTGGCAGTAGTTGCGCCAGATGCTGCCGTGGAGCTCCAGCACGTTCCGGCTGCCTGCCTTCTGGTGCAATCCGTCGATGTTCTGGGTGATGACGGCGGTGAGCCTGCCTGCCTGCTCCAGTTCAGCCAGCTTCAGGTGGGCGGCGTTGGGCTGGGCGGTCAGGGGGAGCATCTTATCCCGGTAGAAGCGGAAGAATTCCCCGCTTTGGCGGTAGAAAAAGCTGTGGGAGAGGATCTCCTCGGGCGGGTAGGCGTAGCGCTGGCTGTACAGGCCGTCCGCGCTGCGGAAATCAGGGATACCCGATTCCGTGCTCACGCCCGCGCCGCCGAAGAACACGATGCGCCGGCTTTCATCAATGACGCGCTGCAGCTCCATGGCGACTCTCCTTTACAGCTTGTACAGGCCGGAGAACTTTTTGACGAGATAATCAACATAATAGTTGGCGTCGAAGGGAGCGCCCATAGCCTGCTCCAGCAGCTGACCCGGCTTGAGGAAGCGGCCGTGGCGATGGATCTTCTCGCCCAGCCAGGCGGTGATGGGGGTCAGGTCGCCCTTTTCGGCGGCGGCCCAGACGTCGATGTCCTTCTCCATGGCGGAGAGCATCTGTACGCCGTAGGCGCTGCCCAGGGCGTAGCTGGGGAAGTAGCCGATCATACCGCCGGCCCAGTGGGTATCCTGCAGGATGCCCTCGCGGTCGTTGGGCACGTCAACGCCAAGGTACTCTTTGTACATTCTGTTCCACAGGGCGGGCAGCTCATTCACCTTCACGTCGCCGGCCATCATCAGCTTTTCGATCTCATAGCGGATCATCACGTGATGCGCGTAGGTCAGCTCGTCTGCTTCGGTTCTTATGAGGGAAGGATGCGCTTCGTTCACGGCGGCGTAGAGCATTTCGGGGGTGACGCCTGCCAGCTGGGCGGGGAAGATCTCTTTCGCCACGGGCAGCAATGCCTTGCAGAAGGGCAGGCTGCGGCCGATGAGGTTCTCGTAGAAGCGGGACTGGCTCTCGTGAATGCCCATGGTGGAGCCGCTGGCCAGGCAGGTGAACTGCATTTCATCAGCGGTGCCCAGCTCGTACAGGGCGTGGCCGCCTTCATGGATGACGCTGTACAGGCTGGAGGCCAGGTCATTCTCGTGATAGTGGGTGGTGATGCGCACGTCCCACTTGTTGAAGCCATCGGTGAAGGGATGCTCCGTCTCGGCGATGGCGCAGCAGTCGCGGTCCATGCCCATCATGGCCATGACCCTGTCGGAGAAAATGCGCTGCTGGTGGATGGGGAAGGATTGGCGCAGAAAATCCGTGCGGGGCGCGGGGCGTTTGGCGACCTCCAGGATCACGGGAGTGAGCTTATCCCGCAGCAGGCCGAAGAAGGTATCCAGCGTAGCCATGGAGGCGCCCTTCTCGTAATCGTCCAGCAGCACGTCGTAAGCGGGCTTGTCAGCGTTCTTGTATCCGGCGAAGCGACGGTTGAAATCAATGATCTTCTCCAGATAGGGGGCGAACATGGCGTAGTCGCTCTTCTCCTTGGCCTCGTGCCACACGGCGTCGGCGTCGGTGGTGAGGGTCTGGTAGGCCACGTATTCATCCATGGGGATGCGGGTCATGTCGTCCAGATCCTCCTTGAGGAGCTCGGCGCGGCGGGCCGTCATCGGATCTACCTGATCGCGGTTTTCCAGGATGGTGGCCAGCGCCTCGCGGGTCTCATCGTTGACCATAAGCTGGTAGGTGATGCCGGAAAGCACGCCCATGGTCTTGCCGCGGCCCACCACGGAGCGGCGGGGCGCGGAAGTGGCGCCGTCCAGGGAAAGCACGCCCATGGCATGGTAATAGGCGCGCTGGGTCTCCTCCAGGGTATTGAGTTTGGCAATGGCCTGTTCAGTGGTCATGGGGAGTTCCTCCTTGTTTGCAAACAGCGCGTGCCACCGGGACAGCGGCACGCGCGAAAGTGATTATAGTTCGTTGCCAAGGGTTCCGGGCAGCTTTTTGCGCCACCACTTCATTTTGTAGGCGACGATGCTCAGCACCATGGCCACCACCCAGCTCACCAGCAGCGAGGAGAACAGCGCCACGGGCTGACCGTTGGGCCACTCGGCGTTGCGGGTCAGGAAGGCCAGCAGATAGGCCAGCGGCATACGGAGCACGACGGTGGTCAGGATGGAGATGTACATGGGTACGGCGGTCTCACCGGCACCGCGCATGGAGCCTTGAAGCACCTGGGATACGCTGAAGCAGATGTAACCGAAGGCCAGGGTGTTCAAACCCTGCACACCCAGCTGCAGGGTCAGCTCCGTCTCGGTAAACATACCGATCAGATGACGGCCAAACAGCAGGATGCAGGCCACCAGGATGGTGGAGGAGATCAGGCCCAGCTGCATCATGGCCTTGACGCCGGGCTTAAGGCGGTCGCCACGGTTGGCGCCCACGTTCTGGCCGATGTAGGTGGTGGCGGCGGTGCCAAAGGTGAAGTTGGGCATCATGGCGAAGCCGTCCACGCGCATGATGGCGGTGTTGGCGGCCACCATCGCGTCGCCCATGGTATTGGTCAGGGACTGAACGATGATCGCGGACATGGAGAAGATCGCCTGGGTAACGCCGGCGGGCAGGCCCAGCGCGCCAATGCGGAGCATCAGCTTCCTGTCGGGACGGATGACGTACTTCAGCTTCACATCACAGATGTGACGGATGTTGCACAGCCGCCACAGGCACAGCACGGCGGATATGCCCTGGGCGATGATCGTCGCCAGCGCCACGCCGGCAACGCCCATGCTGTCCACAAAGGCCAGGTCGAGGAAGATATTCAGCACACAGGCGATCACGAGGAACAGCAGGGGCATCATGCTGTCGCCCAGGCCGCGCAGGATGCCGGAGATGATGTTGTACATACCGCTGCCGATGATGCCCAGGAAGAAGATCTGCAGATAGGCGGTGGCGCCCTGACCAACCTCGGGGGAGGGGGGATTGGTCCATTCGATCAGGAGCGGGGAAAGGAAGTAGCCCGCGGCCATCATGATCAGGCCGGATACGACGATCAGAAACAGCGAGGCGCCCACGCAGCGGTTCAGCATGGGACGATCCTTGGCGCCGAAATACTGGGCGGAAAGGATCGAGGCGCCGGTGGAGATGCCCATGAACAGCACCAGCAGCAGGTTCACGATGGGGCCGGCAAGACCAACGGCGGCCAGGCCCTGATCGCCCCAGGGGGAGTTGCCGATGACGATGGCGTCCACGGTGTTGTACAGCTGCTGGGCCAGGTTGCCGATCAGCAGGGGGATGGAGAACTTCAGGATGCAGGACATGGGGTTGCCGCGGGTCATGTCCTGGGCGCCGAAAACGCTCTTGAGTCTGGCGAGCATTGTCATAAGGTGAGTTCTTTCCCTTCTTCGTTTGTTCTATCCTGTACATTGTATCAGCTTCCTGCGTAATGCGCAAGAGATAAAACATCTTTCACAACAGGTGATAAGGCGAAATGCTTGACAAAATGGCCTGTAGATTATAAGATAATTACATCTATGGTTCTGTTTGAGCCACATTAACATGGAAAAGAGGCAATCCATATGAAATACGTACTTGGTATTGACCTGGGTACTTCCGGAACCAAAACGGTGCTGTTCCAGCAGGACGGCGTGGCCGTATGCTCCTCCACGGTGGAATATCCCATGAGCCAGCCTCAAAACGGCTGGGCCGAGCAGGATCCCAAGGACTGGTGGAACGCTGCCGTCTCCACTGTGAAGACTGTGCTCACCAAGAGTGGCGTGGACGCCAAGGACGTTGTGTCCCTGGGCATCTCCGGCCAGATGCACGGCCTGGTCATGCTGGACGAAAACGGCGAGGTGCTGCGTCCCTCCATCATCTGGTGCGATCAGCGCACCCAGGCGGAATGTGACGAGATCACCGAGAAGGTGGGCTACGACAACCTGATCCGCATCACTGCCAACCCTGCCCTGACCGGCTTCACCCTTTCCAAGATCATGTGGGTGCGCAAGCATCAGCCCGAGATCTACGCCAAGTGCCGCCACATTCTGCTGCCCAAGGACTATGTCCGCTACATGCTCACCGGCGACTACGCTACCGAGGTCAGCGACGCCAGCGGCATGCAGCTGCTGGACGTGCCCAACCGCTGCTGGTCCGACGAGCTGCTGCAGATCCTGGACATCGACAAGTCCATGCTGGCCAAGGTCTACGAGAGCTGCGAGGTCACCGGCCATGTGTCCGAGGCTGCCGCTGCCCTCACCGGCCTGACTGCCGAGACCCTGGTCGTCGGCGGCGCCGGCGATAACGCTGCTGCCGCGGTTGGCACCGGCGTTGTGGAAGACGGCAAGGCCTTCACCACCATCGGTACCTCCGGCGTGGTGTTCGCTCATACCGACAAGCTCTCCATCGATCCTCAGGGCCGTGTGCACACCTTCTGCTGCGCTGTTCCCGGCGCATGGCACGTCATGGGCGTGACCCAGGCTGCCGGCCTCTCCCTGAAGTGGTTCCGCGATAACTTCTGCGCGGCTGAAAAGGAAACTGCCGCTGCCATGGGCGTGGATACCTACGAGCTGACCAATCAGGAAGCCGCCAAGAGCCCCATCGGCGCCAACAAGCTGATCTACGCTCCCTACCTGATGGGTGAGCGTACCCCCCACCTGGACGCTGACTGCCGCGGCATCTTCTTCGGCCTGAGCGCCATGCACCAGCGCCGCGACCTGCTCCGTGCCGTGATGGAGGGCGTGACCTACTCCCTGAACGATTGCCTGGGCGTGCTGGCCGGCATGGGCGTTGCTCCCGAGCAGATGCTGGCCTGCGGCGGCGGCGGCAAGAGCCCCCTGTGGCGCCAGATGCTGGCTGACGTGTTCAACTGCCCCGTGGCCACCACCGTCAATACCGAAGGCCCTGCTCTGGGCGTGGCGATCCTGGCGGGCGTGGGCGCCGGCCTGTATCCCTCTGTGCAGGAGGCCTGCCGTGCCATGATCCACGTCAACGAGCCCCAGAACCCCATCGCGGAGAACGTGCCCCAGTACGCCAAGGTGTACGAGGTGTTCAAGAAGATCTATCCCGCCAACAAGGAAGTCTTCAAGGACCTGGCCGCTCTGTAATCCAATATGCTTTTCCGGACGCTGCATGGTTTCGTGCAGCGTCCTTTTTGTATTTATATGGCATAGAGAAAAATAAATAAATCAAAATGCAAATTATATATTGCATTTTGCAAAAGGATATGCTATGATATGCCTGTCGGCGGGAAAGCCGGCGGGAAAGGAATGAAACATACGATGAAGAAGATGGTGGATGAAAGGATCAGCAAGGAGTCCAATGCGCTTCTGGCAAAATTATATTGGGTGGCGCTGGTATTGCAAATTGCGGTGCTGATCGTCAAGCTATATCTGCAGGCGGAGATGCTTCGGTGGGCGCTGGATGTGCTGATCATCCTGGCAGGTCTGGGCGTGATGATCACGCTGCGCACGGTGAGGAGCCTGTGGGGCAAAAAGGATGAGGTCCTGAAGGAGATGGACAACAGTGTGCTGAGCACGTCCTTCGGCGCCATGATGTGGATCGCGCTGCTTGGCACGTTCCTGCTAACCTTTGGCGACAGGGAGAACAGCACTTGGTATGCGCCCAGCCTGGCGCCTGTGCTGATCGCCAGCGGCGTCTACACCGTGCTGGCCATCAGGCGCGGCATGGTTTTGTGGGGCGGTGAAAAGAACAGGAGAGACGGCAAGAAGCGGCTGGGTAAAGCGACGGTGCTGGGGGCGTTGTTCTTCGGCATCGTGATGGGCGCGGAGGATTGCTTTGTTGACGGCGCGTTCAGATTCCACGGCCTGGTGAAGATCCTCATCATGGGCGCCGGCTGGGGCGGCTTCTTCTACGGACTGATGTCGCTGGTCATCAGCCGGGGCGAAAAGGCGGCCAACAAGGCAGTAGCGGCTACCGAGACCGGGGAGGAAGCAGAGGAATGAACAGGCACATCGTTGATGAACGGGTGAAACAGGAATCTCACCGGGTGATGGCGAAGAATTTTCATGTGACGATGCTGCTGCTGGCGCTGCTGTTGCTGACGAAGACTGTGGGCGTTGTGTGCGGACTGCCCTGGTACGCCCTGTTGCCGGAAGCGAGCGGACTTGTCTGCGGCGCTGCGGTATGGGGCGTCTGGATGAGCGCGCGGGGCTTGTGGGGACAGGCGGACGAACGCATCGCCATCGAAAAGGAAGTATGCCTGAGCACATCATGGACGGTGGTGCACTGTGTTGCGCTGCTGGTATGCACAGTGCTGCTGATGCTGGGTAAGGGGAATGGTACGGTCAACTCGCTGACAGCGCTGGCACTGACGGTGATCATGTTTGTTACCATGGGCCGTCTGACACGCGGCGGACTGATGGGCGAAGGCGACGGCAGTACGGTCTGGAAGCGTGTATTGCCGCTGACGGCAGGCGTGCTGGCGCTGACGCCGGCGCTGATGTGGCTGATGTGCACATTACGGCAGAAGACGTGTCCCCTGTGGATGTATGTGACGGTTGAGGTTGTGGTGCTGATTTCCTGCTTGCTGGGCGGACTGGTGGCTGACAGTATGAGGAAGCAAAGCGCTGCCCATGCGGAAAAACAGCTCATGGAGGCGGAGTGTGCCGATGAAGAATAAGCGAATGAAGATCGCCCGCATCGAATGCGATCTGAGCCAGGAGCAGCTGGCAGAGCGCCTGGGCGTGACCCGGCAGACCATCGGACTGATCGAGTCCGGCAGCTATAATCCATCGCTCAAGCTGTGCGTCGCTATCTGCAAGGAACTGGGCAAAACGCTGGATCAGCTGTTCTGGCCCACGGAAGAATAAGCAAAAAGAGAGGCCGAGGCCTCTCTTTTTTTGCTTATTTCATACCCTTGTTTTCATTAACAAGCTTCTGCAATTCATCCATGAAGGTACCCAGGTCGGTAAATTTGCGGTACACGGCGGCGAAGCGCACGTAGGCCACATCGTTCAGGGCCTTGAGCTCGGCCATGACCATATCGCCGATCTTCTGGGAAGGGATCTCGCTTTCCATGCTGGCGTAGGCAGCCTGCTCGATGCGGGTGGTGATGCCGTCGATCTCCTGCATGGACACGGGCAGCTGGTTGCTGGCGTGGATGATGCCGGTCTTGATCTTCTGGGGATCAAAGGCTTCGCGGCGGCCATCGCGCTTGACGACCATCAGGGGAACCATCTCGATCTTCTCGTAGGTGGTGAAGCGGCGGCCGCAGCCGATGCATTCGCGCCGGCGGCGAATGCTGCTGCCCTCTTCCGTGGGGCGGGAATCGATAACCTTACTTTCCGTGCAATTGCAATACTGACACCGCATAGGGCAGCCTCCAAAATTTCATTTTTCCCATTATAACACACGGGGAATAAAAATGAAATAGTTTCGTAAAACTTTTTGGAGATTTTTTAAAGATCACTCTGGCCATTCACCATCGAAGATCAGCCCCAGCTTGGCTAAGCGGGAGCGGATGGCGCCTGCGCTGCGGTGGTGCTGGTCACTGAGGTCGAGGATGGAGATGCCGTTGAGGTAGCCCTCGCGCAGCTCCTGGTCCTCCTGCTTGGTCCAGGCCCGGGGACGGGTGCTGGGAGCGGCGATGGCGGTGACGGCGGATCGCCGGGGGTGGGAAGCGGCAAAGGCGTTGATGACCTTCAGGAAACTGTTGCCCCACTTGCCTACTTTGGCAGTGCCCATGCCGTGGACGGAAAGCATTTCGTCCAGGTTGTGGGGCATACGGCGGGCCATATCGGCCAGGGTCTTGTCGTCGCAGATGATGTAGGGGGGTACCCGGAGCCCCTGGGCCAGCTTCAGGCGGCAGGCGCGGAGCTGCTCGTAAAGGTTGTCCGGGTCGGCGGCGGGGAGCTTCGGCAGGGACGGCTGTGCAGGCTGCACGAACACGCTGCTCCTGTTGACAGACTTTTTGCGGGATGGCCGCTTCAGCTCCTCCACATAATCATACTGGGCGCCCACGCAATGGCTGCAGCCGTCGCACGTATCCTTCGCGGACTGACCGAAGTATCTCAGGATGTACTGGCGCAGACAATGGTTGCCGGTGCTGTAGGTGATCATGGTCTCCAGCCGGCGCAGATCCTGGCGGCGTACGGCCTCCTGCTCGTCACTGGAAAGCTCCGGGTTGGGCTCGCCGTGCTCGATCATCCACTTGGCGGTGTAGATGTCCGAGCCGTTATACAGCAGGATGCACTCCGCGTCGGTGCCGTCGCGGCCCGCACGGCCGGCCTCCTGATAGTAGGCCTCCATGGAGCGGGGCATGTTGTAGTGGATGACGTAATTGACGTTGGATTTGTCGATGCCCATGCCGAAGGCGTTGGTGGCCACCATCACCTGTACCCGGTCGTACTGGAAATCCTCCTGGGAGGCGCGGCGCTCCTCGTCGCTGAGCCCGGCGTGGTAGCGCCCGGCGGTGAAGCCCTCGGCGGTGAGCTTGTCGCAGACCTCCTCCACGGCCTTGCGGGTGGCGCAGTAGACGATGCCGCTCTGCTCCTTCTTGGTGCGGAGGATGGCGCTGAGCGCAGGGTATTTCGATTTGGGGCGCACTACTTCGAAGTACAGGTTGGGCCGGTCAAAGCCGGTGGAGGTCATGGCTGGATCCCGCAGCCGCAACAGGCGGATGATATCGTCCCGCACCCTGGCGGTCGCTGTAGCGGTGAAGGCGCCCACAGCGGGCCGGACAGGCAGGGATTCCACAAAATCGGCGATCTTCAGATAGTTGGGGCGGAAATCCTGTCCCCACTGGGAAACGCAGTGGGCCTCGTCCACGGCGATAAGGGATATGGGCGCGCTGCGGGCGAACTGCTGGAAGGAGGCGGTCTCCAGCCGCTCCGGCGCCACGTAGATGATGCGGTACATCCCCATGCGGGCCCGCTCGGTGGCCAGATCCATCTGGGCGGGGGTGAGGGAGCTGTTCAGATAAGCGGCGGGAACGCCGGCGCTCTTCAGGGCGGAGACCTGATCCTTCATCAGGGAGATCAGGGGCGAGATCACCAGCGCGACGCCGGTTTTCATCAGAGCGGGGATCTGGTAGCACATGGATTTGCCCGCGCCCGTGGGCATGATGCCCAGGCAGTCGCGGCCCTGCAGCAGGGCGTCCACCAGCGGTTCCTGTCCGGCGCGGAAGCCGTCGTGGCCAAAGTAATGCTTGAGCGTCGCCAGCTTGTCCATGCGGCTCCCACCTCCTCCGTAATCCCGTCTATTGTACCGCGAAAGCGTTCTTTCCGCAAGATGTTGGGCATAGGCTTTTTTCAGCGGAGGTGAGAGACGGATGTACAACGCGCCCTTCCAGCGGATGTATGTGCTGCTGCGCCCGGCGGCGGGGCAGGTCAGCGGATTTGCCCGGGTGGAGAGCCAGCGTGGCCGCGGCAGGCTGAGCATCCATGCCGGTCATTTGCCGGATGTGCCGGTGCGCGCCCTGCTGCTGGCCGGCGAGGATCAGAACGGGGCTGTGCTGGACCTGGGGCTTCTGCGCCCCACCGAGAAGCATCAGGCGGCGCTTTGCCGGGACAACATTGCCCTGCATGGGGGCTATCACACCCTGGCGCTGGTCACGGATTGGCCCCGGGCTCGGCTGCTGCTTTACGGCTGGCTGCGCAAGCAGCCCTGCTGCACCCTGTGGCAGATGCAGGAGACGGTAGCGCGTTATCTGGCTGTTCCGGCGGCGGACAGTGCGCCCGCGCCGGCGGAACTTCCGCGGAAGGCGCCCCGGCCATCGGTTTTGTGTCTTCCCCGGCGGGTTCCCACTTGACAAGTTTCGGTAATGCGTTACAATAGATAAAAAGAAAGAAATACAGGAGGGTTTTCCATGTCTATTTGCATCAAGCCCTTTGGTCTGACCAAGGATGGCCGCCAGGTCAACCAATACACCCTGACGAACAAAACCGGCGCTTCCATTTCTGTGATCGAGTGGGGCGCGATCCTCACCTCCATCATCGTGCCTGACCGCGAGGGCAACATGGCCGACGTGGCGCTGGGCTTCGATTCCATGGAGAAGTACGGCGGCGGTCATGGCGCCATGGGCGATACCGTGGGCCGCTACGGCAACCGCATCGGCAAGGGCAAGTTCACCCTGGACGGCGTGGAATATCAGCTGGCGCTGAACGATCACGGTGTGAATCACCTGCACGGCGGCAATGTGGGCTTCTCCGCTCACCTGTGGGAGGGCAAGGCCATCGAGGGCAAGCATCAGGACAGCGTGGCCTTCCATCGCGTCAGCCCCGACGGCGAAGAGAATTACCCCGGCAACCTGGATGTCACCGTGACCTATACCTGGGATGACGACAACAACCTGATCATCCGCTACGAGGCCACCACCGACAAGCCCACCTTGTGCAACCTGACCAATCATACTTATTTCAACCTGGCCGGTCATGACCACGGCACCATCCGCGACCACGAGGTGTTCATCGACGCCGACGTCATCACCCCCGTGGACGAGGGCCTGATCCCCACCGGCGCTTATATGCCCGTGGCCTACACGCCCCTGGACCTGCGCGAGGGCCTGCTGCTGGGCGACGGCCTGGACGCCATCGACACCTGCCCCCAGATGCAGCCCGCCGGCGGCTACGATCACAACTTCGTTCTGCGCAAGGGCAAGGCTGTGGGTATGTGCGCCTGCGTTGTGCATGAGGAGAGCGGCCGCATCATGGAGGTCATCACCGACCAGCCTGCTGTGCAGCTCTACACCGCCTGCACCACCGACCTGGAAGGCGGCAAGAACGGCGCGCACTATGGCCAGTACTCCGGCCTGTGCCTGGAGACCCAGCATTGCCCCGATGACCCCAACAACCCCCAGTTCCCCGGCACCACGGTGCTGCGTCCCGGCGAAAAGTATGACACCACCACCATCTACGCCTTCCGCGTGGATGATTGAGTATAACAATGACGGGCGCTCCTCATGGGGCGTCCCGTTTTTTTGTCACAAAAAAGGTGGACGTATGTCAAAGGACACAAGTCATTCGTTGTTGAATGAAAAGCTCAGATGTAAACACGGAGGTCCGGCATGAAGAAGATCCTTGTTGCGTTGGTGAGCCTGCTGCTTTTGTGTGGCGCGGCGCTGGCGCAGGCAGAGCAGGCGATCCTGCCTGCCACCGTGATCCCTGAGACAAAGGAGACAATGACTGCTATGTTTGACCAGCTGGAACTGAACAAAACCTACAAGGTGAATGGACAGAACAACCCGCTTTATACCCAGCGCTTTGGCGCTGACCCGGGCTTTCTGGTGTGGAATGACCGCCTGTATGTATATACCACCAACGATCTGGTGGAGTATGACGCCGCAGGCAATGTAAAGGAGAATACCTACGGCGGGATCAACAAGATCAACTGCATCTCCTCTGCTGACCTGGTGAACTGGACGGATCACGGCGCGATCCCCGTGGCAGGCGCCAGCGGCGTTGCCAAGTGGGCCACCAACTCCTGGGCGCCTTGCGCGGCGCACAAGGTGATCAATGGTCAGGACAAGTTCTTCCTTTACTTCTGCAATGGTGGCAACGGCGTGTCTGTGCTGACAGCGGATGATCCCGCCGGCCCCTGGAGGGATCCCCTGGGCCATGGGCTGATCACCCGCAGCGTACCCAACTGCGCCAATGTGCTGTGGCTGTTTGATCCCGCTGTGTTTGTGGATAACGACGGTACTGGTTATCTGTACTTCGGCGGCGGCGTTCCGGAGGGCAAAACGGCCAATCCCGGCACCATCCGCTGCGTTCAGCTGGGTGAGGACATGATCTCCATTGTGGGCGAGCCCCAGGTGATCGATGCGCCCTACGTATTTGAGGATTCCGGCATCAACCGCATTGGCGATACGTATTACTATTCCTACTGCTCCAACTGGCAGACCGAGGGCAACACCATGGGCATCACCAGCGGCGCCATTGAGTACATGACCAGCGAAAGTCCCATGGGACCCTTCACCTACCGGGGCGAGCTGTTTGTGAATCAGGGCCGGTTCTTCGGCCTGTATGGCAACAACCACCACAGCATTGTGGAGTTCAGGGGTCAGCACTATCTGCTGTATCACAACCGCCCGGTGGAAAAGGCCATGGGCATTACCGGGAACTATCGCAGCCCGCAGATCGATAAGCTGACCGTGCTGGAGGACGGCAGCATCGCGCCGGTGAAGGGTACCATGGCAGGCCCGGAGCAGCTGGAGAGCCTGGATCCCTATCAGCGGATCTCCGCGCGGACGATGTACCGTCAGGCGGGTATTGAGGTCACCGGGTATGCGGATACGGCCCTGCTCAAGGCTGAGAGCGGCGACTGGCTGCATCTCAAGGGTGTGGACTTTGCCGACGGCGCGAAGCAGCTGACCCTGCGTGCTTCCTCTGAGGCGGGCGGCGCGGTGCGCGTCACCACCGGCGCGCTCAATGGCGAAGTGCTTTGCGAGTTGGCTGTTCCCGCCGGCGACATGGCGGAGATCACTGTGGAGATTGCCAGCGTGACCGGAGTGCAGGATGTATATTTCATCTTCGCCGGGGATGTTGCAGCCGATTGGTGGCAGGTCACAGCAGAATAAAAGCAATCCGACGGCCCCGGAGACGCTCCGGGGCTGCTTTTCTTTGCACCGCTTGACGGGAGCAGATCGCTTTGATATGATGTTCCAAGACCATCGCAACGGAGGACGAGACCTGTGAAAAAGGATTCCGGCAGGCTGGGTTATTTCTTTGTGGTCATGTTTGTATTCAATATGGCGGCTAATTTTGTACATCCGGTAACACCTGCCATCATTGTGGATCTGCAGCTGAATGACTATATGTTCGGCCTGGCGCTGGCGGCTATGATGGCCTTCAATTTTCTGTTTTCACCCTTCTGGGGGAAGATCGCCGGATACCTCTCCAGCAAAAAGGTGCTGCTGATCTGTGGCTTCGGCTATGCGCTGGGCCAGGTGTTTTTTGGCCTGGCGCGGACGGAAACGCAGTTTCTGCTGGCGCGGATGTTCGCGGGGATCTTCGTGGGCGGGTGCTATGTGGCATTCCTGACCTACACGGTGAACGTTTCGCCGGAGGAAAAGCGTGGCCGCAACCTGGCCATCAACGCCACGGTGAATTCGGTGTCCGCCTCCTTTGGCTACTTTGTGGGTGGCATGGTGGGGGAGATCAATATCTTCTATTCCGTGTGGCTGCAGGCTGCCACGCTGGCGGTGACCTCGGTGCTGCTGTATATTGGCTGCGGCGACGATCAGCAAAACGGCCTGAGGAAGCTGAAGGGAAGGCAGCTGCTGCGGGATTGCAATCCCTTCGCGGCGATCCTGCAATGCCGGCATTTTATGACGAAGGCGCTGGTATTCCTGTTTCTGGCCTACGGGCTGGGCAATCTGGGGTACATCGCCTTTGAGCAGTGCTTCAACTATTTCCTGCGGGATCAATTCCAGCTGACCTCCGGCTACAACGGGGTGATCAAAGCGGCGCTGGGGGTGATCTCCATGGTTTCCAACGCCACGCTGTGTATGTGGATCCTGCGGCGCAGGAGTATCTCGCCTTATATTGCCGGGGTCATGGGCGTGTGCACGGCGGCCATGATCGGCGTGATCTTCTTCGAAAACCTTGTGCCCTTCATTGTGGTGAACGTGCTGTTCTTCGCGTTTTACTTCATTTCTGTGCCATTGATGCAGAACCGGGCCGCTGTGCTGGGCTCGGGGAGCAACAGCAACCTGGTGATGGGCGCCTTCAATGCCATGAAGTCCTTTGGCAGCATCTTCGGTTCAGCGCTGGCGGGCTTCCTGTATGAATACCATCCCCGGACGCCCTTTGTTTTCGGGTTCGCGGCCTTTGCGCTGGCGGCGCTGATGGCGCTGATGATGGCAAGGGCTGAGAGAACAGCATAAGAAAAACCAAGGTTCCTCAAATGGAGCCTTGGTTTTTTCATGGATTGGGGTCAGTCCTCAGGCGTTTCCACGGCGCCCAGACGACGTTGAATGGAACGGGTGCGGGTGAAGGCCGTATCGATGGACTCGGTGGCCTGCACCAGACGCTGACGGGTCTTCTCCAGCACCTCGGCAAACTTGTCAAAGTCAGTCTTCACGGCGCCCAGCAGGCTCCAGACCTCGCTGGAGCGCTTCTCGATGGCCAGGGTGCGGAAGCCCATCTGCAGGGCGTTGAGCAGGGCGGTGAAGGTGGAGGGGCCAGCCACCACGATGCGGTGTTCCCGCTGCAGCGTTTCGCAAAGGTCGGGGGTCTGCGCCAATTCGGCATAGAGACCCTCGATGGGCAGAAACATCACGGCGAAGTCCGTCGTATGGGGTGGAGCGACATACTTGCCGGAGATGCGCCTGGCCTCCTGCCTGATGCGCTGGAGCAGCGCTTTGCGGGCGGCGTCGGCAGCGGCGGCGTCACCGGATTGACTTGCCTCCACCAGGCGCAGGTAGTCTTCCTGGGGGAATTTGCTGTCGATGGGCAGATAGAGCACATCGGCATCACGGCCCGGGAGGCGCACGGCAAACTCCACCCGCTCGGCAGAGCCAGGCACGACGGCTACATTCTCGTCATACTGGCCAGGGGCAAGCATGGCGCTGAGCAGGCTGCCCAGCTGCATTTCCCCCCAGATGCCGCGGGTCTTCACGTTGGTGAGCACCTTCTTCAGGTCACCCACGCCCACGGCCAGGGATTGCATCTCACCCAGGCTCTTGTACACCTGCTCCAGTCGCTGGCTGACCTGCGCGAAGCTGTCGTTCAGCCGCTTGTCGATGGACTCGGTAAGCTTCTCATCCACGGTACGGCGCATTTCGGCCAGCTGGCGGTCATTGGCCTGGCGGAGGCTTTCCATGCGGGTGTCCAGCTGGGTGAGGCTGGCGGTGACGGAGGCCGCCATCTGTCCGGCGCGCTCCTCCTGATTGCGGGTGGAGAGCAGCACCTGGCGCTGCATGCTTTCCAGCAGCGAGGATTGGCTCTGCCCCAGCTGGGTCAGGGTGTTGAGCAGATTGGCGTTGCCCTCGGACAGGGCGGAGGCATGCTCGTCCCGCTGGTGGTCCAATTCATCAAAGAGGTCGTAGGCCAGGTTCTGCAGGTATTGGGATTGCTGGTGCTGGTGGTCCTTCTGTGTCCGCAGACTGCGTCCCTGGCGGGCCAGCAGCACGATCAGCAGGATCATGACAACAGCCAGCAGCGCCACTGCAATGAGGATCAGAATGTTCTCCATAAGGGCTCCTTTGTAAAAATGCACGCCCGAAAGCGTGCAAAATGGCATATCAAATTTCGCGCCGACCTTCCAGCGCCTTGGAAAGGGTGACCTCGTCGGCGTATTCCAGATCGCTGCCTACGGGCACGCCATGGGCGATGCGGGTGCAGCGGACGCCCAGGGGCTTGAGCAGGCGGGCGATGTAGGTGGCGGTGGCTTCGCCCTCGATGTCAGGGTTGGTGGCGAGGATGATCTCGCTGACCTCGCCCTGGCTCAGCCGGGCTACCAGCTCCTTGATGCGGATGTCATCCGGGCCCACGCCGTCCATGGGGGAGAGGGTGCCGTGCAGCACGTGATACACGCCGTGATAGTCGTGCATACGCTCCATGGCAGCCACGTCACGGGGGTCGCGGACGACGCAGATCTGCCCGTTGTGACGCTCGGGATCGCGGCATACATCGCATTGTTCGCCGGCGGCGTAATTGCCGCAGACCTCGCAGTAGCGGATGGCTTTGCGTCCCTGCCAGATGGCGGTAGCCAGGGCATGAACGTCCTCCAGGGGCATGCTGACGATGTGATACGCCAGCCGCTGAGCCGTCTTTTGCCCGATGCCCGGCAGGTGTGACAGCTCAGCCACCATACGGGTGATGGGTTCGATCTGGTGGGCCATGCTTAGAACATGCCGCCCATGCCGGGAGCCATGCGGTTCATGGTAGCCTCGCGGGCTTCCTCGCCCTTGCGCAGGGCCTCATTCACTGCGGCCATGATCAGGTCCTGCAGCATCTCGATATCGTCGGGATCCACCACCTGGGGATCGATGTTGATCTCCTTCAGCTCGCGGGTGCCGGAGACCTTCACGCTCACCATGCCGCCGCCGCTGGCTGCCTCGTACTCAGCTGCGTCCAGCTTTTCCTGGGCCTCCTGCATCTGCTGCTGCATTTTCTGGGCCTGACGCATCAGCTGCTGCATATTCGCGCCGCCGCCGAAACCACCAAAGTTCTGTCGTGCCATGGGTTATTCCTCCTCATAGGTTGCAGCGGTGCTGCAATTGATTTCAAAATTGCCGGATACGCTGGAAGCCTTGGCCTCCGGCGCGCCGTGCTGGATGGATACGTCCCGGGTGAGCAGCCTGCCGCTGACGGAGCGCAGCGACGCGTCGACATATTCCACCGGGGCGAATACCCGCACATTGCCGGAAACGGAAACGCAGTCCAGCCGTTCGAAGGGCTGCGTCATGTCCAGATCAGTCTGGCCGGATACGGTGTTGACGCGGTAGACGTCGTACCCGCAGGAGCGGACGGTGATGTCGCCGGAAATGGAGCGCAGGTTCAGCTTCTCGCCGGAGATGTTCTCGGCCCTGATGCTGCCGGAAAGCGAGCGCAGGGCGGCCGTCATGCTGCGAAGATCGCTGGCGGAGATATCGCCGGAGACGGTGTCCAGCGTGAAGTCCGTGCCGGAAAGGCCGCGCACGTTCAGCGGCGCGGAGATGGTATCCAGATCCACTGAGCCCTTCCAGGAGAGGGGCAGGCGGATCATGATCTGCATCCAGTGCTCAGCGCCCAGGCTCTTCAGATTGATGCCGTAGGAGGGCTGCTCCACCGTCAGGCGGTTCTCCTCGCAGGTGACACGCAGGTCATGCACGTCTTTTTCCGCGCCGGAGATGAAGACCTGGATCTGCTCCACATCCTCCACCATCACGTCCAGGCTGGCCCAGGCCAGGTGCACAGTCAAGGCGCTGACAAGGATCGCGGGGAAGCTCTCGTTGCGGTTCATGGGCTCACCTCCTGCCGGGATAAAGATATGATACCACGATTTACACCATGATGCAAGGTCAGCCCTGCACCTCTTCGATGCCGATGACGCCGGTGACCACGTCGTCCAGGATGGCCATGACGTAGGGCAGGCCACGGTCAGTCTTACCCTGGAGCATGATCTCGTCCTTTTTCAAGCGGGTGGCGGGGGATTGGGACTGCAGGATGAGCAGGTCGCAGGACGCTTCGCCAGCGAGATACAGCGCGGCGATGTAGCGGCCGTTCGAGCCGTTCCTGTTAAAATAGAAGGACTTCACGCCCTTGCCGTTGCGGTTCTGCCGCTCGAAATCCATGGCAGGGATGCGCTTGCCGTAGCCGCGCTCGCTCAGCAGGATCATCTGATCTTTTTCGCCCAGCTGGCCGGCCCAGATGACCTCGTCGCCCTTTTCGACCTGCATGGCCTTCACGCCGGCGGAGATACGGCCCTGGGTGGGTACGGTATCCAGCGCGAAGCGGATACACATACCGCTGCGGCTGATGAAGAGCAGGTCATCACGGGTTTCGGCGGGCGTGACGCACAGCAGCTCGTCGCCTGCATTGATCTTGGTGGCAGCGAACTTCCTGGAGCGGACGTCGTAGTCTTTGGCGGCGGTGCGCTTGATCATGCCCTGTTTGGTGATGAACAGGAAATCAGGCTGCCTGGCCAGATCGCTCATGGGCATACAGGTGATGAGCAGCGGAACTTCGTTGTCCTCCAGGCCTGCCAGCACGCCGGAAAGCTGCTGTCCGCGGTCCTTGGGCTTGCACTCGGAAAGGGCGCCTACGCTCAGGGGATAGCAGTTGCCGTGGTTGGTGAAGAAAAGCAGCGTCTCGTCTGTCCTGGTGGTGAAGAGATACTGCGCCGCCTCCTTGGGATCCTCCTCGTAGGTGGGCAGGGGGTTCTTTTTGTAGAAGGCGGGATACATCCGCTTCAGATAGCCGCTGTGGGTAAAGGCCACGATGGCCTCCTCAGGCACGGGGGTCTCGTCCAGGGGCTCTGCGGGGCTGGACTCGATGCCCTCGATGGTGGTGCGGCGCTCGTCGGCGAATTCGTCGGCGATCTCCTGCAGCTCCTTGCGGATCACGTTCAGCAACTTCTTTTCGCTGCCCAGGATCCCCTCGAGCTTGTCGATGAGCTTGAGCAGGTCGGCATACTCCTTACGCAGGGCTTCGATCTCCAGGTTGGTGAGGCGTTGCAGGCGCATATCCAGGATCGCCTGGGCCTGCACCTCGGTCAGCTCGAAGCGTTCGATGAGCTTCTGCTTGGCTTCCTTGGGGTTTTTGCTGGCGCGGATCAGGGCGATGACCTCATCCAGGTTGTCCACGGCGATCATCAGGCCCTGCAAAATATGGGCGCGGGCCCTGGCCTGCTTGAGCTCATACTCTGTGCGGCGGGTCACTACATTCTTCTGGTGGCGGATGAAGTGGCCGATCATGGACTTCAGGCCCATCTGCACGGGCTTGCCCTCGGCAATGGCGACCATATTCACGCCGAAGGTGACCTGCAGGTCGGAATATTTGAAGAGGTAGGCCAGCACCTTTTCGGCATTGGAATCGCGCTTGAGCTCGATCACGGCACGCAGGCCGGTGCGGTCGCTTTCGTCGCGGATGTCGTAAATGCAGCCCAGGGCAGCCTTCTTTTCCTCAGAGAGCCTGAGGATCTTCTCCAGCATGGCGGCCTTGTTGACCTGGTAGGGCACCTCGGTGATAACGATGAGCTTGCGGCCGTTGGCGCCATCCTCGATGTGCACACGGGCGCGGAGGCTCAGCTTGGAGCGGCCGGTTTCGTAGCCCTTGCGGATCTCCTCGTTCTTCACCAGCACGCCGCCGGTGGGGAAATCCGGGCCGGGGATGATCTGCATCAGCTCGTCCAGGGAAATGTCGGGGTTTTCGATCTGGGCGATGACGGCGCGGACGCTCTCGGCCAGGTTGTGGGGCGGAATGTTGGTGGCCAGACCCACCGCGATGCCGCTGGCGCCGTTGACCAGCAGGTTCGGGAAGCGGGCCGGGAGCATATCCGGCTCCTTCAGCGTATCGTC